>NZ_JBMFNE010000001.1:0-117248 GCF_049970315.1 Chloroflexus sp.
GGGTGACCGCCTCAAGCTTCTTCTGTTCCTGTCGGATGCGCCGGCAGGTCTCCTCGAACTCGGCTTGGGTGAATCGGACAAAAAACTATTTCCCGGTGATCGCGGAAATCCCCTTCACGGCTCCCGCACCACCAGCGGCAGGTAGAGCCGATACCGGCAGCGGTTCTCCGAGTGGGTCGCCGGAACCGTGCTCGGGAACGCCAACGTTCCAGCGGTCAGGGAAACCGGACTGCTATCCGGCACAAACGTCGATACGGCGATCGTCGGTGTTGTCGTCCCGGTGACCACAGGGACTGCGTTGCAATCGCTTTCGCCCACCGCATCCGTCCGCACGACATACATGTCGTCATAGGCAGTAGGGTCCGGCCATGTATCGCCTGCCAGGAGAAAGCCCCCATCGACAGCCATCACGGCCGTGGTAATCCCCTCGCCTCCGCCGCCGTCATAGGTCCCCACAGCTTCCTTGGCCTGAGAACGTTTGGATGGGGGTGTGGTAATCCCCTCGCCTCCGCCGCCGTCATAGGTCCGGCTCCACTGGACGTTTCCCGCTCCATCGATCTTCACCGCATAGGCATCAAAACCCGAACTGGAATTGTGGGTATTTCCGGCCAGCAGAAAGCCTCCATCCGGCGTCCGCACCACGGCCGTGCCTCCCTCATCCAGAACGCCAGGCCGCCCGTAGGTCCGGCTCCACTGGACGTTCCCCGCGCTATCCAGTTTCACCGTCAGGATATCGTCGTCTTTCAGGTTCTGGGAATTCACTCCAACCACCGTAGTCCCCACCAGCAGAACGCCCCCGTCGGCTGTGGTCACCATACCTCCCAAGGTAGGGTCTCCGCCCGTTAGCTCCCACCCCTGCTGAACCGTCCCGTCCGGGTTCAATTTCAACAGGACAATAGAATACGTCGTTTGGCCGGTCCGATAGTCGTAAAAGGATCGGTCGCCTCCCACCAGGAATCCCCCGTCCGCGGTCTGAACCACGGAAAACAGGAACGTTTGCGCTGTGGAAGATGAGAGCATATAGGTGCGGCTCCACTGCACGCTGCCTGAACCGTCCAGCTTCACCACCAGCGGCTGAGAAGGAGAGGGGTAGCCAGGCGAAGTGCTGCCCACCAGCAGAAAACCACCGTCCGAGGTGGCCAGGATGGTGCTTGCTCCCTCAATAGCCCCTATGTCGTAGGTGATGGCCCTCTGCACGTTCCCGTCCGCATCCATCTTCACCAGGTAGATGTCGCGGTCGGTAGAGCTGATCAGCGAGCTGACCAGCCAGAACCTCCCATCCGCGGCGGCCACAGCGCTGCCGGTCCATTGGTTCCCGTCCCCATACGTCCGGCTCCACTGCACATTCCCCGCAGCGTCCACCTTAACGACGTAAGGGTAAAGCGAGGATGTTTGATAAACTTCCCCAACTTGCCCGACCAGCAGGAAGCCCCCATCGGAAGTAGGTAGCACCGTGCGGATCGTCTCACTGCTCCCTGCCAGACCGTAGCTTCGCTGGAAGCGGGTTCCAGCCGCTGCGGTGCTCGTCGCGACCTGGCAGACCGCCGCCGGCCCGCCGGAGGCTCCCGTGAGGGGAAGCCCCCACCACCCGCCCAGCATCAGTGCGAGCAGGGCCGTCAGGACCAATACGGCTCGCTGCGGCTGTGCTCGCCTGCCTTGATCTGAATGGTTGAATATCGTTAGATGACCACCCATAGCCTGACCTCTGCTTATTAGATCTTCGGGGAGGGCGAAAGCCTGGCCTTCACCCATCCCGTTTCCGACCGCCTTGATCTCTCACGGCGCTTTCACCACCAGCGGCAGGTAGAGCGGATAGCCACCTGGAGGGATAGGCGGCTCACAGAAAACGCGCACGCTGTCAATCGCCCAGTACAACTCATTACTGGTGTTGTAATAGTGCCAGCGCAGGCGGAAGGAGGTGGCGCCGCCCAGCTTGGGTGTCAGGTGGAGAGTTGTTATCTGCGGCCCAACCGGAAAACTGTTACCACTCCACCAGTGAAGCCGCACCCAGGTGGTGCCGGTCAAGATGTCTGTGTCGGCGAGCTCAACCTTCCCGCCATGCATGTAATCGGCGTAGGAGACGAACACCTTCCCCGGGCACGATGCCACGGAGATCCAGGGCGTGATCAACTGCTCGTCCTGCGTAGCGCCGGGACCGGCGGCATCCGAATCCACGATGGCGAACGGCGGATCGAAGGGTGGGCCGAAATTGCGGTTGCCGGGGTTGTTGGTGGTCCAGGTTCGGGCCGCCTGGTTGCCGGCGTTATTCCCTCCGTCCACAATCTGCCATGTGGTGGGAATGCCTTGGTCAAACCCTTCTTCAAACACCGTTACCGGTGGCGCAAACCAGGCAGTACAGGTCATGTTCCGGTCGATGGGACCTGCCATAATGTTGGGGGAGGTGCCGGAGCAGTCACCCAGCCAGCGCACAAAAGCAGAACCAGGCGCAGGTATAGCGTTCAGTGACACATAGGTTCCTGATGGGTAGCTCTGCGTGCAACTGCCTGAAGGTACTCCCGCAGTAATCGTGCAGTTAATGCCGAAAGCGTTTGAGACCACCCCACTTCCAAGGCCCATGCCTGTTATCGTCAACGTGAAGCTGGTTTGTGCTCGAGCAAGCTCGTGGAAAACGCTTGCCCACAATCCCGCCGCCATCGCAAGTACAAGTACAGCCCGCAACAGCTGGCACCACAATTGCCGTCCTACTCGCACGTTCCGCTTGTTCATGGCCTATCTCCCATTCCACAGACTTAGAATGAAGCTACCCGTTTCTCCGCCAACGACCTGATCCCCTCCTCAATCCGGGGCAGGACCTGCACGGGGAGTTCTACCCGTACATCCGGCATGAGCGGACGGTCCAGCACTGCCCGCACAAACCACTCCACCCGGTAGAGGGCGCCGGTGTAGGTGATAGGGTCTTCCAGAGGGACAGTGAGGGTGAACGGCCACTCCCGGCCGGGTGTGGGCTCGAAAGCTGCCGTCCGGGCCGCTACGTGCTCCCAGCGCCGCCGCTCCCAGGGCTTTTCACCGGCCAGTGCACGGTAGCCCAGTTCGACCCGCAGGCCACGACCTGGCTGCTCGCCCAATTCCCCTTGCCAGGCCACCCGGCCAGAGAACACGTCACCCACGGTCAGGGTTGTACGGTCCACGACTAGGCGCAGGGGCTCCGATGTCTGCGGAGCCGAGACAGAGCCGAATTCCTCGGGAAGAACTTCCAGCGGCCCGGCTGCGACGCGGACAGGTACCACCCGGATGGGAATCTCCTCCTCCACATCCGGCAGCCGGGGCAGGCCCAGCCGAAAGCGCACGAACCATTCAAAGGCCCACGCCTCGCCGAGGGATTCGTCCCGAGAGAAGGAGGGCATGGCTTCGGGCGGGACGGTGAGTCGGGCCGTGTAGGTCTGGGGGTGGCCCGCCAACAGGGTAACCGCCTCGGCCAGAGTGGTCGTCAGGTTGACCGGCTCAGCGGTTTTCTCCCTTATCCAGCGGTGGCTTTGTCGGATTCGTATCCGCTCCCGTCCGACCAGAGTGAAAACGACCGGCCCGGCCTGCAGGGTGCGGCGAGGTGTGAGGATGGCCTGCACGTTTAGATCCTGGCCCAAGCGTGCCTCGAGTGGCTCGACTGTCACCTGCCGCTGCGCCACGGCCGTTGCAATGAATCCTTCCTGAGTGGCCCATAAGCCTGCTCCAAAGAGGATAAAACTTGCTAAGAAGACGAGGAGCGCACTAACCTCTTGCCACCAGCCGCCGGCGTGCCAGAAGAACCACCCACCAAAGGCCATGCCGGACAGTCCCAGCAGGGTCATGCCGACGCCTGTGACGATCAGAAAGATGCTGCGCTTCACGATTTTGCTTCCTTTTCTCAAACGGCCCTCCGGCTACAGGAAAACCCTCTTTCTCCGGCCTCCCTCCTGTAGGCGAGGGAACAGGTTGGTAAGGTTTACATCCCGCTCACCGAGCCCGTGATCCTGGTACCCAAACCTTGTTAGGGTCGTCTTGCTTCCTGTCCTGCCGTGGCGGTTCTTCCGCGCTCGTTTCTTTTTCTTTTTGAAGTGTCTGTAAACTCTTCTCCTCAACCTGGGTTATCAATTGGTCTAACCAGCGTTCGGAGAGACCGGCCAGCGCGGCCAGGGCGAAGCGGCCGTACATCCCGGCTGCCTGGTTCAACGAGAGGCTGCCAAATGTATCCGAGGATAGGATCTTCATCTCGACCAATAGGTGGAACAGCAGCACGCCGGCGATGCCGGCCAGGGCGCCGTAGACCGGCGCCAGAAAGAGCAGGATCCAATAGACGCCGTACTCCGTGGGGAGTTGTGTTGCTTTCAAAAACCGAAGGCAACGGCTCAGCAAAGCCCCCAGGGCGCCGAACAACATCCAGGCGGGAAGCTCCTGCAGATGACCCGGCCCCAGCGCCAGGAAAAGGCCGACCAACACCAGCCCCACGTATGTCAGCCAGGCGATCTTGGCATGCGTTGTGGAGAGCCTCGCGAAGTTGGTGTCCTTTTCGTCGTAAGACCGGCGTAGTTCCCAGTACAGTCGTTTGCGAATGTCGTTATTGGTAGAGTTATTGGCCCGGGCTGGTGGCACGGAGACCGGATCTTGGGCGGATTTAGGCTGGATCTGGGCCAACTTCTCTTTGGCCAGCTCCTGGTCCATGACCAGGGCAATCAGGGATTCGGCGTCGTGAATGAGACGCCAGGCTTGGAGCTCCGCGCCTCGGGGCCAGAGCAGTTTCTCCAAGATGGAGTCGCTCAGTACCGTTTCCGCCTGCTCCAGCAACCGTTCGATTCGTTCGCCCAGAGCCTGCTCCTCCGCGTCTTGCGTCGCGGGCGAGACACATTCCTGCTTCCACCGCTGGCGGAGCCCTTCAATCTGGGCTTGAGCCAAACGACGGGTGGGGACCGCAACAGCGTGCCAACGCACGATGACCATCAAGATGAAGTAGGCAAATGGCCCAAGAACCATGGGCAATAAAAGGAGGAGATTCGTCATAACAAGCCCTCCTAGACCCAAAGCTTTTCGACGTTTGTATATGAGCCATGGCGTGTGGTCCCGTCGTCATCTCCCGCTGCTCTCCAAAGGCGCAAAGAGACCTGACCGGTCTCTTCTGCGAAATGACCGGTCTCTTCTACGAGAAGAGCTGCCAAACCCTGTCCTGCGCTATTGGCCTTTGTTGTCCATCTGGTACAAAAGGTGTTTTGAGTTTCCTGATCGAAATGTAGCGTAAGGGTAGGAACAAATTGTGAACGAGCAGATCGCTGGGCTGTCCACGACGCAGGGCCGTCGGCGGATTGCTCGCGACACTCGTAATCGGCTCAAGGGCATTGCCCGCAGCCGCCTTGGTGCGATGCGTCGATAGGCCTTAGGCTATCGCGCCCTCAGATCAGCTCGCCCTGGCGGAGGCGTTCGGCCAAGTGCTCGGTGAGAGGGGAAGGGAGGATGCCCAACTCTTGGGCCAAAGCCCGGCGCGCCGCAGCGTAGACGGCCAGGGCCTGGCTACGTTGGCCCAGCCGGGCCAGAGCACGCATCTTTATCTGATAGGTTTCCTCAAGCCAGGGGGTCGCAACGATGGCCCGGTCGCTCCACTCCACAGCATGTTGCAGGGCGCCCCGCACCAGGTAGGCCTGGGCAACGTAGAGGCACCCCTGCGCGTACAGCTGCTGCCAGCGCTCCGCCCGCTCCAGCCACCAAGCCTCGTACAGCGCGGCGCTCACCGGCGGCTGCCAGGCCTCCAAAACTTCCAGCAACTCGCCGGGCACAGGGGGCAGGTCGGGGAGATCCCGTGCTTGCAACGCCTCCCGCACCACCCGCTCGAAGCACTCCACGTCCACCGAGACACGGCCCAATGGGTCGAAGGTGTAGACCTCCCAGGCCACGGAGAAGTAACGGAAGGGACCCCGGGGGCGCATGTGCGGCTCCAGCACCTGGTGCATCCAGCTCAGCAGCCGGCGGAAAAGGGACTTTGAGCGTTGGGGTGGCTGATCGGGCCACAGGTCTTCCAGAATGCGGTCACGGAGAAGGGGCTGCCCCCGATGCAGAACGAAGTACTGGAAGAGGCGCACCACGGCCGGCCGTGGCCAGGCGTGATCGGGGATCTCCTCCTCGCCCCGCCAGACGCGGAAGCGGCCGCAGAACTGCACTCGCAGGGGCGGGGGAGGTGCAGCCTCCAACTGGGCCAGGGCTTCCTCCAAGGCCCGGCGCACGCCGGGGTCGCACTCCTGTTCCAGCATCGCGTGTAGGGGTGGCATAGCCGTTTCCCGCCGTGTGGCAGCCAGGGCCTGAGCCGCACGACGGCGCACGGCCGGGTCGGCATGGTGCAACAGGTCGGTCAGCCCGGCTACGTTGCTGATGCGCCCCAACGCCGGGACGGCCTCCTCCTCGTCGCCCAGCAGCAGGGCCACACGCCAGGCCCGGTGTCCCAGTTCTGGGTCCCGGTCGGTGAGCACGGGGCGCAGGTGAGGCAAGCGGTTCAGCACGGCCTTCAACGCTTGCAGGTGCCGCCGGGCGGCGTCCATCTGTCCGGCGCGATAGCAGCGACAGAGCAGTAGCGCCCGTAACCGCAGCAGGGGCGGCATGGCCCGCGCCTGACGCAGAGCGTGCAGGTCTGGATGGAGCGTGAGCGGTGCGCGGGCTGCTTGCTCTTCCAGCGCGATCTCCCGTTCCAGAGCTACCAGCCCCCGGGGGAGTGGCTCTTGCCACGGTTGGGCCAGGGCGGCCTCGGCCACCTGCACCGCCTCATCCGGCCTTCCCCGACGGCGGGCGAGCCAGGCTCGTAGTTGAGCCAGCGCCAGCAGGCGGTCTGGCCGGTTCACATGCCAGGCTTCGGCCTGGGTCAAGTGCGCCTCGGCCGTTTCCCATGCGCCCTGGGCGATCGCCAGGGTCGCTTTGAAAGCGTAGAGCCAGAAAAGGGCGCTCCCCGCGGGGGCTTCCACCTGGGACAGAAGGTGGTCAATCGTGGTCAGGCGGGCTTGCAGACGCTCCCAATCGCCTATCTCGATGTCCAGGGTGGCCCAACCCTCGAGGTGGATGGCCTGGTTAGCCGGGCGAGCTTCCCGATCGTAGAAGGGGCGGTTCTGCTCCAACAACGCGGCGGCCTGGGGCAGGTACCCCATGGGCGCCAGCACGTTGGCCGCCAGGTTGTCCCGCATAAAGACGGCGTAAGTTTGGTCGCCGACCGCCTCTGCCAGGCGAATTGCCTCCCGGTAGACCAGGCGCGCGGCGGGCAGTTGACCGCTACAAGCGTAGGCATTGCCCAGACGAGTGAGGACTTCCAGTCGCTGTTTGGGGTGGCTCACCCAGGACAGAACGGTCTGGGCGCGGGCGATGGCCTCTGTGTAGCGGCCGGTGGTAAAACTGAGGTAACTTCGGGTCTGCCAGGCGCGGAAAAGGGATTCGGGGTCTTCCCGGGCTTCCAGCAAGGCCGCGCTCTCTTCGATCCACTTGGCGCCCTCCGCCACAGCACCTACCCGGCATAGTTCTATGCCCAGGCGGGCCAGCAGCATGGGATGTGCATGGGACACGGCACGCGGCAGACTGAGCACCCAGCGTCTCAAGGTGAGCACTCGACCGGAATGCCAGATGACCTGCATGGGTATGACCTCCAGCAGTGCAGCCGCATCCTCCCACAGCTCTTCGGCAAGGGCCTGTTCTATTGCCAGGTCCCAATCACCTTGTTCCCGCGCCCAGGTCATGACGGTGCGTGCCACCGTTTCGACCTGCGTCTCCTGCGCGCGCATAAAGTCCCGGAAGAGGGGATGATAGCGCCATTGCTCCGGTTGTTCCGCTGGCTCCACAAAAAGCCGGCGCGCAAAGATCGCTGTCCAGGCATCCTGGAAAGCATCCGCCTCCTCGGCCCACCGCCAGAGGTACTCGGCCAGCGCCCGGTTGAAGCGCAGGGCGACGCTGCTCAATTGCAAGAGCCTGCGCACGCCTGGCGGCTGCTCAGCCCACAGACGGGCAAAGAGAGTCTCATGCAGGTAGGTCTCCAGGGTGCCGACCAGTTGCTCGCGGGGTACGGAAAAGTGAGCCGCCAGGCGGGCCAGCACGGCTACCGCCAGGGGCCAACCCCGGGTGTAGGCGTGCCAGGCCTGAGCCTCTACCTCACTATAGCCCGCGGGAGCCAGCCAGAGGGCCGTCTCGGCAGGAGAGAGCATCAGGTCGTCCTCGTCCAGCACCAAGGGCGAGGCGTTATCTAAGGCGGCCTGCAAGACTACGGGAATGTGGCGGCCGCTCAGCACCCAGCAACCTGGCCGTGCACGAATCTGCTGCTCCAGCCATGTAATGGCTTCCTGCGCACCCTCCAACTCATGCAAGTCATCCAGAAGCAGGGAACGGCCGTCTTCCAGGTGCGGCGCCAACCGCGCAGAGAGGTAGGCTACGTCTTGGTCGGCTGAGGAAAGGGGCAACCAGACGCTGGGGAGGTGCTGAGCCAGCAAATGCAGGAGGCCAGTTTTGCCATATCCGGCTCCAGCCACTATGACCACCGGCTCCGCAGAAAAGTGGGCTATGATTCGGTGAGTGAGATGGGGTCGATCCTGGAGATGGTTCGACTGGAACAGTATAACGTCGTAAGATTTTATTCCACACATACGTGCTTGTATACAGGGTTGAAAGGCAATTGGAGCGGGTTTTGCTACCATTGTAACTGAATGTAGCAGAACAACGACCCGGTCGGACCCAGATGTAATTTTCTCTTCCGTTGTAACTGCCTACCCTCCTGCGAGTAGGGAGACTGCGTGATGGACAAAGAGGCTGCGCAGCGTCCCAAAGCCAGTACACCCCTGTTTGCGGCAGGTGGAAATCAGCGCTTGCCAGCGAGCATAGCCTCTTGCTCCCTGGTCCGTGCGAAAGCAACCGCTCACTTTCTGCTTGACCTTTGCCGGGCGGACGTCGCGTTCGGCCTGATTGTTGGTGAACGGCACGCCCTCCCCGCGTGAAGGCCAGAACGGCTTCCGCATGCTCGGTCAGACGGCGGAGCAGCTTCCGCCCCGGCGTGCTTGTCGGACCTCCTCTGCCCGTCTGGGGTTGAGGGGGTGGCGCTTCCTGCTCAGCCTGGCTCAGAATGTGCCGATCCCGTTGCTGTGCCGCTGTCGCCGCCTCCCCTGGCAAAGGGCGAGCCTGGTCATGGCGTTCCAACAGGCAGGTGTGCATGGCACCGGCCCACGACGACCCGTTGTCCACCAAGCCCGGCAATGCACGCAAAATGTGCGCATTGCCGGCCCCGTGTGGCGCTTGCGGGAACTTGTAATCCGCCGCCAGATGGTCATGAATGGCCCAGCCGGTGAACAAGGGCAAGATCGAAGACGCCCTGCGCAAGGCCTGGTCGCCGCGCTGCGCATGTACAACCAAATCGGGGGACTGGGCGTCGCTCGCCGTGTGCCACCATTGCAGTCGCCCACCAACCCGCAGGCCGATCTCGTCCAAATCAGCCACCGCAGCTTGCCACCGCTGCTCCTGCGGCGCCGCCACCGTCGCGTCGTTCAGTGCGTAGCCATACCGGTCGCTGAACCGACTGCCAATCTGGGCCAACGGCATCTTGTGAGCCACCGACAACTGCACGACCAATGCCCGCACCCCCGGCCCATACTGCACCTGGCTACCCACTGCGGCCGGAGAGGCTCCCAGCTGCTGCTGCCCACAGCATTCGTGCAGCCCCAGCCGATGCTCGGTCACTGCCAGCTTCGGCTCCGGAATGGCGAACACCTGGTGCCGGCTCACCACCGCGTGCCGTTCGTTCGGGGCACCCTCCCGCCCACCACCCTGACAGCGCTCTGGCAAATGTACCCGCACCCGATCAGGCTGCGCCACCTGGCGCAGCGTCGCGCCGGTGTGCCCCAACTGGCCGCCCATCGCCCGCTGCTCGCCCTTGGGCAAGGCCGGCTGCACTCGCTTCTTTCGATACCCATCGCTGCTCGGCGGCTTGTGGCTGTTTCCGCTGTTCAGCTCCAGCTGACGCCGCAATTCGGCATTCGCGGCTTGCAAGCGGCTATTCTCCGCCTGCAGACAAGCATTCGCGGCTTGCAGGCGGGCAATTTCGGCTTCCAGCGAAGTCAATCGCTTGAGCAGGGCGTCGATTTCCAGCAGATTCTCGACCATGGCGATAGGTTAACTCATTTCCCGGAAAATGGGTAGGCAGTTACCTTCCGTTTCTGTTTGACAAATCCCTTTTCCTCGGTGCTACTTTGAAGTGTGCCCAAAATCCCCCACTTGTGCCGCGCAAATCTGAACCGGCTATTGTCCGGGACACAACGCCATGAGGAGAGGGCATCGCCCACCTAAGCGCGTCTCCTCCTCTAGCGTCTGCCGGGTCGTCAACAATGTCCCCAGCTGCGCGAGTCCAAGTGTCAACAGGTGTTGGTCATCATCTAGGAGCTGAACTACTGTCCCAAGGTAGCCGCACGCGGACCTAGACTCCGGGCAGAGCTGGGTCATCGGCCCTGGGCATACCCGTAGAGGTCTCCACGATATTTCAGCGACCTCGTATTTCTGGGAATCAGCACGGTGTACCCTGCCTAGGACGATATGCTCATACTGCGGCTGACCGACCCGGCCTGCGAACGCCAGGTTCTGGCGGCCTGCTGGAGGGTGTGCTGATCGCAGCCGCGCTCATCCTGGATGCTATGCGCCACAGCCTATCAGAGTGGCGGGCCAGCATCCACCAGGACGCAAGCTATGTGGTGGATGTGGAGAACTGTGCTGGCTTCCAGGAGGCGGTGCGTCACCTGCTGGGCCTGGGATGACGGCAGGTGGCTACCTGCACTCCATTCGATGCAAAAACTCTAAACGGCCACTACTCCGTGGGAGCGCTATCTTTAAGTCCGTCACCGTAAAATGGTTGAAACCGTAGTGAACAATGTTATTGCCTAAATATATTTATGCCGTGACATCGGAAGATTTTGAACTGAAATTGATATTTTTTATAGTGAAAAGCTTTAATAATTTTTTACTATAAACAATGTAATAAATTGGATCAAAATTATTATATTAATAACTACTTTATTAGTCAATCTATAGTTAATTGAATGAAATTCGTTAGGATCAAAATATAAATAACTAAACAAATCAAATTTTGATAAGTTTATACTAAATAAAAAATTAACAATAATAGACAAAATTAAATAAATCTAGAGAATATCTTTTGAAATGATGAAAATGTTTATTAAAAAATAATAAAAATTTAAATCCTATACAAATAACGAAGACCGTCATCAAGTCGACAACCAATACTTTTAAAAATCTTATCTGACGCTGAATTGTTCTCGCAAAAGGTATTTCTACTCCTGGTTAAAATAAATACCACTACAAATCTTGTAATTTATAGTGACTATTGTAATGCTAGAGATGTTATCATAACAATGATCTTGCCCATGGACAGAAGTTTGGTATAAAGCCATAATATCTAATGGCAAGAACACCGGCAAAAGATGAGAAGAATATCTCCGACTATTGATCCAGCTTTTTTCACTATAGCTCGTAACTCGCCCTCTCTTGTTTCCCTTTTTGTCGCAGATATGATCTGTCAAGACAAACCTTCTGGCATATTGTTCCGCCTAACGGCCAAGCTCAGTCGCCCACCGGAGCGCCAGAAGCAAAGCTGAACACTTTCTAACCTTCTCCGCAGACGTAGAGACTCACATCGTCGATGAAGAAGCTACCTTTGAGGGAACCTTCTGTAGCCAGTATCAGCCTTGATAAGCTACAGTGCGGCAGACTGGCAGTGCTCTTTACCCGAGACTGTTGAAGATGAGCATAAGGCGAGATCGGCGCCAACCAGCCGACAGCAAAGCCACACCGGTATACCCTGCCAGAGTGTTGACTCCCCTAGCGATGGGGGATGAGTATCTAGCAATGCCGGTAGCGCGATCTGGCGGCACACAAGGGGTTGCCGGAGCATTTGACTCCCCTAGCGATAGGTAGAATCTACCGAACTAATGTTCGTTTTTACGGTCTGGACATCACCACGCTGACGGTCTTGCCCGGCAACCGCCTTTGTAAGGTATCGGTATGGAAGACGATATCATGTAGCCGTTGATCAGATCGTCGCTATCATCATTCCACGCTGTGTCGTGCGCGTGTCCGGTGTCGATGGTTCCGACCATTTCTCTCACATTCCTGGGAAACCGACAGCACGCAGGCAGGGGCATACTATTGATATAGCTATAGTGAATGACAATCCTGGCAGAATTGCCGACGACACTATCGTCAGAACCAGATCGAGACCGGTGGTTACAAGTTGAAGCGGTGAGCGAAATGGTACCCGGTGAACCCTTTATCTGTCTCCTTGGTCAGGCTTGACAACCTTACTACACTCCCGCTCCGTCACTTGCATGACAAACGTATCTTTGGCATACTACCCTTGCAATCCGGTTTAGGCAAAAGGATACTCTGTATGATAGAACCTCTCGTCATTACCGATGAACAACCGCCTACACACCGTCCAGGTCTCTGGATCGGTGGTATCGCGCTGTATATTTTGTTGATCGGTATTGGTACTAATCTTGGCGGTGAATTCGCTCTCTTTATCACTGCCAGCTTTAATGTCTTGCCATTTGCCGGTTTAGCCATTCTCGCCTATTTTGCCGGCACTCAATTCAATTGGGCATGGATTGCTACCGGGATATGGGCAACGCTGTTGATCGGTACTGTCTCCGTTTATACCTTTATTCTCGGCGTAGCCAGCCTGCTTGATATCCCACCGGGAGGGTTGAATCCCGATCAACCACCGAGCTTATCGCCACCGGCAGTTCTACCTGTCTTGCTGCTCATTATTGGTATCGTGAGTGCTATCGCACTCGGCCTTCTAACTCTGCTACCATCGATACGGCATAGATTAGCCCATTTCATTCCTATCAATCCTTCATCGTTTGTTCATACCGTTGCACTCACCACCATCGTCATTATCACGCTGATGATGTTCGTACCCTTACTTATCACCGGACAACCACCGTTGCTCGCGTTAGTCAATATGGTCGGTAGCGATGCCTTCAGCGACCTGAACAACGATGAGCAATTGCGCAACCAGATATATGGCTTAGTGTGGACGATCCCAGCCTCCTTGCTTGCCGTAGGGTTCGGTGTTCGACGCAATCTGACAGAGACCCTAGCGCGTTTAGGGTTCGTGCGGCCTACACTTCGCCAAGGATTGTTAGGAGTCGGTATCGGATTAGGATTAGCCGGACTGATAACAATTGCCTTGCCACTGATAGAGACGCTCTGGCAGGCATTAGGATGGTCGACGACCGATGATGAAGCCTTTGGCGAATTGATGGCCTTTGCGATTAGCCCAATTGGGGCCGTGGTGATCGGCATTACTGCCGGTCTTGGTGAAGAGTTAGGTGTGCGCGGTGTCTTGCAGCCACGACTCGGCCTTTGGCTCTCAAATCTCTTCTTTACCAGCCTGCATGCATTCCAGTACCATTGGGATGCGTTGCTGGTGGTATTTGTGGTTGGGATAGCATGCGGCTTTGTGCGAAAGCATACCAATACAACCACAGCAGCAATCGTGCATGGGGTTTACAATTTTGTGATGGTGATGATGTCGGTCATAAGTTGACTCATGGTATTATGACCGCAACCGTTTGATGGTTCGTGCACTCATATCCCTTCAAGCGAGTGTGATGAGCCGGCGTTCAGCCTTCACAGGAATGAAAAGCATCCAGAAAATGCAGGCAAGACTATTTCCTCTGCGATTATCGGTAGCGGTCTAGATAGTTAGATCAAACATTTGCCGGAATCGGGAGCTGGACGCTCGTATTGCGCATCGTTTAAATAGCGTATCATAGTTATACGGAAAGCGTTATGCGTCCAACCAGAACGGCGAAGACCGTGCAGTGCCAAGAACTCGCAGGCAGGTTGACACCGGTGACCAGTGCTCGTATCGCACACCGCG
Organism: Chloroflexus sp.; assembly: GCF_049970315.1. Classification (GTDB taxonomy): domain Bacteria; phylum Chloroflexota; class Chloroflexia; order Chloroflexales; family Chloroflexaceae; genus Chloroflexus. The sequence continues at coordinate 13,889 of NZ_JBMFNE010000001.1, forward strand.
TACAGTAGAGCTGTGCAGGCTCACGTTCGTAGCCGTCGCCTTAACAGCACGATTAGCAACCAAACGAAGGGTAGGTTGTGCGCTCAACTTCAGATTTCCCAACTGTCCGCGATGGCCTGTCTCCAACAACCGTCAGCACGTGGCTTTCACCGGGCACGGTTGCCCGCGTACCTTGCTCACATCCGCACCGATATTCGCCACAGGCTCACCACACGACTCTGCTGCGAAAACCAACGCTGGTGATTGAGGACGTACCTGGCTAAGGGATGTTGGTGAACAACACTCTCACCCATACTATCAGCGACGTGGGCAGTGGTATGGTGCGCTTAGATGACAGCAATGCTAAATGCTCCGACACGTAGATCATGGACCGGTCAGCGGTATCCACATCGCCACCGTGATGCGATCTGTGGTGGGAACAACGCGATTCATGATCGTGACCACAACGCCACGCTCAATCTGCCACGGTCGACAACTGCACCTGCCCGCTTCGTAACGGGTTCGTTAGGTACTAGCAGCATTCGCGGAAGAGGGGAGCCTGAGCCGGTCGGAAACGTGATGCCTGTGGGGCTACGAGCTGACAGGAATCGCACAGCCCAGGCAGGGAACATGCCCAGGATAGCTGATTAACAGAATGGGCAATGTCAAGCGACGTTATCTCGACGCACGTTCCGTTATGGTGCTCTCACCGGTAGCGACGCTCACGGTACCTGATACGCACTTACCAACCTACCCTGCGCATCGAGCAAATGAGCAATATCACCTTTACGCCAAACAGCCGCATTCCGTCCCCAATAGAAGTCGCCGGTGGCAAAATTGTTGGTACCGCTACCGGTATAAAGATAGGCGTCAACTTCAGGGGCCAGAATGAAGGTTGGAAAGATAAATGTCGGTCGGTCTGAGCGTGAAATATTGACAATGCGCCAACCGGCAATACTCAGATCGATAGTTTCTTCGCTGCGAATCTGCACATATTCATCATTCAACGAAGTTGATGTTGCGGGATCATACGGTACGATTGCCAAGCTCACCGCTAGATTAGCCGGAACTAGCGTCGGGGTGCGGGTAGGTACGCTAGTATCACCTATTGCAGTGGGCGTTACGGTGGCAGTCACGCTTGTCACCCTTATCGTCGGCGTTACGGTAGCTACCGTGGTTGGTGTGACGGGCACCATCGTAACTGCTGTCGTCGGTGTGTTCGTCACCGGCAGTCCTGTAGGTGTCCGCGGCATAGCGGTGAAGGTCTGAGTAGGACGAAGCGGTGTGGGTGTGGTTGTCAGATTAGTAGATGATCGAGCGGTTGCAGTAGCGGTAAATGACGGCTCCGTCGGCCCGCCGGTAGCCAGCATCGGTAGGAACACATCAACATAACAAAGAACACTCGCCACGACCTGTTCAGTACCCCGCACCTGTACAGTAACCGGATAAATCCCAGGAGGTTCGTTGACGCGCAATGGGATACGCCAATGACCGGCAGCATCGCTAAAGCCACCGCCGACCGGTTGACCGGCAAAGACGACAACTAAACTTCGCTGTGGTGGGGCATTGGTGCCACTGAGGACAACGGTTTGGTTAGTTGGACAAGCGATGGGTGGCGGTTGGGCATACGTTTGCTGCGCTATCGTCAACAAGGCGACGGCAACAATAGCAAACACCAGCACTCTTGCAAAAGTCATGGTAGCACCTGATTGAAGTTCCAAATTGTACATCGCAGCAATAGGTTGAAGCTCAGTATGAAACATTTACGTCTGTGCCGATACAGACTCCAGCTCCTGGGGCGGGGACGGTTGCGGTGGGCCTGTCACTCCGGTTGGCGGGGTGGCTGCCGCTCCTAGACGGACATTTGTGCGCCTAACGGGTTGCAGCTAAGTGGCACCGCCGACGGTGGTCGTAGGCTCTAGCCGCGAGTTGGGTGGATCTCCAGATCTGTTTTTTCTTCACCGTTCAAAAACCATCATAAACAACGAATGATTTAACCAATCCAAATAGTCTTTCGTAATACAATTTTCCGCCTGGAAATAATTTGAGCAATTCTTCTTTTTTCAACAATCGTATGCTTTGCACTATTTCCTTTGCCATTTCCACATTCTCTGCTCTCTTATACCAACCTAAATCAAAATGCGCGACTAGCCAGACACGCGCCTTCAAAGGCAACCAGTGAAAACCAGGAAAGAGAAAGTGTGGCTCAATGGGAAAGTAATAGTTTGGTGTCTGAATCCAGTAGCACTTTCCGACCCTTTGTACTTCTTTAGCCATTCGACTTTGATTCGAATAAGTACCGAGGTGTTCTATCACAGAGTTTGAAAACACAACGTCAAAATACCCATCGCTAAATTGCGAAAGATCGGTTGCGTCTCCGACGATAGCCCGAAAACCGGGAAGACTCGTTGGGACGAGTTGTAAGTTTAACAGGGTGATCTCGACGTGTTCCATCTCCCCAACGCCAACTACTTTCCAGAAGGTTTCAGTTCCACCCACATCTAGTATCTTGATTGGTCTCGGGAGTTTCTGTATCAAATCTTTGAACTTTTCAAATCTTCGTCGCCTGAACTTAGCCGCCAAAGAAGCAGGATCACGATTGTCGACCAGACGCATAATAAAATTCATCAGACATCCCTTTCTGAGGTATACGACACAATTTTACGTATGGCGATAGCCGCTCAACGCTCTGCAAGCGACTGTACGGTTGAAAAACCCTACCTTTGCTGAAATTGTAAAACTCCTACCCGAAGACGTCAAGAATACCTCATCGATCTTACCACGCTTTTAGTCTGCTCTCGCCTACGAAATGATGCGTTGAGTCTTGGTTGTGGGTGCAATTTACCACCGTGCTTGTCCAAGTAAGACTTGTACACCAAGTAGATATTATTCCGAACCCATCAATCTGGCACGAGCCAATCTCGTGAAGATACGTTCAATTCACCCAAATCTACAAAAACCAAAAGACTGCAACTTGTGTTGTTCCAAAACCTTTCAATAAAGGTTATGTAATCCTGGTTTTGTAGATAAATGCCGGTATAGTATTGCAGTAAGCACCTCCAAGGTCCAGTACAAAACTGCCTGTGCTTTTGAGTACACGTTTTATTTCGATGGTGAACGATAACAGCCAATCTACATACTCGTCCTGGTCAACATTATTCTTTCTGACGTTGCAGGGCAAAAGGTGGCGAAGTGAGCACAAGGTCGATGCTCTCATCGCGAAGTCCCTGCAGGAATTCAAGAGCATTACCAACATAGGCTGCTTCCATAGTGAATTGTATAGAGCGGCTCCGGCAGAGATTTCATCAGTATTCCTCCAGGTTGTAAACCCAACTCGTCATGATCTTCCACAGGACTGTTACGGCGAAATATACCTCTGAGTCTCGCCCCTTCAGTTTCTCTATCTGATCGATGCATCGTTGCTGATCTTTCGTGCTAAGGATGTATGATACCCATTGACGGGTGTCCTCATCAACGAGTACGTTTAGCAAGTTCTCAAGTTCGAACTTCCCTGACTTGCTCAATGCCCACGCTATGCCCGGCCGTTTATCTGGAGCAGCCCGAGGAAACTCATCCAAGATCTTCCCAGTAAAACGTGAGGCCAATTTCGCGAGAGCCCTGGCAGCCTCGAGGCAAATACCTTTATCTACGGCAGAAAAACTATACGATCAGAACACTCAGAGCCAAGCTGTTGTGAAGTTCACCGAGCGCCCAAGCAGCTCCGGCGCGAATTTCAGGATGCTGCTGATTATCGGTCAGAACGCGGCATAACAGTTGGCAGGATGTATCGTTTGGAATCTCTCCCAAAACAATAACAGCTTCCAGTCTATGTTAGAGATATTCATCTCTCAGACATTGGTTGATAAACGACCACCCGTGTTCTTCATTGTGACGAGCGCGGCCTGCGGCTGCTTCAAGCCTTCCATAGATGTGCTCATTGCTTTCATTAACCTTATCAATGAGCGCCTTGAAAACACTCTCTGATTTCGAAGGTGGATAAAGTTTTTGCTCTCGCGTCCGGTGGCCGGCATATTTCTAGCCATTACCAGCAGCACCCATAACTTCAACTTTGAGACCAGGTTCAAACATCACTGCTCCTTCATTATATCCTGGTATAAGAGTGCGTGTAGGAGACCAGAAATCAGCCTGCACTCAGCCATCTCTGGCGTCTATAAGTACATTGCCTACCGTTGACCGAAACCCCACTGCTGTTGTGTGGAAACTCTCTGGCGTGGGTGTTGGTTGAGGTGGAGAAAATGTTGACTGAACTACGGGTATTAATACGAACGATGGGTGTTGGTGAATGTCAGGAATGCTCTCCATGCACGAGGCAATGAAACCAATTATTACGATGAGAGGTTTGTGTCTCAATCCTGCATCGTTGGATGCCATCTGTGCACGCCAAACATCGGCTTGAAATGAAGCGACTGGAAGAGAACCGCGTGCGAACGGTTGGTTTCCGCGGCAGCGGCGGTGCAGGCAAGACACTTTCGCCCCAAAACCATTTTGCTAGCTCGCGGCGCATATCCTGAAGCGACGAAGCTGCTGCCTGCACTGAGCGAAGCGAATGTGTCCGCCTGCAAACGGTGTTGGCTGACGTTGGTTGAAAGACTCACCGGTTTCTCAACAATTCACCGGCAATTTTTCCCTGGCTTCCCAGATTTTGTTCAAAATGGGGTCGTTCCTGTTTGTCTTGCGCACCAACGGCAATAGATGCTTTTTATTCATCACATAGACATCTTTTACTGGCTTGGTAGATTATACAAAAGTGTTCGTAAACACAATAATAGGTGTTACCTAGGGTTTTGAACCGATTATCTTGCTTATCTTATCGCATAACCAATACGAGTTTTGAAATGCTTGAGCAACGAAGTTCTTTTTAGGTAATTTTCTATTCACGAAAAGAGTTTCTCCATCTGTTTCTACTTTGCCGCCATGCGCTTTCGTTTCAAGCAAAAATATTCCACAGTTTTTCTAATAAGAACGTGATCGATGTTTCCATACGGGCTTTCAATGTCATTCAAAACGACATATTCATCATCGGATCACTCGTCTACTAGTTCACCAACTTTCTCTTCGGCTTTTGCCCCGCCAATGGCTCGCTTTTCCATTTTTATTTTCCTGTCCACTTGCCCTACGATGAAGTCACTAAAAACGCGCATAAAAACAAGGAGCGCAAGGATGCCAACACCGCCAATTCCGAAAGCCTGTGCATTGTTTACAAATAAAACTACTACGATTAAGTATGCCAATTCCAATACCTGCAATCTACAAGGCAGATTTGCGACGTTGAGCTGCTATCTCACGAGTGGATTTGCCCGCTTGTCGTTTGTATGCCATGAATCTAAATCTCCTGTTTCTATAATCTCGCAAAGAGCCAGTCAACGGCCCGTGCTTCAGCCGCCGCCGTGATACGCAAGACGCCAACACCTGTAAACTACTACCAAACTTACGCCCCTCGTGCCCACATCCCCACGCTACAGGCGATCGGCCTGCAAGCACTTGTTGGGCGCACCCCACTGACTGGAACAACACACCACCGCCTTCACATACCTTTTTCTGCTGGCAAAGCACCAACAACCATCACATCTGCCAATGTTGTAGCACAACAGCAGGTAAAGCGCTACCACCTCAACACCCGCCAACCTTCCCTCCCCACGCCAGGCAAAGACCCAACGGGCACGTGACCGTTGCCACCCGCAGGTCCACCCCAGGGACTGAGAATCCGCCCGGCAGCGGACACTCCCCTTCGCTCGGCGGGCGAACCGCGGCCCAAGCCGGTTACCCGCAGGATGAGCCACGGGTGGACTCACCAGGCAAGACGCCCCGCCCATCCCGTCTATCGTCCGCAAGCGGCCTGCTCAGGCGATACCCCACGACAGGCGATACCGCCCATCTGCCCCGGCGTTCATGTTCCTTTTCAGGGTTCGATCACCTTGCGGCGAACGGTTTGTGTTCGTGGTGGTGGGGCGGGACGAGATAAAACTCCAGGAGCAGGATTCTGTTTGGGTTTCGGTAAAGCCCGAAAATACCGCAGAATCTCGCCAGTCAGGTGCACACTTTGTTGGGCGTTTTCAATGGACACAAGACTCGATGTGTAAATCAAATATCATTATTAGCACATCAAAACATTTACAAACAACCGTATCTCTAGCAATAATTATCAGAAGACCTTAACCTAATATCTTGAATTGTGATTTTTCTATTTACTTTTCCAAAGAACAACCATTGAAGGAATAGAATAAAGAAGCACCCATGCTCTCCATGCGAGACCAGGAAGTAAAATCTCCCAATGGATTTTATTTCCAAACATGAAGTATATCGCTAATAGCAATAACGGAATCCCTGCTAAAGATTGACAGACATTAGAATTAGAACTGGTATATTTAACGGTCTCGCTAATTTTGCCACGAGCCTGTTTTGTAGCGATTGCCAATAAACTGACAACGATTAGTGCAATAAATACATCCAATGCACCAATCCAAGGGAGGACGGTAGTAACTGGCAGAAGACTTGCGACAACAGGAAACAAAGTGGAGATAAAAATATTCCGACGCTAAATATGACGAGCGGAGATTTGTTCTTCATTTATTTTATCATGCAAGAGGTTTACTATAACGCGCGATAGTGATGATGAGGCGTGATACAATGGAAAGTGAAGGAGAAAGATGGTGGGCGATAGTGGATTCGAACCACTGACCTCCACGATGTCAACGTGGCGCTCTAACCAACTGAGCTAATCGCCCATGCGTGCATTATCGTATCATTGAATGCCCACGCTGTCAAGCAACCTATGGATTATCTGACCAACCGGCTTGAGCCATCGTTGCAGCACATCCTCGCCCACGCCGCCGAACTAGCTGCTACCGTCGATGCCACCCTTTGGTTAGTTGGTGGTGTCGTGCGTGATCTGCTGCTTGAGCTACCGATCGGACGTGACATCGATCTCGCAGTTGAAGGTGATGTCAATCGTTTAGCTCCCCTATTGGCCACGACATGGGGCGGCACGATCACCGCCCGCCATCCGACGTTTGGCACTGCCACCCTCGCCGTTGATCGCTGGACAATTGATTTAGCCCAGACGCGCACCGAATATTATCCGCAACCTGCTGTGTTACCGGTTGTTCAACCGGCATGCCTCACCGCCGATCTCGCCCGCCGCGATTTCAGCATCAACGCAATGGCGATCCGGCTTGTAGCCGACGATGGCCGGTTGTTGCCGATGCCCCTCTTCGATCCGCTCGGCGGTGCTGTTGATCTCGCTGCGCGCCGGCTACGTCTTCTCCACGACCTTAGTCTGCGCGATGATCCGACTCGGATTCTGCGAGGTGCCCGCTTAGCAGCCCGCCTCCATCTCATTCCCGAACCGGCGACTGCTGCTCAGATGAAAACTGCCCTTACCAACGGCTATCTCGCACTCCTGACGCCGGAACGCATCCAAACGGAATTATGCCTTACTCTCAGCGAACCCGACCCAGCAGCAGTCGTGGCCCTGGCCGATCGATGGCAGGTGACCGCGCACATCATCCCCGGCTTACACTGGTCGTCGGCGCTGGCGGAACGACTGGCGCGCTACCGATATGATGAAGCTGGGATTGCCGACCTGGCTCCGGCTGAACTGGTGATCGCCGGCTTATTACTTTACGATCTGAGCGAAGGCGATCTACAGGCTATCCTGCAACGCTACCATCTGCCTACGCCGTTCCGGCGCTTATTGATCGAACTGAGCCGGCTACGTTCACTTGCACCAAGCATTACCACAACCCTCAGTCCTAGTCGGCTTGACGCACTGTTGCATAGCTATAGTACGGCCACAATTGTTGTGCTACACTACGCTGCAACAACATCGACGGCATCCCTAACCGCACGCTATCTGCGCGAATGGCGTCCGCTGCGCCCACCACTCACCGGTGACGATCTGCAAGCCATGGGCGTTGCACCGGGGCCACAATTAGGCCGCCTGCTGCGCGATCTGCGTGCGGCTACCCTCGACGGTACGGTGACCGACCGTGCCACTGCCGAGCAATGGGTACATCAGCAACTAGCTGCTGCTCGCTCATGAACAGAAGGAACTGTCTGTGGACGCAATGCTGCAACTCTTTGACGATCTCATTGCTGCACCCGGCCCCTCCGGTTATGAAGGGGCGGTACGAGAGGTGATGCGCCGCTACCTTGAACCGATCAGCGAGATCGAGATCGATTATCTAGGTAGCATCATCGCACACCGCACAGGTAACCCCGACGGCCCGCGGGTGGCACTCGCTGCTCATCTTGACGAGATCGGACTACTCGTGACCCGCATCACCGACGATGGCTTTCTCAAGTTTCAACCGCTGGGCGGCTGGTGGGATCATGTGCTGCTGGGCATGCGGGTCGAGGTGATTGGTCGGAACGGTCCTATTATCGGCGTGATCGGGGCCAAACCCCCACACATTTTGAGCAACGACGAACGCAGCCGCTTGGTTGACAAGAAAACAATGTACATCGACATTGGGGCCACGTCGCGTGATGAAGTAGTTGCGTGGGGAGTACGACCCGGTGATCCGGTAGTGCCGGTCGGTCCACTTACCCCAATGCGCAATCCCGATTTACTGATGGCCAAAGCGATCGATAACCGTGTCGGCTGTGCGATTGTCGTCGAAACCCTGCGCAGATTAGTAGGCGTCACCCACCCCAATATCGTCTTCGGGGTTGGAAATGTGCAAGAAGAGGTTGGTTTACGTGGCGCCGCAACCACCACCTATACGATTCAACCCGACATCGGGATTGCCATCGATACCGCTATCGCCGGCGACACACCAGGGGTTGGCCCCGATGACGCGATGAGCCGTCTGGGACAAGGTCCGGCATTACTCTTGATCGACGGATCACTGATCGCACACGCGACACTCCGCCATCTGGTGATCGATGTCGCTGCTGAAGAGGGTATCCCGCTCCAGTTCGATCTGATGCCCGGTGGTGGTACTGATGGTGGCCGGATGCACATCTTTGGCAAGGGCGTACCAACCGTGGTGATCGGTCCACCGGCGCGCTACATCCATTCAGCATCAGCGATTGTTCACCGCCGTGACATTGAGCAAACGGTGCAGCTCCTCTTAGCGCTGATCCAGCGCCTTAACAGTGAAACGGTGCGTCAGATTCGGCAGGGGATGTAGACCACCTAATCTAGTTCGGAGACGTAGATAACGCTATGCCTGCCCTAATCCGCTTCTTACAATTTCGTCTCCCGCTCTGGTTGATCACGCCGGTGTTGCTGATCACCCTCATCGGCGGCATGGGTAGTGGGGTCTGGTTGGGAATCTGGCTCAACCGCCCTCACACCATCAGTGCTTGCCCCGAAACCGCTGCGGTTTGCACCGATTTTGCCGTCTTTTGGGATGTGTGGCAACTGGCCCGCGAACGGTATGTTGATCCTGCTGCCGCCGAGCCTAACCGCATGCTCGAAGGGGCTATTGATGGCATGCTGGCGACATTGGGTGATGAAGGTCATACCCGTTTCTTGACGGCTGCAGAAGCAGCGCAATGGCAAGAGTCGCTTACCGGCTCGTTTGAGGGCATCGGTATTTACGTTGGGCAACGGAACGGCGCGTTACTCGTTTTAGACCTCATTGAGGGATCGCCGGCAGCAACTTCCGGTTTACGTGCCGGTGACCGGATCGTAACGGTCGATGGCACCTCAGTTGAGGACTGGACAATTGAACAGTTGGTCGCACGCATCCGTGGCCCGACGGGAACACCGGTTACCCTTGAAGTCGTGCGGGCGAATGACGAAGTGTTACGCTTTACCATTACCCGCGCGAAGATCACTGCCCAGAGTGTAACATGGGCAATGTTGCCCGATCAGATTGCCCTGATTCGCATCACTTCGTTCGATGAGCAGGCAGCCAGTGGGTTGCGTAAGGCCTTAACTGAAGCGCAGGCGGCGGGCATCAGGGGGATCATCCTCGATTTACGCAATAACCCCGGTGGATTACTCAGCACGTTATTGACGATTGCCGGAGAGTTCTTGCCCGCCGAGACACCGGTACTCATCGAGCGTAACCGTGATGGCACACAGCACATTTCTAAGACGCACACAGCAGGGATTGCCCAAGATATACCGCTCGTCGTCCTGATCAATGGCGGGTCGGCGAGCGCTGCCGAGATTTTAGCCGGGGCATTACAAGATGCCGGACGGGCGGTGTTGATCGGAGAAACGACGGTAGGTACCGGTACGGTCTTGACACCGTTCCGCCTCCGTAACGGCGCCCAATTGCTCTTAGGAACACAAGAGTGGCGCACACCGTCGGGGCGCCAAATTCGTGGTAAGGGGATCGAACCGGATCGGGTCGTGGCACAGCCACCCGATGTACCGATCCTTTGGCCATCGGAAGTGCGTAACCTGAGCGCTGCCGAACTTGCTGAGTCTGGAGATGTTCAGTTGCGGGCTGCAATGACGGTATTTGCGCAGCCATAACCAACCGACGGCAACGCCCAGTCAGGTGATCCAACGTATGCTAGACCCAAAAATAATACCAGCCGGTAGTTACAGGCTGGTATTATTTCCGCCTTTTTGGCGGGCCCGACGGGATTCGAACCCGCGACCTCCACCTTGACAGGGTGGCATCCTAACCGCTAGACGACGGGCCCGTTGGTGACCCCAGCGGGATTCGAACCCGCGATCTCCACCTTGAGAGGGTGGCGTCCTGGGCCGCTAGACGATGGGGCCAACCCCTCAACACGCTTGAAGTATACCATAGGTTAGCAAAGATTGCAAATCGACCGACCTATGACTATTGTCATCCTCTCTCCTCCTCATATCGTGACCGAAGATTAGCCACCGGCTACTTCGCACGCTCCCTCTGTACCCCTATTCTTGTGATAGGCAAAACAATTTTGTTAGCCGACACCAATACCCCACAACATTAAGGAGTGTTTTGTTATGGCTCGCACCGTTCCTGGCACCGAACCCAAACTCGAAAAATCGCCGCTCGAAAAATTTGTCGTCTTGTTGATCGTCGTCCTCCCTTTTTTGGGCACCATTTACGCGATGGTCATGCTCTGGCAACAATACGTTGATTGGCTCGATGTGACCCTCATGCTCACGCTGTACGTCATATCAGGACTAGGCATTACCATCGGTTTTCACCGAATGCTCACACACAAAAGTTTCGAGACGAGCCGTCCGCTGAAGGCGCTCTTATTGATTATGGGATGTATGGCTCTCGAAGGTGATCCAACATCGTGGGCCTCGACCCATATTCAGCATCATGCCCACTCCGATGATGAAGATGATCCACACAGCCCACTCGAAGGCCTATGGCATTCACATGTAGGTTGGCTCTTCACCCACAAACACAATATCGAGATGTACGGCAAATGGCTGACGAAGGATCCGACCATCGTGTGGGTAACGAAAACGTGGTGGCTATGGGCCGCGCTGGGTATTATTATCCCAACCCTCATTGCCGGCTGGAGTGGGTTGATCTGGGGGGGATTGGTACGGATTTTCCTGACCCACCACATCACATGGAGTGTTAACTCGATCTGTCATACGTTTGGTCGCCGCGACTTCAACACACGTGATGCTAGCCGCAACAATTTTATCGTCGGATTACTCGCATTCGGCGAGGGCTGGCACAATAACCATCACGCCTTCCCGCGCTCAGCTTTCCACGGTTTGCGTTGGTGGCAGATCGACATCTCGGCTTATATTATCCGTGGCCTCGAAAAACTCGGTTTGGTGTGGAATGTGCATCGCGTTAAACCGGAGGACCTCCACAAGCGCCAGATTGCACCGGCGTTGCAAGAGGTGATGGGCGATTAACTACTGAAGCATCCAAGATACTGGGTAGCTAGGTGTATAGAGGGTCAATGCATTGACCCTCTACAAGTGTTACGTATAATCTCCGCACTTTATCCCCTGTGTTCCATCGGTGTCTTGGCCCACGTCGCGTCTTTGCGTTATATGCCACCCCAACCGCCCTAGCGGACACCGCCAACCCCCTGCTTGACCCACGTCGCGTCTTTGCGTTATATGCCACCCCAACCGCCCTAACGGACACCGCCAACCCCCTGCTTGACCCACGTCGCGTCTTTGCAATAACCGCAACCGTCCAACCGCTTTGGGGTACAATATAGAACATGAACGTCTTACTTATCTCGACCTACGAACTCGGTCATCAACCACTCAGCTTAGCCTCGCCGGCAGCATGGCTACGACGAGCCGGGGCGCATGTGACGTGTATTGATGCTAGCCTCACACCGTTGACCTCGGAGCAAGTCGCCGATGCCGGACTGATCGCGATCTCAGTACCGATGCATACCGCGACTCGCTTGGCATTGTCACTGTTACCACGCCTACGGGCCGCTACACCGCAAGCATTTATCGTCTGTTACGGCTTGTATGCACCGCTCAATGCGGCAATCCTACGTGATGCCGGCGCTGATTGCTGTTTGGGTGGTGAAGTGGAAGAGCTGCTAACGTCGATCTGGCAACGGCTCTCTGCCGGTGAACGGCCACCCACGGGCAACGCGATTGTGCTCAATCGACTCGATCTAATCCCTCCCGACCGTAGTGACTTACCACCGCTCAACCGCTACGCTAAACTGATCATGAACGGCGAGGCGCGACTTGCCGGCTATACCGAAACAACGCGCGGTTGTAAACATCTCTGCCGGCACTGCCCGGTCGTGCCGATTTACAATGGTCGGTTCCGCGTTGTCCCACGTGAGACGGTTTTGGCCGATATTCGCGCTCAGGTAGCTGCCGGTGCTCGCCATATCACGTTCGGCGATCCCGATTTTCTCAATGGACCTGGTCATATCTTGCCAATTGTGCGGGCGATGCATACCGAGTTTCCCGACCTGACCTACGACGTTACGATTAAGGTTGAACATATTCTGCGCTACGCTCATTTGTTGCCTGAATTGCGTGCGACAGGTTGTGTGCTGGTGGTGAGTGCGCTTGAATCGCTCGATGACACGATCCTTGACCGTTTTGATAAACGCCACACCCGCGCCGATATTGCCCAAGCTATCGCTTTGCTGCGGGCGAACGATATTGCCCTGAACGCAACGTTTGTGGCGTTTACGCCATGGACAACGCGCCAAGTCTATCGCGATCTGTTACTGGGCATCGCCGATCTAGGCCTGATCGAGAGCGTCGCTCCGGTGCAGTACGGTTTGCGTCTGCTCATTCCCGCTGGGTCACGGTTGCTGACCTTGCCGGAAGTGCGGGCCATCGTCGAACCGTTCGATCCTACAGCGCTGGTTTATCCGTGGCAACATCCCGATCCAGCAATGGATGCATTGCAGCAGGCAGTGCTGAATCTTGCGCAGCGTAGTGAGCAGTACGGAGCTGCACGCGGCGATTTCTACCGTCACCTCCTCGATCTGTGCGATCAGGTCCTCGGACCAGGGCCACGTCCCGCCACGATTCCACCGCTGCCACCTGGTCCATACCTCAGCGAGCCGTGGTACTGTTGTGCCGAACCGGTCAGCCACCAATCAATTGCCAGTTTCTTGTAGAGGCCTGGTATGCATCCGCACCTGCTGTTGCTTACAACCCCTTCGTCGTATCGGTTGCCTGCATTCCTCGCCGCCGCCGAGCGCATCGGTGCATACACAACGATTGCTGAGGATACGCCGGCAGCGCTCGCCCGCCCACGACCAGGCCGGTTGCCCATCGACTTTACCGACCAATCGGCAGCACTGCGTGCAATTCGCGACCTCCACACCGTGCAACCGCTGACCGCAATTATCCCGGTCGATGACAGTGGGGTCGAATTAGCGGCCATCGCCTGTACCGAACTTGGGCTACCGTTCAACCGACCTGAAGCGGCGGCCGCAGCCCGTGACAAGCATCTGATGCGACAACTCTTTGCCCGCGCCGGTGTACCGTCACCCACGTTTCGCCTCTGTACCACTGCCGATGATCTCACGACAGTAGCCCAATCTGTTTCCTTCCCATGCGTTGTGAAACCGCTGCGGCTTAACGGTAGTCGTGGAGTGATGCGGGCCGATAACCCTGATCAGTTTTATGCTGCCGTGCGGCGCTTAGCCGCATTACTCGACCGCATTGAAGGTCCGCAACCCCACCAGTTTTTGGTCGAAGAGTTTATCCCGGGCTTTGAGGTAGCCCTGGAAGGCTTGATCAACCGTGGGCAAGTGCAGGTTTTGGCTCTCTTCGACAAACCCGATCCGCTTGACGGGCCATTCTTTGAGGAGACGATCTACGTTACACCATCGCGGTTACCAACAGAGATCCAGGCGGCGATTTGTGCGGTAACGGCAGCAGCGGCACAGGCTGTCGGTCTCGAACAGGGGCCGCTGCATGCCGAATTACGCATCAACGAGCGCGGGCCATGGATGATCGAGCTGGCTAATCGCAGTATCGGCGGCTTATGTTCGCGCACCTTGCGCTTTGGCATCGACGCATCGCTCGAAGAGTTGATCTTGCGCCAAGCGATTGGCTTGCCAATCGAGTCACTCAGCCGAGCCAGTCAGGCGGGGGGTGTGATGATGATCCCCATCCCACAAGCCGGCATCTTGCGCGGAGTTACCGGTATTGAAGCAGCGCAAGCAATTCCCGGAATTGAGGCGGTAGAGATCACCGCCCCACTCCACTACCCCTTGACGCCGCTGCCGGAGGGCGATAGTTATCTCGGTTTTATCTTTGCCCATGGCCCTGATCCGACAACGGTCGAAGCAGCGTTGCGCACGGCCCACGCCCAATTGCAGTTTACAATCGTGCCGTCAATTGAATTGACCGAAGCACGGATGTAATTACTTACGGCGTGGTCCACCCTTGGCCGGGGCAGCGGTTGGTGGCGTCCACCCTTCAGGCACCTGCGCATGTTCGCCGAAGAAGAATTCTTCCATGGCCTTCATCAGAATCTGCTGCGCATTTGGATCGCCCAAGCTAAGACCGTAATGATTAATGATCAGTGTCGCCTGTTGCGGCCACATCTGCCATGCCTGCGCCGAGACCTGCTCGTAAATCCGCTGACCGAGTGGGCCGGGGAAGGGTGGGCGTTCAAGACCGGGTAGTTCGCGACCAAGCTTCACACAATGTACCATACGAGGCATAGGCTCTTCTTTCACTTTTTCAATCGGCGGTATCTATTCCATTATACCTGAAAGAAAAGCATGAGCATGCGAATTGTCTTTTTTGCTATACCAGGGCCATTAGCATGGACAGTATGGCACAGGCTCACCAAGCTGCCGGTAGAAATTGTGGGCTTGGTTCATCCGGCGCCACCGGGTATGCCGGCGCTTACCATCCTGCCGCCGACATCGCCAATTCCCCGTCAAGAGATCGTAACACCGATCACGCTATGTTCACGCGCAGCACAAGCTAACGTCCCTCGCTTCGCCGTCAGCCGTGACGGTATGACCGCATTAGCCGCACAATTGGAGCAACAACGGGTTGATCTAGCCGTCGTCGTGTGCTGGCCGTGGCGCATTCGTCCACCACTGCTCACGATACCACGGCTAGGTTTTCTCAATATGCACCCCTCTCCGTTGCCAGAACTGCGCGGGCCAGAACCACTCTTTTGGGCCTTGCGGTTGGGTTGGCAGCGTACTGCGATCACGTGGCATCTGATGGATGCAGCCTTTGACCACGGCCCAATTGTGCGTCAAGCATGGTTTGATCTTCCTTTCGGCGAACGACTGAGTGTGATCGAGACGGTGGCCGGACAACGCGCGGCACACTTACTCCCGGCCGTACTAACCGATCTGGCAACATCGACGTGGCAGCCGCAACCGCAAGCTACCGGCGGTAGCACCTACCCAGCGCCACAAGCCACCGATTTACACTTCACTACGGCATGGTCGGTAGTGCAAGCTTACGCTTTCGTGCGTGCCATTGCCGAATGGGGGCAACCTTTCACCTACGTTGCTGCCAATGGTCAGACGGCTACGATTGGCGACGCGATCGATTATCGTGTCGGTGAACAACTCGCGGTTCCTGTGATGGTACACGGTAACCAGATCATGCTGCAACTCCGTGATGGTATCCTCGTCTGTTTACCAATCTCTCAGGCCGAGGCACCATCCGTTGTAGCAATGTTATAATTGCAGATGTAATCAATTTTTGGAGTGATTAGCGTGTCTCAACCATCGTCCACTGACCAATCAATGAATGCGACCAGCCTCATCACCCAATGGCGCCTACAGATTCTCAATAACCTCTTATAGGTCCTCGCTGTGTTTGGTGGGTTAGCACTAATCATCGGATCGTGGTCAGATTACCTCACCCTGGGTCATCGTGCCTGGCCGTACATTACCGTTTACGCGCTCACTTACGGGCTTGTTGTTGGTGCAGCAGCCCTTCGGCAACTTAGCCTGAACATACGGGCGATCCTTATGCTGAGCGTCCTCGGTGCAAGCTCCACCTTTCTGCTCATCTTCTTTGGGTTAGTCGGTAGTGGTCGCTTACTCTGGATTGGTGTCATCGTACTGGCGCTAGGCTATTTTGGCCTCCGTGGTGGGATCATCACCTTAGCGATCTCGTTCATCACATTGGTCATTGCAGCAGCGCTCTACATCTCCGGTAACGTCGGTTTGGCGTTCACCGACGTTGTAACCGTACAAGATTCGATTGAAGAATGGGCCGGCTCAATCTTCCTCTACCCCGCAATCGCACTACTGATCATCGTACCGTTTAACATACTTGTGCAGCGGTTAGAACGATTGGCGCATCAGGCTACAGCCGAAGCCGCACGCGCCCGCCTTAATGCGCAACACAGGGGCGAGGCATGCCTCGCCCCCACGCGATCTCGTGCAATCACTCGAGACGCCAACTGTCGAGATTGGTCAAGATGTGATGCTCGCACCGATCGTCGGCCACATCGATAGTGAACGCACGTCGAAACTAACGCAACGACTGCTCGAAGTTGTTAGTTCGCGTCGCATCAAGCTGGTGGTGATCGATGTTGCCGGCATTCCCACATTCAATACGGCACGCTCACCACAAGACGTTCTGATTCGCCTATCCTTGCAATAACATCGCGCTGCGCTTGATGCCCACCACCAACGAATGAACGACTAACAACTATTGCGTCATCGCGCAACTTTTACGCTCCTCATACGGTGTACATGAAGAGAGCACTACCCGTATTGAGGAGAGCGTTATGGGTCACCGTAACCTTGTCTTATGTCTGCTGGTACTACTGGTAAGCTGGCCGACTCTCACCGCTGCCATGTTCCCGCCGTCGGTACCATCTGCATCGCCCCTTCCTTTCATTCTCGGTGTTGAACGAATCTCACCGGTTGCATGGGCGCTGTTGGTCGGTTGCCACTATTCACCGCACGACATCCGCGTTTGGACAGAGACGGCACCACCGCAGCATCCACAAACAATTACTGCCTCGGGCCACCATCGCTGGCGGGTACAATTTACCGGCTCACTACCGGCTTCAGCAACGGTATACGGGTGTGGTCAACAAGCCGCGCTGATCGTTGCAGCGGGATCTGTACAATGGCTCAGCGGCCTTGTCATCATTGGTATCACCGTTACTGGATGGCTCAGCCTTCGGCTACTCAGAATGCCGCGTGCAGCACCTCGCCAACCCTCAGTGGTACCCACCACTGCACGCTGGCAAGCCCAGATTTGTGATGAAGAAGGTGAACGGACAATCACGCTCGCCGCCAGTTTACTCACTGTCGGCAGTGATCCGGCTTGCCACCTGATCGTGATCGCAGCGGACATCGCGCCACGTCACGCGCAGATTATTTTGAGTGAGCAGACAGCGCAGATTGTCGATCTCGCCAGTCCGGCGGGCGTGTTCAGTGGACCAGTACGACAACGGCTACGACCCCATACACCTACATATGTCGCTCATGAAGATATTTGGTTAGGAGCAACAGTTCGCCTCCGTCTGAACCGCATACCCGTAGAGATGCCGTAACATTAACCGCTTCCTCGAATGTGGTTTTGTATTAGATGTAACTCCAACACGGATGGAACTACTAACCTCCACCCGGTTGCGGCTTCTCCATCGGCGGTGCGCGCACACTAACCGTCGCCGGCAGCATCTATACAACGGGTATCAAACCTAGTCCGTACACAACACTAATCAAGCGCCTGATCAGAGCGTCGGCTTGCACCGAGAAAGACCGGTGGTCGTACCCGCAACATCAAACCAAGATCGACCAAAATATGGATAAAAATGACCGTCCAAATATCCTTATATAAATACAAACAGAGGCTCCAGCCCAACACAAGCGCCATCTCAGCAAGAGGTCGCAGTTTGCGTATCCGCATTGACCGTGGCGTGTCATCGAGATGGGGTGGGAGTTGTTGCAACCAAAACATCCCATGGATAACACCGCCATAAATCACAAACGCGGTAAATCCAACCGCAAAACCGAGTGAACCAACCAGACTAGGCCAAAATTGCGCTGCCAGCCCATCACCGATCCACGCCCCGATCCGATAGACGGTCGCAAACGCAAAGGTCTCGATCACACCATTGCCAATACTAAAGATTACCGTCGGCCCTACCAAAAATGGACGACCATCATGGCGGGCGACCATGACATATAACACTTGACTGAACGCAAAACTGATGAGCAGAAAGGCGACAAACAAGGGATTGCTGAGAGTAACCGGCACATTCCAACTACGGAGCCAATCACCGAGGAGTGGGATGCCGATGACTAACGAAATCAGCCAGTAGAGCACAATATACTGATCAAGACGGCTAAGGGTGCGTTGTTTCGTCAGTTCATACTCCATAAAGCAAGTACTCCATATCGTTTTTATTGTGATATACAAGAATTGTCTATATGCAATATATTAGCATACCAGTTACATCTTGCCTAGAGGAAATATCACCGCTATGGAGATAGACTCAGATACACCTTACTGTGCAGCAGACTGCAAAGAGTATAATAGGACGGCACCCCGTCTATCGGCGTCATTGTTGCACTTATATTGAAAACGGGAGACATCCGTGCGACTGGTAAGTTTCATTCCGCCTGCAGAAACTACAGCCCGCACCGGCGTTTTGCTCGGTGAGGCAATTATCGATCTAGCGGCGGCAGCAGCACTGGTGAGTGAAGAAACAGCCGCAGCACCTTGGGACATGCTCACCCTTCTTCGTGGTGATCACCCTGAGGTTACTATCGCTACGGCTACCGATATTGTGCAGGCGGTTGTGAATGTGATGGCTGGTGAAGAGCCGGCAGAAGCACCACTGACCGAATTTGCGTGGCAGGCCGGTCTAACCATTGGCGAGACGGCATTGGTGTTGCCGGCGACTCAAGTACGCCTTGTTGCCCCATTACCACAGGCGCTGTCGCTGCGTGAATTTGATACGCTTGTCGATGAACCAACGACTGCCCTACGCCGAGCAGCCGGCTATTGGGTAGGTGACCAACGCTGGCCGGCATTCCGCTTTGCTAATCACACCGCGATCTATGGCCCCGACAATCCTATCCCATTACCGATGAGCGGCCCACTTGATTGCGGAATGGCACTAGGGTGCGTGATCGGGCAGGTCGGTCGTGATATTCCTCCCGATGAAGCTGATGCCTACATCGCCGGGTATGTTCTCGTCAATGCGTGGACTATCCGCGATCCGGTGCAAGCTGCTCTACGTCCGCGTGATGTTGGTACCTCATTGGGACCATGGCTGGTAACACCTGATGAAGTAGAATGCTACCGCGACGACGATGGTCGGCTGATGTTGACCCTTCGACTGTTGCTGAATGGGCGTGAGATTGGGCAGTGTAACACCGCTCTCATGCGGTTTTCATTTGGTGAACTGATTGCATTCGCGAGCCGCGATACAACCCTCTACCCGGGTGAGGTATTGATCAGTGGAGTCGCGACCGGTGGTTGTCTTCTCGATCACTACGGTGATGAAGGCCCATGGCTGCGCGCCGGTGACGAGATCGTGGTTGAGTGTCATGAACTCGGTCGCCTACGCTCACCGATCGGGCAGACGGATGAGCTGTTTTGACACACGATGATCACAGCGAATACCAGACGATGGCGATTAGCGTAGATTCGGCGTAAAAACAGGTGCAAACACGCTATGAGCACAGTAGCGATAAGGATAGTTACTTGCCAGCTTGCCCGCCATCTGGTATAGTCCGCGCGGTGGTAACGAACGTAGGGTTACCGGCGAACAAGTACATCTCCAGAAGGGAGCGGCTGTCGGGAACGACATCGCCGTGCAATCACCTCACGTATGGAACCAAACGAATACACAACAATGGCAGCAGTCGAGCTGCAACATTGGTGGTACGGCGGGATGCGAGCGATCAATGCCGCTTTGCTCAATCGCGTTTTTGCCGGTAGACGCGACCTCCGCATTCTCGATGCCGGTTGTGGTACCGGCGGCGATGCACTCTTTCTCCAACGCTACGGTACCGTTGTCGGACTCGATCTGGCGGTAGCGGCGATTGCACTGGCGCGGGAACGGATTCCGGGACGATTAGTGCGTGGCTCAGTATTGCACTTACCTTTCGCCGACCAGAGCTTCGACCTTGTCACATCATTCGATGTGTTGTACCATCGTGCGGTCATTGACGAGCGGCAAGCGTTGGCTGAAGTACGGCGCGTATTACGTCCCAATGGCCGGCTGCTCCTCAGGTTACCGGCGTATGAGTGGTTACGTTCGCATCATGACCGCCAAGTACATACCCGTCATCGGTATACGGCCGGTGAAGTGACCCGATTATTACAAGCGAATGGCTTTGTCATCGAACAGTTGACCTACGCACTGACCATCCTCTTCCCACTCTCGGCAGCCATCCGCTTGTTCGAGCGCGTGTTGCCGGCCAATACCGGCGAATCGGCGATGGCATTACCTTCGCCTCCAATCAACGCCGCACTTCGCTTACCGATGCAGCTTGAAGCGGCATATCTTGCGCATGGCGGCAGATTACCGTTTGGATTATCAATCGTGGCCCTAGCCCAGATCGACCATCATCGCAGTGATGGATCCGGCCAAGAACATAAATAGGTCGTCTGGATACAACCATTGCAAATACACGGTGGACACTACGCATGCTCAACCCTGTTCTTGACCGCTTAAGTACGACTCCAACCCTTTGGAATCGACTGCGCTGGCTGGTGGAAGCCGGTTTTACCGGCGAGCATATGGCAATCGCCCGCGAATTACGGCCATGGCGAGGTGATCAACGCTGGTTTCTCGATCTCGGATGTGGTACCGGCGAATTTGCCGGCGATTTTCCGGCACGTCGCTACGTTGGCATTGATCCTTCGCTTACCTACTTGCGCTTTGCCGTTCGACACCGGCCCGGCCATTATCTGGCAGCAAACGGCGAAGCACTACCATTTGCCGACCAGACGTTTGATGCCGGTCTCATTCTGGGCGTATTACACCATTTGCCCGATGCAACGGCTCGCACAGTCATGCACGAAGTCTATCGGGTGATGCGTCCGGGAGCCACGATACTCGTAATGGAGGATACGCCGCCGCCGGCGAATGAAAACCCTCTTGGTCATCTGATGCATGCCCTCGATCGTGGTGGGTATATTCGGTTCGAGTCCGACTATCAGGCAATATTCGGTGATGGGTTTGATATTGTGCGAAACTATCATCTCCGTTCGGGTATTTGCGATTACGCAGTCTTTGTGTTGCGCCGGCGACCATCATGAAGTTGTTTGCTCATTCACCCAATGTACGAACTATGCTGCTAGTTCTCACCTTGTTGCTGACGGCAAGTGCTTTGACCGTCACCGGTGAGGTGTTGCTCAAGATAGGGATCAACCACGTCACCGAGCGGGTAGGAGCGTTTTCGCTCGATCCACGGATTCTTTGGGCAACCTTCACCGACTGGCGTGTTGTGCTCGGCTTTGTACTCGTATTTGGCGGTGCCATCTTTTGGCTTGGTGTGATTTCACGAGTTGATCTCTCGTTTGCCTACCCACTGTTGGCGTTGAATTATGTGATTATCCTCATTCCGTCACGCCTGCTACTCAATGAATCAATTTCGTGGATGCGGCTCGTGGGGGCATTAATCATCGTGATCGGGGTGATCGTGATTACGTGGGGTAGCGGAAAATCGTGACACTCACCCGACCTATGTCACTGTTAGCCGTTATCTGTTCAGCATATCGCCAGACGTGGCCGATTATGGTGGGATTACTCACGCTAATCATGATCGGCTGTGGGTTGGCGTATCAGATACCGACCTCAGTCCATTTGGCGGTCGGCGGTGATCCAACGAGCCACCGGCGTGAAGATGATGCCCCGTTTTTACAGATGGTCCACGCAGCGGAGCCGGCTGCACCTACGACGGTGGAGTGGTGGACTTTGCCCGGTGCCGACAACCCCTACCGCTGGACCCAACCGGAAAGTGTGATCCACGTGCCCGGTCTTGGGGGCGGACACTGGTTGATCACGGTACGCGCCCAGGGAGGACGACCCGATGGTGCTCCGACTGCTACGCACTGGCAAGCCGGCACGTGGCCGCCGCTTGAACTGATACTTCCGGCAACTGCTCCTCGTCGCTATACCGTCCTCGTCCCGTCCGATGGTGCAGTTCACCTGACGTTGCGGAGCGAACCGCTACGGGTTGCCACCGATCCGCGTGTGTTGGGATTTGTGTTGTACGCAGTACACGTGCAACCGGTCAATGGCTGGCGCCCACCAGACTGGGGTCAACTCGGTTGGCTTGGGCTATGGTTGGTAGCAATATTGGTGTGGGGGGGAACGGTCGGTCTGCCGGCACGCTGGAGCATGACTGCATTGGCGATCGGAGGTGGGGCGGCGCTCTTCGCCATTGGCTTGGTACGACCGGCATTCGCGCTGCTTATGCCGATCCTCACTACGCTGACCATCCTCGCGACGTCCATCAGTGCGATCGTCACGCTGCGCCGGCCACATCAACTGGCGTGGCGGCAAGCCATCTCGCTCACCCTTATCGCCGTGATTGTGCGTCTCACCGGCTTACTCCATCCACACGCCATTAGTAGTGATGTCGGTTTTCATGCCAACAATCTGTTACGCCTTGGTATTGGTCATGTCCTCCTCACCGCCGGACTGCCTGCTGAAGCGGGAGGTGGCCTCGCCCCATATCCGGCCGGATTTTATCTGATCGCATTACCATTTCAACTCCTCCTGAACGATGATTTTGCTAGCCGACGACTGCTGGTTACGGTGATAGCGGCAGTGCTTGATAGTCTGTTTTGTCTGGTGATTTGGTGGTTGGTTAGGCAAGCAGGTTTTGAACAGCGTACAGCGCTACTCAGCGCTTCTGGCTACATCGTGGCAACCCAAGCGCTCGAGGCAATATCTATTGGTGAATTGGCCAATGTAGGTGGTCAAGCCTTGCTCATACCGGCCCTGATCGGTCTCAGTGCAGGAGCAGCAGCGCCAAGCAGCGATCGACGCGCACTGGTTGGCCTAACATTAGCAATCGCCGCCGGCCTAATGACACATTCTGGCCTTACCCTGAGTTTTGGTACCCTCATTGGCTGGGCGTGGCTACTGGCATGGCGACAGCCGTCAACCATCGTCTCGCCGTTGCGCCTCTTCGTTGCTGCTGCCGGTGGGTTAGCACTGGCCCTGATGATTATGTACACCGCCCCACCGTACCTTGAATTGGTCATCAATCGAAGTAGCCAGGGGGCGAATGGCGGGCAACCACTGCTCCAGATTATCACCGACACAACCGGCGCCTTGCTTGGGCTTCAACCACCTCAACGGCGTAGCTTGCCGATTCCAGTAGGATTAGCGCTTGCCAATCTGGTCGGATGCTGGCTCCTGTGGCGCGCCACAACCCCGACGGTCAGCAGTCTCCGCTGGCTGCTCGGCGCATGGTGGGGGAGCACTCTCAGCAGCCTTGCGCTCTTGCTGATAGCCGATCAAGGGATTCGTTGGGCACTCTTCCTCTACCCGGCCCTCTGCATCACGGCGGGCATTGCCTTTGACCGCATTGCGGAACAGGGTAGGTTAGGGAAGGTTATGGTAGTGGCTTGGCTCGTAGCAATCTGGGGACAAGGACTCACGTTGTGGATCGGACAAATCCGCGATTACCTACATTAGGCGGGACGAATCAAAACACCGCCCCGCCAGCGTTGCAGTTACTCATTGGCAATATCACGCACCACATCTGTCACCGAAAGCACCCCAATTGGGCGAAGCCCCTTCTCACCCGGTTCAACCACTACGACCCGATGGATGCGTCGCTCCATCATGAGGCGACTGGCATGCTGGAGCGTGTCTTTGGGTGTTACCGAAACCACATCGGTAATCATGATATGGCCGGCGGTTAAGCCGCGCCAATGCTTCCAATACTGCTCGTACAGACGTGCATTGACTAGATCGGTGCGCGACACCAAGCCAACCATGTACCCCTCATCATCAACAACGACCAGCGCACTCACATCTTGCTCTGACATCTGACGGGCAACATCTTGAATGGGAGTCTCGCGCTTGCAAGTCAATACACCGACGTGCATCACCTCGCCAACCGTTCGCTCCATAGGACATTCCTTTCACGACACAGTATTCGGTTTCAACGCTATGATTGTGATAGTGTACTCAATCTGACACATCGCGTCAATATGCAATTGGGCCAGTGTAAGTTAATGATAGAAGGTCGAGTCACAACCGAATAGTCGCCCACGGATGCGCACACACCACTGATGATCCGCCGAGAGCCAATAGGTAGGCCGTGAGGGATCTTTTATGCTACACAAAAACCAAGATGGTGCATCGTTCGGTTTCGCAAATGACGTTTACGATCCCTTTTGTGCATCGTACCTATCATCTGCTGTAAACGAATTGGCAGATCGTTCGGTATTTAATTTCTCGTTACTTCGTATGCACGCGCGTACTACCTCGCATTTGCACCACGTTCCCATTCATGCTAGAATCAGATTACACTATCAGCAAAACTTCGCATACGCTGTCGGGTGAGGATATGCCAGAGTTAGAGCCGACAACCAATCAGCGCCCTGTCGCGCTCCCCGGTTTCGATGCCGAAGCAACCGCCGTAGTCGGTATTGGTCTAGGTCTTACCGGTCTTGCCCTTGGGTTGCGTCCCCGGCTTGCCCCGGCCACATTAGCACTTACCGCAGTGGCAGCGGCACTCTTTCGCAATCCACGCCGTATCCCACCCGACGAACCACGTACCATCTTTGCTATTGCCGATGGCCGGCTCCAAGGCGTGCGCGAAGTGTATGAACATCGCTTTGTACATAGCGACTGCCTTCGCATAACCACCATCATCGGTCTGCTTGACGTACCTATCTGTCGTTCGCCGGTTGCCGGTCGGGTTGCGTACCTTGAGCATATCGACGGTGAATATCGACCACTACGCGATCCGCAAGCACCCGAACGTAATCAACGTCTGTATATCGGGATCGAGACAGCCTGGGGGCCGGTGCTGTTGGCAATTATCGCAGCACCCCTAGGGCGCTGGTTACGTTGCGAGACGACACAGGGTGCGACACTTACCCCCGGCACCCGAATTGCCAGCGTGCGTTTTGGCGGCCAGGTTGATCTCTACATTCAACGCGATGTGCTTGATCCGCTTGTTGCGCCTGGTGAACGTATGTTCGCCGGAGAAAGCCGGTTGGGTGCGGTGGTAGTCTGAGATCGGCGACCATGATCGCACCCTTCACCCTTTTATTTGAAGAAGATCCAAACCCAGGTCCCGGCTTGCCCTTCTCGATCCGCACGCTTTACCGTGGCGATTGGCGACTACCGACTATTCCCGACCGGCGTCCTGTAATATGGACGAACTTTGTGGTTTCACACGATTGTCGGATCGCCTTCAACCAACCGGGATGGAACGGCGGAAATGCGATCAGCCGTAACCATCGCCACGATCACTGGTTGATGGAAGTGATCCGAGCACGCGCCGATGCAATTTTGGTCGGTACTGCGACCCTACGTGCTGCTCGTCGCCATCGGTGGGTACCAGGCGAATTGATCGATTGGCCGGCATTTACCCAGCTCCGCACCGCCGAAGAACGCCCACCATTGCCGGCATTAGTCATTCTCTCGGCAAGTGGTGATGTGCCGGCAGCAACTGCCCTTACCTCGCCACGTGACCTGTTTCTCATCACCACTGCGCAAGGGGCAGAACGCGCACGTAGCCGTCATCCACATCTTACCTGCTTGGTCGGCGCCGATGGTCAACTCGATCTCACCGCTGCCATGACCACCCTCCGTCAACAGTACGGTATCCGTACCTTGCTCAGTGAAGGTGGCGGACGTACCTACGGCTCGCTGCTCGTCCACCAGCTCATCGATGAAGTCTTTCTGACCATCAGCCCGATCATTGTCGGCAATCCTGCTCCACCGACACCACCCCGGCCCGGTTTGGTCGAAGGTGTCGCCTTTGCGCCACAACACCCGCCCCGTCTTCGCCTGATTAGTCTGCGCCGCGTAGATGATGTTCTCTTCCAACGAGCTCGCATCGTCTTTCCAACTGACGGATAGGTGGCGTCATTCACATTGGGAGCACAATAGGTGCTCGTCGGTTAGTGAGCAGTTCGTGTCACCATTCCCCTGGCAAACAGAGACGCAGTCGCTCTATGGCTATTCGGCGAAACACTATATAATAAGGCCGGGTAGGCACGGGGAAAGAGCGATTACATGGCAGACGAAGAACAACGACTGATCCAATCGGCGCAGACGGGCGACCTCGATGCGTTTAACCAACTCGTGCGCTTGTACGAGACGCGCATCTACAATCTCTGCTACCGGATGCTTGGCGATGCTGATGCAGCGGCTGATGCCACCCAAGATGCGTTTATCGCCGCTTTTCGCAACCTCCGAAGCTTCCGCGGTGGTACATTTAAGGCTTGGTTGTTACGGATTGCAACAAATGCTTGCTACGATGTCCTGCGGGCGCGAAAGCGACGACCGGTTGTCTCACTCGATCGCGAGCATGATGAAGAGGATGGGCATCGGGGTGAGTTTCCTGATCCGGGCGAAAGTCTCGATGACACCATGGTACGGCAAGAACTGGGAGCAGCCATCCAACGTGCGCTGGCCGAATTACCCGATGACCAGCGAATTGTGATTATTTTGAGCGATATCCAAGGCTTGGCCTACGAAGAGATCGCCCGCGTTACCGGCGTCCAGTTAGGTACGGTCAAATCACGGTTAAGCCGGGCACGTGCCAAATTGCGTGATATTTTGCGAGCCGGGGAACACTTACCGTCAAAATTCCGTCTAGATGATGAGACGGGTGCATCAAGATGATACCCGGCTAATACCCAGATGAGAAATCAATGACACGGCAACCCTCTTCTACAGAACTACCAGAACGCGATTTAGTATTGCTCTCGGCATACATAGATGGTGAGCTGACGGAGGCCGAACGGACTGCTCTCGAGCAGCGGTTGGCACATGAGTCACGTCTGCGCCGTGAACTAGAGGAATTGCAGGCAACCCGCGATCTCTTGCGCGAGCAACCATGGCTCACACCACCACGTTCATTCACGCTGACCCCAGAAATGGCCGGAGTACGTCAACGGCGGTTCAACCTGGTCAACTGGTGGCAACCGTTCGGTGGATTGGTTGCCCTCGTGCTGGTCATTCTGTTCGGATGGCAGATACTGCGTAGTGGCATTCAAGATTCATCAGCGACGGTCGCGGTCATGCAAACCGAACCGGCGAGTGAACCGGCAATGGCGATGTCGTCAGCCGAGACGAGTCGGCCAGGTGCCAATCTGAAAGACGAGGCAACGACTCGCGAGGCCGACTCAACAGAACACGAACCCATGACGATGACCGTCCAAATGACCCCAGAAAGCGGCATACCGGCGGTGAGGCCACCACTTGCCGGGGGCGGAGGTAATGCCGGTCTACCACCCGAGGCCGAAGAACAACGTCCGGCAACAGCGACTCCACCCAGTCCACCACCGTTACCGGTTGTGATCGGCTTAGCCGTCTTACTGCTGATCGCTGCCGGAGTGTGGCTGATCAAACGCAATGCTGAATAGCCGGTCTGATGATTTGCTTGGCTAATAAACCACAGGAACGGTGAGGCTCTCCCTCACCGTTCGCAGTTTTACCGCTTGCGCAAAACCGGCTTTTTTCTACGTCATCGGCACATAGCACCGTAGCGAGCAACATAATTATTGATGAATCATCTTTTTTACCTCTATGGTATACTAAGTCACAAATATTTTGACGTTACGGTCATAGGGTTCCGATCGTATGAATACCACCAAACTCTTCATTGCCGATACACTACGTACCCGCTGTGTCGATCTTCCCCTTGCTGAACGGCCAGTCCTGATTGCTTTGGCCGATGCACTTAGTACCGATAACCCCTCACATCTGTTGGTTGCAATCAAACAAGATGGATCGATCATCAGCCGTTTCAATCAACTCGATAGGATTCGTCGGCAGGCAACCGAACTGTTGAACGATATACCGACCGCAGCCGGCCCTATTGCAGATATTGTGGCTGAAGCACAGCGGACGCTGATTCAAGAGGAAGAGGAGCTCCTTCACCAGGAGCATATGCTCAACCAACGGCTCGAGCAGAGTTTCATCACCTCACCGTTAGCCACCCTCGAAGCAAATGAACACGGAATCATTACGCGCTGGAACCCTGCGGCCGAACGGATCTTCGGCTGGAGCGCGAAGGAGGCCATCGGCAAAAATGCAATTGAACTGCTTGTACCCAACATTGCCCGCGAGCACGTTGAAGATGTGGTAAAGGCTCTCCTCAACGGGCAAGCCAAAAATAGTCGGAACGAAAACATCACCAAAGATGGCCGTATCATTATCTGTCAGTGGTATAACGCGGTGCTCTACTACCCTGATGGCCGCGTCGCCGGTTGGTTATCGCAGACCGAAGACATTACCGATCAGATCCGTGCTGAGGAAGCGTTACGGGAGAGCCAGCGCCGTCTGACCAGTTTAGTTCGCAACTTACCCGGTATCGCGTATCGGCTACGCTACACACCTACCGGTTGGGTACCAGAGTTTCTTAGTGAGGGTGTCGCCGAGATCAGCGGCTATCCAGCCTCTGATTTTCAAGCCACCGATCAATCACCGCCGTGCCGTCGTTATGTCGATCTGATCGTACCAGAAGATCGGGGACCGGTTAGAGATAGCATCAGGACCGCGCTAGCCCAACAACGCCAATACGAAATCACGTATCGGATCGTCCGCGCCGACGGGAACATCCGTTGGGTATGGGAGCGCGGATCAGGGGTCTATGATGATAACGGTCAACTGTTGGCTATTGAAGGTTTCGTGACCGATGTTACTGCCGAACGA
Source organism: Chloroflexus sp. (assembly GCF_049970315.1). Classification (GTDB taxonomy): domain Bacteria; phylum Chloroflexota; class Chloroflexia; order Chloroflexales; family Chloroflexaceae; genus Chloroflexus. The sequence goes on from NZ_JBMFNE010000001.1 coordinate 43,087, forward strand.
CAAGCTGCCGAAGAACGGCAGGCCCTCAATGAACGGATCATCGTAGCCCAACAAGCGGCCCTGCGCGAGTTGAGTACACCGATTGTACCGATTAGCAAAGGCGTTATTGCGATGCCGCTCATTGGTAGTATCGACAGCATACGTGCTCAACAGGTGATCGAAACTCTACTCGATGGTGTGAGCACAACCAACGCGCAGATCGTGATTCTTGATGTCACCGGTGTGCCGGTCGTAGATACCCAAGTCGCCAATACATTGCTCCGTTCAGCCCAAGCGGTCCGCTTGCTCGGCGCAGAAGTGTTGCTCACCGGCATTCGACCTGAAGTTGCGCAAACGATTGTCGGCTTGGGATTGGATCTGAGCCATATCCGCACGTTGGCAACGCTGCAAGACGGTATTCTCTACGCTCTCAAACACCGCGATGATGGACAAACGCGACCATCGCGCGTGGCATAACCCTTAGCCGATGTTTTGTTAGGTTGAAAAGAATACAGGAGAGTTTGTATGCTGCTTGAACGCGCTCGGGCACTCGCCGATGAGCTTATCCGCATCCGTCGCGATATTCACGCCCATCCTGAACTTGGTTTTCAAGAGCACCGTACCGCTGCACTTGTCGTTGAGACGTTGCAAGAGATCGGAGGGATCAAGATTACCACCGGCGTGGCCAAGACCGGTGTGATCGGTGAACTCGGTGATGGCGATGGGCCGGTCATCGCGATCCGGGCCGATATGGATGCGCTGCCCATTCTGGAAGAGAACAACGTGGAGTATGCCTCAACGAACCCCGGCGTGATGCATGCTTGTGGTCACGACTCGCATACGGCGATGCTGCTCGGCGCTGCCCATCTCTTGCGCGAGCGTTTTGCCGCCGAACATTTGCGTGGGCGTGTGCGTTTTCTCTTTCAACCTTCTGAAGAAGGATGGGACGATGAGGCGAAGAGCGGTGGCCTCCGTATGGTTGAAGAAGGCGCATTGCAAGGGGTCGATGCCGTCATTGCGCTGCACGTCGATTCAACCCTGCCCGTTGGACAAGTCACGATTCGCGGTGGTTGGTCGTCGGCGGCCGTTGATGATTTTAAAGGGTATATTCGCGGAACAGGTGGTCACGGGGCGTACCCACACCTCGGCACCGATCCGGTCTTTATGCTGTCGCATGTGCTGAACGCCCTGTTTGGCATTCGCTCGCGCTTGATCAATCCGATGGAGCCGGCGATCCTCAGCGTGGGGACGGTGCGTGGTGGTCATGCTTCAAATGTTATTCCTAGTGAGATTTTCGTGCAGGGAACACTGCGTAGTTTTAGCGAAGAGGTACGGGCGAAACTCGCCAAAGAGGTTGAGCGTGCGTTTGCCGTAGCCGAAGCGTTCGGTGGTAGCGCTGAAGTGAAGATCACCCGTGGCTATCCTGCTGGCTGGAACGACGAACGGGTGGCTGAGTGGATGAGTCAGGTCGCCGGTGAGTTCCTTGGACCTAACGCAATTGATCGCTCGCGCACCGGTATGGGCGCGGAAGATTTTGCCTACATGACCCAGCAAGCGCCTGGCGCGATGTTGATGCTCGGTGCTGCGATTGACGACGGTATAGTACGTGCTCACCATACACCCATCTTCGATATCGACGAGCGGGCATTACCGATCGGTACTGCTATCTTGGCCGAAACGGCATTGCGTTTCTTGCGCGGTGAGGTGAAGTTGTAGGGAAATATAGTGGGAGAGGACGCGGATGCGACGGATCAGGGACGGCAATGGGGTAGGGGCGAGGTGCTGCCTCGCCCGTCTTTCGCCAGAGGACGCGGATGCGACGGAGGGAATTGGAGGATTGGAGCCGTGGCAATCCGTTGCACGTATGCGCACCCATGGCGCGTTATGAACGTACTCCTGATACCCCTAGTTTTTGCCAATAGCGTGCTAAGCCGCGCCAACTGAGCGTAAGCGGACCGGTCTGCTGGATGATCGCTGCTTGCTCGACCAGCGAAAGGGTGGCTACTTCACTTGCCAGTGCTGCTTCGAGGGTGGCAACTCCGGTCGCTTCATCATGGCCGGCAAGTAGACTCTGCCGTACAATCTCGGCCCACTGGCGCAACCGTAACCGTGCATCGGCTAAGTGAAAGGCAACATCATCATACGCGCCGAAATGGGTGAGACACAGCCATTGCGGATGCAGTTGCTCGATCAGATCGTGTGTGCGCCCCCAAGCTTCGAGGTCGACATCGGGCGGTGGGGTAGCCGGGCGGGTCATCCGCACACCGGGCAAACGCACGCCGGTATTATCACCCACAAAGGCAGCCCCGTTTGCCTCATCAAACCATACCAGATGATGCTTGGCATGACCGGGAGCATCAAAGGCGCGCAAGGTATGACCATTGAGCCGTAATGTTTCACCGCCGGTATACACACGGATGCGTTCCGGCGCGACGGGACGCACATCACCCCAGAGCTGCGCCATCCGATCACCGTACAATAGGCTAGCACTGTTCAGCAAGCGAGACGGATCGATCAGGTGCGGCGCTCCACGCTCATGCACGTGTACTACCAAATGCGGATTTTCCACCGCCAACAATCCGGTTGCTCCGGCATGGTCGAGGTGAATATGGGTGAGTACTACTGCGCGTAGATCGGCCACCGATAGTCCGTGGGCATCGAGACCGGCCTTCAGGGCGGGTAAAGTACTGGCCGGCCCCGGATCAATCAGTGCCGGCGCATCACCAAGGAGCAGAAACGTACCGATCACGTGGGCACGCCCAAGATGGTAGACATCGATCAGGGAAATATCGGACGGGGTAGGATAGACTTCCATACGGTTTTACGCACACCTTTCTGGCAGCAAATGACAACGTTTTTGTATTATATACATATCAACATTTGGTGGCGAATCCCCGATTTTCAGGCGCCGCACGCCTGTGCGACGCCCACAGGTATGACTTCTCGCGATCTACGACGATTTGCGGCCATACGGATACCACCACGGTTTGTATGCCATGGTGAAATCCCAATGGACGTGCTTGGTCTCTAAAAACTCTTCTAACCCCTCTTCGCCCAACTCACGCGCACCACCACTGAACTTCATACCACCAAACGGGCCAGCATCATTATCGGTAAGCGGATCGTTCACCCAACAGGTACCGGCCTTTACCTCTTCATAGTACTGCTTGACCTTACGCGGATCATTTGTATAGAGATTGGCCCCTAACCCATAATCACAATCGTTAACCAGCTCGATTGCTTCATCGAAGGTTTGGTAGGTCATAATCGGGATTGTCGGGCCAAATGTCTCTTCACGCATAATGCGGAAGCTGTGATCGACGTTGGTTAGTACCGTCGGTTCGTAGAAAAAGCCGCGGGTAAACTGTGGCGGACGGCGACCACCGGTCAAGATGGTTGCACCGCGTGCCCGTGCCTCTTCGACGTGATCCTCAACTTTAGCGCGATACTTTTCACCAATGAGTGGACCAATATCGGTATCGGGATCCATGCCCGGCCCCAACCGCAATGACCGTACAAACTCGACCAACCGCTCGGTGAAGGGACGCGCAATCGACTCGTGGACATACACTCGCTCGGTGCTGGTACAAACCTGACCGGCATTGAGCAACGCCGCCCATGCGACGCCGGGCACAGCCACATCGAGATCGGCATCTTCAGCGACGATAAAGGCGTCTTTACCACCCAACTCAAGATGCGTCTTCTTCACCCGCTCGGCGGCGAGCCGGGCAATCTCGCGCCCGGTCGCGAAGCTGCCGGTGAAGGCGATCATCTGCGTGCGAGGGCTGACCACCAATTCCCGTCCGACGTCACCAAAGCCGGTAATGATATTAAGAACACCGGGTGGTAAGTGGTCACAGCATAGCTCGGCAAAGCGTAACGTTGCCAGTGGTGTCATTTCACTCGGTTTAAGCACAACCGTATTGCCGGCTGCCAACGCTGGTGCTACTTTCCACGACATCAGCAACAGCGGATAGTTCCAAGGTACAATCGCCGCTACGACCCCATACGGCTCTTTCAGCACCATTGCCAGTTGGGTCGGTTCGACGGAGGGGATAACACGCCCGCGCGTATTGCGCTGCAATTCGGCATAGTAGTCGAAACAAGCTGCACACCAGCCAATCTCATCACGGTTCTCAACGAGCGGCTTGCCGCCTTCAAGGGTCAACAGCGTTGCCAGCTCTTCGGCATGCGCGCGCATTTTGTGGGCAATTTCGTGGAGCGCATGCGCTTTGTCGTGAGCTGTCGTTCGTCGCCACTCACGAAATGCCTGTTCGGCGGCAATCATTGCCTGTTCAGCATCAGCAGCAGTGGCTCGCGGCACATAGTCGATTATCTCTTCGGTCGCCGGGTTGTGTACCGGGAATACGTCACCCTGCGCTGCTGCCCGCCATTGACCGTTAATGAGCATTGCCGGCATAAAACCTCCTTCAAGTGTCTTTGTGATACAACAACGGACTAGACCATCGTGAACGTTGCGAAGATCACACGCGACAATATGACGTTGTTCACTATAGTGCAACCTTTTGTCGAGCAAATGTCAAGGTTTTTCATCTTGACGAAGCCTTATGTCGCTTCTATAGTAAGATTGTGAGTAATAGCACAAATGATGGAGACTTCAAATGATCATACGACTTTTTCCATCAACCTCATCAACCACTTCACCGGTTTGTAGCAGCCACCGGCGGCGGTGTCGGTTGGCCCACAACTCACCACACGTATACCGGCGCGCTTTACTCTACCGGCTTGGTATTGCCGATGGTCGCCGACCGGCGGTTGTCTTCAATACTATTGCCCAGGTGCTGCGCAACGCGCGCGTCTAAATTGTTTCCACTTGTTCCCCTTCGAGCAGACGCAACGCCTGTCGTTTCATGTACACCAGCAGCGCGTTAATCCCATTTAGCCGCTGCGGACTAAGCACTTGATGTAACCCCATCTGTTGAATGAATGCACTCGACACGGCGAGTGCCTGTTCCGGCGTTAGACCATTCATCCCTTGACGCAAAATCGCGGCAAACCCGCGGATCGTCGGTGCTTCTGGTGGTACATCGATGTAGTATTCAATCTGCTCACCGTGGCGCTGTGCAATCACAAATACCGGTGACATGCATTCATGAACTTGCTCCAGGCCGCGATGGTCACGCAATTCTGGGGGTAATGGCGGTAATTGCTCTGAGAATTCAAGCAAAAGTTCTAATTTTTCTTCCCGACTCGCTGCACTGAATTCAGCCGCTATCTCGGCTAAGCGCGGCGGGATGAAGGTCTGGTCGTTCATACTTACTCCTCACCTTATCATCGTTGCAGAAAGCCAATCAATGTACCAAGGACCCGCGTTCGACACCCGATAGCGGTGGCAACGTTGGCCTGACGCATCTCGAATAGACTACTGCCAGCGTCAAACACCCCTCCCGACCCTTCCACATCCCACATCGGCACCGGCGCCTCACGGTTACCGTCGAGCCGGAGAACATTTTGGCAGCAGAGCATAGCGTGTCTGTGGTAGCATTTGGCCCACCACAACACATTGCGGTCGCCCATTACCGCGGCATTGGCAACATACAATGCAACTTTCGCTGTAGCACTACGGATAGCGTTTTCAAGCTCGCTAGCCTCTAGGGTTTCTGATCTATCTACGATCATCATACCATCGGTTAGAGAACTTCAGCCATGGATCAACTGCCAAACGGCCAGTAACGCCAGCTCTGCAGGCTGGCGACGCAATCATGGCGGCGATGGCTCCTCCTCGCGCCACCAAGTCGGCTTGCGAGCACAAAGCTTATGTTGGTGTAACGCCGCTTGAGCAGGGGCAAGATCGCTGATCAGCACCTCGTCGGAGTAGAAACGCCCTTTGCTTTCGCCGGGGCGATAGCCTTGCGCGCCAAAACCCTCGTGGTCATGCAGAGCGACCGTGTCGTTCGCCCAATGCACGGCTTACTTAACCTTACGCAGGGGGCGGGCTGCATCAACGGTTGCCAGAACGATCACACCCCAGTCGGCCTGAGCGAAATTGCTCGAAGCGATCCCTTCGCTAGGCTGAAACGCAACGCTCGTATTGACTACATGGCATTCACGCAGTGCAGCACCTTGTTCGGCGTTCGGATCGATTTGGTCGAACGATGTTCGTTCACCGACAATGAAGTGCGCTAACTCGACAATAACGAGTGGCTTGTAGGCATACTCACCACAGCTCGCATTCACCTCATCGAAATAGAGCCACTCGTCAGCCATGACGATATCCCTGACACCTACAAGACCTGAGCCACAGAGGAAAACACTGCGACAGACAAGGTCAAGCAGCCGTTAAATTTGCAGAATGTACCCCTTCCCGCGGACATTAAGCAAATAACGAGGTGCGCTCGGCTCCGGCTCAATCTTTTGCCGTAAATGGTGAATATGTGGCTTGATCAACTCTCCTGCCTCGAGATCGGTCGTCTCGTAACCTTGCGCACATCGTACCAACTGCGTATACGATAGCATTTGTCCAGCGTGTTCGGCCAGACAAAGCAACAGCCGAAACTCGGTCGGGGTGAGATTGAGCGAACGACCATTAAGTGTTGCTGTCTGATGCCACGTATCGAGGGTGAGCGGACCAATCGTCAAGATACGCCCGGTTGGTTCAGGTGGGTTTGGCGACGAAGGTGGGGTTGCGGTCGGCGGTGCCGATACCGGTGGTGTCACCGTCACCTTTCCACCAGTCAACTCTTGCACTGCGGCCCCAATCGTACCAAGCAAGTCGCTTTGGCGCCGGCGAGCAGCCCGTTCTTCAAGTCCTGCCGCGACACGGGCTAAAATTTGGTTCGGATCGCTGGTCTTTAAGAGATAATCAAAAATACCATAGCGAATACCTTCAACGGCCGAATCGAGCGAACCGTGACCGGTTAAGACGATAATTATCGTATCGTGACCGGCTTCACGGACCTTCGCTACCACTTCCATCCCTTTCATACCGGGCATCTGTAAATCGACCAGCATGAGATCAAATGATTCACGCTCAAATAGCGCAACAGCCTCTTCGCCGGTCGCTGCTGTCGTCACCGCATAGCCGGCCCGGCTCAGCAAGGCATTGAGGGTTAGGCGAATATTCTGCTCATCATCGACTACCAACACTCGTGGCTGGTTGGTCATAGTCATTTGCACTCCGTCTGAATTGCGACTATAGTTGGGATTATTATTGGTTTATCATAGCATGAGCAAGCAGTGTGGTCAACGGCGCGTGTGGTGCAGTCCCTAGAGGGGAGTGAAACGCTATGATCGAGCGCGATGATGCAATTGCACATATTGCCAAACTCGAACGAGAATTGCAGACAGCCCACAGTCGCATTGCCGCTCTCGAAAGAGAGGTCGCATTACATATGCAACACACCCGTGATCTGAACCGACGACTAGAAGTACTGTTGTCGGTATCGGCTGCGCTTTTGATCACCCACGATACTGATACGATTGTCACGATCGTCGCACAACGAGCCATAGAGTTATTTCCGGGAACAGCGACGACTTATATCTATTTGTTCGAGCACGAACCGGAAGAGCGGCTGCAACTACGGGTCTCGGTGCCCGAACATAGCCCATCGCTTCCCGTTTCGATCTTGGCCGAGATGGGGGCTAAAGTACCTCGCGCCTTACTGCTCAACGGGCCGGAGTTGGAGTATCTCTTGCATCAGCAGCAACCTGAGGCGACGTTGGTACGTGACAGTCGTCAATGGCCGCAGAGCGTCTTGTTAGCCCCGTTGCGAATTGAACGGCAACGGATGGGAGTGCTGATTGTATGCAGCGAGCAACTCTCGCATCTGTATCACCCGCGTGATCTGCCATTTGTACAGGCACTCGCCGATCTGACCGTCATTGCGATCGATGAAATCCAACAGCGTCAGCGTGCTGCCGCGTTGCAGCACGATTTAGCCCTCACCCAATCGCTGCGCGCCGAAGCTGAAGCTCGCCTTAATGCAGCTCAAGCACAACTGCTACAAAGTGCCAAGCTGGCTGCGGTTGGTGAATTGTCAGCTTCAGTGGCCCACGAGATCAACAATCCCCTCTACGCAGCCCGCAATAGCCTGTATCTGGTTGAGCAAGATTTGCCCCCCGACGCACCACAACGTACCTTTCTAACGATTGCGCAACAAGAGCTGAGCCGTATCGCACGCATCATTACCCGCATGCGCGATTTCTACCGTCCTTCACGCGGTGAACTGACCAATGCGAACATCAATGCGCTGCTGCGCGAGACGCTCGAATTAGTGACAACTCATCTACGCCATAGCCACGTCACGATACATACCCAGCTAGCGTCCGATCTACCGCCGATCGTGGCCCATGCCGATCAGTTGCGTCAAGTGTTTTTGAACATTATTCTGAACGCCTGTGATGCAATGCCCGGTGGTGGCACCCTCACCGTGCGTAGCGAATTGATCGCTACCCGATCTGAGAAACCGATGACACTGGCTGTCTCGATTAGCGATACGGGTGTCGGGATCGATCCTGAGCACATTCCCCATCTCTTCGAGCCATTTTACACCACCAAACCCCACGGTACCGGCCTTGGTCTTGCGATTAGCGCACATATCATTACACAGCACGGCGGACGAATCACCGTCGACAGTCAACCCGGCGTTGGTACGACCTTTACGATTTTGCTACCACTGGAACCGCCACCAACGGCAGTTGCTCAGGGGTAGTAATCGCTACGAGACGGATTGAGTAAGGAAGGCATCGTCATACGATGCTCGCAGTTTATTTTTGTTATCGCTTCACCACTATACGTTGTTAGCTCAAGTATCGCCGACCGCCGAGCAACAGAGTAGCATACCCTCAGAGCATAGTCTTTGGCTCCCTCCAATACACGCCAATAAGCTGGAAGCTGGTACCATGGCGGCTTATCGTATTCTGATTTACGACGATGACCCAACCGCAGCGCTCATCACCCAGCGTGGCTTGCAGACATTGCTTGGCGATGAGGTGATTGTGCAGGCAACCACGAACGCAAATGAGGCGTGGCTAGCGTGTGCCAACGGGAATGTTGATCTGTTGATCGTTGATCCAAGTCCCTACGGCGCCGCTGCTGCGCTAATCCGGGCCGTGCGCACCTACCGGCCCTACTTGCCGATCCTTGCCCTCACCGCTTACGATACCCCCGGTTTACGAGCACGGATGCAGGCACTTGGAGTGGAATTGTACGCAGCCAAGCCAATCGAGCTGCGTGAACTAGCACCGTTGGTTGTCCAGGCATTGCATCATTCGGCCAATGGTGTGGTGAACAATTAGGTGATAGGTGGGGAGAAAGGGAGGGGTATAGGGAGCTATGCCTCTCCTCGACCAGCCTCCAATCACTGCCTCATCTCCGGCAACCGCCACGCCACCGTTCCAATTGCACACTACCCTACTGTTCCAGATGTGCTATCATGCCCATGTAGGAAAGGAGTGATCTATGCCTGCGCTCCGTTTTGACCGGCGCTGGATTGCGCTACTTATCATTATTGTTGTGCTCGCGAACACCCGCAGTCTGCCGTGGCCACTCACCGCGCTGGCGCTAGCCATACCCGCTGGTTGGTTACTCTACCAGGCAGCCCAAACGCTTGGGATTGATCTACCCGGCACCCGTTCATCGACCCGAGTCACTTATTGGCGAGGCCGTCGCATCGAGACGAGTGGACCACCCCGACGCTTCATAGTGAATCGGGCCAACCTCGTCCCCGGCCTGTTGTACGGAGTCTTCGGGTTAGCCCTCGCATTGGCAGCCCTGGCAGTCGTGACCCGTAATCTTGGTGTGTAGAGCACACATTGCAACACGTCTGAGGAGGAATGTGATAACACTACCTTTTGGACTCTTTCGCCGTCGTCGTCTCACAACCGAGCAACAAGACGCACTCCTAACCGAATTAGAGCACCTGTTACAACAGATCGGTGCTGCCCTGGAGCGCTTCACCGATGTTGATCCTGCCGACCGTAACGCGCTCGAAGGCAGTCGGGCTAGTTTGCGGGAACTGTTTTTGATCGTGGTAGCCGGCGAGTTTAATTCTGGCAAATCAACGTTCCTCAACGCCTTGCTCGGTGCGCAAGTTCTTCCTGAAGGGGTTACACCGACGACAGATGCGATTACGCTGCTCAAATATGGCCCCGAACCGTTCGACGAGCTGATCGAACCCGGTCTGCGACTGCACCACTATCCGGCCGAAATCCTCCGCCAGTTGACGGTGGTCGATACACCCGGTACCAACGCCGTAATCCGTCATCACGAACGGTTAACTCGCGACTATATTCCGCGAGCCGATTTGGTGATCTTTCTCACATCGGCAGACCGCCCCTTTACCGAAAGCGAACGCGCTTTTCTTGAACTGATCAAAGAGTGGGGCAAAAAGATCGTCGTAGTGATCAATAAAGCAGATATTCTCACCGCCGCCGAGCAAGATCAAGTGGCACAATTTGTACGCGAACACGTCAACCGTGTTCTCGAACAATCGCCTGAACTGTTTATGGTCTCTGCACGCCGAGCCTTACAAGCTCGTCAGCAAACCGGCAATGATGCCGATGAACAGTGGCAAGCGAGTGGGATGGCGGCCATCGAACATTTTGTCATCGATACGCTCGACGAAGAGACCCGTTTCCGCCTCAAGGTACTGTCACCAATCGGTGTAGCTCGTCGGATTACGACCAAGTATCTCACCGCAACCGAAGACCGTCTGGCGACGTTGCGTGATGATATTCAAGCCCTCGACCAGATCGACCGCCAATTGGCGCTGTTTGGTGATGAGTTGCGCCAAGATGCCGAGTATTATCTCGCCGAGATCGACCGTGTGCTCACATCAATACAAGAACGTGGTGAGCGCTTTTGCGATGAGACGATCCGTCTCACTCGTATTCGCGAGTTGATCGACACCGACCGTCTGCGCGCCGCGTTTGAGGAAACGGTGATCGGTGATGCCTATCAACAGATCGACAAACAAGTGCAAAAACTCATCGATTGGTTGATGGAAAAGAACCTTCGCCTCCAACAGAGCGTCGATGAGTTTATCCGGCAACGCACCTTAGCACATCGCGAACAGATGGTGGGGAGTGTCGGCGGGAGCTTCGCGTACAACCGACAAGCATTACTCGAAAGTATCGGCCAGGCAGCACATACCGCTATCGCCGGTTACGACCGGCAAGCCGAGGCTCACCAACTCGCCGGTGAACTCCAATCCTCAGTTGCGGCCACAGCCATTACCGGTGTTGGAGCATTGGGCCTTGGTGCAACGTTGGTCGCTATTTTTCACACCGTCCTGCTTGATATGACCGGTATTCTGGCGGCATTAACGGTTGCCGGCCTCGGTCTCGCTATTTTACCGGCCAAACGCCGTCAAGCCAAAGAGACGCTGCATAAAAAGATCGATGAAGTGCGTGAGCAGTTACGCACCTCGTTGCGTCAACAGATCGACCGTGAGAGCGAACGGACCGTGCTCCAGATTCGTGAGCGCAATGCGCCGTTCATCCGCTTTGTTCGTGCCCAGCAAGAGCAATTGCTCGATTTGCAGCGCACATTCTCTGATCTTGCCGTGGCGGTGGAGAAATTTGCTAAGCAGGTCGGATGAGTAACAATGCGTATCCTCATTCCGTCAGATGTCTTCCCACCCGACGGGCGAGGCGGAGCGGCATGGAGTGCTTATGCCTTAGCCACCGGCTTACAAGCACGCGGTCATCAGGTACGGGTTATCGTACCCTGCCGCACGCCGTGCCGTAGGCCTCTCATTGACCATAACGGTCATCTGCCGGTGCAGCGTGTACCATATGCGGCACCAACCATTCCCTTCATCCAAAACTATTTTCGCTACGAACGCTTCTGGCCGCGCTTAGCCCAGACCATAATGACCACCGTGCGCGACTTCGGTGAAGTGGATGTCATTCACGCCCAACACACCCAAACCGCTGCTGCCGCCGTAATAGCCGGTACTTCCCTCGGCGTACCGGTCGTCGTGACGGTCCGTGACCATTGGCCGTGGGACTACTTTGCCACCGGGTTACACGGCAACCGGATTCCGCACCCGGGTCGATCGCTCCCGGCGATTGCCACCGATCTCATCGGTCGTCTCGGTCCACTACGCGGGGTATTGGCGTGGCCGGCCATTCCCTACATTGTCGCCCATCTGCGCAAGCGTGCAACCCTGCTCGCTCAAGCTGATGCTGTGATCGCACCCAGCAACTACATCGCCCGCCGACTGACCGGGATCGTCGATCCGGTGCGCATTCACGTGCTACCCAACATGGTTGATATTGCCGCGAGTGACGCAATCGCTGCAACGCCACCCCAGACCACGTGGGAAGGTACCCTTGTGCTGTTTGCCGGCAAACTCGAAGCAAACAAAGGTGCAGAACTCCTAATCGACGTGATCAACGACCTTGCCACCCGTCGGAACGAGCTTCCGCCCTTCACCCTCCTCATTGCCGGTGATGGTGCATTGCGCCCTGCGATTGATCATGCGTTGGCAACCAGTGGTTTATCTGGCAGGGTACTGGCATGGGTCGAACACGATGAATTACTCCGCCTGACGGCCCGTTGCGATGTCCTGCTCTTCCCATCGAATTGGGGTGAACCGCTAGCCCGTGCACTCATCGAAGCAGCCGCGCTCGGCGCACCGATCATCGCGATGCCGACCGGCGGTACCCCCGACATCATCAGGCATGGTGAAACCGGCATCCTCGCCCCAACCGTCACGACGATGGTAGAGTGGGTTATCCGACTACTTAACGACCCGGCTCTGCGTCAACGCCTTGGCACCGCCGCGCGCGCCACCGCCGCTGAACGTTTTGATGCCAACCGGTTACTACCCCGCTACGAGGCGCTCTATACAGCACTAGCTCACCGGAATAGCAGCCGGTAACATGCCCGCACGCCTTACGGCAAGATACCAAATTCGTTAAATGTACGCACGGCCGCGGCAAACAGATCCGGCAGCAGTAAGGTTAGTGGCTCACCCAAACGCAACACCCAGCCGGCCAGCAACGAACTACGTAACCAACCACTGTACGGATCAACCGGAAATACCACCAACACGATCAATACCGCCGCTACCGCCAAGACCCCCTGCACCAAACCGAGAACACCACCCAGGAGATGATCGAGCCAACCCAAGAATACCAGGCCCGCTAACGAGTGTAATAACGAAGCAATCAAACTGCTCACACTACTGACCGTCAACAATACCAGGATAAACCCGACACTCTGGGCAAGATTTGGGTCGGTGATAAACGAGCCTAACCATACGGCGACTTCAGAGCCATACTGACCGGCCAGCATCAAACCCACCACCAAACCAACCACGGCCAACACCTGGCGGATGATACCCCAATACATCCCGAAAATCGTAAACAGTCCAACCACCACAATTATCACCAGATCTACATTTGTCACCGATGACCTCCCTGAACAAATGATCAACACGACATAAAGTTCTTGACGGGCGATAAACACCTTGATATAATACCTTCACCTGAAAGATTCCTCGTTTTGCTTCCCAGAGCACGCAAAGCTGTCACATACGGCGCGCGAGCTCACTGGCATGCGGTAACACCACCGCCCACCTGCCAGTTCGTACCCTGCACGTTGGCATCCTGGTTGTGGGAGAGCATCACCCCCGATGTTGATGCTCATCCGCGCCCCATCACACACCTCACCGGATCGTCGGTGAGAATACCCCTCAGCAGGAGGATGTATGAGCATGACTTTATCCGGTTTCGAGCTGATGAAGATGATCGGCGAGCAGCAGGATCGCCGCCAATTTCAACAGCTTAACTGGCGCGGGACCTTTGCCGAGTATCTCGACATTGTCGTCCGCAAGCCACAAGTTGCCCGTAACGCCTTTCAGCGGGTCTACGACATGATTATGTCGTATGGCACCGAGGAATTTATCGACGCCAAGAAGCGACTCATTCGCTACAAGTTCTTCTCCGACGAGTCCTTCGACGGCGATGATGCCATCTTCGGCCTCGAAATCCCGCTCATGCGGCTGGTTAACTTCTTCAAAGGAGCGGCACGCGGCTATGGCACCGAAAAGCGGGTGCTGCTCTTGCACGGGCCGGTCGGTTCGTCGAAATCGACCATCGTGCGCCGACTGAAACGTGGTCTCGAGCACTATTCCCGCACCGAAGAAGGCGCACTGTACACCTACGACTGGTACACCGGTGTCATCGAAAACCATGACACCTTCGATTGGCAACAGGTCCCCGAGTCGGAATGGGAAAAGTGCCCAATGCACGAAGAACCGCTGCACCTCATTCCGCGTGAGTTGCGTGCGCCGTTCATCGAGCGGATTAACGAAAACCTTGATCCCGATCGCCATATCCGGGTCGAGGGTGATCTGTGTCCGGTCTGCCGCTTCCACTTCCGCGAATTGATGCAGCGCTACGATGGTGATTGGCTTAAGGTCATGAACCATATTCGTGTGCGGCGTCTTGTCTTTAGTGAGCAAGATCGGATCGGGATTGGCACCTTCCAGCCCAAAGACGAGAAGAATCAAGATAGCACTGAACTAACTGGTGACATCAATTACCGTAAGATTGCGATCTACGGATCGGACTCTGATCCGCGTGCTTTTAACTTCGACGGCGAGTTTAATATCGCCAATCGTGGCATCATCGAGTTTGTCGAGATGCTCAAGCTCGATGTCGCCTTCCTCTATGATCTGCTCGGTGCGTCACAAGAACATCGTATCAAGTCGAAGAAGTTTGCGCAAACCGACATTGATGAGGTGATCATCGGCCATACCAACGAGCCGGAATATCGCCGTCTCGAAAATAACGAGTTTATGGAGGCGCTGAAAGACCGCACGGTGCGCATCGATATTCCCTACGTCACCCGCTTGCGCGATGAGGTACGGATCTACGAGCGCGACTTCAATAAGAAGAAGGTGCGTGTCCATATCGCGCCGCATACGCTCGAGATGGCCGCCATGTGGGCGGTGCTCACCCGCCTCGAAGAACCGAAGAAGCCGAACCTAACCCTGCTACAAAAGCTTAAGCTCTACAACGGGAAGACGTTGCCCGGCTTTACTGAGGACAACATCAAGGAGCTGCGCAAAGAGGCGGTGCGCGAAGGTATGGAGGGCATTTCGCCGCGCTACATCCAAGACAAGATCTCGAATGCGCTGGTCAGCAATCAGGAAGAGGGTTACATCAACCCCTTCATGGTGCTGAACGAACTCGAGAGCGGCCTCAAGAACCATGCCCTGATTACCGACGAAGAGCAGCGCAAACGCTACCGCGACCTGCTGGCCGTCGTGCGCGAGGAGTATACTGAGATCGTGAAGAATGAAGTCCAACGCGCTATCTCGGCTGATGAAGAGGCGATCAAGCGGCTGTGCGCAAACTATATCGATAACATCAAAGCCTACACCCAGCGCGAAAAGGTTCGCAACCGCTATACCGGTCAGTACGAAGAGCCGGATGAACGCCTGATGCGCAGCATTGAGGAGAAGATCGATATCCCCGAGTCGCGTAAGGATGACTTCCGTCGTGAGATTATGAACTACATCGGGGCGCTAGCTATCGAGGGGAAGACGTTCGATTACCGTACCAACGAGCGACTCCATAAGGCCCTTGAGCTAAAACTGTTCGAGGATCAGAAGGATAGTATCAAGCTCACCTCGCTCGTCTCACGAGTGATCGATAAAGATACCCAAGAGAAGATCGATGTCGTCAAGGCCCGGTTGATCCGTGACTTCGGCTACAACGAGCAGTCGGCGACCGATGTTCTGAATTACGTGGCGTCGATCTTTGCCCGCGGTGATACACGCCGCTAGAGTCGGCACGTGACAAATGAGATTGCTCGCGTCTACGATGAAAGAGCGTCACCGGGGCGGCTCTAATAGCCGCCCCAACCCGTACCCGTTGAGAGCTGTGGGTACGCTTATGTCGTTCCGCCATCGCAGTCGCATGGTGAGGGAAGATGACAGGATAAGACCATCCTTCCCTCGTTTACCAGATGGGTACGCCTATGTCGATGTCAATGAAACGCGCTGAACGCGATCTGAGCCGCTTCCGCGAAATTGTACGCGGGCGGATTAAAAAAGATCTGCGCAAATATATGTCGCAGGGAGAACTGATCGGGCGACAAGGACAACGCTACGTCAGTATTCCCATGCCGCAGATCGATATTCCCCAATTCCGCTACGGCGCCAAACAAGCCGGTGGTGTTGGGCAGGGTGATGGCGATGTCGGTGATCCGATCGCGCAAGGTGACGGCCAACAAGGTGCAGGGCAGGCCGGCGCCGAACCCGGTCAACATATTCTCGAAGTTGATATTACCATCGAAGAATTGGCTCAGATTCTCGGTGAAGAGCTGCAACTCCCCAATATTCAGCCAAAAGGGAAGAAGAATCTGATCAGCGAGAAGGATAAGTATAGCGGTATTCGCCGTACCGGTCCGAACTCCTTGCGTCATTTCAAGCGCACCTACCGAGAGGCCCTTCGACGCCAGATCGCCTCTGGTGAGTATGATATAAATAATCCGCTCGTCGTCCCTATCCCCGAGGATATGCGCTATCGCTCGTGGAAAGAAACCCTCATGCCCGAAAGTAACGCCGTCATTATCTATATGATGGATGTGTCGGGTTCAATGGGATCCGAGCAGAAAGAGCTGGTGCGCATGACCGCGTTCTGGATCGAGACTTGGTTGCGCTCGCAGTATAAGTCCATAGAGATTCGCTATATCGTGCATGATGCAGCCGCCAAAGAGGTCGATCAACAGACTTTTTACCACATTCGCGAAGGTGGCGGTACCAAGATTTCGTCGGCGTATAAACTCTGTAATCGGATGATCGACGAGCGCTACCCGGCGAGCGAATGGAATATCTATCCGTTCCACTTCTCCGACGGTGATAACTGGGGCGGCGGCGATACACGTGAATGTGTCGAGCTGCTCAAGCGTGAGTTGTTACTCAAGGTCAACCTGTTCTGCTACGGTCAGGTTCGCTCACTTTACGGTTCGGGCCGCTTTGCGCACGATCTGGAAGAGTATCTGCGCGGTGATGACCGGATCGTTATTGCTGAGATTGCCGATCGTGATGATATTTACGACGCGATCCGCGCCTTTCTCGGCAAAGGTCGCTAATTCCAGGTTTTGATGGTGTGTCTATGAAGAGTACCCGCCTTCCCGCTCATCTCGAACAGGCGCGTCAGGAAATCGAGCAGATCGCCCGCTCCTATGGCCTCGATTTCTTTCCGATTATTTACGAAGTGCTCGATTACCGCACGCTCTATGAGACGGCGGCATTCGGCGGCTTCCCGACGCGCTACCCACACTGGCGCTTTGGTATGGAGTATGACCAATTGCTGAAGGGCCATATTTGGGCGGGCAGCACCATCTACGAGATGGTGATTAACAATAACCCGGCGTATGCCTATCTGCTGGAAGGGAATGAAGATGTGACCCAGAAAATGGTGATGGCTCATGTCACCGGTCACGTCGATTTCTTCAAGAACAATATGTGGTT
The DNA here is from genome assembly GCF_049970315.1 of Chloroflexus sp. Lineage (GTDB taxonomy): Bacteria > Chloroflexota > Chloroflexia > Chloroflexales > Chloroflexaceae > Chloroflexus. Next base: position 60,522 of record NZ_JBMFNE010000001.1, read on the forward strand.
TGCCCATACCAACCGTAAGATGCTCGATACGATGGCAAACCACGCTGCCCGGATCCAGCGAATTATTGACCGAATCGGCTACGATCAGGTTGAGGAGTTTATCGATACGTGCTTGTCGTTGGAAAACCTGATCGATTACCACGCACCGTATATCCGTCGGCCTGAAGCCGTCACCCCACGCCCGCTGATTAACGATGAGGAACCACCGGTGGTTGAGGGTTTGCCGGTAGAGCGTGAGTATATGCGCGATTATATCAATCCACCGGAGTTTCTCGAAGTCCAACGCCGTAAACTTGAAGAGGAACGCGCTCGTCAGCGCCGGTTCCCTGAAAACCCCCAGCGCGATGTACTGCTCTTCCTCATGAATTTTGCCCCGCTTGAGAACTGGCAACATACTGTTCTCGAAATTATCCGCGATGAGGCGTATTATTTTGCCCCACAAGGTATGACCAAAATCCTCAATGAGGGGTGGGCTTGCCTTCATGGCGATAGTCTGATAGTGACTGACCGTGGCCTGATCCCGATCCGCGACGTAGTCACGCAACGCCTCACGGCGCGTGTGAGCGATGGTCAGCGCCAGCAGACGGTTTACGACTGGAATGTTTTTACGGCCTATCCGACAGTTACGATCCGTACCCGTACCGGTTTGACGCTGACCGGTTCACATAATCATCGTATCCTACTTGCCAACGGTGAATGGCGTCGACTCGATGAATTGCACTGCGGTGATCAGGTGAGAATCGCCGGTGGCGCCGAGCTGTGGGCGACGACGCCGGCTACGCTGCGCCGCCGACCAAAACTCAAGCGGGTGTTGGCCTACGTGCCGGCTAACACCGTGACACAGCCAGTTCCCTCGCATCACCGCTCCTACCGACGCACTGCTGAGGTGGTGGTCGACGAGGCACTAGCCGCTCAGCTCGGTCGATCATGCGCAATCCGTGCCGATCATCGTGCGCTCGCTGCCATCTGTCGTTCACCACGACCACAGGTGGTCGCATTTTTGCGTACCTTCTGCGTCGGTGCTCCACGCTTGGCCGACAACAGCATGACGATCACCTGCCCCACCGACAGCGTTGCCGCAACGGTTCAGTTGCTGCTCCTCAATCTGGGTGTACTGGCGACACGACGAGATGCCAGCTTGTATATTGCTGATGCTGCTGCACTTGAGCGCGCTCTGCTGGTCCCTTCCACGCCCGTCGCATGGACTGATGACGTCGTTGCGATTGAACACGGCACTACTGATGTCTACGATATCTCAGTTACTGAAACGCATCGCTACGCGGCGCAGGGCTTCATCAATCACAACAGCTACTGGCATAGCACCATCATGACCAGGCATGTGGCTTCGGCAGCCGAGATTATTGCGTTTGCCGACCTGCACTCCGGAGTCGTTGCCACGAGCGGTGGTCGGTTGAACCCCTATAAGCTTGGGTTAGAATTGCTGCGCGACATTGAGGATCGTTGGAATAAAGGGAAGTTCGGCAAAGAGTACGAAGAGTGCGACGACATCGCGCTCAAACGCTCGTGGGATAAGCAGCTAGGGCTTGGCCGCCAGAAGATCTTTGAGGTACGCCGGCTCTACAACGATGTCACGTTTATTGATGAGTTCCTCACGCCGGAATTTGTGATGGAGCAGAAGCTCTTCACCTTCCGCTACAATCGCGATACCGACCTGTACGAGATTGCGTCACGCGAATTCAAGGAAGTGAAGGAGAAATTGCTCTTCCGCCTGACGAACTTCGGGCAGCCGGTGATTTTGGTTGAGGATGGAAACTACGGCAACCGCGGCGAACTCTACTTGCGCCACCGTCACGAAGGGGTTGATCTCAAGATGGATTATGCGCGTGAGACCATGCGCAACCTCTACAAGATTTGGACTCGTCCGGTGCATTTGGAGACGGTGATCGAAGAAAAGCGTCGGTTACTGTCGTTCGATGGTCGTGACTTCAGCGAACGACGGATGGATTAAAGGTGGCTCATTGCATGGTGCCACTTGCCGTGGAATATCCGGCCTGGGTCGGCTATATGCAACGGACAACTGCACTCCCACCACCGGTCATCCGTGATCCGACCCAACCACTGGTTAGCATTGTCGTACCATCGCCGAATCAGGGGCGGTTTATCGGCGAAACGCTGCGCAGCATCCTCGATCAGCGCTATCCTAACCTCGAAGTATGGGTAATCGACGGGGGACGCACTGACGAGACACTGGCGGTACTGCGCACCTTCGCCGACGACGAGCGCCTGCATATCGTGGTGGGTGAAGATAAAGGCCAGGCCGACGCGATCAATTGCGGCTGGGCGCGCGCACGTGGTGCGATTGTCGCGTGGCTCAATAGTGACGATACCTACTACCCAAATGCAGTAGCGACACAAGTTGCAGCGCTACACGCGCATCCACACGCAGTTGCCGCCTATGCCGGCGCAAGCTATACCGACGAACAGGGACGTGTTCTGCGGATGATTGCTGCCCGCCCCTACCATCCACTCGCGCTGTTACGTCTCCTCATCCCAATGCAACCAACGGTCTTTCTGCGTCGCGAAGCGGTGGGACGAGCCGGTCCACTCGACTGTCGGCTCCGTTACGCACTCGATACGGCATATTGGATGCAAATCGCACGGTACGGTCCATTCATCGCAACCGATACCATCCTTACGACCTATCGCTTACACACTACCTCAAAGACAGTTGCACAGTTTGCCGGTTTCTACCGCGAATGGTTACAGATCGCCGAGGAGAGCTTTGCTGCACTCCCACATCTACGTCCGGCACGGCGAGCCGTCCTTGCCAACATCTACGCCGCAATGGCCAATCTTGAAGCACGTAGGGGGCAACCACCGATGGCGCTGCGTTATGCGGGGTATGCCTTCACCTTAGCGGGTTGGCGACCACGGTTAGCAAAATTGCCACTAGCCTTAATTGATCGGCTGTTCGACAGCAACATTGCCGATCGGATCGGTAGTTGGTGGGGATGGCAAACCCGACGGTGAGGTTGCAGTTCATATAGGTGGTAAGTACAGGCCGAACTTCCAATCACCCACCATCGGCACGTTCGTCAATTGGAATTGGCGACCGAACAGAGAGGTCTTTTCGTCACGTAGGTGTTAGCTCGCGGCCAACGCCTTCTGTTCGAGCAACAGCGCAATCCGCTCGGCCAATTGGCGCAACCGCACCGGCTTGGCGAGATAATCGTCAGCCCCAGCGGCCAGACAACGCTCACGATCACCCGGCATTGCCAACGCCGTCAATACCAGAATCGGCAGGTTGCGCGTCATCGGATCGTTGCGCAAATGACGCATAACCTCTATCCCGTCCATTGTCCGCAAGCGTACATCGAGCAGCACAAGGCAAGGCATATCACCTTGGACATACGCCAACGCCTCTTCACCCGACTCGACATGAACCACGCGATAGCCACAATGTGTCAGGTATTGGGAAAAGAGGGCGGCGGTAGACAGATCGTCCTCAACCACCAGCAAAGGACGATCACCGGCCAACGGTGATGCAGGAGGCACATCGAAAGGCAGCTCTGCCTCTTTCTGTCGTTCCTCCGAAAACCACGCTAACAACCGTTGTTGCTCATCGGGTTCCCACGGCAACGCCACGTGGAAGCGGCTCCCGACCCCCACCTCACTCTCCAAACTCACACTCCCACCGTGTAAGCGGGCCAATTTCGCTACCAATACCAGACCAAGCCCACTCCCGGTTACTTCTTTTTGGCGTTCACTCTCAATCTGTTGAAACGGTTCAAACAAACGAGCTGCATCTTCAGCTGATATTCCTATCCCGGTATCCCACACGGTAAAGCGGACGGCCCCGCGTTCGGCATCACCGCGTACTTCTAACCCGACCTTCCCTCCAGCCGGCGTAAACTTGATGGCATTTGAGAGGAGGTTAATCAAAATTTGACGCAACCGGCGCGCGTCGGCCAACATAACCTGTACCGTGGGATCGAAATCGTAGACCAACTGGAGACCGGCGCGTTTTGCCATATCGGCAATCATAGGGCGCAGCGACTGACAAATATCATGCACAGACACCGGCGTCAGATCGAGTTCTAAGCGCCCGGCTTCAATCTTGGCAATGTCGAGATAGTCATTAATCAGTGCCAGTAAATGTTGACCACCCTGTTTAATCCCATTGATCGCATTCATCTGTTCCTCACTCAGCGGCCCGACCAATTGCGCGCGTAACACATCGACCAAGCCCAGAATCGCGGTCAGTGGTGTACGCACTTCGTGACTCATACTGGCGAGAAACTCATCTTTTAGTTTGGTCACACGCAACAAACCAGCATTAATCCGCGCAAGCTCCACATTCTGGCGCTGAATACGATCTTTCAGCAAATGCAACTCATTGCGGCGCTGCGTGAGCAATTGTTCCGTTATGCTGCGGTGCGTCGTATCGACAACGATTTGGATCAGCCCGACAATAGTACCATTATCATCGGTATGCGGTACCGTCAGCAAATCGAGATAACGTACCGAGCCATCAGGCAGCGAACGGTTGATCAACGGGAGGCTTAACCGGTCAAGCTGACCGTTAAGGATGTCAGCCAATGCCGATTCATTACCGAACAACTCCGGTATCACCTCGGTCAAAGACAAACCAATCGGTGAATCGTCACCGAGCACACTCAGCAAACCACCGACACGGTGTATCCGTAGATCGCGATCAACGATCAAATACGCACTACCGGTTTCCATTAACACCCGTTGTTCAACCGTTAACGTCATAGGGTATCGTACCTCAAATAAACATGGAGACGAAACGACGACGCACCATCAGGGTACTGGGAAGGGTGTCACGAGATTCGGTGGAATCGGTCGTACCAACCCAACCCAACGCGAAGGCACCCATCCGATCAACTGCACGGCTTGCTGATCCACCCGAACATCGACCCGCACCTGATACCAATCACCATACTGAGCCAACACAATAACCGGCGCATTCCGTGGCGCCACAATTAGGCTACGCTCACTAGCCTCATCAGGGAAACTATACAGATACACATTTCCCGTCATCACGCCATCGTAAGGGATTGGCGTAATCGTCGGCGTTGGAGTCACCGTCGGCGTCGCCGTCGGGGTGGCAGTCGGCGTCGCCGTCGGGGTGGCAGTCGGCGTCGCCGTCGGGGTGGCAGTCGGCGTCGCCGTCGGGGTTGCTGTTGCTGTCGGCGTGGCAGTTGGCGCAAACAAGGCGGCCATCCGCGCTTCAACACTCAGTACCCACCAGCCGCAGAAGAAAAACGGCGAAAGCACGATCAGCAGCAACAACACCCAAATTGCACGTTGCCAGAACGACGCAGATGGTTTGGTAGGAGCAAACTCTACCTTCGCCAACGGAATACGTTCCCGAATAACCGACTCGACTTCGGCAACTAACCGGTCATCATCACCGGCGAATTCCCGTAAGCGGTCGTAACGGCCCTCGTGAATGGCAACCAAAGTTTGCCTCAACGTTTCACGAAACCCGCTAGGTTCGACGCCGGTAATGACAGCGGCAAGATAGACTGCACTCCCACTCGCAATGACAATCTGGCGCGACTCATAGCTAATCGCACCGAGTTCATCACCTTCACCAAGGGCATCGTGGGCAAAGTCACGGATCGCCGTCAGCATACCACTGACCAGATCACGATCGACGATTGGAATACCGGGTGCGGCGACATGGCAAAGCAAAATACCCGAATCGCGTTGGATTAAAAACACCTCCTGCACCGAAAAGGGCAACTGCTTGCGCATGGCATATTCACCAGCCGAGACACCTTGCGCCCGTGCCTGCCAATAACCGGGATCGAGCCAGAGGAGTGGGCCAGTACGGATGCGCGCATCAATTTGCGCGGCCAAATCTCGAATGGCCTCGGTGACGGCCCGAGCGATCATGGCACCGATCACCGGATAGAGTGCATCGATAATATCATCGCGCGCTTGATACACCTGCTGGCGGATTGCTTCACCGATTGCCGGAGCCAACGCCCGCGCAATATCGTCTTTTGACGTATGGATCTGCTCGGCCAAAATATCGGCGATCACGGGGCTGATTTTATCAACCAGCGCCTCTGGCTTTAGCAGCACACGCCGCAGCTCTTCGATCTCCCGACTCGTCTGCGGATCGGTAGCCATAATCGCGTCTTAGTCATCCTTCGCCGAGGAAAGACCATCGAGCAAACCGGCAATTGGGCTCCCGGTCTCAAGCCGAGTTGCGATCTCGATCAGCATGCTGGCCAACGCTTTGCGATCGGTCTTCTGATTATCGAGGCGGTCAGCAATCCGGCGCAGCTCCGAGCGCAACACATCTTCGGCACTGCGGATCTCACGGCGCAGGGCCTGGGTACGTTGTTCGAGCAGATCGCGTGTCTCGGCCAAACCGGCGCGGCCCGACCGAATTTCGAGATCGTGATGGCCCTGGACCCGCCGCAACTCGCTCACCCCATCGCTCAATCCGTTCAAAGCTGCCTCATGCTGGCGAAGTTGGGCCGACACCTGTTGCAACAACGCCTCGCGTGCCCGTGCTCGTTCGACCTCACGACGCAATTCGTCGTTGATACGGCGCGTCTCGTTATCAAGAGTATCAAACCGACGCACCATTGCTTTCTCGACTTCTGCCAGACGGTCTTGCAATTGACGAACGTCATTGGTCAGATGCTCAATCTGACGGCGGATGTCACTGAAAGCACGAGCGTATTCCTCCATCTGCGGTCCGAAGATGATGTCGCGCAGACGATCAACTTCAGCCTGGCGGGGCTGGCGTGTTCCTGTACCCAGAATAATTTGCCGCACCCGTTCGAGTTCTTCAGCTTCATCCGGATTGTTGATACCATTGGCTTCGTTGATCATATACGCTCCCTTTGCCGTTTAATCCTGCGTCCGAGTATATGAAATGCCTCTTGGACCCCCTCACCGGTACGAGCACTCGTACAGAGCCAATCAGCCGACAGGACAGCCGCGACACTGCTAATCTCATCATCGCTCAGGCGACGTTGGTTAACCAAGTCGGCTTTGTTGGCTGCAATCACAAGCGGGGTAGCCGGACTGGCTTGATGGAAGGCGGTAGCGTAGGCATTCAGGGCCGGCAATGTCTCTGGGCGAGTCACATCGCAGACGAGCAAAGCGCCGGCGGCACCGCGATAGTAATTCTGCACGATCTGATTAAGTTCTTCACCACCGGCCGTATCCCAGATCAAGAGGCTGAACTCGGTCTGATCAACATGCATTGTGTGACGACTAATCTGAACACCAAGCGTACTGAGATACCGCTCGTCGAAGATACCTTCAACAAAGCGGCGAACAAGACTAGTCTTACCGACGGAGAATTCGCCGATCAAGCAGATTTTGGCAACAAGTCGATTCACAGCACTCGCCAATAGAACAGCCCGTGCAGACGTGCTATTATTACAAGTTGCTCACAGTATAACATAGTCTAGTACGTGCTTCGCACAGATCGTTTGCCCGAGATTCGCGAGCGATGAAAACTTTTTCAATTGCAACTGTTGATATACAGTTCACAGAGCCGAGACCGAAGGGTTGTCCGGTTTCCTCTCACAAAGTATTCATTCAAGAGCGTACAACATTTATTGAATTGTCATCAAAAAGAGAAGATTTTCCACTATACAGTATAGTATTATTACGCATAAGCAGGATTATCAAACGATACATAAACTGTTTATATCGTCCAAAATAACCTTTAGCATAGAATAACCGCAAAAAAAACATGCGTGCACGCACTTAAATAACAAATAATCGATCAACAACATCAATTATTTAAAAAATTCAGAGCGATTTCATCAAGACTCGCTAATACTGGTAGACGAACATGCCAATATTTAAAGACTATCCTACTGGTCGATAATAAGCTTACCAAGGAATAGCGCTAAACATCAAATGAGGATATACTCATCCGCAGTTATTCCACGCCGCCAAGGGTAAAGGGAAGCGCTTCACGTCCAACCCATGTACCCCTCATAAATCGTCACGCATTGCATAACAGGAGGATAGAGCATCAATGGGATAAAGCTATCAACGCGCACCACTACCAATGTGCCCTGACCCCAAAACCGCAACTGCGATCACCTCGACAGCTTGCCAACAGATTAGCCAAGTCGATCACAAACAGCACAATCACGGCATGGAGTAACAAAATGAGGAATACAATACCGATCACTAACCTAATAATCACAACCTCCTGCGCCAACATCAACTGTATCGAGACGGTTTATTGATAACGGTGAGGGGTAATACCATGCACCATACCGCGCGAATAGTGAGATAGCTCCCATCGTGGAAAAGGATATGCGTGATCAGCAAGCCGGCGAATCAGGCACGGACACAAAATCCAGTCCGCTTATCATATCCTCCACAAACTAACAATTCAACAAAGATATAGATCATCGCGTTAAGCAACCTGAATACACATTTGAAGACAATTTCAAACGTTTCTGTGATATTCTCTGGTCACGACAAACGTTCGAGCACCACCACCGTCTCAATGTGCGGTGTTTGCGGGAAGAGGTCGATCGGCTGCACATGAATGCAACGATACCCGGCAGCCACGAGCGGTGCCAGATCGCGTCCGATCAGGCCGGGGTGACACGAAATGTACACAATGCAGCGCGGTGCATGCTCAATGAGTGCGGTGAGCACGGCCGGATGACACCCACGCCGGGGCGGGTCGAGGATTACGGCATGGAAGGGGCCGGACAGGTTGCCGACAACCCGCTCTGCCACGCCGGCCACGAACCGCACGTTCGACACCTTGTTGAGGAACGCACTCTGCTCACCATCGGCTACCGCCGGCCGATGCGCTTCGACTGCAACGACATCCTCGTAACCTGCGGCAAGGGGTAGCGCAAAGCTACCCACACCGCTGTAGGCATCGAGTAAGCGACCGCTATGCGGGGCCAGCGCGGTCCGTACTACTTCGAGCATGCGCTCGGCTTGGGGATGGTTGACCTGAAAGAAGCTACTTAAGCTCAGACGAAAGACCATCCCGCCTAGCTCATCGAAGATCTCACCGGCCCCAACGAGCGGTTCATCGGCCAGTGTGACACCGGCTAATACCGGTGTGGTTGCCTTCCATGCCGCCGCCAACCGCGCTATTTCATGGCGATGCGCTGTCGCCGTTGGCAACAGGCGAGCCGCCGCGTAGCCGTATACGGCGCTGGCCCGCAATATCACTTCGGAGATCAGACCGGCAAACGGTAAGCGTCGTAGTCCGGCAAGAGCTTCCCGTAACGCCGGTAAGAGCAACGGATCATCCACCAGATCGATAACCGTCTTTGTACCGGTAGCGTGATAGCCGAGCGCTGCGTGATCAGCGTGTAAGCGAGCACTGTTACGGTAGCCCCACGGTTGTGGTGCCGCAATGACCGGTTGGACAGACACCTCAACTCCGGGCAGAAACTTGCGGATCTGCTCGACGACAATTTCTTCCTTTAATCGCACCTGCGCCGGATAAGCAATGTGTTGCCACAGAGCATGGTCGCCGGGAGTGATCAAGGGTGCTACCCGGTCCGGTGAAGGACGGATGATCTCGCTGACCGTTGCACGTAGAAACCGAGCATGACGTTCGTACACGAGTGCGCGTACCCGCTCTCCCGGTAATGCTCCGCGCACAAAGACCACCAGCTCACCCAGCCGGCCCACGCCGTCGCCGCCTTGCGCAATCCCGTCAATCGTAAGTTCAATTACATCATTTTCTATTAGTTTCATAATAAACTTTTACTCAGTATGCAATTAACATTTGTATTGAGTAAAGAACGCACAAATTTTTACAGTGTCTGCAAAGACCACTGATGCAAGAATTCTCGTACCAGCCATGCGGCTACACTCTCATACCACAAATACCCAACCAATCCGGTTGCGACCACCCGCCCTGCTCGCGAACGTATACACACCGTATCAAGGGCAATGCCTCTCAAAAAGGCCAACGCCGGCAGACTAAAATACCAATGTTTATTCCAGAGGCTAAACTGCCAATCAACGACAATTGCCCCTAGCAGTACTACGACATAACCGATCAGCACATACCCGTTCCAGGTTATTCCACGCCGCACGATACTAACCAATGCTAAAGGAAGCAACAATATCGGGATAACACGGGTATGGCCCCAGATCTGCTCCACCAACGAACCGATCAAAGGTGATGGTAATCGATCGTGACCAACCCGCTGACCGGTAGCCAACCGGTCAAGCACGGCGATGAGTACCGGAACCAGATAGCGGCCATAGTATACGGCCATTGCTATGAGCGTGCTGAATATGAGGGTGAGCAAGATCACCGTCCCGGTAATGTGCAGACGAATAACAAATTGCCAACAGGCTCGCAATGCCGATGACCAGTGGTACAAACACCACATGGGTAACGTATATGAGCAGAGCAACACTCAATGCCGATCCGATAAGACCAACTTCAACCCAAGACCACCTTTCACGATAGACGAACTCGTTCACTAAGGTCAAGGTGACAACAACCCACCATACGCCGATAATCGTCGGATAACTACCGTCGTGAAAGTAGAGATGGGTCACCGGCAGACTAACAAACAACGCCCCGGCCAAGAAACCGACCCGCGCGCTGTACCCAGAACGAACTGCCAGCCGATAGAGCAAGAATGGCGTTGTTGCATGTATCAGACTGACAATCCATTTCATTGCAGCGGTAAGTTCGTATGTCTCCGGGAAGATAAACGCTATCGGAACTAACAAGTAATAACTCAGGAGTGAATATGGAATAGTGGCGATCCCCCACTCGTACTGATTCGCCAACCGACTTTGGACCACATCGGCCATTCCCTGGGCAATCAAAAGGGAATGATTAGCCCGCGCCCGATGATCGATAAAGACCGGTACATTCATCCCAACTACATGCAATCCGAACCAAAGTGCAGCAAGTAGAGACAACCGCGCGAGCCATATTGATAATGATTTTCGTTGCCACCACAGGATAAACCGAAGAAAGAGAAAACCGCCGGTGATAAATAACGCAACACCTAATAACCACATCCACAACATGGCCATCTGGAAGCGGATATGCGCTGTACCGAATCCGATAAAGCCAAGGACAATGACCGGAATGACTAGCCGTTCGTGTGCAGACAAGCGTAAAAGCACTAGCCACAGGTAGAGCATACAACCGATGGCACTTAGCCACCCTAAAATGGTAACCGGTGCTAACCGTGCTTCACATTGCTGCACCTGTAGTTTGGTAACCGCCATACCAAATTTTTTTCCTGTGGCAAAGTCGGCAGAGGTAGAATTGAAAAGGATAACACATTCTCACCTTCACGAATGATCGACGACGGTATGTGGAGTATTAATCGATTCCAACCGGCTCGCAGCACGGTAGAAGTGTAACGCTCGCCATTCCACCGGATCTTTAAGGTTCTTGAATTGGTCCCACCACCGTGAATTTCAAGCACGAGCCGATGATCGGCCCGACTCAGCAGCGGAAAAGCAATCTCACTTTCGGTAGCAAACCAGCGAAATTCACCCTTTTCACCAATCTCAACTGAGCTAATCCCCGATGATAGCACATCAATGGGAAGATGAAAACTAAGACTATAATCTATCGGCCATGCGGCAAGGATAAATATCATGAAAGGAACGATGATTACACTAAACACAATTTGTAATATACCAAACAACAATTTCCTATACCGAACCAGTATGAAGTAAAACATACGAATAACTGCCCTTTGTCGCTTAGTTTCGTGAAACGATTGTATCGTTATGACCTCTGCTTGGCAACGTTCCTGATCTAGCGCTAAAACTGCGCTCCAGAAAAACGAACAGGTTAACTATCCGTTCCACCTTCTTCACTTGGTATATAATGAAATCACATTTTAGATGAGATGATTGCAGAGTCAAGGTGAGGTGACTATGGACGACCGCCCCCTCAGCCGTTTTCCGTACCCCAAACAGCTTAATGAATTACCACCAGACATCCGTGAACGTATCGAAAAGGTCGCCGAAAAGAGCGGTTTCATTCCCAACGTCTTTCTGGCGCTAGCCGCCCGCCCCGACGAGTTTCGTGCCTTCTTTGCCTACCACGATGCGCTGATGGAACGACCCTCGAACCTCTCCAAAGCCGAAAAGGAAATGATTGTCGTAGCGACTTCGGCAGCTAATGATTGCCTCTACTGCGTGATTGCGCACGGTGCGATCCTGCGCATCCGCAGCAAGAACCCCCGTCTCGCCGAACAGATCGCCACCAACTACCGTCGTGCCGAGATCACTCCACGCCAGCGGGTAATGCTCGATTACGCATTGAAAGTCGCCGTCGATTCAGCACGGATCGGTGAAGAAGATTGGCAACCCCTCTACCAGCACGGATTCACTCAAGAGGATATTTGGGAGATCGGCGCGATTGCCGCCTTTTTCGCGATGAGTAATCGGCTCGCGAATATGAGCGCATTACGTCCAAACGACGAATTCTATGCAATGGGACGCCACTTCGATTAAAAGGGAAATCCAATGACATCTAGCCTACATCGCACGCTTACGCTGGCCTTTGCCATCGTCTTGGTAGGTCTCAACACCGGCTGCGTCCCTGTTCCCAATTCAGCGCAACCCACAACCATCGCGCCAACCACGACAGGACTTCCGTCCCGACCACCCACTACAACCCCAGTGCCAACCGCGATGACCGGCCTCGCGAATCCGGCCGCGGTCTATTGTAGTGAGCAGAGTGGTTATCTTGAGATTCGGACTACTGGTGATGGTGGGCAAATCGGGGTTTGCCTTTTTGCCGATAACAGCCTCTGCGAAGAATGGGCATTCTACCGTGGTGAATGTCGCCCCGGTGAGCAGTATGATTCGACGACGATACGACCTGACCCTACCGGCATCCCCGCACCGATCGGCGAGCTACTGGCACTCTTCCGAGCGAACCTACCGGCAAATGCTTTCAACGACCTGGCTGCTCAACCGGTACAAACCACCGACGGCAGTCAACTCTGGATCGTCTACAGTACCGGTATGCGCAATTTCGACCTTAACCCGCTTGTACCGCATACGCTAGCACTCTACACCTATACCAATGATCGCTGGCAAGAACGGGAACGAACTACGCTGAGCACAGAGTCATTCAGCGATGGACCAGATTTTGTGGGGAGTGTACAACAAGTACCGATCGCCCCTGGACGCATCTGGTTGCAGATTGAAGGTGGGATCGGTGCACACGGTGGCAGTTATCATCTACTGAGTTTCGACGGTACTGAGTTACGAACCGAAGTGGCCGCCTTCTCGCCCTACCCCGGTTTTGGTCATACCGAGGATCTCGACGGCGATGGGATCCGTGAGGTTGTCCTTAATCGTTCCGAACCGTACATCTTCTGTTATGCATGCGGTGTCTACTACCCGGCGTATCAGGTCTACCGATGGCAAGATGAACGTATGGTCGCATTACAGATTAGTGACCTGACAGATGGGCAAACCGAACCATTCGCCGATCTCAACCGGCAAGCAATCACCTCAGCGCAAGCCGATCTATGGGCCGATGCCTTAGCGGCAATCAATGCAGCCGTTGCACAAGCCGGTACCGCCGATCCGACCACGCAAGCCGGTACACTGCGGTGGAATCAGCGTTTGATCCAGATGACGCATACAGCGCACATGAACGCAATCGCTGAGAGTGCTTACCCTCTGCTCAACAAGGTGTTCGCCGGTGATTACGACGGCGCTGTAGCCGAGATGCGTGCGTACTCGCCGCAAGCGATCTTCAATGCCGAGTCGCCACTGATCGTCGGTACCGTCGCCGAAGGATGGGTCGAGACATTAAGTGAATATGTGCGCACTGAAGCTGAAAAAGCTGCCGGTGTCGCACCCGAACGGGCCGCGATTTACGTTATCTGGGCCTGGGGACGTTTTCTCGCCGATCCAACCGACCCGGCCATCGACACCGATCTGGAGCGTGCCGCCCAGTTGCAACCCGGCGACCCATTCTTCACCGATGTCGCAGCGTGGTGGGCATCACGGTAAAAAACCAGACCCATACGCTCTCGCGGATACGTGAGGACGCACGATGTAGTGCGTCCTCCCACTTAGCACATAACAACACGTGGCACAAGTGCGCTACCAAGGCATCGCTGTGCCACCACTGACCGAATTAATTATTCTTCTTACCACCAAACAGGCCACCGAGCATCTCTTTAGCAGCATCGATCTGCTCGGCTAGCGAACTCACATCGCCCTTCAATACCTGATCTACTTGCCCGGCAATCGGTTCCGGCAACTTCTCTTTCAAAAATCCGATCACTACATCAATCGCCTGCTGAGCCTGTTCCGCGCTGACTCCCGTCTTCTCCCGAATCAAATCGACCAACGTTTTACCTGTGCTCATCGTTTTCACCTCTTCACAATTATCGCAGCCTATCTACGATACGTGTAGTATAGCATTAGCGAACACGTTATAGCAGAACTAACGGGCGGTACGAAAAAACGTTACCATGTCCAGCAAACCATACAGACTGGCACTAGTAAAGGTGATATGCGTACCGGCAGTCTGTTGAAGCACAACTTCCTCCCAGTGCAACAATTCGGCTTGCGCTTCATCGGCAAGCACCGGATCGGCGAAGTAGCCAAGTGTTATATGTGGCATATACGGCTCGTAGGCGGCAATCCCAAAACGACGGTGAAACGTAGCATTCCACGAACGACGTAGTTCGACCAATATCGCAAAGGCGTTGTGCATCTCAGCGGTAGGGGATAATAAGGCGACCAGTGCCGACCGATGTACAATCGCCAACTGACTAACGGTAAACCCAACCCGCCAACCTTTACGTCGGATGAGCGGTGAGCTGGCCACGGTACCGCTGATAAAATGGCCGTGGAGCAGCGCACCGGGTACATCGATCAGCAGATCATTAAGTCGTGGCCGGATGTGGGGTAGGGCCTGAGCAACATTACCATCGCTTGGTCCATCCCATAGGGTAACGTGATAGGTAGACGGTGGCAGCGCACAGAACAGATACCGACGCAAGAGGAGATCGGTGTCGAGCACACACATCGCCTTACGCAAACCACGGTAAAGCGTATATTCGGGAATGGCATCGAGTGCGCAATCGAGCCGTAACCATGGCCCATCTCGACGGAGGCCGATATTGTCGAAGAGAATAGTGAGACCACGAAAAGTAGCCCAGCGTGGGGTGAAGCCGGCTATTTTGGGGTTGGCGATGGTTAACATAGCGACCGGCTATCCTGGTACCAGATAGCGGTACACCGACACAAGAGGGTTTTGCTCATGCACCCTGCATATGCCGATGTACCTGCTACGTTTCCCGTGCGATCAACCTTCACGTGCCTTGAGATCTTCAAGGATTGGCTTTGCTCCTTCGGTCAACTCATTATTCACCTCGGTGAAGACTGCACTCGGCGCTTCACCGTTGACGATAATTCGCTCGAGTCCCTTACCGATAATTTGGTCACCGTTGCGCACAAACACACGTGCCGAGTCTTGCGCACGAGTCTTAGGCAACTGATCAACCGCCGTCTTAAAGTTGGGGTTTTGGTTGAAGAACTCGATCATCTCCGGCATCTGCTTGGTGCTAATCCGCACCGGCATATACCCTGTGCTTCGCGACCACACACCGGCGCTGGTAGGGTTGGTCGCAAACGTGATATACTTCATGGCCGCCAGTTGCTTCTCAGCAGGAGCACGGCTGACAATCGCCAAACCGGCGCCACCGGTCGGGCAACCGAAGTTAGTCTCTTTCGGCAAGAAGCCGACGCCCACCGGGAAGGTAGCGTTAGCCTGAATCCCGGCTAATGAACCGGTTGAGGCCATCATCGAAGCAATCGCGCCACCGATGAAATCTTGATTAAGGTTGGGCGATAAAATCGCCCACTTATTTTGGACTACCGTATCCTGATAGAACTGGGCTGCCCGCAACGTATTCGGATCGGTCATCGTCATGGTGAAGTCAGGTTGCGAGTACTGACCGCCAAACTGCCACACCACTCCCTGGAAGAGCCACGCAATGTAGCTTGCGCCGTTAGGGTGACCAAACGCCGCCCGACTGCCATCACTCTTCACCAACTTTGGGGCCCACTCGCTAAACTCGGCCCACGTCTCTGGGGCACGATCGGGCAGCCCTGCCTCAGCCCAAATGTCTTTGTTGTAGTAGAAGAGCGGTGTGCTGCGTGCAAATGGGATCCAGTAATGGACACCTTTGCGCACACCTTCATTGAGCAACACCGGTTCGTAGTCACTGAAATCGAGATTCACCTGTTTGGCGAGGTCATCGAGCGCCGTGATCGCACCGGCCAGGTAAAAACCAAACCACCAGACATCCGAGAGTAGGATGACATCGGGCGTGGTATTAGCTTGCAAGGCAGCGGTGAACTTCTGCGCCGTCTCTTCATAGCTACCTTGAAACTGATATTCAACCTCGACCTCATTCTGCGAATCGTTAAACGCCTTGACCATCGCCTGCTCAGCTTCGCCCAGATTCCCACTGAACGAACCCCAGTAGGTAATCTTGACCTTCGAGCCGGGCTGGCTGACCACGGCCGGTGCTTGAGTGGTCTGCGTTCCCGTCTGCCCGCCTTGCGTACCACACGCCGCCAATACCGCCGCACCGCTCCCTGCCGCCACAAGGCGCAACAATTCGCGCCGGGTGAATGTACGTTTCATGTTCATGATCATTCCCCTGTACAGTTATACACCAAGGCATCTATTGCATACGGCTACCTTGCCATCATGCACAAGTAAGAAGGACTAACCTTTCACCGCACCGGCGGTCATCCCCTCGACAATGGCACGCTGCGCCAACAAGAACCCGATCAACACCGGCACGATGAGAAAGAGCGAACCGGCCATTACTACGCCCCAATTGGCTAAACCCTCACTGTTACGCAGCCAGAAAACACCTATCGGCAACGTGCGCATATCGGTGGTATTGGTGACGATCAACGGCCAGAGAAAATCGTTCCACTTACTGACCACCGACAACAACGCCATCGTCACAATTGCCGGCTGTGCGATTGGCACAACAATACTAGCCAGAACGCGGAAGTGACCGGCTCCATCAACCTTCGCTGCTTCGAGAATCTCGTGTGGCACGGCCAAAAACGCCTGCCGAAGCAAGAAGGTCCCGTAGGCAATGGCTGCACCCGGCACGATCATGCCTTGATAGGTATTGATCCAGCCAAGACGAGCTACGGTCAGATAATTCGGCACAATAGTGATTTCGACCGGTATCATCAATGCCGCCAACAACAAGAGAAAGACCAAATCTTTACGGGGGAAGTGCAGATATGCCAAAGCGTAAGCCGAGAAGATAGCTAAAATCACCTCGGCTGCTGCTCCGAAAAAGGTCGTAATAAAGCTATTGAGATAGTAGCGAGCAAATGGCGCCGCCTGCCACGCTGCCGGAAAATTGGTCAGCGTCGGATTAGCCGGCCACCATGTCACCGGCAACGAATAAATCTCACGGCTCGTTTTAAATGCGGCCATTACCGTCCAGTAGACCGGTAGACCGATCGTAACCACAGCTATAACAAGCGCGCCATATCCGGCGATACGCCACAACAGCAGCGAAAGTGGTTGCGATCGTCGTCGCGCAGTCATCAGTGTAATCACACGTTCAAGATCATTTGTCACTGCCATACCTAACCTACACCTACACCCGCGTAAATTCGTGGCTCCGGCCATCATCCATACGTCACTTGCCGCTCGAGATACCTAATTTGCACGATAGTCAGCGCAAGCATAATGAAGAACAACACCACAGCGACCACACCTGCCTTCCCAGCGTCATACGAGACAAAACCCAGCTCGTAGAGGTGGAAAATCAGGGTAGTCGTTGCATCGGCGGGACCACCGTTGGTCAGCACGCGAATAATGTCAAAGGCTTGAAAGCAGGCGAGAATACTCGTGACCGATAGAAAGAAGGCCACCGGCGAAAGGCCAGGAAGCGTAACGTGCCAAAACCGTTCCCACGCACCGGCGCCATCGACGCGAGCGGCATCGTACAACTCACGGGGAATATTTTGCAAACCGGCGAGATAAATCACCACTGCATAACCGATATTCTTCCACACATACACGATAATGACCGCCGGCATAGCCCAGAAGGGATCGGCCAACCAGTTGGGTGAATCTAGACCGATCAAAGCCAACAACTGGTCGATGAGGCCGTAGCGTGGATCGAAGATATAGCTCCACACAACCGCCACCACTGCCCCTGAAATCACTACCGGCGAGAAAACAATCGCTCGGGCGGTGTTGCGGAAACGGAGCGGTTGGTTGAGCAACAAGGCCAACAACAACCCCAAGATCAATGTTAAACCGACCGACCACACGGTAAACGTGGCCGTTTGCCAGATGATGTTCCAAAAGCGAGGATCACCAAATGCCGTAATGTAGTTTTGTAGACCTACGAACGTCATTGTCGGGCGCAAAAAATCCCAGCGCACCAGACTAAGGTAGACGTTGTATATCAGCGGCCAATACGTAAAGACGGCAAAAAGTAGGAGATTCGGGCCGATAAAGAGTGTAAAAAGCAACCACTCGCGATGTTCACGTCGTAATGTGTTCGGATGGCGCTCTTGACGGGACTTTTGCAGGGCCATTGTTGCACGATCCTTAGTCTTTACATGTAACTGAGCTATCCTATTCGAACAAGATTAATCAATCATCATTGAAGTATTAAGTAAAAATGAATTTTTCACTAAACAACTGTTAAAGCACCAATACTCAGCGATAACCGGTATGGATGTGCAACGAGGATCGGGCACCAAACGTATCTTTTCACAGAGGTTAGCAGTTCACGTTTGGAGAGCGCTGATAATCAGGACGTGCTACCATAGAAGTAGGCACCGCAGTAGTCAGAGAGAAACTGGCATGCTCCGTCTATCCCGCTTGATTGCCGGCACCTATCTCATCGCGACCCTTGTTCTCGTTGCGATTACCGTCATAAGTGGGGCGGTAGGTTGGGCGCCACTTCCATTACCAACCGTCGCCCCACCGATTCAGCTCGATATTGCGATCAGTTCGGAAAAAGAGGCCTGGCTACGCAGCGCGCTCGAACGATTTGCCAGCACCAACCCAACCGTCAACGGTCGTGCCATTAAAGTACGTATACGCGTCGCCGGATCACGTGATCTGATCACGGCGATTGAACGCGAAGGCTATCAGCCAACCGTCGTTAGCCCGGCCAGTACCCTCCAACTGGCCGAATTGCAGCAGTGGCAAGCCGATTGGTTACCCGAACCGGCCCAACCATTGGCGTTCTCGCCAGTAGTAGCTCTCATACGTACCGAGGGCATCGATAATCCGTGGCAATTGTGGCAGCGTGAACTCCCTGACCAGATCAACTCGCTTAAGATCGGTATCTCGTCACCGGTGTTAAGCAATGGAGGTCTGCAAACGCTGATTACGCTCGCTGCTCAGTATCACCAGACTACCGAACTAACCATCGCCAAAGCTCAGGACAGCGGATTCCGCGATTGGCTAAAACGCTTGAGCCGACAAGTCGTCAACTGGCCGGACAGCACCGGGGCACTCACCACCGATTTTGTCATCCGGCCTGGCGTGTACGACATCATTACCACCTACGAAAATCTCGCGTTGCAAGCATTTCGACAGGGTGAAGGGCGTGGCCTACAATCGCTACGGATTGCGTACCCCGCGAATCCGATTATCAGTGACCATCCGTTTGTTATTCTGAATGCGCCATGGGTGGGAAACGCTGAACGCGAAGCTGCAATACGTCTACGCACATTTCTGCTCAGTCCAACTGAACAGACTATTGCCATGCGTGAGTATGGCTTTCGTCCGGTCAATCCGCAAGTAAGGATCGACCTCGACGATTCATCATCCTTGTTCGGACGATACCGCGACAACGGCGTCCAACTCGATTTTCCATCACAACTCGCGCTACCAACAACCGACGTCGTCGCGGCACTGATTAATACATGGCGCACAGCGACAGAACGACAACAGTAATTTCATGAAGAGGAACTCCTATGCTCGCACGACCGCTGAAACTGCTTATTCTGCTGACCCTACTGACCATCCTGTTCGGCGGCTGTGGTAATCTTGACGGATTACTAGACGGAAGTGACGCTAATGCTATCACGATTACCATCGCGTACAGCCCGGAAAAGGACAAATGGCTGACCGAGCAGATTTCCCGTTTCAACGAACAGCGGATCATCGTCAACGACCGCCGAGTGCGCGTCGAAGGGATCAACAAGTCTTCGGGCGCAGCCCGCACCGAGATCAAGAACGGGACACTTCAAGTAACAGTGTGGAGTCCATCGGCCAGCACGTGGTTGGAAGTGCTGAAGCAAGAGACCGGTAATCAGAATGTGGCCGTTTCCAACAAGCCGCTCGTGCTCACCCCGGTCGTAATTGCGATGTGGAAGCCCATGGCCGAGGCGATGGGCTGGCCGAACAAACCAATTGGCTGGAAGGACATTCTCGACCTCACCAACGACCCGCAGGGCTGGGGCCGCTTCGGCCATCCAGAATGGGGCCGCTTCTCATGGGGCCATACCGATCCCGAAATAAGTACAACTGCCCTGAGTACACTCATTGCCGAATTCTACGCTGCAACCGGCAAACGAGAGGGATTAACCATCGCCGATGTCCAAAGCGAGGAGGCAACCCGCTTCATCCGTGACTTAGGGCGCAGTATTAAGCACTACGGCTACAATACGTTGATCTTCAGCGAAAACATGAAGAAGTTTGGCATGAGCTACATCTCAGCCTTCCCAATGGAAGAGATCACGCTCATCGACTTTAACAAGTTCAATCCACCACAGACACCGCTGGTCGCCATCTATCCGGCGGAAGGTACCTTCTGGCACGACAACCCCTTCATCATTATGGCAAGTGCCAATTCTGACGAACGTGATGCTGCCGAGCGGTTCTACGAATTTCTGCTCAGTGAAGAGAGCCAGCGGGCCGCAATGTCGTTTGGCTTTCGCCCGGCCAACCCCGACGTGCCATTGACCGATCCGATCAGCCCGGCGTTCGGTGTCGATCCGCAAGGTGTGCAGACCGTCTTGGCCGTGCCGACGGCAGAGGTGATCGTCGCAATCAAGAACTCGTGGTCACTCAACCGCAAGCGGGCCGACATCGTGCTAATAGTTGATACTTCTGGTTCGATGGAAGGAGATAAGCTCACTATGGTCAAGGCCGGGATCGAAACCTTTCTGATGCGGATTTTGCCTGAAGATCGCCTCGGTCTGATCACCTTTGATTCAACTGCCCGATTAGTGGTACCGATGGCACCACTCAGCGACAACCGGATCGCCTTACAAGATGCTGTGCAAGCGATGCGTGCCAGCGGGCGTACTGCGTTGTTCGATGCACTGATACTCGGGAAGCAGGTTCTTGATCAGTTACCAACTGCAGACGATGATCGCATTCGCGCGATTGTGTTGCTTTCGGATGGCGCTGACAATGCAAGCCAGAAATCACTCGATGACATCCGCACGTTATTCGATGAGAGCGGGATCAGCATCTTCCCGGTGGCTTATGGTAGCGACGCCGACCGACAGGTGCTTGATGCGATTGCCGAATTTTCGCGCACGATTGTCGTGGTCGGCGATACCGGTGATATTGCCCAAATTTTTGAAAACCTGAGCCGATATTTCTAATCAGCCCACGCCACCGACGATGTTGGACGGTAAGCGGCAGTCTCACCATCGCACATGTGTGCAACACGGGTGATGTGAGACTGTCTCGGCATCGAAAGAACAACGTGATATAATTGCAAAAGCAATTCCTGTATTATCGGTAAAATCGTATGACAATCCTGTGCACTGCTGCTCTTCAACCACTAAACCTGCTCGTACTGGTCGCAGCCTTGTTTGGTGGCTTAACGCTGACGATTTGGTGGCTACCGCTCGGTCTGGCGGTATACGTAGTAGCAACGTGGCTGGCGATGCGCGACCCTATGCTGACTGCACCACCGCCGATACCACGGCCACGGATCACCAGTCCGCGCCTGCGCGCGGCTATTAGCGAGATCGAGCGGTCGCAACGTGAGGTAGAGCGGGCCGCCGCTACCGCCCAAAGTGCTCTGGCCGGACTGCTCAGCACGATTGTAAATCAAACTCGTGATCTGCTTACCGACGCTTACGTAATGGCCGATAAAGGTCAGATTATCGAGAAATACTTGGCAGCGAATGATGTACAACGAATCGATCAACAGATAACTCAGCTCGATTGGCAGATCAGCGCTACCATCGACACCTTTACCCGCCAACAACTCGAAGAGCGACGCCAAGCCTTACTGTCCCAGAAACAGCACATCAACGATCTACAAACTTACTTCAACCGGATTCTGGCCCAACTCGCCAACATCGACGCCAGTCTTGATACGACGCTGGCCGAGATCATTCGGCTCCGTACAGCCGACGCAGTCGCCATCTCTTCGGCCAGCGGTGCAGTGCAAACGCGACTCGCCGACTTACGCCGAGATATGGAAGTCTTCCGTAAGGTGCTTGACACCGCTGTCACCGGTATCTAAGCAGATAATTCATCAGCTTTCAATGTTGTACCCGCGATGTACACGCTACAATATTAAGAACGAACATTCGTCCACCTACGTATAGCAAGGATACCCATCATGGTTGCGCGCAACATCGTTCCCGCCCGCACCGCCGTCGCAACACCTGATGAAAGTCTCGTCGCTGATCTTTTGCCACCAATGCTCGTTTTGTTGGCGACGTTGGCCGGTGCAGCACTCGGTATTCTGTTGCTGAACCGCTGGGACGGTAATGGCTGGGCATATGCGATCATTCTGTTGCTCATCTTGGCAACTGCAACCAGTGACCGGCTACGGCGACATGGTCAACTGCAGCGGGCTAGCATCACGATTGTCACAGCAACGACCCTCTTACCGATACTGAGTTGCGCGGCCTTCGGCTTCACCGACAACAACTTCGTCTATCTATCGGTACTGGGGGTATTTGCTGCCGGGATTATGGTCTCGTCGCGCGCACCCTATCAAGCGACGCAAGCGGCTATTCTGCTCTACATCATCTTGCTCCTGGCTGCCGATATCATCGGCCAACCACGCCCAACATGGTTTTCCGCGATCGGTGAGATTCTCTTTCTCGTGATCCTGTTGCTCAGCGCTGCAACGCTGAGTTGGGCCGCAGCGTATGTGGTACGTGGCACCATTAGTTGGGCAATTAATACTGCGCAAAAATCTGAACGGCGCGAGCAGTTACTGCGCGAGACGCAGGCCACGCTTGAGCGCGCTTTGCTCGAACGGGATTTGCTCAACGAGCAACTGTACCGCACCACGCTTGAGCTGGAAGAGGCACGCGCCGCTGCTGAAGCAGCCTACCGCTCAAAATCGAACTTTATGGCGACGATGTCGCATGAACTGCGGACACCACTCAATATTATCATCGGCTTCAGCACGGCAATGATCGAACACCCTGAAATGTACGGTGATGTCAAAATTGACGAGCAAATCTTGCAAGATATTGCCGAAATCCGACGCAGTGGTCAGCACTTGTTAGGTTTGATCAACGATATTCTCGATCTGGCGAAGATAGAAGCCGGCAAACTTGAGCTTAATCGCACGAATCTCGCCTTGCCACCGTTACTTGACGAAACCATCCGCACGGCGCAAGCGTTAGTCGGCGACCGTCCGATCCAGTTGCGGCGTGAGTATCATAACTCATTGCCAACCGTCTTCGCCGATGAGGTGCGCATCCGGCAGGTGCTCCTCAATCTGGTCTCGAATGCGTGCAAGTTTACCCACATGGGAGAGATTGCCGTTGGAGCACGCGCCGAGACCGACCAAGTGGTACTCTGGGTGCGCGATACCGGGATCGGGATCGCACCGGCCGATCAAGAACGGATCTTCCAGCAATTCGAGCAGGTAGAAAATGCCGATACTCGCCATCACGCTGGTACCGGTCTGGGCCTCTCGATCTGCCGCTGGTTGGTCGAGTTGCATGGTGGGCGGATGTGGCTCGAGAGTGAAGTGGGCAAAGGGAGCATCTTCTTCTTCTCACTACCATGCATTCGATCTAGTCCTCATGGCTCACGCATAACTTCAGACGAGTCAAGATGAATAGCAATTCGGTCATGGCGCACACAACACCCTCGGTCATAGCGAGCGCAACACCCTCGGTCATAGCGCACGCAACACCCTCGGTCATAGCGCACACAACACCCTCGGTCATAGCGAGCGCAACACCCTCGGTCATGTCGAGCGCAGCGAGACATCTTGCAGCCTACTCAGTCGCAATGCACCCGCACCATGCCAACGACTACCGGCTACACCAAGCGCAACCCTGGCAGATCGAGGTCATAGCAAGCGTAACACCCTCGGTCATGTCGAGCGCAGCGAGACATCTTACAACCTACTCAGTCGCAACACACCCGCACCATGCCAACGACTACCGGCTACACCAAGCGCAACCCTGGCAGATCGAGGTCATAGCGCACACAACACCCTCGGTCATGGCGAGCGCAGCGAGATATCTTCTCTACGTTTTACCATCGGCGGCATGAGATTAGCGAAGGAGCCTGGAACGATGGCCAAAGTCTTACTTGTCGATGACGTTTATACAGCCCGTTCGATGTTTGAACGTGTGCTTCGTCATGTTGGACGACACGAAGTGCTCTCGGTCAGTAGCGGTGCTGAAGCACTGGCAAAAGTTCACGAATTTGCTCCTGATGTGATCGTCCTTGATATTAGCATGGCCGACCGCGATGGTCTGATGGTGTTGCGCGATCTGCGTGCGCAAGGGATTACATGCCCGATTATTGCCCATACCGCACGTACCGAAAAGACACCGGGAGAGTTTGTCGCCCAAGGGTTTGATGCGTATGTTCCCAAGACGGGGAATCTGACCAATCTACTGAGTACGGTGCGCGATTTGGCAAAGCGATGACCTCCCGTGAGGTAGCAGCGATGCCTGCCTCCCCCCGTAACGCATACCGACGTCGGCGGATCGAAGATCACGTGAGCGTATCCTAATGATGTCGCGCACGGTCGTGTTCTTTCCGCCGGCAAGACGTCTCTCCCCCCCAGCTCGAACTGTAACCTCCTGCTGAATAGCTCGCCTGCCGTTGTACGCACACCGAGCTACAAAAGACTGTTGTTTCGCGCGTCGCGCTTCCGCTTGTTATAAAGTAGAGTGAAGCCGAGCGGTAGACTGCGACCTTCGGCGCGCCAATCAATTCTTGTTCATATCTGAATCGGTTACAATAAACGCAGGAACGGCCAACCGAGGAGGAGCTGTGACCGTTGATCTTGTACGCGGTATGCGAGACGTGATGCCGGCGGAATATCTCACCAGCCGGCATATACAAACGATATTAGAGCGAACGATAGCCAGCTTTGGTTATCAAATGATCGATGCTCCGATCATCGAGCATCGTGAATTGTATCTGCGCAAATTAGGTGAAGATCTCGTCGGCAAAGTGTATGAATTTAGCTTTGGTGGGCGTGATTTAGCGTTGCGTCCCGAATGGACAGCATCGGTGCTACGGGCCTACGTGGCCAGGATGCAAGACCAACCGCTCCCGCTGCGGCTGAGCTATGCCGGACCGGTATTCCGCTACGAACGGCCTCAACGTCACACCTACCGGCAGTTTACCCAAGTCGGTGGCGAGATCATCGGTGGACTGCCACCACGGGCCGATGCTGAGGTGATAGCCCTTGCCTGTGCCGGGCTTAACGCAGCCGGAGTAACCGATTACACAGTACGGATCGGTCATATTGGGCTGGCCCGCGAGCTGCTCAGCCGGTTTGACTTACCCGAACGAACCCGCGGGTTATTGGTTTGGAGCCTCGAACGGTTACGCGCCGAAGGCCTCGCACCAGTACGCGAGCGTGTCTTGACCAATCTTGGTACACCACCGGAGGGTCTAGAATTGCCGGCCGGGCTTGATGACGCGCAGGCCGCACTCTGGCTTGAACGGGTGTTAGCCGCAATGGGGATCGATTTACGCACCGGTACGCGCAGTCCGGCTGAAGTTATCCAACGGCTGTTACGGACTCTCCGCCGCGCCGATGAACAACCGTTGGTCGAAGCAGCATTGGCACAATTGGCCCGCTTAGCCGCCATCACCGGTACGCCGCACCACACCTTGCCGGCCCTTACCGATTTACTCGGTACCGAATCAGCAGCGTTTCGCGAATTGCAAGCGATCCTCGATCTGCTCATCGCCCACGGCGTATCCCCCCAACAGGTGATCATCGATGGTGCCTTGGGCCGTGGTCTACATTACTACACCGGCTTGATCTTTGAAGTCTACGACAGCGAAGGTAATCAACTCTGCGGTGGCGGGCGCTACGATGATCTGGTCGGCGCACTCGGTGGGCGGCAATCTGTACCGGCGGTAGGTTTTGCCTATGGACTGGAGCGGGTGGTTGCAGCCGCAACACCCCCAGAGCCAACCGATCCGCCCACCGTCTTGGTGGCCGCCGTGAGTGATGAAGACTACCCGTATGCCGTGCTGGTTGCCAACCTCCTGCGAATGAGTGGTCATACAGTCGTGCTCGATGTGCGCAAACGCAGCATCAAAGACAACTTGCGTGATGCCACGCGCCGTGGCTTCGCCGCAGCGGTGATCGCCGGAGCTGCCGAACGCGAAGGGGAGTATGTCGTGTGGCGCGATTTAGCGACCCGTACTGAGCGGCGCATTACCCTTGCTGAGCTAGGAGAGGGGCTATGAGTACAACACTAGCATGGGGGCGTTACACCGAGCTGCTGCCGCTCCAGCAACAACAGCTCGTGCAGAAGTACCCCATTGCATGGTTGCCATGGGCAACGTTGGTAGCGCGCGGGTTGCATCTCGCCCAAGGCGCCGCCGGCTTGATCGCCGAAACTGTGGCTGAACGAGCAATGCACCGTCTAGGCGGCGTGCTGTATCCCGTTTTGTGGCGCGATCCTAGCCTAGATATACCTCTGTTTCGCCAATTGCTAACGGCACGGCTGCAATCGATCGCCGATCAAGGGTTTCAAATAGCCGTTGTAATCGGCTTCCCCGACAACGCCGAGGTTGATCTGATGTTGATCGAAACCGCTGAAGCGATGCTACGTCAGCACCATCTGCTCACACTCGCCGTATCCCCCCTCGAACTGGTCGATACCACGATGCAAGACCGCGGTGCACTCTGGGAAACATCGCTCTTGCTGGCAATTCGACCAACGCTGGTCAACTTGCATCAACTTGACACCAACGACGAACGGAATGTCCGCGATCTCGCCAGTCCATCGCTTGGTCAACAAGTGCTCGTGCTAGCCGGCGAACGGTTAGCCACCGCCGTGCATGACGTTTACACACGGCAGAATGTCGCCGCAGTAACCGCACTCTACCAACAACGCCGTGTACAGTATCAGAGGTCGATACCATGACGCTGCGCTTTGCCATTCCCTCAAAGGGTTCCGGGTACGATGCCACCATTGCTTTACTTGAAAGTTGCGGTTTGCGTGTCACCCGTGCCAACCCGCGCCAGTATACGGCTATCCTCCGCGGCCTGCCCAACACCGAGGTCTTGCTCCACCGCCCTGCCGATATTGTCGCCAAAGTAGCCGAAGGAGCAATTGATCTTGGTATCACCGGCTACGACTTGTTGCACGAACAGTACGGCGACGACGACAATGATGTGCTCATCATCATTGATGATCTTGGCTTCTGGCGGGTGGAGCTTGTCTTTGCTGTGCCGCAAAGTTGGATCGACGTCACCTCGTGGGCCGATCTAGCCGATCTCGCGGTTGAGTTTCAAGCCCAAGGCCGCCGACTACGGATCGCAACGAAATACCCGAATACGGTGCGGCGGTTCTGCTACACCCAAGGGATCAACGTCTTCGAGCTGGTTGAGTCGCAAGGCGCTACCGAAGCAGCTCCCAGCCTTGGCTATGCCGACATTATTGCCGACATTACCGAAACCGGTACGGCCATTCGCGAGAATCAACTCAAAATCGTCGGGGGACCGATCCTCCGATCACAAGCGATCCTGATCGGTTCACGCCGCTCACTCCGTGGCAATCCGGCCCGACTCGAATTGGTCCGACAGCTTTGCGACCTGATCGAAGCGCGCCGACGTGGGCGCCAGTTCTATTCGCTGACGGCCAATCTGCCCGGCACCTCCGTAGAAGAGGTGGGACGCAAGGTTACGGCACGCCACGAGCTAGCCGGTTTGCAGGGGCCAACGATTGCACCGGTATGGAGCAAGTTCGCCGGTGCGAGTGGTTGGTACGCCGTCAATATTGTCGTGCCACAAGAGGAATTGTTACCGGCCATCGATTATCTGCGCAGCATTAGCGCTAGTAGCATTACAACCGTTCAAGTACAACATGTCTTCCAAGCCGAAAGCGAGGCGTTTGCGCGGCTCAGCGCTCGCCTTAGTGAGGAGCGATCATGAAATATAGTGCCGCCGGAGTTGATATTGCCGCCGCCACCCGGGCCAAAGAACTTATGACTACCGCCGTGCGCAGCACCCATGGGCCGGCCGTCTTAGCCGGAATGGGAGCGTTCGGTGGTTGTTTTGATGCCGCACTCGCTCTCGCCGGTATGCAGGCCCCGGTGCTCGTGAGCAGCACCGATGGTGTCGGGACCAAAACCTTAGTCGCCGCTGCTTTAGAACGCTACGATACGGTTGGGCAGGATTTAGTCAACCATGCCGTAAACGATATTTTGGTGCAGGGTGCGCGACCCCTCTTCTTTCTTGATTACATTGCCGTCGCCAAGCTTGATCCAGTCCAGATCGCAGCTATTGTCAACGGTGTGGCTGAAGGATGTCGCGCCGTCGGTTGTGCGCTGATCGGTGGTGAAACGGCTGAAATGCCCGATGTCTACGCACCCGGTGCCTTCGATCTGGCCGGTACAATTGTCGGTGTGGTCGAACGGGCCGATCTCTTGCCGCGCCCTGATGTGACTGTCGGAGATGCGATCTTGGCCCTCCCTAGCACCGGTCTACATACCAATGGCTACTCCCTGGCCCGTCGGATCGTCGCCCAACACTTCGCTACCGAAGGCTACCACGCGCGTCCGTCATTGCTCGGCGGACAAACCATCGGCGAGGCGCTCCTGGCTATTCACCGCTGTTATCTCTCTGAAGTGAACGCACTGCGCGCAGTTGTCCCGGTGAAAGCTCTCTGTCACATCACCGGCGGCGGGATTTACGACAATCTCCCCCGTGTGCTTCCCAAAGGAATGGGCGCAGAAATCGTGCGCGATAGTTGGACCGTTCCTCCGATCTGTCAGCTGCTTGTAGAAGTCGGTGGACTCGCCGAGCACGAGGCGTTTCACGCACTCAATATGGGGTTAGGCATGCTGGTGATCATCCCCGTCGAGTCGGTTGCCGCCGCTCAAAAGGTCGTTGCCGAAGCACAACTGGTCGGTAGAGTAACGGCCACACCAACAGTGCGCTTGGTCGACGGATAACATCTGAACATTCAGAGGAAAGAGAGACGATGATGGAGCTTGGTCACGTCCTTAGCGAAGGCAAAACAAAGATCGTCTACGCTCACCCAACCGATCCCGATCTCGCGATCCTCTTTCACAAAGACGGCATTACCGCCGGCGATGGTGCTCGCCGACACGTGATCGCCGGTAAAGGAGCCTTGGCAGGGCAAACGACGGCGAACGTCTTTCGCTTACTCAACCGGGCTGGAATTGCTACCCACTTCGTAGATGCGCCGGAACCGACGCTGACGGTAGTGCGGCGCTGTGTCATGATTCCACTCGAAGTGGTTATGCGTCGCGTACCGGCAGGATCGTATCTGCGCCGCCACCCGGAAGCTGCCGGACAACGGTTTGATCCGCCATTGGTCGAGTTTTTTCTGAAAGACGACGCACGTCACGACCCGCAGATCACACCCGACGAGATAGTAACTCAAGGCATCGCCACGCCCGCTGAAGTCGAACAGATGATAACGACCGGACAAGAGGTGTTTACGACGCTCGAAGCAGCATGGGCAACACTTGACGTAACGCTCGTCGATCTCAAGATCGAGTTTGGTCGGGCAAGCGACGGTACATTGCTGGTCGCCGATGTAATCGATAACGATTCGTGGCGGATCTGGCCGGGTGGTGATCCCAACCGTATGCTCGACAAGCAGGTATATCGGAACGCGCAGGTTGTTGATGAAGATGTATTGGCCGACGTATACGCACGCTACGCGCAAGTCGCCGAACTGACCGGACGATGGGAGGTTTGAATCAGAACAATTGATGCAACAGCCAATTGCCTTACAGTGCCGGGCCATGCTATAGTGTGGTTGTATGAGTCATCAGAGTTGCCAATGCAAGACGACAAGAAGGAGGATAAGTGATGACGCTCGATCCCGGCGGTATCATCGCATGGCTTTTAGTCGGGCTTATTGCCGGTTGGCTGGCCGGAAAGGTCACGGGCAGCTCGCGTGGGTTGGTCAGCGATCTTGTACTCGGTTTGATCGGAGCATTTGTGGGTGGTTTCATCTTCGGTCTGCTCGGTATTAGCGGGAATGCCGGTTTTTTCGGCAGTATAGTAGTCGCTACGATTGGCGCGGTCATTTTAATTTCGCTGAGCCGTGTCATATACGGCAAACGCTAAGTGACAGCGAACCAACTGCGTAGTCGTATAACCCCTTCACCGGTAGCGGTGAGGGGGATTTTGATATTTACAAACAGTTCCTGCTACTATAGGAACTGAGGATACACACTTGCCTCACAGGTTACAAAACACCGGTCAGGAGGTGGTATGAATGACGCAATCGAGTTTCTGATGCGACTATTACGCACACCGTCGGTCTCCGGACAAGAAGCGGCAGCAGTGCAGGTCATGGTCGAGCAAATGGCGGCGTTTGGCTGGGAAGCTTTCGTCGATGAGTCGGGCAGTGCAGTTGGGTGTGTGGGAACAGACGGGCCATTGGTCGTACTCCTCGGACACATCGACACTGTACCCGGCGAGATACCGGTACGGATCGTCGACGATAAGCTGTATGGACGAGGAGCGGTCGATGCCAAAGGGCCGTTGGCAACATTTGTGTGGGCGGCACGGCAAGCCGAGTTAGCCGGAACCTTACGTTGTCGCTTAATCATTATCGGCGCTACCGAAGAAGAGGCAGCCAGTTCACGTGGGGCACATGCAGCCCGCGATCGTTACCGTCCCGATTTTTGCATCATTGGGGAACCGAGCGGCTGGGATCGGGTTACGCTCGGTTATAAGGGACGGTTACTCGCTCACTACCACTACCACCAACCGGCAGCGCATAGCGCCGGTGAACAACGAGCTGCGCCGGAAGTGATGGTCGACTTCTGGCGTGCAGTTGAGAACTATTGCCAAACGGTCAATGCCGGACGTGAGCGATTGTTCGATCAACTCATCCCCTCACTGCGCCGGGTGAGCAGCGGTAGCGATGGAATAACGGAATGGGTAGAAGCAACCATCGGCCTACGTTTACCACCCGGTCTTGACCCAACAGTACTCGCCGAGACTCTCCGTCACTTGGCCGGCTCAGCCGACATCTCTTTTGAAGGTGCATGTCCCGCATTTCAAAGCTCACGCACCACGCCACTCGCCGGCGCTTTTGTCCGCGCCATCCGGCAACATGGTGGTCAACCGGCCTTTCTGCATAAAACCGGTACCGCCGATATGAACGTCGTCGGACCGGTGTGGCAATGTCCAATTGTTGCCTATGGACCGGGTGATTCACGACTCGATCACACTCCCGACGAACATATCGTGTTATCCGAGTATGGACGGGCCATTGCCGTGTTAGCCGATGTCTTGACGCAACTGCGCTGAGTATATTTTGGGAAAACACCTAATAGCAAGCAATTATCGAACACTTATTGTTGATAACGGTAATATACAGTTTATTTAGACTTGCAAATTCACAACAATATCTATTCGTCGTTGACGAACAGATGCATGTGTGGTACTATTGCCACAATTGAATATAAGCAACTGCGGGGTGTGTATCACCCCGCCGGTAGGGAGCCCGGAGGAAGCGAAGGGCTTAATTGGGGGAAGTCCGGTCAAAGGCCGGCGCAGTCCACGCTACTGTAGGTCGCCATTGGCGACGAGCCAGAATGCCCGTCCCTACTCGTTCGCTATCACACCCGCGTTGGTAAGGGAGTGAGGCGGTCGCAAGATTGGCATGCATTCTTGCCTTCGTCGATTCACACCCTCCACACGGCGTGGAGGGTATTTTGTTGCGATCAACGGGCGTGATCTGCGCGTGAGATGGAAGGGTAGGTTCGATCTGCAACGAAAGGACATGATTTGCTATGCGCCGCATATATGCCCTGCTCGTCACACTCATTGTGAGTCTCGTCGTCTGGCAACCGGTAATTGCCCAGACCAACGCCATTGAGGCGGCATTAACATGGGTTGCCGGTCAACAACAAGCTGATGGCAGTTTTGCCGGTTTTGGTCCCGGTGATACCGCCGATGCAATCGTTGCCTTTGTCGCCGGCGGGCAACAACCACCGGCGAACGCCGTTACCTATCTCGCCGGACAAGCGGCCACGTATGGAACCTCTTCGGCCGGCGCGACTGCGAAGGTCATTTTGGCTGCCGTCGCCGCCCAGCGCGATCCACTCACCTTCGGTGGCGTGAATTTAGCCCATCAACTCGGCACCTTCTACGATCCGGCAACCGGCCAATACGGGAGTGATGTCTACGGGCACGCCTTGGCATTGCTCGCCATCAAAGCGATGGGGGTTGAACCACCGGCAGCCGCCATCAATCGGTTGATCGCGTTGCAATTGCGCGACGGTGGTTGGAGCTTTGATGGGGCAGCAGCAACCGGCAGCGACACCAACACCACGAGCCTGGCGGTGATGGCATTGAGTGGCTATGCCCGCACCGCCGATGCACTGACGGCAGCACGATCCTATCTGCGCGGTCAGCAAAACCCCGATGGTGGGTTCCCCTACTCACAAACGTCGGCGTTCGGTAACGCCAGTGACGCCAATTCGACAGCAGCGGTCGTTCAGGCCATTCTTGCACTGGGCGAAAACCCGAACGACGCAGCGTGGAAGCAAGGTGATGCCACTCCGTTGAGCGCTTTAGCCGCATTTCAGAATAGTAGTGGCGCGTTCCGCTATCAAGATGCAATGCCCGACGACAACGCACTTGCCACCTATCAAGCCATTCCGGCGCTGGCCCGTCGGACGTTGCCGGTCGCAACCACGACGATCCCGACCGCGCAGAGCTTGATCGCACCTGCCGGCACGTTACCACGCACCGGTGGCGAACCGATTATACCCCTACCGTTGTTGGTTGTCGGCGGGTTGGGATTACTGGTTGCCGGGGTAGCGCTGCGACGCACATCGGCCCAAGTATGAATTTGTGACCGAAAGCTCTTACCAGTTACCTATGCGATCACTGCGATTTCTGTTGATTTTGTTCGCCGTCGCCCTCCTCTCCGGCGTAGCCGCCGCGCAACCGGCGGTCAACCGCGCCGGGATAGTAGTTCGCTTTGGTAACGGTGAAGTCTTTACAGCATGCGTGACGTTTAGCGAACCGAGTATCAGCGGTCTCGAACTCCTTGAACGCAGTGGCTTGCCGGTGATTAGTCAGCAGAGCAGGATTGGCGCTGCGGTTTGCAAAATCGGGGACGAAGGGTGTGACTACCCGGCTACAAGCTGCTTCTGTGCCCGCGAGCAGGGTCGAGTAGTTTACTGGGCTTTTTACCTGCGTGATCAAGATGGGTGGCGCTATTCTAACCTCGGTGCGAGTAATGTGCGGGTCGGTGATGGTGATTTACATGGTTGGGCATGGGGTCCAGGTGACACCAGTGGTGGGGCCGTTCCACCCGATCTTACCTTCGCCGACGTTTGTCTGCGGGAGACGGTAGCAGACTCGACGACAGCACCGACGGTTACGCCCAAACCGACCGCGAAGGCAACTGTCGGGCCAACGCTGACACCACCGCCAACCGCGACGGCACCGGTCATGCCCACGTCCACGCCCGTACCATCACCATCGGCAACTGCGACGGCACCGGTCATGCCCACGTCCACGCCCGTACCATCGGCAACTGCAACTGTGCTGCCGGCAGGCGGAGTTTCTCAAGAGACATCGACTACTTCAGGCGATAGCAGCCAGTGGTGGGGTTTTGTAGCATTAGTAGCCCTCTTGCTCGGAGCAATCGTCGTGACGCTCAGACGAAGGGGTGCCACTTGATCACACAGATGAACGGGTGCAGATGGTGTAGTTGGGGTAGCACGATCTCGTCATCTACCTAACCGTACCGACCTGGAAGAGCTTACTTATGCGCACCAGCATTTGGCTTGTTCGCCACGGCCAAACCGTTGCCAATCGCGCCCGTCGCTATCTAGGTCACGGTGACAGCCCGCTGACTACCTACGGTCAGCGACAGCACGAAGCTGTCGTCTGTCGCTTGCGAGCATTGCCATTCACCCACGCCATCGTTAGTCCGACCGAACGCACCCGCGCGCTGGCGGTTGCCATCACCAAACACCGCCCATCGATTGCTATCGCCGAAGACCCGCGTTGGCGCGAGATCGATCAGGGACAATGGGAAGGATTAACGTACCGTGAGGTACTTCAACGCTTTCCCGGCGATGCCCAAGCGCGCTGGACCGATGGGATCAACGGCAAACCGACCGGTGGCGAGAGTCTGGCCGACGTAGCGACTCGCGTTGGTGAAGCCTGGCACGAACTACGCTCACACTATGTCGGCGAACGAGTGATCGTTATCACTCATGCTACCCCTATCCAATTGGTACTCTGTTTCTGTTGTCAGACACCGGTAGCCGAACATTGGCGTTGGCGGATCGATCTGGGCAGCCTGACTGCCCTTGACATATACGGCTCATCGATCATTATCCGCATGGTTAACAACGTACCACCGATACGCTAGCGCATGGAGCTTTCTATGAACGAAATGCCGGTCCGCTCGGTCAATGGCTTCATCGAAGCGATCCGCTTTTTGACCATTATCCCCCTACCCGGCATACCGCCAATGAATGAACAGAGTGTGGTACGGGCCATCCCGTGGTTTCCGATAGTCGGATTGGTCATTGGCGGTGCGCTGGTAGCTACCGATCGCATAGTCCGCCCACTGTGGGGTGATCTAACGGCGGCAGTGATGGTGATGGCGATCTGGGGCATCATTACCGGTGGTCTCCATCTCGATGGTCTGAGTGACACCTTCGATGCGGTGATGAGTTGGCGGTCGCGTGAACGTAAACTCGAAATCATGAAAGATAGTCGGATCGGGGCGATGGGTGCATTAGCGCTGATCGTACTGATTATGTTCAAAGTAGCACTCATCACAGAAGCGACAAACGTGTGGCCGGCGTTGCTGTTGGCCCCGATGCTAGGGCGATGGGCCGATTGCTATGGGATCTATCGCTTTCCCGCTGCCCGCGAAGGTGGACTGGGCCGGACCTTTAACGCGCAAGTACGTCAACAAGATCTGTGGTTGTCTTCGGCTATGATGCTCGGTGCGGCATGGCTTGTCGCCGGTATCACCGGAATCGTGGCTGCTGTATTCGTGTTAGGAGTTGCGCATCTGCTGGCAAGCTGGTGGGTACGCGATCTGGGCGGTCTCACCGGCGACACCTATGGTGCGCTCTGTGAAATCGGTGAAGTTGTGGCGCTGGCCGTACTGACGGCAAACCTGTCATAGGAGGTAGTGGATCGGAGACGGTACGTACCGACGATGTAGGCTATCACCCGCCCCGCGCCCAAAAGACAACGAAGAAGGATTGCGCATGCATACCCGCACGTGGCTGGTGTGGTTGGCTGCTACTACAGCGATCGCAATACTGGCCCCACACCCACTTTACCACCTGTTGATCATGTTAGCGGTCGGCTATGTATTCGTAGCGCGCCGTGATGATCGCCCACTGGCACGTAGTTTCCCACTGTTTGCCCGTGCCGGAGCAGTGATCTGGCTCAGTTACATTGTTTTTGCGGTGATCACAGTGGGTGGGCCACGCGGGGCCACAGTTTTGTTCAACGCACCGACATACCAATTACCGGTATGGTTAGGCGGAATTGTCTTGGGTGGACCGATCACCGCCGAAGCATTAGCGTGGGGAGCGACGCGCGGATTGAGCTTATGGACGCTTCTGCTGATCTTCGGTACGTTCAATGCCTTAGTTGATCACCATCGGTTGCTGCGTCTCGTGCCACGCTCACTCTTTCACGCCGGATTAGCCGTCACGATTGCCATCGCTTTCGCACCGGGACTAGTGCGCAGTGGGCAAGAAATTATCGCCGCGCAACGCGCACGCGGCCACCGCTTTGGCAGCATCCGGAGCTGGTGGGCGCTCGTCGGACCACTGTTAGCCGGGAGCCTCGAACGCGCATTGCAGCTCGCCGAAGCATTAGAGGCCCGCGGATACGGACGCACGCTCACCAAACCAAGTACTGGTCGTATGATCGGCCTGCTGCTTGGGCTTAGTATACTCGCTACCACATTGATAAGCTGGCTCTGGGCTGGCCCCACCGTTCTACCGATTATGGCTCCACTTGGCGGCATCGGGCTAGCACTCGTCTGGTGGTCGTCCCACCAACTCAGTCGGACCGTATCCCGAACGACGTATCGCCGTGAAAGGTGGCACCACCACGATACCATCACCTGTCTTACCGCTGTCAGTGCAGCCATCGTGATCGCCACGTTGCGGCTCCTCGAACCAACAGCTCTCGTCTACTACCCGTTTCCTCAAATCATACCCCCCACCTTCGATCTGCGCATCGGCGCTACCATCTTGGCCCTCGCCGTACCGGCCATACCGGCGCGCACATCAGCCCTGCGTCGCGCCCACCGGATCGTCGCCGACCGTCGTGCTGCGCGTCGCGCGGTCCAACAGCAGA
The DNA here is from genome assembly GCF_049970315.1 of Chloroflexus sp. Taxonomy (GTDB): domain Bacteria; phylum Chloroflexota; class Chloroflexia; order Chloroflexales; family Chloroflexaceae; genus Chloroflexus. The sequence continues at coordinate 97,295 of NZ_JBMFNE010000001.1, forward strand.
GCGCATTTGCCGATTAGAGGCAGATAACCCTCTAACCGCCGGTTAGCAAACCGATCCATACGTATGGGTTGTATCACCACCCCCAACGTGCTATGCTCACAGTAAGGCGTGGCCTACCCTCACGCTGATACGTTTCCAATCGATAGCTCTCTGGCGGAAACACGAGGAGTGTTGATAATGGCAACATCTACCCTTAGGCGTGATGAAACACGCCCAGCTTGGCACAGCACCGATCTTCTTGAAGTGTACACACAACTCAACAGCTCACCAAACGGCCTAAGTAGCGCTGAAGCGGCTGAACGCTTAGCTCGCTACGGCCCGAATGAGTTGCAAGCTGCCATCCGCATCTCGCCATGGAAAATCCTGCTGGCCCAATTCCAAAACGTCCTGATCATCATCCTGTTGATCGCCACCGGACTCTCACTCTTGCTCGGTCACGGGATCGAATCGGTTGCGATTATCGTTATCGTGTTATTTGCCGTCCTTCTTGGCTTTATCCAAGAATATCGCGCCGAACGGGCAATCGAAGCCTTGCGCCGGATGGCGGCACCGAATGCAACCGTCCTACGTGACGGCAGCGAGCAGGCTATTCCGGCGCGCGAGCTGGTGCCCGGCGATGTTGTGCTCTTGCGAGCCGGGGATCGGGTGCCCGCCGATCTCCGGCTCATCGAAGCGGTCAATTTACAGATCGAGGAAGCAGCCCTTACCGGCGAATCGGTGCCGGTTGAAAAGAACGCAGCAGTGATCCTACCACCGACCGCACCGGTGGCTGACCGCAAAAACATGGTCTACGCCGGTACGTCAGTCAGTTATGGCCGTGGCCGCGGGATTGTCGTCGCCACCGGTATGCATACCGAGTTTGGCACTATTGCCACAATGCTCCAAACCATCGAGACCGGACGCACACCCTTGCAAGAAAATCTCGACCGAGTCGGGCACATGCTGGCTCGAGCAGCACTGGTCATTGTGGCAATCATCACCGTGCTCGGCCTTTGGCGCGGCCAGCCGCTGGTCGAGATGATCATCTTCGGGATCGCCTTGGCCGTTGCCGTTGTACCGGAAGCGTTACCTGCCGTTGTTACCATCTCGCTGGCTATCGGCGTCCAGCGTATGGCAAAGCGTAACGCCTTGATGCGCCGCTTGCCGGCAGTCGAGACACTGGGTAGCACATCGGTTATCTGCACCGATAAAACCGGAACCCTTACCAAAGACGAAATGACCGTCCGACGCTTGTTTGTGGCCGGGCGCTGGTGGGAGCTAAGCGGATCAGGGTACGCCCCCGACGGCAAGTTCTACTTTGCCGATCAACCGACTCCCCCTGATCCCGCGGTACAGCAACTGTTGCGGGGTGCCGCCCTCGCCTCCGACGCGCGCGTCGTTTATCGCGATGGACGTTGGCAAGCCCAAGGAGACCCGACTGAAGCGGCGCTCGTCGTAGCAGCAGCCAAAGCCGGTCTTGTCGTCGACGAATTGGTTCGTCAGGCACCGCGTATTGCCGAAATTCCGTTTTCGTCGGAAACTAAGCGCATGATCACGCTGCACACCGAGCAGGGCGTTACCGTCGCGTATGCGAAAGGAGCCCCAGAGGTCATCATCAATGCGTGCAGCCACTGGCTCTCGCCGACCGGCCTCGCCCCGCTCACTGCAGAAGATCGGGTAAGCATACTTGACGCAGCGCAAACGATGGCTAGTACAGCGCTGCGTGTCCTGGCAATCGCCGGCAAGACGCCAGCCACCTTAGACACTGCCGAACACGAATTGACCCTGTTCGGTCTTGTCGGTATGATCGACCCGCCCCGTCCTGAAGCGAAGACGGCCATCCAGACCTGCCAGCGCGCCGGCATTCGCGTGGTGATGATTACCGGTGACCATCCCCTCACGGCAGCCGCCATTGCTCGTGAACTCGGTTTGCTTGTGCATGGTCAGGTGATGACCGGGAGTGAACTCGATGCCATCAGTGATGAAGACTTTGCCAACATCGTCGAAACGGTCGATGTCTATGCACGGGTAGCACCGATCCATAAACTGCGCGTTGTCACTGCATTGCAACAGAAAGGGTATGTGGTCGCAATGACCGGCGATGGTGTCAATGATGCGCCGGCATTGAAGAAGGCCGACATTGGTATTGCAATGGGGATCACCGGGACCGATGTGACCAAAGAAGCATCAGCGATGACCATCACCGACGACAATTTTGCTTCGATTGTTGCGGCAGTGGAAGAGGGAAGGCGCATCTTTGGCAACATTAAAAAGTATTTGATGTATCTGCTCTCATCGAACATTGGCGAGATCACGCTTATGGCCGGCGCAACCTTTGCCGGATTGCCGTTACCCCTCACGGCCACTCAAATTCTTTATGTCAATCTTGCTACCGACGGCCTACCCGCACTCGCCTTAGCGGTTGATCCACCCGACGATGATCTCATGCAACAGCCACCACGCGACCCACGCCGTGGCATTTTCACCCGTCCTGTCGTCGGACTGATGATGGTAGGCGGGCTGTGGTCAGCACTGGTCAACATTGCGCTCTTTGTGTGGGCGATGCAGAGCGGGCGGAGTATGGTTGAGGCGATGACCATGACGTTTGTATCGCTCGTGCTCATTCAATTCTTCAAAGCCTACAACTTCCGCTCCGACCACCTATCGGTCTTTCACCGGCCCTTTGCCAATCACTGGCTGAACCTTGCTATCATCTGGGAATTACTCTTACTATTGGCAGTGGTGTATCTCCCGTTTCTGCACGAACCGTTTAGTACCTTCCCACTGTCACCGATCGATTGGCTGATCATTACGCTCGTCGCGCTAACGGTGGTACCGGTGTTGGAGATGACGAAATGGGTGTTACGGCGACAAACCAACGGCTAACCACGATGCCCTGCCTAAGCGTACTACAGGCCGGTGAGGTGCTATTCGGGAATGTCGTAACTCAGTACCCGATTGAGAAGGCGGGCCGCCACGCGGGCGGCCCATTCACCCTACCGCTTCACTTGTCCAACACTCACAAAGCGCTCATTTCGGCAGGGTCTGTGGTTGCAAATAACATACGTGCCACCGGCAAATAAGCCGCAGCCCGGCGCACATAGTCGCGTGCTGTTGGATTCGCCCGAATAGCAACTGGATCGACGATGCCCTGATTGTGCCAGGCAGCCAGCGTGCGCCACGAGATAGGCTGACCTTCGATCGCCGCACGCCACACCCCACGTTCAAGGTTGGCGGCAAGATAGTTGATCGCGAGTTCGTCGTGGCTAATTTCGGTCGTAATCGCAGCGAAAAGTGCTCGTTGGTCGTGATATTGTCGCAGATCGATCTGGCTGCCTTCGACTCGTAGCGGTATGTGCAATATGCTGCCATCGGCGAGAGGCACCTCACCGGCCAAAATTTCAGCAGCAACTGAAGGGCGTAGGTTAGCCGGCCAGACACTGAAGTTTGCGCCTATCCCGCTGTTTACCTGTTGTTGCGCCTCTTGATACAACGGCGTCACCATCCGTAACGGCGGCGCCAGCTCTTCAGCCCAACCAAAGTTTTCGTTATAGAGAATGGTCGCCATGACAATGGCAAATTCGCGGTCACTCATCCCCGATAACTGCGGATGATTATGTCGTGCTGCGGCGGCCAGGATCGTACTGCGTGAGCGACGCATACGGGCAGCAAACTCGGGTCGCACATACGCTTCGATAGTGGGACCGGGTCGAGTGGGTGGAGCCGGGCGGACATACAGACCATCCTGGTCGGTATGGGCAGTTGGGGCACTCACGACTCGATCCACACCGATCAGGCAGAGCACAACGACGATCATCAACAAGCGTCGCATAGGTATTGCCTGTTGCTGAGCAATCCGATGTGTAGGACGTAACCCCTCTCATGATATGAGAGGGGTAAGACATACACAACAGTCTGTAGACGGAAGGCTCTATCGCTGCGATGGCAACAGCACTGCTGTTACAGTCGTGCCGCGTGCGTTGTCGGCTTTGGTTGTAAGACGATCAATATCACGAGGACAACCAAGCCCAACAGCACCAACGCAATGAGCTTCATGAGAGGGGTAAAAAAGTCGAGCAAACCAATGGCGCCAAAAGCGATGCTCAACCCGTAATAGCAGGCCACTACCTGCCGCTGACTCAGACCGAGATCGAGGAGTCGGTGATGGAGATGATCACGTCCGGCTTGCGCTGCCGAGCGCCCCCGTAAGGTCCGGGTTAAGATCAGCCAGGTCATATCAACCAGCGGCACCCCAAGCACAAGGAGGACGGTCGCCAATTTAGCTCCACCGATGAGGGCACAAATACCTAGCGTATAACCGATCGTCATCGCCCCAACATCACCCATAAAAATGCGAGCAGGGTGCGAGTTATAGAGGAGGAACGCTGCGCAGACACCGCTTAGCGCCAGCGGGAGCAATGCCACCGTGATTTGTGGTGGTTCGAGGGTGAGGGTATGCAAAGCCAAGACCACACCGGCAATCAACGTCACACCGGCAGCCAACCCATCAAGCCCATCGAGCCAGTTGACCATATTCTGCATCCCCACAATCCAGAACACAGTTGCGGCAATCGCCAACCACGGACTAAGGTTATGGAGATGGATTTGATACACGAAGGGAAAATTGAAGGCCGTGAGAATAATCCCGCGCGCTTCTGTTGGTTGGTCAAGTGCGTCAGAGTAGAGCGTATGATCCCACAAATACGGGCCAATGGCGACGAGCGCCGCAATGATATGGACCCCTAAGCGAGGCAACACCGGCAAGTCATAGAGATCATCGAGCAAACTGACACCGGCAATAATGGCAATACCGATCAGAAGCAAGCCGATCCGTAAGTGTTCAAACGGCGAACGGTGCAATACCGGCGTCAGCAGCTCAAACCCAAGACTGGCGATCAATGCGACGACCAACCCGGCTATCATCGCCAAACCGCCAACAACCGGTGTAGGTTCGCGATGCACGTGGCGTGGGCCGGGCTTTGCTACCCATCCTTCTCGTCGGGCCAAGGTAATCAGCGGTGGGGTGAGCAAGGCCGTAACGACGAAGGCGATCAGCGGTACACTAATCAGAGCCAGAATAACAGGCATGTGATCATCGCTTCACGTTCAAAGTGCGCCATCGGCAACGTATTCCAATACCGGCCAAGCAACTACCCCGTTCCAAACTGTCGGTCACCGGCATCACCCAAACCGGGCACGATGTAACCCCGTTCGTTGAGATGACTATCGATTGCCGCAAGATGGATCGCCACATCGGGATGGGATTCGCTCAGGGCTTTTACCCCTTCCGGTGCGGCAATCAAGCCAAGAAACTTGATCCGCTGCGCACCCCAACGTTTGAGAATATCAACCGCCGCGACAGCCGAGCCACCGGTTGCCAACATCGGATCGACAATGATTGTCAAATCGATATCAGGCTTACTCGGCAACTTATTGTAATAGGTCACCGGCTGTAACGTCTCGTGATCCCGGTAAAGGCCGAGATGCCAGACATGCACTGTCGGCAAAATATCAACAATCGCCTCAGCCATCCCCAAGCCGGCACGCAAGATCGGAATGATACCGATTCGTTCGGCTACCTCGAAACCTTCACAAGCAGCCAGGGGGGTCTCGATGGTAAGGGGTGCCAAGGCGAGGTCCTGGGTCGCCTCGTAAAACAACAACTGAGCAATCTCGCGCACCAATTCACGAAACTTCTTCGGCTCAGTCCGTTTACTACGCAGCAGCGCCAGCTTATGTTGAACTAACGGATGTCGTGAAACAAAGACTTGTGGTGACATATTCAATCCCACGTGCTGAATCTACCAAAAAACGCACAGACGCAACGAAATGGAAGCGAAGCGGCCTGGTATAGCCGCCTGCCACCGGTGATCGGCATTGCATCTCTGCGTTCGCAACATTATATTTACTCTTGGCTACGCGCGTTCGAGCTTATACCCAACTCCACGGACGGTGACAATGATCTTGGGCTTTGAGGGTTCGACTTCAACCTTTTCGCGCAACCGCCGGACACACACATCGACCAGATTCGTTTCCCCGACGTATTCGTAGCCCCAAACTTCACGGAACAGCACCTCACGGGTAAAGACCTGTCCGGCATTTGCAGCAAGAAAATAGAGTAACTCAAACTCCATCGGTGTCAGTTTGACTTCGGCGCCGCGCACCGACACCTTATGCGCGGTCGCATCAATGACCAGATCACCGACATGCACCAACGGCGGCGCAGTCCGCGCCTTTTGCATATCAACCCGACGTAAAATCGCTTCGACGCGCGCCACAAACTCGGCCACACGAAATGGCTTCGTGATATACTCATCGGCGCCACGCCGGAATCCCTGCACAATATCATCGGTGCCATCGCGGGCAGTGATGATAACAATCGGCACATCACTCTTGGCGCGGATTCGCTCGCAAGCGTCAAATCCATCAACGAACGGCATCATCACGTCGAGAAAGACCAGATCGAATTGTCCGCGATCGAACGCTTCGAGCGCTTCCATCCCATTAGCGACCACAACCGTCTCGTATTGCTGAGCTGGTAATGCCGTCTGGATCAGACGGCCAATCGAGGGATCATCATCGGCCACCAAAATCCGTCGTTTTGGCGGTGGCTGATCGGCAGCACGCTGAGTTGTACGATGGAAGAGTGGCATAGTCATTATCTATCGACGCCAACACTGATGGGCACCCGCAGGCATAGCTTACCCGTTCGGCGCTATACCGCCTCATCGAGCCGACGGCGATACTCGGACCGCGGCACCAGAATCGGGCGTCCACGCCCTTGAATCACTTCAGCATTCACGATACAGCGTCCGATATGCTCTTGTGAAGGCAGCTCAAACATCACATCAAGCAACACTTCTTCGACGATACTGCGCAATGCACGGGCACCGGTGCGCGCACTCATTGCCCGATCAACGATCGCCTCGAGACTATCGGGGGTAAACTCCAGCTCGCAATGATCGAGGGCAAACAATTTTTGGTATTGCTTAATAATCGCATTGCGCGGTTCGGTGAGGATACGAAGCATTGCCTCACGACTCAGCGGTTCGAGCGCCACGATCACCGGCAACCGACCGACAAATTCAGGAATAAAACCGAAATGCATCAAGTCATCGGGGATGATTTGGGCCAACAGAGCGCCCTCTTCTTCCAGCGGACTGACCGGATTGGTGCCAAAACCGATCAACTGTTTCCCACGCAGCCGCTTGGCGATGATCTTGGTAATACCCTCGAACGCACCACCGCAGATAAACAGCACATTGGTGGTATCAAACGGAATATACTCTTGCTGAGGGTGTTTACGACCGGGCAACGGGGGCACGTGGGCAACACCACCTTCGAGTATCTTGAGTAACGCCTGCTGCACACCCTCACCCGACACATCACGAGTAATCGAGGGATTATCGGACTTACGTGCAATCTTATCAATCTCGTCGATGTAAATAATGCCGGTCTGAGCGCGCTCCACATCGCCATCGGCAGCTTGAATCAGACGCAGCAAGATATTCTCGACATCTTCACCCACATACCCAGCTTCGGTCAGGGCGGTTGCATCAGCAATGGCAAACGGCACATCGAGGATGCGAGCCATTGTCTGGGCCAACAGCGTTTTACCGCTACCGGTCGGCCCAATGAGCAAGATATTACTCTTGCTAATCTCTACATCATCGATGCGGGCACCGGCCCGCACCCGTTTATAGTGATTATAGACTGCCACCGCGAGTGCGACCTTTGCTCGATCCTGCCCGATCACATACTGATCGAGGCGTTCACGCAGCTTGCGTGGCGTGGGCAAGCGCGCTGGGCCGGGCGGAGGCGTGCGACGGGCCGCCGGTACCCTCTGATCGTTTTCTTCGGCGATGATCTGACTGCACATCGCCACGCACCCATCGCAGATAAACACATTACCGGGACCGGCGATCAAGCGTTGCACTTCATCCTGTCCACGCCCGCAGAACGAGCAAACATACGGATCACGACCGGGATTACGGGTACGAGTCATGGGGAGTTCTCCAGACGAGCGGGTGGACGCCACAACCTGCGCCCACCCGGGCGTCATTACTTCTTCACATCCTCACGAATGAGGATTTCATCGATAATACCGTACTCTTTCGCCTGTTCCGGCGTCATGAACAAGTCGCGGTCGAAGTCTTTGGCAATCCGTTCAATCGGTTGGCCGGTATCTTTAGCCAGCAGCTCCCGCACCAATTGTTGGAGGCGGAGCAACTCACGTGCCATAATCTCGACATCTGGCGCATAGCCGCGTGCACCACCGCCTGCCGGGTGCATATGGATCGTTGAGTGCGGCAGGCTGTAGCGCTTACCCTTAGCACCACCGGCCAAAATTGGGGTTGCCATACTCCCGGCCATCCCAACACAAACTGTCGCCACATCAGGACGGATGTGGTGCATTGTATCGTAGATGCCGAGGCCGGCTGTGACCGACCCACCCGGACTATTGATGTAGAGCCAAATATCGCGATCGGGGTCTTCACTCTCAAGGAACAGCAACTGTGCAACGATCAGATTAGCAATCTGATCGTCGATCGGTGTTCCCAGTATAACGATCCGCTCCTTTAACAACCGTGAATAGATATCAAAAGCGCGTTCGCCGCGGCTGGTACTCTCAACAACCATCGGAATAAGCAATTCCGGTCGTTGCGAGAGCCATTCCGGACTCGGCATACTGCGCCATTCGTGGCTATAGCGCGTTGACCAATGCATAGGTACTCCTCACGTTTCATTCGTAGGACGGCTGGATGATTCCGCTGCCGTAACCGCGTCAACAGTAGATTCCAACGCATCCGACTGGGCAGCCTCGGTGGTCATCTCGGTCTGCTCACCACGAGCGATGGCCGAAATCAGCGCCCGCAACTTTTTATCGAGCACAATATTGGCAACCGAAGAGAGCAACTGGGTTGTTAGCGTTTCGCGGATCTGTGGACGACGCTCCTCCTCGTAGTCGGCCAAAATCCGCTCAATTTCGGCATCGATCTCTTCAGGAGTAACGGCCAAACCTTCCCGCTTGATCACCTCACTCAGCGCCAGCGTCACTTTTGTCTGCCGTTCAGCTTCAGGCATCAATTCGGCAACCGCCTGATCGTGACTAATCCCACGATACTGCAACACCTGTTCAAGCGTAATGCCGTAGCGGGCGAACTGCTGCTCCTGATCGTGCAACAGCGAATGAGCCAGCTCGTGGATCATCACATCAGGAATATCGAAGGTCGTCTGCTCAACCAGTTGCTCGATGTAAGCATTGAGCAGCGCCTGTTCGGCCCGTCGCCGCTCGGCTTCTTCGAGATCGGCACGTACCTTGGCGCGCAGATCATCGAGCGTGCCCTCAAAATTGACTAGCGACGGCAGTTCTTCCCACGCCGGCACAATGCGCCGCTTGATCCCGAGCAGTTCGACCTTGAACGTCACCTTCTTACCGCGGATCGATTCCTCGGCGTGATCGTCAGGCATGACGGCAACGATCTCTTTCTTCTCGCCGATATTCATTCCGATCAGGCCTTCATACAGCTCATCGACGAGATGCCCCGGTTCGAGATCAAGCGTCTCTTCCGATCCGGTAGGTTCGCCGTCTTCCTGCGCTTGAGCCGCTTCGCTCTCACCGCTCGCATCATCCTCAGCGGCCTCGTCCTCAGTCGTCGCGTCTTCGTCCTCAACCCGTGTGCTGAGCAACACCCGCACCTGATCACCTTGCTGCGCCGGACGTGGCTCGTCCAACTCTTGCAAGGTGACGTGCTCTTCGCGCATACGTCTGAGTTCGGCCTCAACCATCTCCTCGGTGATCGGCTCAACCGACATCGGAACGCGGATGCTGCGATAATCGCCGAGCGTCACCGTTGGTGGGACGGGGACTTTGACGGTGAAGACAAACGGCTCAACCGAGTCGATCCGTTCGAGTTGTGGCGGACCGACAACCTCGATTTGTTCTTGTTGGATTGCCTTTTTGTAGGCATTATTGATCAAATCTTCTGTTGCCTCTTCGATCAGCGCGGCTCGCCCGAAGGTGCGTTCAATTAGAAAGCGCGGTGCTTTCCCGGGCCGAAAGCCGTGGATTGGAAATTTTTGTGACAAACGGCGCGCTGCCTGATCGAGGCTGCGCTCGAATTGGTCTCGATCGACTTCAATCTGCAATGAGACGAGACTCTTTGGCAGTCTTTCGGTCGTAACTTTCACGGTAGTATCCTTACCACAATGCACTTGCAACACAACGAAGGCGCAGGCTCGGTTCAGACGCTTGCCACCAGCATAGCGGTGCGCCGTATGCTGCATTATAGCACGTCTGCTTGTCATATGTAACGGAGTAATGATGAATAGGCCGCTCACCTTGGTTGTCGGTGCAGATCACCGTCTTCCCCGCTCGATCCGATATGCGACACGCTGGAGCAGGGTACGCAACTGACGATAGCCGATCTGACGAATAGCATCGGAAAGCGGGACCCATGCCGCCGAGCGGATGCCTTCAGCCACTGCCGGCACCGGTGGTTCGGGCGAGGCACTGGCGAGAAAAAAGGTCACCTGTTTATCGCGCCAGTGTCCAAGTCGATAGATCGGATATGTGATCCGGTCAAGCCGTTCGGCAAGGGTGCAGACGATCCCCGTCTCTTCCGCCACTTCACGAACTGCTGCATCCTCATCACTCTCGCCATCGTCAATGTGTCCTTTGGGAAGTGTCCAAACTCCTTGCCGATCCTGTATCAACAAGACCAGAGGCCGCCCGGTCGCATCACGGGCTAGCACGACACAACCGGCAGCGCGAATGGGAGAATCCGTCATAGTACCTCTATAGTCCAAACAGTCGACCAATTGCCGATTCGATCTCCACCCACCATTGCGCCATCGGTGTTGCGTTTGCTTGTTGTGAAATCCATTCAAGTCGTCCGGTCGCCAGGAGCACTCCCATCACAACCATTAATGCGCCACTAAGCAGGCTGGTCGTATGGAGAAACAACTCGCGCCCGAACACATTGACCGTAAAACCACGCCCACGCAAGAAGCGCCAGGCCCGCGAGCCGGTGCCGAGTCGGTGGAAGAAGGTTGCAATTAAGATCAGCGGTAAACCCAACCCTAGCGAATAAATGAATGCCAACACAGCGCCTTGCACAACGGCGATGTCGCTGGTAGCCGCTAACAGGGTCAACAACGCTCCCAAAATCGGCCCGACACATGCCGTCCAGCCAAGGGCGAAGGTTGCCCCATAGAGGTACGATCCGGCAAATGTGGCCGCTGGCCGCTCTTGCAGTTGCGGCCCGGCAAAACCTTTACCGAGCATGCCCATCACGCCGAAACCGATAATGATCAAGCCGCCCCAAAATGTGAGTGCGCTCCGGTTGGCAAAGAGCAGGCTACTCAGCGCAGTCGCACTTGCCCCTAGCAAGGTCATCGTAGTGGCGAGACCGAGAAAAAACGCGATTCCCATCAAGGCAATCCGCGCCCGCCCGTGCCCGCTGGCTTGGAAGGTAAAGGCGAAATAGGCCGGCAAGATCGGTAACGTACACGGCGAAAGAAAACTAAGCACGCCGGCCAAAAAAGCCGGAAGCGCCAATACCAGCACACTACCGCTGCCGGTGAGAAAGCGGGTTTGCTCACCCGCATCAATACTGAGCGCGACCAAGATCAAAACGAGCAATATTCCCACTACTGCCAAGGCTATTAGACTACGCTTGCCAAACCGGCGCGGTGAATCAATCGGTTGCAGTGTCATGCACTCCTCGCTTGCAAGGTTCGACCAGTAGTGAAGCGAGGAGCAGTCCGCCGAATTCGGACTGCTTCCTCATCACGTACCGGCGTCATGCCGGTGAAATGAAGGATATCGGCTACTACGTCGTAACGATACCGAAAGCGCTCCCATTGACCAGATGTATTCCGGTGGAGCAAGGTTACGCGCCAACACATATTCTCGGCGTCATACTCTTCAGACTCAATCCAAACTAGCGCTCCGGCAGGAAAGATCGTTGCTAATCGCTGATAGCACGCATTGCGACCGGTCGCCAGTTCATCAGCCATATGTACTACCTCCCAAAAACGAAACAACATTGCGCGTACCAATTTTGACAGCTATCTACATTATTTATTATACCGAGTCTGCACAACGATGGTAGGGCGACCCGGCAACATTTAGCCAACAGTTAGCCAATACTTAACTAACCCTGCATACCCCCTTAATACGATCATTGTATCGTAATGGTAATAATCATACATGCCTTACGCGTCTGGAGTTGATGCCATGCGTGTGGCGCTCATTGCCGAGACGTTTCTCCCCGATGTCAATGGGGTAACGACAACACTTTGTCGCCTCCTGGAGTATTTACAGCGCACCGGTCACGAAGCTGTGCTATTCGCACCCCAAGGTGCGCCGGCAAGTTATGCCGGTACAGAAGTCGTACCGCTCAGCGGCATGCCGTTACCGCTCTACCCTGAAGTCAAACTCACCCCACCACAACCCGGCCTAACGGCCCGCTTGCGTAGTTTTCAACCCGACGTCGTGCATTTAGTCGGACCGGTAGTGTTAGGGGCAATTGTCCCCGGTATCGTCCGTCGGCTCGGACTACCTCTGATCGCCTCGTACCACACCGACTTTGGAGCATACAGCCGACATTACGGTTTCGGTTTTTTACAACACGGCGTCAATGCCTGGCTGCGCTGGATTCACAATCGTTGCCGGATGAATCTTTGTCCTTCGAGTTTTACCCTCAACGTCCTCCGTGCCGCCGGTTTTCGCCGCTTGCGGATTTGGGGACGCGGCGTTGATATCGAACGGTTCCACCCGCGCTATCGTAGTGAAGCGTGGCGGGCCGCTATCGGGACACAACCGGGTGAGCGGGTCGTGCTCTATGTAGGTCGGGTAGCCGCCGAAAAGCGGGTTGATCTGTTACCGGAAGCCATCCGCGGCCTACCGAACGTCCGCCTCGTGATTGTCGGCGATGGTCCCTTCCGTGCCGAGTTGCAGCGGCGTTGCGTTGGTCTGCCGGTGCGTTTTACCGGTTATCTTAAGGGAGAGGCTTTGGCGGTAGCTTATGCGAGCGCCGATGCGTTTGTCTTCCCCTCCGATACCGACACCTTCGGACAAGTTATTCAAGAAGCGATGGCATCCGGTTTGCCGGTCGTGGCTGCACGGGCCGGTGGTGCGATCGATCTGGTACGCCACGGCTACAACGGGTATCTGTTTACTCCCGGCGTTGTTACCGATCTGCGCGCCCGCCTCCGCGAACTACTCGCCAACGACAGCCGTCGGATCACACAGGGGCTGGCCGGACGCGTTGCTGCCGAACGACGATCGTGGCCGAGTGTGATGGATGAACTCATGGGGTATTACACGCGAGCAATGTCGCATCGCCGCTTGGGAAGACGACCAGGTTAGCGCCACTACGCTATGAATAACTGCACTCGACCTAGGGTGACGTTGAGACGAGATCGGCTTCGAGGGCCAAAATATCGATCCGCGAACGGCGCACTTCGATCCAATCACCGGGTGTGAGTCGCTCACAGCCGATCAGATCGGCAATGCGCGGCGCACTGAGCGTGGTGCGCAAGCCAATTGTTACCTCATCTGCCAGCCCGATGACTAACTCGGTGTAGAGCGTCTCGAACGGGAGATGCGAGCGCTGCACTTCCCATGCTTCTGTCTCCATCACTTGACCATAAACCACCGGTTCACTGAGCGGCATCGTCGGTGGATTCGTTGACGATACGAAACCGGCCCGTATCGGTGGCGTTTGGAGATGAATGGTACTCAGCGCGCAGAGCAGCCGTACAATGACTACCTGACCGACCAGCCGCGGATCGACGCGGTGGTGGCGATCAACCAGACAAAGCTGCGTACCCGGTACAGTATCCGGCCCAACCTCCAGCAGCGTTACGACAATCTGCGGCAAATAGCGTTGGCCGTCAGGGTGTAGCGCACCGGGAATAAACTGCTCGTAACGGCAGCGGAGGGCAAGACGATTCAAAGCGCGAAACCGCATTATTAACCTGCTTTCCAGAATATACACGAATGTGCGCACGGTTCTGTTCCTGCCTCGATTGCACCACGCAATCGTACCTGACAGGCGTCACTTTCGCGTCCCTAACATCATCGGTCAAGTTCTCGCCATTACCGGCCGAACTCGCCACGGGTAGAGTAGTTTCGGTTGCCAACCGTGCAAGGTTATCCACTGCATGGTAATCGCGGTTGTGTCCGGTATGCAGTATCGGACACGCCCATCTGCGATCTGACGATGCAAATACTTCATGGTTTGCGACGCACGCTGCACAGGTGGCTAATCGGATCAAAGCGATCTGCGATAGTGAGTTGAAAACCGTAGCACTGCACCTTGTATACACGTTGCGTGCGAAACTTCCCAAAACCAATGCCAATACATGCATACAGTCGGGCAATCGTCGGTGTCGCTTGGACACGGTTTTAGCAGATGGGCACATTTGTCCCCTTAGGCAACGACGCATGTGGTTTTAATGCAAGATTTACGTTAGCTGCGGCGATGTTGCGACTCAAGCGGCGACAGCGAATGTGAGGACGGCGCAGTGCGGCTGTCTGTGATTTCGGCGCGTGGAAGATCTCACCTATTGAAAGCGTTGCTGCTGCCTTCACACCGAGATCAACGCCGACAATGCCGTTCTTTGTGCGTGTTCTGTCGTGGGTGTGATCCAGTAGGGCAACCGGCAGAGTGGCAAACCGGCGGTCAGCAGTACGTGAAACCGTTGCACCGAGGATTTTTCCTGCAAAGCGTAACGTCTCGTCCATTGCTCCCTCGCCGATGTTCGGCAGCCGAATCAAAAATTGCCAACCGGTCATCGGCAACGTAGAGACTATCACGACACTTACATTTTTTCTTGAAACGCGGGGCATACACTTGTTTAGCCACCTTACTATCGGTAACGTACCGCCACCAAACCTTTATAAGATGTGCATCCGCAAGCCATAGGAATTGTCGATCCTTGATGGTGTTACATTGCTTTTTCAACGCCATCACATTCGGTCTTAACCCTGCTGCATATTGTCCCAATGCTCAATTCCAGACAAACCTGGCTGGACCACAGGCGCGTTTGAAGTACTCTGCCTGTTGAAGTGTTGGAGATAGGGCAATTCGATGAGACAGGCACGCATCTTCGGTTGCTCAGACAAGCACAACGACACGTTGTTGTCTATATATCGCAAGGGTTGTAATTTGCGATGTTTCTAAATACACGAAAGACCACACTTTCAAACATTAGAGTTTACCTCCGTCAATGCCTGCATACGGCTTGTAGCCGCAGCCAGTCGCTGTTCGTTGAGTGCAGTTATAAAGTCACGCGGTCGATCTGGGCTAATGATCACGACCGAAGCATCATACCGGGCAATAGCTACGAGCCGGCGCCGGTTCGTGGCAAATAGCGTGACTTTACCGTAAGGATCAAGGTGAAATGGTCCTTGATAGCCGAATACACCGGGGTTGAAGGCAAAACGCAACCCGAATCGGGGCATATCGGCCAACACTGTCGCCAGAGATACACCACTGATCTGATCGAACGAGATACGCACTGCCGGCGCCCAGCGCCGTTCAATCACCAGCGTATCGGCGTCGATCCGATACGCTTTGGGCTGAAACGCATAACTCAAGAGGAGAAACAGTGCAAGTGCTCCAGCTAATCCCAACGGTACCTGTAAGCCGTTCCAGCGAAGATTGGCCAGATAGGCGAAGAGCTGTGGTAACACGAGCAGACCGCCGGTGTAGGCCAAGCCATACGTTACTTTGACGGCATATTCATCGAGTGGCGCCGGGATAAAACGGTTTGGTGACGACATAATGACTTCCAGTAGCGGCAGAAACGTCGTAGCTCTGCCAAGCACAGGTACGTGCGATCCGATAGCCGAAGCCACGCTTCGAGTGTTGATCGACTCCTGTAGAGCATTATACCCTGTCAGTGGCCGATACGGATTCTTTGCATATAAAACATATCATTGCATTTTATTTAACGGTATCGCATAATAGCATCACATCCGACATTCTCGCCGGCATCCTCAAGCATTATTGGCGCAACGATTATCAACAGGAATATATACAGCGATGACGTACAAATCGCTATTACCACTCCTACCGGTTCAACCAACCTTTTTTACATGGCGAGATGAAGAGGTTGCCATGTACCAGGCCGGCACCGGTCAACCGGTATTGCTCATCCACAGCATCAATGCTGCTGCATCGGTTTTCGAGATGCGTGAACCATTTCAACGGTTAAGCCAGCACTTTCAGGTGCATGCCTGCGACCTGTTGGGCTACGGAAACTCGAGCCGCCCACAATGGCGTTACCGCGCTACGATCTACGTCGATCTGATCCAGGCATTGATCGAACGTATCGGCACTCCAACTGCCCCAATTGCCGTGATCGCCAGTTCACTCGGCGCCGCTTACGCGGTTGTAGCCGCAGAACATCGGCCTGAATTGGTCAGTCGGCTGGTCCTGATCTGTCCAACCGGGATCGGTCAACTCGACCGTAGTCCCGATATTGGTGCGTATACGATCTACCAATACCTTCGCAGCCCAATCGGCAGGATTCTCTATCGGCTCCTCACTACGCGCACCAGCATTCGTCTTTTCCTCACCAGACAGGCCTACGCCAATCCGGCAAACGTCACCCGTGAACGTATCGAGACATACTACCGCACCTGTCGTCAACCCGGAGCTTACTATGCTCCGATCTGTTTTCTTAGTGGGCTGCTCAACTGCAACATTGCCCAAGCATTTGCCCGGTTGACAATACCAACCCTCCTGGTCTGGGGCAGCGATGCAACCATCAGTCCGTTACGGCTGGTCAGTAATTTTGTTCGTAGCCGTACCGGGGTCAAGGTGGTCACGATCGCACAAGCTAGTCTGCTGGTGCAAGACGAGCAACCGGAAGCATTCATCGCACAGGTTACGCCTTTCTTGGTCGGTAACACGTCACGTTGACGCACAACACCGGCTGGGGCGTGGTACAATTGGGCCACGCCAATCGGCACGCAAGCTCCTAGCCCAACAGCGATCTGTGCATGAACAACCGTATTTACGTTGCGATTGATGTTGAAACGACCGGTCTGCAAAGCGGTCTTGATGAAATTATCGAAGTAGCTGCCGTTACCTTTCGTGGACGCGACATTCTCGACCGCTTCGAGCGGCTGGTTCGCCCACGACAATCGGTGCCACTCAAAATTATGCGCTTGACCGGCATTGATCCGGCGGCGCTGGCGCAGGCTCCTCGTTTCAACGAAATTGGCGCCGATCTGGCCCGCTTTATCGGTAATCGTCCGATTGTTGGCCATTCAATTGGGTTTGATCTGATGATGCTGCGGGCGCAGGGTATGAATTTCAACCAGCCTATCTATGACACGTTTGAGCTGGCGACCCTCCTCTTACCGCAAGCAACAAGCTATAAGTTATCGGCATTGGCCGCCCAACTCGGTATTCCTCATCCTGATGCCCATCGTGCCCTTAATGATGCTGAGGTCGCGGCCCAGCTCTTTGCGGTGCTGAGTGAGCGTATGCTCCAACTCGATCTGACGACGTTGGGTGAGATGGTGCGATTGATGAGCAAGATCGGGTTGCCATTACGCGATCTCTTTGAAGAAACCTTGCGCCAAAAGGCGCGGAATGCTTTTCTCGAACCAATCGCTGCGCCACCGGAACCAGTCGATGCGCTGACTCCTGAACCACCGCCTTTACGGCCAACCGGTGATCAGCGTCCGCTCGATCTCGACGCCATCGGTGCATTCTTTAGCCCCGATGGCCCGTTCGGTCGGACCTTCCCCGGCTACGAAGCGCGTCCGCCCCAAGTCGAGATGGCTCGCGCAGTAGCCGCAGCATTCAACAGTAGTGAGCCATTAATGGTAGAAGCGGGTACCGGTACCGGGAAAAGTATGGCCTATCTTGTGCCGGCCACGTTGTACGCAACCCAACGTGGCGAGCGCGTGGTGATTTCGACCAACACGATCAATCTGCAAGATCAACTTTACAATAAAGATATTCCCGACTTGCAACGAATCTTTGCCGCTGCCGGTTTGCCACCGTTCCGGGCTGCTCTGCTCAAGGGGCGGAGCAATTACCTCTGCCTCAAACGCTACCATGAATTACGTCGTAGTGAGAACCTTACGGTCGAAGAGGTTCGCGCGCTGCTCAAGATTCAACTCTGGCTCCCCACCACCACTAGTGGTGATCGCACCGAATTACCGTTGATCGACCGTGAACAGGTGGTTTGGAATAAGCTGAACGTGACAGTGGAAACATGCACCGGTAGTCGTTGCCCGCATTTTCGTGAGTGCTATTTCTTCCGCGCCCGCCGGGCCGCCGAGGCAGCCCACTTGGTGGTGGTGAATCATGCGCTCTTGATTGCGGATTTGGCAGCAGCGTCGCAAGTGTTACCACCTTACGATCACCTGATTATCGATGAAGCGCATAACTTAGAGGATGTGGCAACCGATCAGCTCAGCTTTAATCTCGACCAAGCCGGCTTGCTGAAGTTTCTCGATGATCTGTTCCAGACCGGTGGCGTGCAGGTGGTAAGTGGCTTGCTGAGCGAGTTGCCGACGGTGTTGAATGAAATCGGTGGCGGTGGTGCGGCTGGTGAACGGATCAATGCAGCGATTGAACGGATGCGTCCGACGTTAATTCGAGCCCGTACTGCGGTCTACGATTGTTTTAACCTGCTTACCCGCTTCGTCCAGCTTGATACCGAGACTGGTCAATACGATCCGCGCTTGCGGTTGACGAAGAGCGTGCGGCAGCGGCCGGAATGGCAAACGATTACGCAGGCTTGGCAGAATTTGAACGATATACTGGCCACGATTGGCAACGAACTGGCCGTGATTGAAGAGCAGGTGCGTGAGTTGAACGAGACAACCGGCGAACTTAACGATATTCTGGTACGTACCGAGGTGCTACGCCGGTTTGCGACTGATGTTCGGGTACGTAGCGGTCACATCATCTTCGGCGATGATGATAGTATCTGCTGGTTGACGTATGATCGTCAACGCGATACGCTTACGCTAACGGCAGCCCCACTGAGTGTAGCAGAGATTTTGCAGAGCCAACTGTTCGCACAAAAGCAGACGAGTATTCTCGCTTCGGCTACCTTGAGCATTACCGGCAATTTCAGCTTCGTCAAGAGCCGGATCGGGCTTGACGAATGCACCGAGCTGATGCTCGATTCGCCGTTCGATTATACTCAGCAAGCGCTGGTCTATATTCCCAATGATATTCCTGAACCGAATCAGCGTGGATATCAGCAGATGATCGAGCAGGCCATCGTCGATCTAGCCGTGGCTGCCGAGGGGCGGATGTTGGCATTGTTTACCGCATCAAACGCATTACGCCAAACCTACACAGCTATTCAAGAGCCGCTTGAAGACCACGGGATCGGGGTTATGGCCCAGGGGATTGACGGCTCGCGACGGGCATTGGTTGATCGCCTTAAGGAGTTTCCTCGTTCGGTGCTGCTCGGTACGAACAGCTTCTGGGAAGGGGTAGACATTGTTGGCAACGCGCTATCGGTGCTTGTGATTACGAAGCTCCCCTTCGCTGTACCAACCGATCCGGTGGTGGCAGCGCGGAGCGAGCAATTCGCCGATCCGTTTAACGAGTACAGTGTACCACAGAGTATTCTGCGGTTTAAGCAGGGTTTTGGGCGTTTGATCCGCTCGCGTGACGATCGTGGGATTGTCGTAGTGCTCGACCGACGCCTGCTTACGAAGAAGTATGGGCAGCAATTCCTCGATTCATTGCCACATACGCGGGTACGGACCGGGCCGTTGGCACATCTGCCAGGATTGGTAGCGCGATTTTTGCAACGCAATGGCGCAGAGGATGTAAAGTAGGGGCGCGGTGTGCTGTGCCCTCGCCTGCCCGGATTGGTTGTGCAACGCAACGGCGCAGAGAAAGGAGGGGCGCGGTGTGCTGTGCTCTCGCCTGCCCGGATTGGTTGTGCAACGCAACGGCGCAGAGAAAGGAGGGGC
>NZ_JBMFNE010000001.1:117343-191310 GCF_049970315.1 Chloroflexus sp.
GCGGTGTGCTGTGCTCTCGCCTGCCCGGATTGGTTGTGCAACGCAACGGCGCAGAGAAAGGAGGGGCGCGGTGTGCTGTGCCCTCGTGTATCGTGCTTTTTGAAAAGCACCGTTCGCATGTGGTATGAATAACGTAGGAAGATCGTTATCAATCCATAAGATAGGAACCACATGCGCTACACAATTTGGTTAATCGTTCTTGGTACTATCGCTCTAACGGCTTGTACCGTCGCCTCCAACAACCCAACTGCACAACCCACCTGGCCGCCCACGGCATCGGTCGTCACGCCAACCGTTCCTACCCCAACTCCTACCCCAACCGTGCTAGCAACCCTGGCACCTATACAGCCATCGGTAGCTCCACCCACATCCGCACCGATAGCGGCCATCGATCCGACCACCCTCACCTATTCGCTAGAGATGATTGCCGATAACTTTCGTCGCCCAACCCACCTCACGAACGCTGGTGATGGTAGTCGACGTTTATTCGTAGTTGAGCAGGAAGGGCAGATTTGGGCTATCCACGATGGACAACGGCTCAGCGAACCGTTTCTCGATCTGCGCGCGCAAGTGGGATCGCGCGGAAACGAGCAGGGCTTACTGAGTATCGCCTTCCATCCTCAATTTGCCAACAATGGTCGCTTTTTTGTCAATTATACCGACCGAAATGGTGATACGGTCGTTGCTGAATACCGAGTCAGTACCGACCCCAATCGGGCCGATCCGGCGAGTGCCCGCGAATTGCTACGGATCGACCAGCCGGCAGCCAATCACAACGGCGGTTTACTCTTGTTTGGCCCAGATGGTTATCTCTACATCGGTACAGGTGATGGTGGCGGCGCCGGCGATCCACTCGATGCCGGACAACGGCTCGATACGCTGTTGGGTAAACTCTTACGGATCGATGTTGATAATGGCCAACCGTATGCTATTCCTACCGATAACCCCTTCCTCAACCGCAACGGTGCTTTACCGGAGATTTGGGCTTACGGCTTACGTAACCCATGGCGTTTTACCTTCGACGCGGTCGATAACATCCTCTTTATCGCCGATGTTGGTCAAAATGCGTGGGAAGAAGTCAATGCTGTACCGGCGAATGTTGCCGGCCTCAATTATGGTTGGCGATTGATGGAAGGTGAACAATGCTACCGACCGGCGACGTGTGATCAGAGCGGGTTGGTCATGCCGGTCGCCGTCTATCCACACGACAGCGCCATCGGTGGTTGTTCGGTAACCGGCGGTGAAGTCTATCGCGGTATACGCCAACCGGCACTCACCGGCATCTACTTCTATGCCGATTTTTGTACCGGTAATCTGTGGGCCTTGTGGAGGAATACGGACGAATGGCAACACGCACTGGTAGCGCGCCTGAACCTTCAGACGACCTCGTTTGGGTTAGATGAAGATGGCGAGATCTATCTGCTCGACCGTGCCGGCGGTGTGTACCGACTCGTAGCGGTTGACTGAACCGGCACGTTAGTCGCTACCGAACACTACAGCGCTAGCTGGGCGAGAAACTGTCGGATCAGCCGGATCAGTGCTTCCGGTTGATCCTCTTGGATCGCATGGCCGCTATTAGTTACAAACTCAAGCCGACAATTGGGGATAGCTGCGGCCAATCGCTGCACATCAGAAGGTAGATTGTTCCGTTCACCATCACCGTTGATCAGCAGTACCGGACAACGAATACGAGACGCTGTCTGGAAGCAAATATCACCGCCGGCTGCGGCAATTGCCTGTGCAGCATGGACCCAACCCTCGATAATCGCTTCAAACTGTTCGGAGCCGTGCAGTTCTATAATCTCTTGTCGCCAACTTGGGCGCCGTTCGACCCACGCCGTTGCCGGTAGCCAATCTTGCACGGCATTGACCATCGCTTGACTCATCACACCAGACACGCCCCACGCAACCACGCCGCGAAGCACATCAGGCCGGCTTGCCGCCAAGATCAGAGCACTCTCCCCACCATCACTAAAGCCCATTACAACTACCGGTCCTGGCTGAATGAGATCGAGCAGTTCAGCCATATCGGCAGCATCACGTTGATAAAAATCAGGCGGGAAGGTACGGTTGGGTGGCCGGCTCGCGCCGTAACCGCGCAGATCGGGAGCAATGACGCGATGATCGCGACTCAGATCATCGATCAGTAATCCCATATGGGTGCGAGCAGTACCAACAAAGCCATGTATGAGTAACACCGGCGGCCCACTCCCAAGATCGTGATACGCGATTTCTGCGCCGTCATGAAGCGTAACGCGATGCTGCATAAACATGCCTATAATGATGCAAAGTAGCTTATGGCTAAACGATATACCCAAAATGCGAGTGTTGTAAATAATACACTACCTCAGACTGTGAGCACGATAATGACAATTGAGAACCTGCGCTCGATCCCATTATTTTCTAGCCTCGATGAAGCAACTCTGGCCGACACCGCACAGCGAGCCCAGATTTGCCACTATCGCCCCGGTCAGCATATCATACACGAAGATCAACCGGCTCACGCGATTTTCTTTGTCCTGCGCGGTCGGGTACGGTTATCGCGCACGGCGCCTGACGGTCGTGAACAGGTACTGGCGATGGTTGGGCCGGGCGCATACTTTAACGCTGTACCAATCTTCGACAGAGGGCTTAGTCCGGCGACAGCACGAGCAATGAGTCATGTGACCTGTGTGCTTCTTGCCCGTGATGATCTGTTAGCCCTCATCCGCAAACATCCCGACTTAGCGCTGGCAGCCCTCGCCGATCTTGCCGGTCAATTGCGTGAGTTGGTGACGTTAGTCGAAGATCTCGCCTTTCGTTCAGTACGCGCACGCCTAGCCCGCCTCTTACTCGCTGAAGCGACAAGTGGTACTGCTGAGGTGACCCAACAGGAATTGGCCGAACGCACCGGTACGGTTCGCGAAATTGCCGGTCGTGCGTTACGCCGGATGGCCGAAGAACGCCTCGTGAAACTCGAGCGGGGCCGGGTGATCGTACTAGACCGAGCGCGCTTGGCCCAGGTCGCTGAGGAGTAGGAGCGATCGTCTAGAGTCTGTTATGTCCTTTCGAGCATAAAGGTAATGAACCGCTTCAGCATGCGCATCGCAAAGGCCAGAACATGCAATCCCGCCAAGACCTCTGGCAACCGCTCATCATCTCGCTCCAGCCGACGAAAGCGCGCCATCCAGGCGAAGCCGCGCTCAACGACCCAGCGGTGCGGCAGCAGGCGTGTGGCTTCCGACCGCTTAGCGATCGCCGGCCGGATGCCGTGGGCGTCGACCGCCGGTTGTTCCCCCGTATCGCCCTGGTCGACGAACGCCACTTCAACCGACTCGCCCGTGACGGCTTGGACCTGTTTCGCCAACGTGGCGACCTGCGCGCGTTCCTGTTCGTTGGCAGGCGTGAAGACCACGGTCAGCAACTGGCCCAGCAGATCAACCGCCACGTAGACCTTGCTGCCCTGGCGTCATTTCTACCCGTCAGCGCCGGCGCGTGCCGCTTTCCGGGGGTCGCTTGTATCGTGCGCGCGTCAACGATCGCCGCGCGCGGCGCAGGCGCACGCCCTTCGACGTCACGCAACAGCGCGCGCCGATCATGGACGAGCATCTCAAAGTCCCTGGCCTTCAGTCAGCGCTGGGGTTGCCGAGAGACGGTGTACCACTGCGGCAGATCGTTGGCATCATGCGCCAGGGTACTCCTGTGCGGACGATCCAGCGCAAGCCGTTAAAGACCGCGCGCAGCGAGTGGCCGTGCTACGGAGCGTCTTCGGTCATTAAGGTCAGGTAGAGAGGGCCGAAGACCCACTCCTCATCGCTCACATCGCCTGGATAGAGTGTACGTGTCATGCTGACATCCTACCATGTTTAGCTGAAGTGTATAACAGGCGCTAGAGGACTGCGATCCCTTTGGACACTGACAAAAATAAACATAAAGGTGGGTTACAAATCTTCAACAGATTTGAACCCACCAGGATCACCTATACGCTCATACCTTATCTGTCGCCGGACTTACTGGAAAATTGCGGCGACAGTGTTATACATATCAGACAGCGAATCACCAATTGTGATCATGGCCAACACACAAACTAGTGCGATTAATGTAATAATCAAACCATATTCGGCCAACCCTTGGCCACGTTCACGCCGTTGTCCGATTGCCAACACTATCGCCAAAAAATGATGGAGACTCATCGGGATCACCTCCTTTCTACCTCAAATAGATAGCTCTACTGTACCGTGCTGTCTAAACAGATGCAAGCCGCATCAAGTACTATTGCCCTATAGTACCGAGACCGATGTAAAATGATCTAGTCTATCATCGTCGCAGCATGTCGTTTCGTAGCTCGGCTACCATACCCAACCAGGAGTACATGCATGAGTACATCGTGGCGCGTTCCGTTTGGCGATCTGCAACGCAGTCATCAGGCGTTGCAGGCAGACCTCATCGCTGCCGCCAAACGTGTGATTGAAAGTGGATGGTACATTTTAGGTACTGAAGTGACTGCATTTGAGCAAGAGTTTGCTGCGGCTTGTGGCGTAGCACACTGTATCAGTGTTGCCAGTGGCGCCGATGCACTCTATTTGGCACTGGTTGCAGCCGGCATCGGGCCGGGTGATGAAGTTATCACCGTCGCCAACGCTTGTATGTACGATGTTGCCGCTATCGTGCAGTCCGGTGCGCAACCGGTATTGGTCGATGTTGATCCAACGACGCAGAATATGGATCCGGCAGCATTGGCTGCCGCTATCACACCACGCACCAGAGCAGTGATCCCAGTACATTTGTTTGGTCGTTTGGCCGATATGCCGGCAATTATGGAAATTGCTGAGCGGCACGGTCTGATCGTGATCGAAGATGCAGCACAAGCCCATAGCGCGTGGCGACTTGATGACACCGGTCGGCCACGACCGGCTGGGCAGTGGGGCCATCTGGCCGCGTTTAGTTTTTATCCGAGCAAGAATTTGGGTGCGTTAGGTGATGGTGGTGCAGTAACGACCAATCACCGCGAGTGGGCCGACCGATTGCGACAGTTACGAATGTATGGTTGGGAGCGCAAGTACTATACTATTGAACCGGGTGGACGCAACTCACGCCTCGATGAGTTACAAGCGGCGCTGCTACGGGTAAAGCTACCCCATCTCGCTGCGGCAAACGCTGCCCGGCGAGAACGGGCCGGCTGGTATACGACAGCACTGGCCGATCTACCGGTTGAAGTGCCCAGCGATGAACCGGGGCATGTGTACCACCTGTTTGTGATAATCCTACCCGACCATACAACCCGCGACCGGTTGCGCAACCATCTGTTGGCTCATGGTATTGGCTGTGATATTCACTATCCGGTTCCGACTCACCTGCAACCGGCTTATGCCGATTTGGGCTATCGTCCGGGTAGCCTGCCGATAACGGAAGATTTAGCCGGACGCATCCTTTCACTGCCGATGTACCCGGAATTGAGCTACGATGAAGTGATGTTAGTTGCTGAAACTATCAGAGCGGGTATCATATGATCGATCTGCAAACCCTGTCCGGCGCACGAGTCTTGATTACCGGTGGGCTTGGCTTTATCGGCTCCAATCTGGCGCACAGGCTGGTTGAACTCGGTGCACAGATCACCCTCGTCGACTCGTTGATCCCTGAATACGGTGGTAATCTCTACAACATTGCCGGCATCGAGGATCGAGTGCGCGTCAATATTGCCGACGTGCGCGATGAGTATTCCATGAACTATCTGGTACAAGGGCACGACATCCTGTTTAACCTCGCCGGACAGACCAGCCATCTCGACTCGATGCGTAACCCCTACATCGACCTCGATATTAACTGTCGTGCCCAATTATCAATCCTCGAAGCCTGTCGTAAGCACAATCCGCGAATCACGGTAGTTTACGCTTCAACCCGCCAAATTTATGGCAAGCCCGATTATCTGCCGGTCGATGAACGCCATCTGTTGCATCCGGTTGATGTCAACGGTATCAACAAAATGGCCGGTGAATGGTACCACATTCTCTACAACAATGTGTACGGCATTCGGGCATGTGCCTTACGCCTAACGAACACCTACGGCCCACGCATGCGGGTGAAGGACGCGCGCCAAACCTTCCTCGGCGTCTGGATCAGGAATGTGATCGAGGGCAAACCGATCCAAGTGTGGGGTGACGGCAAACAACTGCGTGACTTCACTTACATCGACGATTGTGTGGATGCACTGTTGTTGGCAGCTCTGCATCCGGCTGCAACCGGACAAATTTTTAATCTGGGCGGTTTAGAGGTGATTAATCTGCGCGATCTGGCAGCCTTAACGGTAGAAGTGGCCGGTGGAGGCAGTTTCGAGATTATTCCCTACCCACCCGACCGCAAGTCAATCGATATTGGTGATTACTACGCCGATGATCGTCGTATTCGACAGATGTTGGGCTGGCAACCACGTATCGATCTCCGTACCGGCTTAGCCCGCACAATTGCCTTCTATCGCGAACATCACCAACATTATTGGGATTCGGTCATGAAAGGAGTTTAATTCCATTATCGGTCAATGTTCATTAAACCTTCACCAATACTCAGTAGCATGCAAACCGATAGTACAGAGGAGAACGACAGCTATGCGCATACTCATCACCGGGGGAGCAGGTTTTCTCGGTTCACACTTGTGTGACCGCTTTCTGGCAGAAGGGCATACAGTGATTGCGATGGACAATCTCATTACCGGTAGCACCGATAATATTGCCCATCTGGCCGGACACCCCCGCTTTCTCTTTATCCACCACGATGTGACCAACTATATCTATATTGAAGGTTCCATCGATGCAGTACTCCACTTTGCCTCACCGGCGTCACCGATTGATTATCTCGAACTGCCGATCCAAACCCTTAAAGTCGGTGCGCTCGGCACGCATAAAGCGCTCGGCTTAGCCCGAGCCAAAGGAGCACGCTTCCTTCTCGCGTCCACGTCAGAGGTCTACGGTGATCCGCAAGTCCACCCCCAACCGGAAAGCTACTACGGGCATGTCAACCCGGTTGGACCTCGCGGTGTCTACGATGAAGCGAAGCGCTTCGCCGAAGCGATGACGATGGCCTACCATACCTATCACGGTGTCGAAACACGAATCGTTCGCATCTTCAACACCTATGGCCCACGTATGCGTCTCCGCGATGGCCGCGTTGTTCCCAACTTTATCTCACAGGCACTGCGCGGTGAGCCGTTGACGATCTATGGCGACGGTACTCAGACCCGTTCGTTTCAGTATGTGTCAGATTTGGTTGAAGGTGTCTACCGACTGCTGTTCAGCGATGAAGTCGAACCGGTCAATATTGGTAATCCGGGCGAATTTACCATTGCCGAATTCGCACAGATCGTCAACGAGATTACCGGCAATAAAGCCGGCGTGATCTATCGCGATCTACGCACCAAAGACGATCCACAGGTGCGCCAACCTGACATCAGCAAGGCGCGCCGGATTTTGCAATGGGAACCGAAGGTATCGCTGCGCGAAGGTCTCGAGCTGACGATCCCGTGGTTCCGCCAAGAATTGCAGCGACGCGGCGAACTGTAATCATTCCACACGAAGGCAGGTTGCAGTGTATGAAAGCGGTCATTCTAGCTGGCGGTTACGGTACCCGCATCAGTGAAGAAAGCGCTATTCGGCCTAAACCGATGGTCGAGATCGGTGGAAAGCCGATACTCTGGCACATTATGAAGATCTACTCAGCCCACGGTATCAACGAATTCATCATCTGTTGCGGCTATAAAGGTCATATAATCAAGGAATATTTCGCCAACTACTACTTGCATCACGCCGATGTAACCTTTGATATGCAGGCCAATCGGATGACCGTCCATCACACCCAGATCGAACCGTGGCAGGTAACCCTGGTCGATACGGGTGAGCAGACGATGACCGGTGGGCGGATCAAACGGATCCGCCCCTACGTTGGTGACGAAACATTCTGCCTCACTTACGGTGACGGTGTGAGCGATGTTGATATTCGGGCCTTGATCGCCTATCACCGCGAGCAGGGCGCGACGGTAACACTCACGGCGGTGCAGCCACCGGGTCGATTTGGGGCCTTTACCCTGGCCGAAGACCAAACCCGCATCGAGAGCTTCAAAGAGAAGCCTAGTGGTGATGGTGCCTATATTAACGGTGGGTTCTTTGTGGTCGAGCCGGCTGCCTTTGATCTGATCGCCGGCGACGACACGGTCTGGGAGCGTGAGCCACTCGAGCAGTTGGCTCAGCGCGGTGAGTTGGCAGCCTACCGTCACCACGGCTTTTGGCACCCGATGGATACGTTGCGTGACAAGAATTATCTCGAAGGTTTGTGGCAAAGTGGTCACGCACCGTGGAAGATCTGGTAAGGCCAGCGTTACCATTCCATAGTATCGGATCGCCTATTCCATGCGCTAGGAGTTTCCCATGAGAATCCTGCTCACCGGCAGCGGCGGCTATATCGGCATTGTCACCGCCCCATATCTGATGGAACGTGGTCACGAGGTGGTTGGTGTAGATACCGGCTACTACGAAAGTGGGTGGCTCTATCACAGTGGCCTGCCTCAACCACAATTGATCGTCAAAGACATCCGTCGGCTGACTACAGCCGACCTCGTTGGGTTTGATGCCGTTGTGCATATGGCCGAACTCTCGAACGATCCACTCGGTCAACTTAATCGGGAACTGACCTTTCAGATCAACCATCAGGGTAGCGTCAACTTGGCGAAGGCTGCCAAAGCTGCCGGTATCACCCGCTTCGTCTATATGTCATCGTGCTCGGTCTACGGCATTGGCGAAGAGGGTGAAATCAAGACAGAAGAGTCACCGGTTAATCCTCAGACCGCCTACGCCGAGTGTAAAGTGTTGGTCGAGCATGATCTGGCGCAGATGGCCGACGATAACTTTTCACCGGTCTTCTTGCGTAATGCCACCGCATTTGGTCCTTCACCACGACAACGGTTTGATGTTGTGCTCAACAACCTGTCGGGCCTTGCGTGGACGACCGGTAAGATTGCAATGACCAGCGATGGAATGCCGTGGCGACCTTTAGTGCATATCCTCGATATTGCCCACGCAGTGGCTTGTGCGTTGGAAGCACCACGAGAAGCGATCCACAACCAGATTTTCAATGTTGGCGATAGCCGGTACAATTATCGGGTACGCGAAATTGCCGAGATCGTTGCCGAGGTGTTTCCCGGCTGCGAACTTACGTTTGGGCGTAACGATGCAGATAACCGGAGCTACCGAGTGGATTTTACGAAGATTGCCACCCGCTTACCCGGATTCGCCTGCCGGTACGATGCCAGCGCCGGTGCTCGGCAATTACGCGCGGTGTTTGAGCGGATCGGTATGACGCGCGAGATCTTCGAGGCCCCACCATACACGCGGCTGAAGATGTTGCGTCATCTGATCGCGACCAACCAGCTTGATGCTGAACTGTTTTGGAGGAGCTAGGGTATGCGCTTCATTCCAACCGAGCTAAAAGACGCACACATTATTGAACTTGAGCCGCGGGAAGACAATCGTGGGTTCTTTGCACGAGTGTGGTCGAAGGATGAGTTTGCCGAACACGGATTGGTGGATCGGGTCGTGCAGATGAATCTCTCGTACAACCGGCTCGCCGGGACGTTGCGGGGTATGCACTTTCAGCACGCACCGTATGCTGAAACAAAGTTGGTACGCTGTATTCGCGGTGCGATCTACGATGTGATTATCGACTTGCGCCCCGATTCTCCCACCTACAAGCGCTGGATCGGCGTGACCCTCACGGCGGCCAACCGGCTGGCACTCTATGTCCCTGAAGGATTCGCCCACGGCTTCCAGACGCTCGAAGACGACACTGAGGTTTTCTATCAGGTCTCGCAATACTACACACCGAGCGCTGAAGGCGGTGTGCGTTTTGACGATCCGGCCTTTAGTATTAAATGGCCGTTACCGGTTACCAAAATGAGTGAGAAGGATAAGCGCTGGCCATTGTTTAACGGATAGTGTGTTCGACAGCTTGCCGTGTGCGCGAAGGCTATCCCACTACGCACACGGCAAATCCTCCAACCGTTCTGCCCATTCCCTTATTGCTATTCCATCACTACTCGAAGGTGCTCTATGATCCTTGTTGACACTGCTCTCGCCCGTGCTGAAACCGAAGGACGCCCAATCCGGGTGGGCATGATCGGTGCCGGTTTTATGGCGCGCGGTATTGCGCTCCAGATTATTCGCTACACTCGTGGGATGCGTTTGGTGGCGATTGCAAACCGTACTATTGAGCGCGCTATCCAAGCCTATACTGAAGCTGACGTGCCTGCCGAGGCGATTCGGCGAGCTACCACGGCAACTGACCTCACTGAGACGCTGGCAGCCGGCGCACCGGCTGTCACCGATGACGCACTCCTGCTCTGCACTGCTGATGGTATCGATGTCATTCTCGAAGTCACCGGTGCGGTGGAGTTTGGGGCGCGCGTGGCACTAGCCGCCATGCAACACGGTAAACACGTCGTGACCATGAATGCCGAACTCGATGGCACCCTCGGCGCGATTCTGCAAGTCTATGCCCGTCGTTACGGCGTTATCTTCACGCTGTCCGATGGCGATCAGCCCGGGGTCACGATGAATCTCTACCGGTTTGTTCGTGGATTGGGGGTCAAACCGGTGCTGTGCGGTAACATCAAGGGCTTGCACGATCCGTACCGGAATCCAACCACCCAAGCCAACTTTGCCAGGCAGTGGGGACAAAATCCGTACATGGTGACGAGCTTTGCCGATGGCACGAAGATTTCGTTTGAGCAGGCGGTTGTGGCTAATGCAACCGGTATGCGGGTAGCACGACGCGGTATGTTCGGCCCGACCGTTCCCTCAGGAACACCACTCGCCGATGTTGTACACAACCTGTACCCGCTAGAGGCACTGATCGAAGGGCCGGGGATTGTCGATTATGTCGTTGGGGCGACACCGGGACCGGGTGTGTTTGTGCTGGGTACCCACGATCATCCACGTATGCAGCACTATCTCAACTTGTACAAGTTGGGGAAGGGTCCTCTTTACCTCTTCTATACGCCGTACCATCTTTGCCACTTTGAAGTGCCCAATTCAATCGCGCGTGTGGCACTGTTCGGCGATCAGGTGTTAGCCGCTGCCGGCCGACCAATGGTTGAGGTTATTGCAGCAGCCAAGACCGACCTACATGCCGGTCAGATTCTTGATGGGTTGGGCGGCTACATGACGTATGGTTTAGCCGAGAATGCTGATGTAGTTTATGCAGAACGTTTGTTGCCGATCGGATTAGCCGAAGGGTGTACCTTGCGACGTGATATTCCCAAAGATGGTGTCATCACCTACGACGATGTGGAGTTCCCGACCGATCGGCTGAGTGATCGTTTGCGTGCCGAGCAAGATGCGTTGTTTTGGGGGACACCGGCTGCTGCTGACGCATCCGAAGGACAATACCAGCGCATAGCACACACAGAGTGATTGACTGCAATGACCGGAGAGGGTTTTGCTCGGCTCCCGTTCCTGTTTGACGAGCGATGGAGCGCTACCAACATCGCAACGGACAAACTACCGGTGAACCTGAGTCGAGCATAACAAACTATCTATACACCCATACCCCATACCACTGCACCGCACCGGCCATCTCGACCGCACCTCAATAACATATAAGGAAAACAACAACCTGTTCCGACCAACCGATGTCGGCTACGCACTGCGCCGGTCACAGACACGAGACGGTCGGAGCATGCTCCCCTCTGCCACCTTCTTGCCAACATTGGCCGAATCTCACACATCCGATTTAGCCACTGCTGCGTAGTAAGGAGTGAAGCCGGAAATTGTGCAAAAACCGTTCAAGAAGGGCGCATTCCCGGTATGGTAAAGCCTTATTGTTAGATAGGGAGGAACGTTCATGATCCGAAAGCTGTCGATCGCCTTGACCACGGCCCTGTTGTTTGCATTGCTGGCAGTACCGGCCTTTGCCCAGAGTGGCACAGCCAAAGTACGAGTTATTCACGCTTCACCCGATGCACCGGCGGTAGATGTATTCGTTAATGGCAATGCAGTGCTGACCAATGTTGGTTTCTTTGCCGCCAGCCCTTACCTTGATCTACCTGCCGGTACCTATCGCGTACAGGTGGCTCCAACGGGTGCAGGAGCCGGCTCGGCGGTAATTGATGCGAATGTCACCATCGAGGCTGGTCGTGCGTATACAATCGCTGCTGTTGGCCCGGTCGCGAGCATTAAGCCGCAAGTAATCGTCGACAACCTGAGCGCACCGGCTGCCGGTCAAGCGAAAGTGCGTGTCTACCACTTCTCGCCTGATGCACCGGCGGTTGACGTGAAGTTGGCCAACGGTACAACACTCATCAGTAATCTGGCATTTCCAGACGCGAGCGATTATCTTGAAGTGCCGGCCGGGACCTACGATCTGCAAGTCACACCAGCCGGTGGTGATGCAGTGGTAATCAATTTGGCGGGTACGCGGGTTGAGGCAGGACAGATTTACAGCGTCTTCGCAACGAACTTTGTTGCCAACATTACGCCACAGCTTGCAGTAACTGCACCGGTGACGACGGCAGCTCCGGCAACGTTACCGCGAACCGGCGGTGAGACACTCCCATTGGCAGCAGCAGCTCTGACGGCGCTGGCGCTGATGGCAGTGGGTGGTCTGGTGATGCGTCGCAGTATGCGATAGGCGATTAGCCAATCGTAAGAAATGAAAAAGGGGATCGGTTTCTCACCGATCCCCTTGCTATTGATGACGACTATGCTGTTACCGTACCAATGTACGCCGCACTCGATCGATCGCTTGCTGAGCCATAGTGAGATACACGGTATAGACGCCCGAACGGTTCAAAACCAGTGGGGTAGCGACACCGACAGCCAGCAACGCCGGCAGCCAAAAGAGGACGAAGAACTGAGCCAACCACGCGCAGATCAGACCGGCGCCAAGCAGGACATTCAGCAGAGCGGTGCTCTCACGCTGGGTATAGCCGGTCCCGAGCAGTTCGCGCAGATTCGCGATCAAGAGAAGGACGCCGGCAAACGCACTAAAGTGCATGGTGAGACCGATGTTGAAGAAGCGCAGCAACAGGTAGATTAACAAGCCAAAGACGATCACCCCGAAGATAACGAGGTAGATCGGCTTAACCGGATACCCCCCGATCAAGACATACGATTGGCGTGAACCATTACCATTATTCCCGTACATCGTCGTATCCTTTCACTGCATTACGTTATATCGCTGCCGGTACGACGTTGCTACCACGCCAAAAGTTGCATGGCCCATACACGAGGAGTGACAGATGACAACGTCTATTCTTCAAACACTGCCCGTACACGGAACATACCATCCTGCTGATCGGGAGCATTGGCCAGTGCCTGTTCTTGAGTGAGCATTTCACCGACCACATCAGGTCGCCAGACGGTCGTCAGACCGGTAACTTGGGCCGTTGGCGGAACATTACTAACATCAATCTCTTGCAACATGGCAATGTAGTCAAGAATTGCCGAAAGTTGGGCTCGCATCACATTCACTTCTTCATCGGAAAGGGCAATACGGGCAAGGCGGGCAACGTGGCGGACTTCGGCTTCTGAGAGCGACATAACAACCTCGTATCCTAATTACTTACACAACCCCTGATTCCTTGTGCAGTTTATGATCGTGTGCCGAACCAACCAACATTTGGCGCGTATACAACAACCGCTGCACAGCCGTCACGTGGGAGGCAACACCTACTGCAATCACGGCCCATTCAAGGATCGGTAAATCAGGCAAGAGGGGCATCAACACCAAACCGATCAAGAGCAGGCCCAGCTTTTCTTGCCGACCGGCGAAGCCAACATTGCACGAAGTCAATTTACCGGTTGCTTCTGCGCGGGCACGAACGTAGCTTGCCATCACCATACCAAAGATCGCAAACAACGTCCACACCGGAGAAACCAAACCGGAGATCATCAAGCCCCCCATCACAAACGCCTCAGCGTAGCGATCGGTAACGTGGTCAAGGACTGTACCATAGTCACTTGCTTTACCACTAGCCCGTGCTGTAGCACCATCAAGTACATCAGCTAACCCCATCAGCAAGATGGTGACCACTCCCCAGAGGAAGGCGCGTTGTGCGAGCAAATAACCGGCTAACATGCTAAACACAAGGCTCAGATAGGTAAGCATATTGGGATGGATCCCAAGACGGGTACAGAAATGCCCAAGCGGCAACGAAACCTGCTCGTAGACTTGGCGAAAGCGGGCAAGCAACGGTATCATTGATGTTTATCCTTTAGCTAGGGCACTGCTGAAACGCACACATCAGACCGTGCCACATTATCGATCCTGTTGCACAAGAAAGGCGGTACGTCGCTCTACCTCAGCCAGGGTAATCGGTGCATCCGGGCCGGTATATTCAATCCAGATCGAGGCTGTCGCGGCACCGGTGCATCCAGCCCGAAAAAGATCGCTCGGATTGGCGAGATAGGCATGCAAGAAACCGGCCATATACGTATCTCCAGCCCCGGTCGGATCGCGCGCATCGGTGGGGAAGGCTGGAATTGCAATTGAACGATCACCATCATCGATCTGAGAGCCGGCTTCGGCAATTGTCACAATCGCAATGGCACACCCAGTCTCTCGCAGCCGCCGCGCCGCTAACACCGGGTCACTACGCGGGTCAATACCGGTGATAACTTTCGCTTCAACTTCGTTTGCCTTGATCACATGACACAGCGGTGCGATCGCTGCAAACTCGACCGGTAGAAAGTGTTCGATCCGTCCATCGGCGCCAATCCGGCGCAACAGCCCCTGCGGATCGAGGAAGATCGGTGCTTGGGTACGAGTACGGATGGTGTAAATGAATTCCAATGACGTTTCTTGCAGAATTGGCCCCACAACAACGGCTGCGGCGGTTGTGACAACATCCGGCACCATTGTTATTGGTTCGGCCACACCCAAGACGTCGAGCGTGCGATCACCACGACTATCATACACCAACTTAAAGCCACCGGTTTGGGAAGCCCTCTCAACGAACGGTGTGATACCGTAACGCATAAGGTCAGATTGGAATCGGTCGGCGTAATCAGGACCTACCCGTCCAACCAGCGCAGTCGTGCGCCCCAACCGGCCCAGTGCCAGACAGGCATTCGTCGAGCACCCGGAGAGGACTCGTCCCTCGGTACGCACTACCGGCGTGATAATTTCATCATAGACCGGATTACCAAAAGCAATAACTTCTACCATGGCTTAGCCATTCCCCAATAAACGATCGTACAACCCTTGTAACTGCTCTTCATCGTACAGCGTAATAGTTACTCTGATAGTGCGTCCACTGCGAACAATATGAACTGGAGTTTGCAATAGTTCTTCAAACATCTGCTGAGCCATCTGATCTTCAGGCGAGCGCCGTACTGTGCGGGTTTGTTCAGCGTTCAAGCGTGGTGTTGCCTCCGAGGTGGGCTTCCCCCCCAGTGGCTGATGCAGCGCAGCCAGTGCAGTACGCTGATCGGTACCGGCAGCCAGAGCCATGCAGAATTGTTCAGTCTCAAGTACATTGAGGCGATGATGGATCACCGCCTCACATGCTTCCGTTTGGACCTGTGGATCGGATATGCGGAGTAGTGCCAGCGCCTGTGTCGGTTCGATCTGACCGGTGCAGAGGGCCTGACGAGTACGTGCCGTCAGGCCAGGTTGACTCGCCAGCTCGGTGAGGTGTTCCACATCACGCACAGTTAAGCCACGCTCGCCGATCAAGGTCAGGGCTGCGGCTTGGTCGGCAGGATCGTCAAGACGCAACAGGGCACGCCCGTGACCAGCACTGATCGCACCGTCGAGGAGCGCTTGGCGCACGACTGGTGCGAGGCGGAGGAGACGACGGCTATTGACAATAGCTACCCGGCTCTTACCAACCCGACGTGCAATTTCTTCATCGCTCATCCCGAACTCACGTCGCAGAGTTTCGTAAGCTTGCGCTTCTTCGATGGGGTTAAGATCGGCGCGCTGGATATTTTCGACGAGAGCGAATTCAAGGAATTGCTGAGGAGTTGCGTTCTTAACAATCGCCGGTACTGTTGTCAGGCCAGCCATCCGTGCGGCACGCAAGCGCCGTTCACCGGCGATCAGTTCATAGCCACCTTCCGGATCTTCGCTCACGATCAGCGGTTGAAGGATACCGTGCTCTTGGATCGAAGCTACTAATTCGGCCAATGTTGCTTCGTCGAAGGAGGTACGCGGCTGGGCCCGATTCGCCCGAATTGCCGCTACCGGCAACGAGCGCACAACCGTTTGGTCGGTGGTGGTTGCCGGAATGAGTGCATCTAATCCACTCCCTAGCCCACGTTTTCGGCTCATACCGTTCGCTCCTCCCGTCCTATTACTTCTTCGGTCAGCAGGGCGTAAGCTTGAGCACCACGCCCGTGGGGGTCATACTCATAGGCAATGCGACCGTGACTTGGCGCTTCGCTCAGCCGTACACTGCGTGGGATGAGGGTACGGCAGATGAGACGGGGGAAGTAGCGTTGCACTTCATCAACGACTTGTTGCGCCAGATTGGTACGGCCATCGTACATCGTCATCACGACACCAAGAATCCGGAGCGTTGGGTTCAGACTCTCCCGCACTCGTTCGAGGGTCGTTTTGAGTTGAGCCAACCCTTCGAGGGCGAGGTATTCACACTGAAGCGGGATCAGCACCGCATTTGCTGCACAGAGAGCATTAAGTGTCAGCAATCCAAGTGAGGGTGGACAATCGATAATAATCCAATCGTAACGCGGCAATAGTGGGATCAAGCCATCGTGCAGGCGCCATTCACGCCGTTCAACGCCGACCAGCTCCACAGCCGCCCCGGCAAGTTCTTGATCGGCGGGGATCAGATCGAGCCGCTCTCGTCCGGTGGCGAGGGGGAGCGTTTCCGGCGATGCACTACCGAGCAATAAATCGTAGGTGGTGACGTTCAGTGAAGCCTTCGCGATACCGAGGCTGGTGGTGGCATTTCCTTGTGGATCAATATCGACCAACAGAACACGCCGGCCACGCCGAGCCAATTCGCCGGCTACATTGACGGCGGTTGTCGTCTTCCCGACACCGCCTTTCTGGTTAGCAATCGCTACGATACGTGGTTGCGGGCCTGTAGGTTGCTGTTTCACGTGAAACACCTGCACTACGCAGTCACTCCGCTCGCTATTGTACCATACGGTGACAGGGCCGCGTGAAACGCTACGGTATCAAACAACCGTAGGTAGAATGACCGATGAACGAGACGCAGCACGGGTGACACGACACAAGCGCAAAAGCTTTGGGCATCACGGTAGGTAACGGAGTGGATTCACTGCACGTCCATTGACGAGGATAGTAAAGTGGAGATGCACGCCGGTCGAGTATCCACCGCCGGCACGATCGTAGGTACTTCCCATATAACCGATTAGTTGGCCAGTACTGACTTCCTGACCAACCTGCACAATCGGGCGGGTAACTAAATGACCGTAAATCGTCTCAATCCCGCCGGGATGGCGAATCTTCACACAGTAGCCGTAACCACTACACCAGCCGGCTTCGTACACCCAACCACGACTCGCAGCAACAATCGGAGTCCAAGCCACATTCGCAATGTCGATACCATTATGAAAGCCGCCCCAACGTGGGCCAAACCCTGAAGTTAACACCCCCTGCGCCGGCCAAACCCAACGCGGCGGTGGGGGAGGGAAGTTGCGCACTTCCGGCAGTGCGGCAACCTGTTCCGGATCCAACTCGAGCAGATCGCTGCGAATCCAACCGGTCATTTCCCCAAGAGCAACCAACACCCAATCGCCATACCGCCCACGCAACGCAACTTGCCGACCAGCGGTTAATTGGGCAAGACGTTGGTGATCGGTGCTTGGACCAGAACGAACATTTGTTTCATTGGTAAGGACAATCCCAACCGGCTCGGCCTTACGCTGAGCAAAGGCCGCTTCCTGTTCGGATGACCATGCCAAGCGCCCGCCAGGAATAAAAATCTCTTGACCAACGATTAACTGTTCGTTACGCAATCGATTCGGTGCAAAGGTTGCAATCGCTTCCGGTGCCACCCCGTACCGCTCGGCCAAAGCGGCTAACGTCTCTCCAGCCCCCACGGTGTGGGCTACACCGGCCAAACGGGCAATCCGCAACGGTTGCCCCACCCGCAAGGCATCGCCACGATCAAGGCCGTTTGTCCATACTAATGTGCTCAGCGGAATCTGATAGCGAGCCGCCACCTCAGCCAGGGTCTCCCCCTCCGTGAGCAGGTGCGTTGTTCGATATGCCGTCACTACCGGTACCGGCGCACGTAACGCCGGTGCAATCGGCTCAGGTTCACGAGCTACCGATGCGGTCACCCGTACTGCTCTCGCCACGCCTACCGCTTGCTCGGCCGACGTTGCCACCACTGTCGCCACACTCGGTGTATGCACCTGTTGCCGACCCGCAATCAGTTGCTGCCAAGGGAAACTATAATCAACCGCGAGCATGACGATAACGGCGAGGAGGAGAAATCCATGACCAACCTGACGTGACAGGCGGAGACGCCACTGCACCACCGGAAGGGGAGCAACGGCAGGTGGTCGTAGTACCGATACAATCGTCTGATTACGCAACCGACGCACGGTATAACGCGCCGTAGCAAGCCGTCGCCGACTGCGCATCCATCGCTCAAACCATGGAGGATGATGAAAAATAACCTGCATGATCGATCCTGCTCAGCTCTGCCGAGAGAATACACCGAATAGAATAGTTTGTCAATCTTGACGGCATCTTTCATCGCATGATAAGATATTAGCACTTGATACTCTCGCTGCCCGATCCGGCCTTCCCCAATGACCGGTGATGGGCATTTCACGAAAGGCCGGCCGATGATACGAGTCGTTGTCGATAGTATCCGTGTCAGCCTATTGACGCAGAGCCGGGTCGTCGTTCTCCGCGAAACTGAAGGCAATCGTTACTTGCCCATCTGGATCGGCCAGTTTGAAGCCGACGCCATTGCGTCAGCTATTCAAGGTCACGAACCACAACGTCCGATGACCCACGATCTGCTCAAGGCTGCTATTAGCGAGTTAGACGGTTTGGTTCGCCAGATCTATATCAACGATATCCGTGACAATACATTCTTTGCGCGGATTATCATTGATCAGGCAGGGCGTACCCTCGAATTGGATGCTCGTCCAAGTGACGCTATCGCCCTTGCTGAGCGGGTCCAAGCACCCATCTTCGTGGCTGACCATGTGCTTGAACAAGCTGGTGTCCTCTTTGATGAAGAGGAACAGTCTGATGCGACCCTCCCCACTCCTCCAAGCCGCAGCGAAGAACCGAAACCTGAGGCCGAAACCGAATCGGAACCCGAGCTTAACGAGGATTCGCTGTCGATCTTCCGCAATTTTATCAACACGCTTGACCTGGACGACCGCGATCGCTCCAGTGAGAAGTCGTAAGTACCTCAGATACATCGTGTAACGGGGCGGTTAACCGCCCCGTTTCTTTATATCCTGCTCTTGTGGATAACTTACGATATTATGTGGAAAACTCGCCACCTATGTGGATAACGTGCGGAATAGTTCGTGTACAGCGCGTGGAAGATGTGCGAACAGGTACGCGCACCCGAAACACGATCATCGCTATGTGGAAAACTATACCCATGTCGTCCACATCCTGCGCAGCGCATTAGAAAGCATGATTTGAAGCTTTATCCACATCTTCCACCTGACTACGATCATGACGGTTCATTTCTTTCTGTTAATATTGTTTATCTGATAAAGAACAATCTATTAGACCTGTGGAATATCTATGAACCTCTTGCCTACTACATTCTGTGAACCATTCCCACCACTCGTTCAGCGTATCAATGCCGAAGCTGTCGTGATCAATGATCGCATCCTCAAAATCGATCATCTGCTCAATCATCGTATTGATACCGATTTGATGCAGGCTATCGGTGCTGAACTCGCAAACCGCCTTGCACCATTTCAGCCAGATCTTATCCTGACGGCAGAGGCGAGCGGTATTCCACCGGCGTTGTCAACAGCGTTTGCCTGTCGCATACCGCTGGTATATGCCAAAAAATACCATCCCGATGTGCCGATGCCGGCTCTTACACGCCTAATCTCTTCGCCTACGAAAGGAGGAGAGGTGCTATTGGCAATCACCGCTCGCTTTATTCCTGCTAAAGCACGGGTGGCAATTGTCGACGATTTCTTGGCCAATGGACGGACAACCCTCGCGTTGGCCGAGATGGCGCAAGAGGCTGGTGCCAGCGTTGTGGCAGCGGCGTTCGTGGTGGAGAAGGTGTTTCAACAGGGTCGTGAACCGTTGCTTGCGTTAGGGATACCGGTGATCGCCTTGGCCCAAATCGAACGATTTGCCGATGGCCGGCCGGTCATCAGCGGTTGGTCATCATCGTAGAGAGAGTGCCGCAAAGACCCTACGATGACCTTGACGGTTATGCGCTGCCGAAATAGCGTAACGCCAACCGTAATCGTTCCTCTAACGTCGGTGGTGCGTCACTGGGTAACGATGCGATCGCTGCGGCTGCCTCGGCGGCGCTGTAGCCCAAACTGACTAAAATCTCGCTGAGTTCGCGATCAAGAGTGCTGACACTCGTACTGCCACTCGCCGTGAGCTGGCGGAAATCGATCTTGCCGCGCAACTCAAGCACAATCCGCTCGGCCGTCTTCTTGCCGATCCCCGGTACCCGCGCCAATCGGGCTACGTCTCCACCGGCGATCATGCTCCGCACTTCATCCGGTGTCCCGCTTGATAGCAAACTCAGCGCCAATTTTGGCCCAACTCCACTAACTCCGATCAGTTGTTCAAAGAGATTACGCTGAGCGTTGTCACTGAAACCGTAGAGGGTGAGCGCATCTTCTCGCACAATTAAGACGGTGTGAAGAAAGATGTCGCTACCAACCGTACCGACAGCACTGAGTGTTGAGCGTGGTGCATAGATCAGAAAGCCAATACCGCCGGTTTCAACAATCAGATAGTCATTGCCAATGCTCTGGATCACGCCGCGAATTGATGCAATCATGAGATATAGACCTTACGCTGATGTACGTTGGGAGATGACCAATGATGATCCGTTCGCCATGTCGTTCCTTTGGCTTGGTGTTTGGCCAGTTTGCCTGTTTGGGTGCCATCGCCTTCAGCGGGCCACTCCTGCCGTCCTCTCCGCTCTTGCTAGGATTGCTGGCCGCCGGGCTTGGCCTTGGCTTGTGGGCTCTCCTCACGATGCGTCTGCATCGGCTCTCGGTATTGCCCGATCCGTTGCCACAGGTCGAGCTGGTCAGTACTGGACCGTACCGTCTGATCCGCCATCCGATGTATGCTAGCCTGCTTATTGTAGCATTGGCGTGGGTGCTGACCATGCCGACATTGTGGCGCTGGGCCTTGTGGCTAGCCTTACTGGTGGTATTGGTAACTAAGCTAAGCTATGAAGAACGCATGCTCGTGGCAACTATTCCCGGCTATCGTGTGTATCAGCAGCGATCGTGGCGGTTAGTGCCGTTTGTCTGGTAGCCAGCGCAATGAGATATTACCACGGCCAGAAGAGTGTGCCTAGTATTGATCCGGTGATCAGCAGTAACCCTGGTGTGATTGAACGGCGCAACCGGCTACTCCCGCCGGCCAGCGCGATTCCCCCTTTTACCAGTGTGTTGGTCAAAACGGCGACCCCAATAGCGCTGGCCGCTAACCGATTGGATAGCCCACCAGAGGTGATTGCTAGCTCGCTGAGCGATAACGTGATTGCATCCACGTCGACAAGTCCGCCGAAGATACTGGTAATGAAGAGTCCGGCCTCACCAAACTGGGTACGGGCGAAATTGGCGCCGACGAGGATAGTAGTGTAAAGGAGACTGAACCCGATTGCTGAACGCAATTCGAGCGGGTTGCCAAAATTCAACGGTATTACCTCATGCCGGCGTGACTGGCGCGCCAGCCATCCTCCCCAGATGAGGCAGCCGCTGCCTCCCGCCAGTAACACCGGCCATAATCTCTGTAAGACCTCCGGCGCAATCGCGCTGGTGAGTAGCCCGACACGCACAAACATCACCGCCCACGACAGCAACATGGCCAGCGTGTATTCCTGACTCAATTCCGGTGTGATCCGGCTGCGTTGGGTATTACTGAGGGTGACCGCAGTTGAAGAAACGATACCGCCAATCAGACCGGTGAGCGCAATGCCGCGAGTAGTGCCGATAATTTTATGCAGTATGTAGCCACTGAAACTCAGCGTCGAGATTAGGACAACGAGCAGCCATATCTTCTGCGGATTAATCACGTCCAATGGTGCTGGCCCAATCGGCGTATTTGGCAACACCGGCAAAACAATGAGACTGATACCGGCCAGCGTGAGCGAAGCTTGCATATCTTGCGGGCTGAGTTGGCGCGCTAAGCCGTGTAGACGGGCTTTCAGGGCTAGCAGAATAGCAATTGCCACCCCGATTGCCGTTGCCACCGTTCCGTAGCCCCACGCGACCATGCCTCCACACAGGAACGTGATGAGCACAGCCATTTCG
Source organism: Chloroflexus sp. (assembly GCF_049970315.1). Classification (GTDB taxonomy): domain Bacteria; phylum Chloroflexota; class Chloroflexia; order Chloroflexales; family Chloroflexaceae; genus Chloroflexus. Next base: position 139,810 of record NZ_JBMFNE010000001.1, read on the forward strand.
CTGGTGAGACCGGGGCCATCGTGTCCGTGACTGAGAACGTATGCGGCAATCAGTAATCCACCTATTACCAGGGCCATCGCCGCGAAGATTTCCGGCGCTTGCAGTGTGATTGCGGCCAAACCGGCTGCACAGCCGATCACACCGATGATCGCGTATGTGCGTACACCGGCGAAAAGATCACTGCTAGCACCGTGAGCATACTCGCGTTGTAGGCCAATGAGCGCGCCGATGAGCAGGGCAAGGCCGAATTGGTAAAAGAGTTCAGGACTAGCGATGTTATTGAGCATAGTGGTACAGTGATTCGATTAGTGTGTGGCGAAACGGACTGTTTGGACCGTCATGATTCTAACAACGGTAGTGAGAACCACTATCATATACCCTATCGTGATGAGGTCAATCTGCATTGATGGCATCACCGGACAGATCGACAATTCATCGTGGTGTGCAACAACAGGCACGCCGGGATGCTGCCGTTGGTGTGTTGGTAGACCCAATGTGAAGATGAAGGACGTAAGGGTGATAACAATGGTTAGTGCGCCAAAAGAGAAGATCATTCGTCATAAACCGGCCCGGAATGAAGACGGCCGGTGCATGCCATAACCACCACGCCACGCCAACGATCAGGCTCGCGATGGCAGAACCATAGTGTGCTTGTAAGCGCGGTAAGGCATAGCCGCGCCAACCAAATTCTTCTTGTAGCGGCCCACCGGTGAACAAGATGACGAAGAACGCGATCAGGGCGAAGGGTGGATCGCTGATAACCGAAAGGTCGATGGCACCTCTGCTCATAATCGTCGCGACGATGATCGATCCGCCAAAGATCATCATTGGCCCAATCAGAATGATGATCAACTAGCGCCAACCGAAACGAAAGTCAAGTCCCCGGCGTAATAACGCCGGCGCACCACGCCATCCCTCGTGTTGCCACGTGAGTACCAGCGCCGCCAGCGATGGACCAAAAGCGGCTGGGTTGAGCGGCCCGCTGAAAACATCGATAAACGGTGATGGGAATGTGATGCCGCGATCGATGAGTACGGCAGGAAGCCAAAAATCCATGAGAACCCATAAGTGACGGCAAAGAACATCCATACCTGTCGCAGCGGATGGTGAGAAGTTGCCATCACACATTTCCTTCCTCGGTTTCGGCTTCGTTGCCGTCAGCCCCGACTCGTTGTGGGCTGTTGTGCTCTAGCATATCGCTCGGAAAGTAGTGCCGCAAGCGCACCGGCGTGGAGAGTTATGCACCTACATCGGTTTCTGCACCGGTAGCTGTTAATCCAAACATTGTGTTGGAAGTAACGGTAGAGCAACCAAGGTGCTAGTACTAGTTGGACGCACTCCAATCCGGTGTAAAGATGGCTCCTCCCTCCAACGTACCATAGCTTCGGCAGCGTGTTGCCCCCCAGCGATGACCGTAGAGGGCAATATATGCACAGAGCAAAGCGTCAGCTTCGTCTTCGACGGCCTTCAACGAACGTGGGCTGAGTTGATCGAGGTCAATTCCATGCCATAGTTCATCACTCCCAAACAATGGTGGATCGCCGCCGGATAATCCGCGCAACAAACTCAGGTAACGCCCTAATTCGCGCCGACGTTCGGCTAACGCACGGCCTGGCCGTGCTTTATAGCGCAAGATGTGCGGTAAGCGGAATAAGACCACAGTTGCCGGGTGTGGGAAGACTTCAACGATGAACCTCCCGCTCATACCGGCCTCAATGGCTGCTGTGTAGACAAATCCATCCGATGCCAGCGCTGCCAGCAGTGCTTCACCGCGCACCCCTCCGTAGCGTGCGAGTAGACGGCGGTTGGCCGGGTGTGGACCGGCATCATAACGCCGGAAGGCCGCAGCTAACTCGGCCTCGGCGGTGCGTCGCCCGGTTTCATTGGGCACGACCAACGGTGCATCAATTGCAAGAATGGCCGGTGCATCTCCGATCACTGTACGAATCGTCTGTACGATGGCATCGTTCGTCAGCAGGCGGCTTGGCGGTTGTACAAGCTGTGCCCCGGCCGGCGTACCAACACAAGCCGCGAATCCACTGGAGTTACGTGGCGACCACGCCAAATCTAGACCGAGATAGACGGTTGGCAAGGTGGTGTCAACGTTCATTACCGGTTGCTCGATTGTAACTCTACTGACCTGAACTTCGCGGTAGAGTTAGTGTAAAACAAGGAGACAGGGAGGTCTCTTATGATCAAATCATCCCCCACCACGATGGTTGTTGTCTGCCAGATTGGCAGTCGTTTTGTCGCATTACCTATGCAGACGGTCGTGCATACCGCCCACCTTAACGAGATTGCCCCTCTAGGTGATGCACCTGCGGTTGTGTGTGGTATGGTCTCACTCTATGGAGCAACTGTACCGGTGATCGATGGTCGTTCGCTGCTTGGTGAACCGCCCGGCTATGACTTCGATAGCCATATTCTGCTTGCAGCATCGGATTTCGATCAACCTCCTGAGATCGGGTTACTGGTTGATGAAGTGATGAGTATCCATCGCGTTGGCACCGATGGTCTTGCTCCGCCCGATCATGTTGATGGTTTTTCGTGTGGTGTAATACGCGATCTGCCCCATCCCGCATTATTATTAGATGTTGATGAACTGTTTGCATTAGCCCACGGCAACCCCCGCGACTAGTAGCCCCGCACGGCAGTGCGGGGCCCGTCCGGCAGTGCGGGGCCCGTCCGGCAGTGGGGGGCCCGTCCGGCAGTGGGGGGCCCGTCCGGCAGTGCGGGGCCCGTCCGGCAGTGCGGGGCCCGTCCGGCAGTGCGGGGCTACGGTGGGGCGATGCCTATCCCTAACGTCCTATCGCTATCGGTTGGTCCAATGGCAGGTCTTCGCTGATAAAATGAACCGCGCTCTTGGCTGCCTCTAAAATGGTCATTAGACCGCTACCCGGATGCACCGCACCGCCGATCCAATAGAGATTGCGCGCGCCATCGTGCCGGATGTGGGGGCGGAATGGGCCAAGCTGGCTCCAACTGTGAATCAGGTTAAAGACCGCGCCTAGATAAGTGTGATGCTCGTCGCGCCACGTCTCGGCGGTGTAATGCCGCTCGACAACAATGTGGCGCTCGACATCATGAAACCCGAGTTTGGTCATCTGCTGAATCACCAGGTCCCGATAACGTTGCTTCACCGCCGGCCAATCAACCTGATAACGCAGATTAGGCACCGGTACCAACACAAACAGAGTACTGTGACCGGGAGGGGCGTTCGCCGGGTCGACAATCGTTGGGTTACATACGTAGAACGATGGATCTTCTTCGTCGAGAATTGCACTTTTGGCCCACAATGGGTCGTTACGACGAATCGTCGCTGAGAGATAGAGCTGATGGTGTGGCAACTCGTCCCAGCGTCGGTTGACACCCAGATAGAGCATAAACGTTGAACACGAAAACTCCATCTGGTTGAGTTTCTGATCGGTATACTTGCCACGCGCGTGCGGTGGGATAATGTGAGTCAGCGCATGACCAAAATCTGCGTTGACCACCACACCGTCAGCAGATATTCGCTCGCCATCAGCCAACTCAACCCCACAAGCCCGTCCGTTTTCGACAAGCACCTGTTTGACCGGTCGGTTGTAATGTATCGTTACACCTAAATCGGTCGCAGCTTTAGCCAATCCGGCTGCCAAAGCGCGAAAGCCGCCGATCGGATGCCAAATGCCCTCAGCAAACTCGAGGAAGGTCACCAGACTAAAGATGCTCGAACAGGCGGTAGGGTGCATACCCAAATACTTCGCTTGGTAAGCCAAGGCATAGACTACTCGTTCATCGTGAAAGAAGCGCTTGAAGTGATCGTACAGGCTTTCCCACGGGCGAAAAGCGAGCGCTGCGGCAATTTCACGTGGTTTCAAATAACCGAGCGGTGTTCGTACCGGCGTCGCAAGGTACGGTTCGTACCCGACCTTGTACTTGCGGATATGCTCAATATACCAGCGTTCAAACTGCGCCGGCAGCTCTGAACCAAATCGGGCAAGCTGCGCCTTGAAGGCCGCCGTATCCGAAGTCAGATCGAGGTATTCACCATCCCAAAATCTGATTCGTGTATTTGGTTCGAGGCGTACTAGTTCGACGTAGTCGCTAAAACGCAACCCCACGCTCGCAAATAATTCGTCGTATAGTCGCGGCAACTGTAAGATGGTCGGTCCTGTATCAAAGTGGTAATCACCCAGCGAGAAGCCGCGCATGCGCCCACCCGGACGGTCGGCAGCTTCAAAGATATCAACTTGATAGCCGCGCCCGGCTAAGCGGATAGCCGTCGCCAACCCACCTAGCCCGGCGCCTACAATGACGATACGTTGTGTCACTGTTACTCCTCTGTCGTCTTCATTGAACGTTGTTGCATAGCCTCCTTTTTGAGTATACACCGCTTTTGTCTTCCGGTCACGGTTGGGACATGAACGAATGAAGTTGTGCAGAATTGTGGATAACTGGTGGAATTGTGGATAACTTGGGTAAAAGATCGCACTTGGTCAGCCGTTAACATTCATCTAATAGTGGATTAATCTAGGGCTAATCTATGATTGCTATAGTACCTATTGTCAAGCGAAGCGATTTGCGGTGGTCGCCGCGTGACAAACATCTCCCAACCTACACACCGCCCTCATTCCCCTCTCTCCGGCCACCTACGATTCGGTGGCCGTTGTTGATTCATGCAGCTATGATCTAGTTCATACCTAGTTTGAAACGATACAGTCCCTTTGTTACTCTGTGAATACGCTCAGGAGACTGTACGTATGGTATGTGGCAGCCGTGTTGCTGCCGACAGAGAAGGTATGGCGTGCGGTAGCCGCGCTGCTGCCAACAGCGATTACGCAATTACATCCGTCTCGCCCTTCGCAACCCAGCCCGCACGTGATCGATGAAAGTACGGGTAGCGAAGATGATATTGCGCCGCGTAGCTCCGTCTGATCCAACCAGATAGCCGTCAAAGCCGATATAGGCTCACACTATGTGCAATTCGTCGTTGATGCGGTTCGCGTATGGCAGCCGATCGGCCAATTCGTGCGCCGGGTTAGCCCGAAACAGGCTCATAAACCGGATCTGTTCCCTATTGCGGATTTGTAAAGACCCACACGCGAAACCCTTGTCGGATGCATATGTCATCATCGTTGTCGAGTTCTACAGGTGTGTTGGTGGAAGTTGTTATTGATTGCGGTTTTCGCTAGCATAGCGAACGTTCTCCTATTTGCACGGCCGGCCTCTGAATCGCCCTCTGTCACCGGAATCCACAGGGTAAACGTACAATTACGTTCTTGTTCGATGTGGTATGACCTTGTATTGACACCGACAACCGAGGATGGTATACTTCCTCCACATTAGAATAACGACGTTGATCAGGAAGAGTAACAAGCATGGCGACAGTCCAGCGAGCCGGTGATGGTGCGAGATCGGCAAGTTCGGTGCTTGTGAATGGGCCTGTGAGTCGCACGGCGAACCGGGTTTTCCCGCAGTAGTCGCTGCCGGAGACGCCACCGTTATCAGGGCGCTAGGTGTGGAGCGGCATTGCCGACAGCACCTGTAGAGTGCGCCGTGTGCGTGAGCTGCGGCGAACGAGAGTGGCACCGCGGTTTATTCCGTCTCTCGACCAATTTGGTCGAGAGCTTTTTTATTGGTGTATTTGGTGTATTGCTGCAAGGAGAGGTGTCTGTGGAAACCGTCAAGTATCTGCTCAGCGAAGATCGCCTGCCGGAATCGTGGTATAACATCGCCGCCGATCTCCCTTCTCTGCCGCCACCGCCGTTACATCCGGCTACCGGTCAGCCCATTGGCCCTGCCGATCTGGCCCCGCTTTTCCCGATGGAGCTGATCAAGCAAGAGGTGAGCACTGAGCGCACGATTCCCATTCCTGAAGAGGTGCGTGCTATCTATCGCCAGTGGCGGCCCACGCCTCTCTTCCGTGCGCGTCGGCTCGAACGTGCGCTTGATACGCCGGCTCGCATCTATTACAAGTACGAGGGTGTCAGTCCGGCCGGAAGCCACAAACCGAATACGGCAGTGGCACAGGCTTACTACAACAAGATCGAGGGGGTGCGGCGGTTAGTTACCGAAACCGGTGCCGGTCAGTGGGGTTCGTCGCTTGCCTTCGCCGGTGCGCTGTTCGGCCTTGAGGTCGAGGTGTTTATGGTCAAAGTCAGCTACAATCAGAAGCCTTACCGTCGGGCGCTGATGGAGACCTACGGTGCGCGCGTGATCGCCAGCCCAAGCACCGAGACGGCAGCCGGACGGGCTATCTTGGCCGAGCATCCGGATAGTACCGGCAGTCTTGGTATCGCGATTTCTGAGGCGGTGGAAGTGGCAGCCCAGCGCGATGATACCCGCTACGCGCTCGGCAGCGTGCTCAATCACGTCCTTCTCCATCAGACGGTGATCGGCCAAGAGGCGATGATCCAGATGGAGATGGCCGGCGACTATCCTGATGTGGTGGTCGGTTGTACCGGCGGCGGCTCGAATTTTGCCGGTATCGCTTTCCCCTTTATCGGGGCGAAGCTGCGCGGTGAGCGGCCATTACGGGTGGTGGCAGTTGAGCCGGCGGCTTGCCCGTCGCTGACTAAAGGGAAGTATGCTTACGATTTCGGTGATACGGCTCACTTGACGCCATTAATGAAGATGCATACGCTCGGTAGCACTTTTGTGCCGCCCGGTATCCATGCCGGTGGTCTGCGTTACCACGGTATGGCTCCGTTGGTGAGCCATTTGCTTGAGCTTGGGGTTATCGAGGCGATTGCCATTCAGCAGCTTGAGACATTCGCTGCCGGTGTCCAATTTGCCCGCACTGAGGGTATTTTGCCCGCACCTGAGGCTAACCACGCTATTGTCGGCGTTATTCGTGAGGCGCTCCGCTGCAAGGAAGAGGGGAAGAGCGAGGTTATCTTGTTTAATCTGTGTGGCCATGGCCATTTTGACTTGCAGGCCTATATGGATTATCAGGCTGGTAAGTTGCGCGATTACGAGTATTCGGACACCGAGGTGGCGATGGCGTTGGCCGGGTTGCCATCGGTAGGGGCGTAGGGACTTTAACACAAAGGCGCGGAGGAGGGCAGCGGGTCGCTCACGCAAAGGTGCAGAGAAGGCAAAGTCGTGAAGGGTTGGTTCCCTCCCCCGCGCTCGCAGTGCCTCGACGCCCTGATCCAATGCGATCCTACCCTCGCGCCAGCGTCACTGTGACGGTGATAATCGGCCCGGCGGCGGTGATAGTGACGTACCGGCTAGCACCAACTTGCTCGATCTGTAACGAGATGGGCGCGCCGTTGAGGTGTATGGTTTGTGGTGTCATACCTGCCGGTACAAGCAGACGCAAGCGGAAGCTGTCGCCGTTGCCGGTAGCGGTGAGGTTGATCTGGCTCGGTTGGTTGTCGGTGGCCGGTCTCAGTTGCCACCGGTATGCGACATACCCATCGCCGGCGGCGTAGCGAGCTACTGCGTAGACATCGTGGATCGTGTAGACCGGGTCGGCTGGCCAACGCGGCGAAATGGTAACCGTGGTGAAACTCGTATGCTGGTCCTCAATGCCGGCAGCGCCTTCGATCAACGCACCGAGCATTGCGCTAGCCCCCCAGCCATCGGTGGGTAAGAATTCGTTGGCCGGTGCAATCCCACCTGTTGGGTAGTACCAGAGGTAGCTCGTGCCGGTGCGCTCGATTAGGTTAATGTACCGTTGCAAAATGTTGAAGCCGTAGGCTTCGTAGCCGTAACGGAATGCACCGCGGGCAAGTTCACCACCGACTAACGGCATAATGCCACCGTTGACGTACTCTCCCGGTCGTTCGCCGAGACGACCGTTCATATCGAATGCGCCTACCGGAAATGGAGGATCAATGCTGTACCATTCGGCAAAGGCGATCCGACGGGGATCGTTCAACCGACGCAGATATTCGGCCACAATGGCCCGGCCTTGCGTTTCGGTTAAGACACCGCGATTCAGCGCGATCGCGTTCGAGAGGCTCAACTGCTCGGCTTCATCAACGCCGGGCACATCATAGGGGATAAGCTTGACATGATGGGTGTAGAAGCGGCCATTCCAGCTCAGCGCATTGAGGCGCGTCATCAGATCGGCGGCAATCACGCGGCGCACAGCGGCCAGATCTGCTTGCCCGGCAGCCTCCTCCATCAGCGCCAACGCCTTGAGTGCTGCCGCCAAACCGGTGTTATCGCCGTGAAAAATGCCCCACTTGGTCTGTTCATCGATCCAGTGGCGCGGTCCCAGTTCGCCGGTGTTCGGGTTGACCACCGCCGGGCCGTACTCGTAATCCCACGTGTCGATAGTGAACGGGCGTTTGACCAGCCCCAATGTCGGTTCCCAGCGCAGCGAGTCGCGCAGTGTGTAGTCAATGGCGCGCTGTGCAGCCGGCAACATGCGCAGCATCCATTCGGTATCGCCGGTGACTTGCCACGTCTCGTAGATCAATTGCACAAAGAGATATTCCACATCGGCTTCGACCGGAGTACGAAACGCAGGAATGGCCCACTCCGGGCGGGCGACGAAATCGGGCAGACTACCGTCAGGGGCTTGCGCACGCGCAAATGCCTCCGGCAACGAACGCAGATCGGTCTCGAAATAGCGAAACGCACGATTTTGATAGTAGTGGTCGCGCAGCCAGAGCAGCGGGCTGTCGGGCGAGCGGTAACCGACTACCTTCTGCCCGTCGAGCTGATAGCTCAGCCGGTCAGCAGCCATAAATCGGCGCACGGTTGGGTACAACCGATCATAGCCATCAATACCGGTGTGCAGCGTAGTTTCCGCATCAAGGCGATAGATGGTACCATTGGCGACTATCTGCCCATCGGCAGTGAAGAGCGCAGCCCAATGGTTACCCAGTGCGCCGCGCGGTATCACTTCGCCCCAACCTTCACCGTTGACAATGGTCAGATTGAAGACGCCGGCGAAGCGCCCGCGACCGTCGAATATGATCAGAGAGGCTGGGCCATTGTAGCCGCTTATGCGCACTACGACCGGTGTGGGCGTCAGTGGTTGAACGATGGGATTGAGACTGATGAACGTCGCAGGTGTTTCGGCCAGAGCCGGCGTTGTTGGTGTGCTCAGGCTGCCTAGCAGCCCGATCAAAACTATCAAGAGGAACAAACGCTTCATTGATAACCTGGCATGCTGATACACGGCAACGATACTCATAGTATAGCATTGTTGGCGAAAGATATAGTTTGCCGCACTTCTGATCGAGCGGCACAACCGGCAAGAGGGTAACGGATGGTAAAACTTCTCTGTTACTATCGAAAGGAAATCGCTATGAGCAGACTGCTGTCATCTATAAGTAGTATGAGCAGCGTATTGGCGAGAAGAACCTGTCAATGGTCGGTCTACCATCCGCAAAGTGGACAATATCTTGGCTTCTTTTGGTGACGTACATATGAGATAAATCTCGATTTGCCTGGCGGAGTTGTCTATTCAGCGTATTTACTCTGTAATTTCGATAATCATCGACAAGAGGCATGCGTATGAACCGCAAACCACGAGTCTTTTCCGGCATTCAGCCTTCGGGCAATCTCCATATCGGCAACTACTTGGGCGCTATCCAGCAATGGGTGGCCGGGCAGGGCCAGAAGACCAACTTTATCTGCATCGTTGACTTGCACGCAATTACCGTGCCGCAGGAACCGGCGGCACTGCACCGGCAAACCCGTGAATTAGCTGCGGTGTTGCTGGCTTGCGGTATCGATCCGCAACAGACGACGCTCTTTGTACAGAGTCATGTGCGCGCCCATGCTGAGTGTGCGTGGGTCTTTAGTTGCGTCACGCCACTTGGCTGGCTCGAACGTATGACCCAATACAAAACCAAAGCCCAAAAGCAAGAGAGTGTGATGACCGGTCTGCTCACCTATCCGGTGCTGATGGCCGCCGATATTTTGCTCTATGACGCCGATGAGGTGCCGGTCGGCGAAGATCAGAAGCAACATATCGAGCTGACCCGCGACCTGGCACAGCGGTTCAATTACCTCTACGGCGAGACCTTTGTCATTCCTGAGCCGGTCATCCGTGAAAGTGGGGCCCGCATTATGGGCTTGAACGATCCGACGTCCAAGATGAGCAAATCGGATACCACTCGCGGTCATGCTATTCGGATCATCGATGAACCCGACGAGATTCGTTGGGCAATCAAGCGTGCCGTTACCGATTCGTACAACGAAATCCGCTTCAGCGATGATCCAGAGCGCGCCGGTGTCAACAATCTCTTGCAAATCTACGAGTTACTTACCGGAAAAAGTCGACCTGAGATCGAGGCACATTTTGCCGGCAAAGGGTATGGCGCGCTAAAAAGTGAATTGGCCGAGGTTGTGATCGAGTCGCTTCGGCCTATTCGTGAGCGATACTATCAGTTGATGGACGATCCGGCAGAGCTAGATCGCATTTTAGCAATTGGCGCCGAACAGGCTCGTGCCGTCGCTGAACCCAAGATGACCCTGATCCTTGAACGGGTGGGTTTTGTGTTGCCGAATGACCGGAAATAATGCTGGTCACGGCGTGGCGCACAGTCGTGAGATGGCGACGGCTGTGCGCTGTAATGGATTGGACAGCCCAATAAGGGGAATTACATGTATTATCCAACCCTTGACCAGATGTATGAATTACGCCGGCAGGGCAATCTCTGCCCGATCTACCGTGAGATTATGGCCGACCTTGAAACGCCGGTCTCGGCCTATCTCAAGATCGCGCAGAGCGGTCTCGGCTTTCTGCTCGAAAGCGTGACCGGAGGGCAGAATATCGGTCGTTATTCATTTATCGGTAGCGATCCGTATATGGTTCTGCGCATGCACGACGGTGTGGCGCAGGCGACACATAGGGGCTACAAGCAGACTCTTCCATACAGCGATCCGTTGATCGTGCTTGAGAGCTATCTTAACGCCTATCGCCCTATCCGTCTGCCCAATTTGCCGATCTTTGTTGGTGGTGCGGTTGGCTATCTCAGCTATGAAGCGGCCCGCTATTTTGAACGCCTACCGGTGCCACCGGTGCGTCCCTACGATATGCCTGATAGCTGGTGGATGTTTGTTGATACGCTTCTCGCCTTCGATCACGTCCGCCACAAGATTATCGTTATCTCGCACGTCCATCTCGATGTCGAGGATTTGGCGGCTGAATATCAGCGAGCCGTTAGCCGCATCGAAACACTGATAGCCCGGCTGCAAAAGCCATTGCCTTCGACTATCGGGTTTAGCCTGCGCAATTACGAACCGCACAATACGCCGGCGCGTACCGTGCCCAATCCGGTCGTCTCGAACCGTACTGAAGCCGAGTTCAAGGCGGCGGTGTTGCGGGCGAAAGAGTATATTATGGCCGGTGACATCTTTCAGGTACAGATTTCGCAGCGCTTCAGCAAGGCAACGAGCGCCGACAGCTTCACCATCTATCGCGCTCTCCGCACCATCAACCCTTCGCCGTATATGTTCTACATTCGCACCGGCGAAGGCGATTTGGTCGGTGCATCACCTGAAATGCTGGTACAGGTGCGCGATGGCAACATCACGACCCGCCCGATTGCGGGCACGCGCTGGCGTGGACGTGATGCCGCCGAAGATGAACGACTGGCCGCCGAGTTGCTGGCCGACGAAAAGGAACGTGCCGAGCATTTGATGTTGGTCGATTTGGGGCGTAACGACATAGGGCGGATCAGCGAACCGGGAACGGTACACGTGCCGGTCTTTATGACCATCGAGAAATACAGTCACGTCCAGCATATTGTGTCAGAAGTGGTCGGCAAACTCCGGGCCGATCTCAAGCCAATCGATGCCTTACGGGCCTGCTTTCCCGCCGGTACCGTCACCGGTGCGCCTAAGATTCGCTCGATGGAGATTATCGCCGAACTCGAGGGTGAGCAGCGTGGTATCTATGCCGGCGCAGTTGGGCATCTTGGTTTCAACGGTGATCTCGATACATGCATTGCGCTGCGTACCCTGATAGTCAAAGATGGGGTTGCCTATGCCCAAGCTGCTGCCGGGGTAGTGGCCGATAGCACTCCCGAATACGAGTTTAATGAGAGTTGTAATAAAGCAGCAGCCTCGTTACGCGCGATTGATCTGGCCGAAGAATTGCAGGTAGGACTGTGATGCAGCCCGTGTTTACGATCATGCTCACTGCTAGTCCTTTAGGGCGCTTGCTCGTCGCCACGACTGCGCACGGTCTCGCCGCCGTCTTTCTCGGCGACGATGATTCGTCGCTGGTAGCGGCACTTCGCACAACCTTCTCCACTGCATCGATCCACGTAGGCGATGAGCCACTCCCTGCGGCGACGGCAATCACTGCCTACTTACGCAACGAGACCGATCTGCCGCCGTTGCCGCTCGATCTGTCAGCAGGAACCCCGTTTCAGCAGCGGGTCTGGCGGGCGTTACAGACTATTCCACGAGGCAGTACTCGTACCTACGGCCAACTTGTTCGCGACCTTGGACTGCCGATCACGGCGGCCCGGGCGGTGGGGCGGGCATGCGCCACGAATCCGTTAGCAATTGTGGTGCCATGCCACCGCGTACTGGGTGCTGACGGGAAGCTGCATGGATTTCGCTGGGGGATCGAGCGGAAGCGGGCGCTATTGGCACTGGAGGGAGTGTTGTTGCCGGAGGGATGATCTGAGAATACGTGCAGTCTTAATAGTAGCAGCAATGTTAGGGGACGGCACATCGTCCCCCTAGCTCAGCAACGATGGTAACGATGGTTGTAAACGCTTCTCGGCAACCGCTTTTGCTAATGAACAACCCGCCGAGTAGGCGGGTTGGTTGGCGACCCCGGCGCGATTCGAACGCGCGACCTTTTCCTCCGCAGGGAAACGCTCTAATCCACTGAGCTACGGGGTCGTATTCAGTTCACAGCGAAATTATAGCACAATCTCACCGATCATGCAAATTGATTGGTAATTGGCAGTGTTTGTTAAAATGATATGCCGTCGGCAGGTACAGACAACAGCCTTACTCAGCGTAACAGTGCCTAATACAGTACAATGCAGCCTTCTCCATGGAGGAGAAGGCCGGTGTTGTTCTCGATACCACGCCGGGCGATACCAAGGTTCGTTTAGGGGGTCAACAAATGCTCGGCGAAGATCAAGCGGCGGGTACGTGTTTCACTCCGCAAAATCAGCGAATTCGTTTCGGCCCGATCACCGGCTAGGCGCACGCCACGCAACAGGATGCTATCGGTAATTCCGGTGGCTACGAAGAAAATCTGGTTACTGCTCACAATATCGTCACAGGTCAAGATACGCTTCGTGTCAAGGCCGGCACGTGTGATTGCCTCGCGCTCGGCTTCGCTCTGTGGGGCAAGTCGGGCAAGCATTGCTCCGCCCAATGACTTGATCGCACATGCCGCTAATACACCCTCCGGCGCACCACCAATTCCCATCAGAATATCAACATTGGTGCCTGGCATAGCCGCGAGTAAAGCTCCATAAATATCGCCATCATCGGCCAACATTACCCGTGCACCGGCGGCTCGGATCTCTTCAATGAGGTGGGTGTGTCGTGGACGATCAAGGACAAAGACGACCAGATCACGCACGGTGCGTCGAATGGCACGGGCGACGAGTGCTAACGTCCATCCGGCCGGTGCGTCGAGGCATTCCGGCACCATGTAGGGAGCAACTTCCGGTCCCACCACAATTTTGTCCATGTATGCCGCCGGATGTGGTGCCCAGAGCGTCCCTCGATTGGTAACCGCAGCAAACGAAACTGCCCCCGCCCGTCCTTGGGCTAACTGGCGACGTCCATCAACTGGATCGACGATCAGGTCGGCAGGTGGGCCATTCCCGTTACCAACGCGCGCTCCGGCGGGGAGAGGCGTACTCACCGCTGCTCGCACATCTTCACCCATGGCGAGCCGTCCGTCGAGATCAAGATTGGCCAGTGCTGCAGCCATCGCCGTGGCTGCGGCCCGGTCGGCCTCTTCAACTTCACCCCGTCCCATCAAGCGGGCTGCGGCAATCGCTGCTGCCTCGGTAGCACGCACGAGATCGAGACCGGTGTTGGGACCAAGTCGTTGTGATTGAGGAATATCCATCGTTGCACTCTCAAGTGTTCCAATCGCGTTGCAGGTATATACCTTTACTGCAATGGTATACGAAAGTATAGATGCGATGTGCAAGATCGACAATTCATAGTACATTTTACCGTTTCATGTTTGCTCAACGGCTTCAAGCAGGTTGGCAGCTTCCCACGCCAGCATCCCACCCTCTAGCACTTGCGGCGGAGGGTGCGTCCAACTAGCAACGCTGCTGCCCGTAAGCTGCGCCTTCCACTACGACAGACCAGCACGACCGGCCCCGCCGGCACGGCGTCACGCTCGCTGATCAGCCGTGAGAGGGGGATGTTGCGCGCACCGGGAATATGGCCGCGCTGAAACTCGCGCGGTTCACGCACGTCGATGACCGCCGGCGGTTGCGGGCTATGCAACGCTTCCCACAAGGCACGGGCATTGATCTGGGTCGGCAGCTTGCCGTCGAGCAACGGGATGGTCAAGTGGCCGGGCAGCGTCTGTTTGGGCAATTCTTGACATTCGCGGAAGACGCGGCGGTCGCACTCGTAGATGCAGACGGCGGGGTCGAGGACACGGTGGAAAAGGAAGTCGATGGCGGTATCTTCATCGAGGAAGCGTTCAGGACCGAGCTGCTCGTAGAAGCCGCTGATCTGCATCCGATACATCACGCCGGCGCGGACACGGACGAAGTAGAGGTCACCACCGCGGACGCGGAGGGTGCGGCGGATAGTTTCGAGGGCGCGAATGCCGCTGACATCGCAGTGATTGACACTGTGCATCCGGAGGAGGAGATAACGAACACTGCGGTGCTGGTTGAGGAGGCGGAGCAACATTTCTTCGACGTGGCTGGCGGCGCCGAAGTAGAGGTCGCCTTGGAGGTCGACGACGAGGAGCTGAGGGCAGGTGGGACGGCCGTGGGCGGGGTCCCAATGGCGGAACGCTGTGTCTGGGACGACGGTTTCAATGCGCGGGGTAGCGGTGCGGAGGAGGTAATAGCCGAGGGACATCAGCACGCCGGTGAGAATGGCGAATTGGAGGGGGAGGGTCAGGGTGAGGACGAGCGTGATGATCATGATAACCGCCTCGCCCCGTGACCCGCGCCAGATCCGCGCCATACCACGCCGGTCGACCATACCAAGTGCTGCGACCATCAGTGTCCCAGCAATAGCCGGTCGGGGAATAATCGCTAATAGTTGACTCAAGATCGCCGTTCCTGCCAGGGCAGTAAGGCCAGAAATTACGGCGGTGAGTGCAGTTTTACCACCGGCTTGATAAGCTAGTGCCGAACGGTTGAACGAACCAGAACACGGCATCCCTGAGAAGAGGCCAGAAACGATGTTGGCCAACCCCTGCCCAACAAACTCTTGGTTGCTATCAATCCGCTGGCCGGTGTAACTGGCAATAGCCCGTGCAATCGCGACTGCCTCTACTAAACCAATGATTGCCAAAGCAAGTGCGCCGTTTAACAATTGGCCGATCAAACCAATATCAAACCAGGGCAATTGGGCCAGTGGTGGAAAACCTGGTGGGATATCACCGATTAAGCGCACTCCGTATTGTTCGATGTTGAGAAATGCAGTCACGATTGTGACAATTGTCATACTAAGTAGGGCTGCCGGCACAGCGCGTGTGATGTAGGGTAGAAGGTAGATGAGTGCAATCGTAGCGGCACCGATAATGAGTGAGGGCCAATGGATTGCCGTCAGTTGGGTGACCGTTTCTTGGACGATCGTTGGAATACTGGCACCAGGTGAGATAGAGAGTTTGGTGATTGGGCCAAATTGGTTAAACAGAATCAACAGACCTGAGCCGGCAGTAAATCCCACGGCTACGGCATCCGAAATAAAGGTTATCAGCATGCCAAGGCGCGCTATTCCCATAATTAAGCGAATGATCCCGGCCATCACCGCGATCATACTGGCTGCGGTGACAAACTCGGCGCTACCAAGCGGTGCAATCGGGAGGAGCACAGAGAGGGTCAAGATCGCGCTGGTCGTGCTTGGACCACCGTTCACGTGACTTGATGAACCCCACAATGCACCGACGATGGTTGCCGTCATGGCGCTGTACAGCCCAACAATTGGTGGTAATCCACCCAAAATTGCAAAGGCAAGCGATTGTGGCAACAAGACAAGACCGACGGTGATTCCGGCAAAGAAGTCAGCGCGTAACGCATCGATGGGATACGTGCGGATGAGCCGGATCGGTTGGGCAAAGAGGGTTATGACTGAACGTAGGTAATCAATCATACCTTGTCAGAGCTTTCATGAGTTCTAGATCATAGCGTTATTGTAACGCCATTGTCGAATGTTGATGCAAAAGAAGAGGGTTTTGGTTATGTATTTTATCGATTCTCGTTATCGAATACCGATCTATAGTACCGAAAAGTAGGCTATCGCTGAATCCCCGACGCTTCTCTTCTTCCGTAAGGGTCGCTTCGTAAGCCTATTCTCTCACTTGACTAAATGTGTAAAGTGAGCTTCCGTTTCACACCTGCTCAACGGCTTCAAGTAGGTTGGCAGCTTCCCACGCCAGCATCCCACCCTCTAGCACCTGCGGCGGGGGGGTGCGTCCAACTAGCAACGCTGCTGCCCGTAAGCTGCGCCTTCCACTACGACAGACCAGCACGACCGGCCCCGCCGGCACGGCGTCACGCTCGCTGATCAGCCGTGAGAGGGGGATGTTGCGTGCACCGGGAATATGGCCGCGCTGAAACTCGCGCGGTTCACGCACGTCGATGACCGCCGGCGGTTGCGGGCTATGCAACGCTTCCCACAAGGCACGGGCATTGATCTGGGTCGGCAGCTTGCCGTCGAGCAACGGGATGGTCAAGTGGCCGGGCAGCGTCTGTTTGGGCAATTCTTGACATTCGCGGAAGACGCGGCGGTCGCACTCGTAGATGCAGACGGCGGGGTCGAGGACACGGTGGAAAAGGAAGTCGATGGCGGTATCTTCATCGAGGAAGCGTTCGGGACCGAGCTGCTCGTAGAAGCCGCTGATCTGCATCCGATACATCACGCCGGCGCGGACACGGACGAAGTAGAGGTCACCACCGCGGACGCGGAGGGTGCGGCGGATAGTTTCGAGGGCGCGAATGCCGCTGACATCGCAGTGATTGACACTGTGCATCCGGAGGAGGAGATAACGAACACTGCGGTGCTGGTTGAGGAGGCGGAGCAACATTTCTTCGACGTGGCTGGCGGCGCCGAAGTAGAGGTCGCCTTGGAGGTCGACGACGAGGAGCTGAGGGCAGGTGGGACGGCCGTGGGCGGGGTCCCAATGGCGGAACGCTGTGTCTGGGACGACGGTTTCAATGCGCGGGGTAGCGGTGCGGAGGAGGTAATAGCCGAGGGACATCAGCACGCCGGTGAGAATGGCGAATTGGAGGGGGAGGGTCAGGGTGAGGACGAGCGTGATGATCATGATAACCGCCTCGCCCCGTGACCCGCGCCAGATCCTTGACATATTGCGCCGGTCAACCATACTCCAAGCGGTCACCGCCAATGCGCCGGCTAATGCCGCCCGCGGGACTTCGGCCAACAACGGACCGAGGACGGTGGTTGCCAGAAAAACTGTTATCCCGGATACAACCCCGGTAAGAGCCGTTTGGCCTCCCGACTGATAGGCCAATGCCGAGCGATTGAACGAACTTGAGCATGGCATTCCTGAAAAGATGCCAGAGGCGATGTTGGCCAACCCCTGTCCGACAAACTCTTGGTTGCTGTCAATACGCTCACCGGTATAGCCGGCAATTGCTCGTGCAATCGCGACGGCCTCTACCGAGCCGATAATGGCCAGTGCTAACGCACCGTTCACCAGATGTCCGATCAGGTCTAGATCGAAGATCGGTAACTGGGCCAGCGGTGGAAAACCCGGTGGTACCGGTCCCATTACCCGCACCCCTTGCGCTTTGAGATTGAGGAACCAGACGATCGGTGAAACGATCACAATACTAATCAAGACGGCCGGGATTTTGCGGGTGATGCGTGGTGAAAGCAAAATGATGCCAATCGTAGTCACTCCTACCGCTAACGAAGGCCAGTGAATGGCATCAAAGTGACGAGCTGTTTCGGTAACCGTCGTAATGGGATCGGCACCGGGTGGGAGATCGATGCGTAACAATGGGCCGATTTGATTTGAAAGTATCAAAATACCAGCGCCGGTCGTAAATCCCACCGATACCGCATCAGAGACAAAATTGACAAGGATACCAAGGCGAGCAATACCCATGATAACCCGGATAATACCAGCCATTACCGCAACCAAACTCGCTGCCGTGACAAACTCCGGGCTATCGATGGGGACAACCGGAGCTAGAACCGATAAAGTGATAATGGCCGCTGTGTTTGTTGGCCCGCTATTGAGATGACTCGATGACCCCCACAATGCACCGACAATAGTAGCGGTCAATGCAGTATACAAGCCGGTAATGGGTGGTAAACCACCTAATAGCGCGAAGGCAAGCGATTGCGGTAACAGGACCAATCCGACGGTCAATCCGGCAAGAAAATCGGCACGCAGGGTTTCGGGGGTGAAGCTGCGAACCAATCTGACCGGTCGGATGAAGAGCTGAGCGACCGAGTATCCAAAGGAAAGCATGGTTATCAGTGTCTTGCTTTGTTAGCAATATGGCACGCACGGCGTGCTAGTCAGTGCTGAGCGGTGTCTACCAAAATTATGCTAGTCTTATCATAACGCTATTTTTTCTTTTTGTGGCAGGGATTGCACACGTATAGGTTGGTAAACTGTGAAAATCAAACAAACCATTATCCGGCTAGGTAGCACGGTGAGGGAGCCATACTTGGCTTGGGTAGCGGCAATGATCGTTGGATTAGGCTTATTCGCGGTCTTATTCCGACGCGGCTACGATGATCCGTACATCACCTACCGTTACGCAGCCAATCTGGCCGCCGGTTACGGCTTCGTCTACAATCCCGGTACTGCAACACTAAGTACTACGGCACCACTCTTTGGGCTAATCCTGGCACCGGTAGCGTTCTGGGGTTGGCCTGTACCCCTCGTTGCTAACCTCGTGGGTTGTTTAAGCCATGCCGCCGGTGGGTTGGCGTTGTGGTATCTCGGCGACCGGTGGGGTAACCAACTCGCCGGGATAATGGCTGCCCTTCTTTACATGTTCTTTCCCCTTCCGTTAACCACCGTGGGCAGTGAAACGATGCCGGCAATGGCGTTGACGTTATGGAGTTTTGTTTGTGCGGCACAAGGCCGGCAGTGGTTGACCGGTTTTCTCTTAGGGGTCTTGGTATGGTTGCGGCCCGATGGTGTGCTGGCCGGGCCGGTAGCCCTGCTCATAATGATGGTATCCGGTGGTGTTTGGCGTCAGTGGCAGCGTTGGCCGTGGAAAGCGGCGCTGCTCTGGATCATTATTGTTGCCACTGGTCTTGGTTTGGCATGGATAGTTTACGGGATACCGCTTCCGGTAACGCTATATGCCAAACAGCAACAGGCACTCATCCCCGGCTTTTACGATTTTGGTGATCGGTTGTTGGTTACATTGTCGGAGTATCTGCGCCAGCCGTTGTATCAGGTGGTCTTCGGATTAGCCGGTCTCGGTCTCGTCGCAACGATTCGCACGCCGTATTGGTTACTTCCGATGGGGTGGGCGGTTTTATACGGGCTGGCGTACACCGTTTTGCACGTTGCCGGCTACTTTTGGTACGTTGCTCCGCTCTTAATCGGTCTGGCGCCAGCTTTTGGTCTGGGGGCGCAAACGGTGATCGAGTGGTTGCAACGATTCGGCGGCCAACGACTGGCAACTATCGGAACAATTATTCTGTTGGGTGGTACTATCGTGTGGTTTGGTGGTGCCGTTTATCGAATCGGACAACAAATCGATCCGCGATTGACGGTCTATCGGGCTGCCGGTGAATGGTTAGCTGCGCATACACCACCGGATGCGCGCGTTGCAGCACTTGAAATAGGTATCATCGGCTATTATGCGCAACGCCCGATGATCGATATTGCCGGTTTGTTACAGCCAGATATAGCCACTCGGTTGGGAACGGGTGGCTTTGTCGCTGCGGCATCTTACGCACTTGAGTTCTATCGTCCCGATTACCTGGTATGGCAAGAACAGGCTTTGCCGTTACTGAGCCATCGCCCCGATCTGGTCGAACGTTGTTCGGTTGTTGCCACCATCCCCGATCCGCGCTATCTACAACCATTGACGATCTACCAATGTCGTTGGTAAGATAAACCTGTGCCGCTAACGGGCGCCCTCCTTTGGCGTATTTTTCATCACACCAGAACTGTCTATGCAACGCATCATCTTGCTCTGTATTATCATGTCCCTTCTTGCTTGGGCATCACCGGTAACTGCTCAATCAGCCGCGCCGATTTGTTTTCCCGATGTGCCGTTGATCGATAATTGCCTGCACCCATCGTTCACTGCCTACTGGCGTGACAACGGTGGATTGCCGGTGTTTGGCTACCCCATCGGGCCGCTCGAACAGTTTGTAGGCGATGAAGGCCGCACCTTAACCGTCCAGTGGACAGAGCGAAACCGATTGGAATTGCATCCGACCAATCCGCCGGCGTATCGGATTCAGATTGGGCGAATGGGGGCCGAGGCGTTGGCGCGCGTCGGTCGTGATCCGTTTGCCGATCCCCCCGACCCCGGCCCGCAGCCCGGTTGCTTATGGTTTCCAGAGACCGGCCATAATGTGTGTGATCAAGAGCCAGGCAATGGGTTTCGCACCTATTGGCAGAATAATGGTCTGCGCATTCCCGGTCTTAGTCGTTATGCGCAATCACTGGCGTTGTTTGGCTATCCCCTCACTGCGCCGCAGATGGAACGGAATGCAAACGGTGATCTGGTGTTGACGCAGTGGTTTGAGCGGGCCCGTTTCGAATGGCATCCACAAAACCCGGCTCGTTCGCGGGTGTTATTGGGGCTGTTGGGACGTGAGTTGCATACCTCACCACAGCCATTGCCCGATCTGCGGAACGGGCGGTCGGTGTTCGGCGTTGAGATCAATCGCGGTACGGTTGCCGCTACTGCCACGCAGTTGGCCGAACTGGGAGCTGATTGGGTGCGCTACAACGGCATTCGCTGGGATGAGGTCGAGCCAAGCCGTGGAGTGCGTAATTGGGCAGCATTGCAGGATGTTGAGACTGAGTTGCGCCTAATCAGCGCAAGCGGTGCGGTACCGATGGTCATTGTGCGTGGTACACCGACGTGGGCGCAGGCCCAACCTGATAAGTCATGTGGGCCTATTCAGGCCGAAGCGCTACCCGATTTCGCTGCCTTTCTTAGGGAACTCGTGACCCGCTACAGCCAGCCACCGTACAACGTCAAGTTCTGGGAATTGGGCAATGAACCTGATGCCCCGTTTCAGCTTGTGGGTGGTGATGCGCCATTTGGCTGTTGGGGCGATGAAAGCAATTCCGATAATTACGGTGGTGCTGCCTATGCCGAGATGCTTAAAGTGGCCTATCCTGCGATCAAAGCTGCCGATCCGCAGGCACAGGTGATCTTTGGTGGATTACTGCTGGCATGCTCACCGGATCATGCCGTTCGCACGAATGAACCGTGTCATGCCGGACGCTTCTTTGAAGGGGTGCTGCGCGCCGGGGGGGGTGATTACTTCGATATTCTGGCGTATCACGCCTACGCTTACTTTGCCGTTCATCGCGATCCTGACCGTGAGCATCCGTCGTGGGCTGAGGGAGGCGGGGCAACGCTAGGGAAACTTGCTTACCTGCGGTCGGTGCTTGCTACCTATGGCTACGCCAAGCCGGTGATTATGAATGAAGGTGCGCTGCTCTGTTACCGTAGTTCGCCGAATTGCCGGCCTAATGGTTTCGAGGAAGCAAAGGCCGACGCAGTGGCGCGACTGTATGCCCGCACGCTGGCTGCCGATCTGCTGATGTCGCATTGGTATACGCTCAACGGCCCCGGTTGGCAAGAGGGTGGCTTACTCGATAATCGGCAGCAACCACAAGCGGCGTTTGGAGCCTTCCGGTTTTTGCGTCAGCAACTTGGGGCGGCACGGTATGTGCGCGCAGTAGATGATGACGGTTTGGAGGGCTACCGTTTTCGCACGCCGGGCGGTGATGTGATCGTGGTGTGGAGTAGCGATGGCAAAGAACGAACGTTTGTGTTGCCGGCGCAACCGCGAGCTATCTACGATGCAACGGGTCAAGAGCTGCCGATCACTGATTCCTTGATCATCACCATTGCGCCGCGGATTATTCGGCTTGCCGAGTCGTCGCCATAACGTGCTATTCCGCATAGAATGGCGGTAATCGGTGTGGTCAAGCAGGTTCTGCTTCGTGAAGCGTCAGTGCCTATGGTATTATGAGCGGTATTCTTGTTATATTGCCCCCTAAGTTACTGGAGTACGTATGTCCGCATCATTCTCGTTCAACGCCGACCTTCGTACCCTCAAGCAGATCCGGCGTGCTATCATTGATGCGGCTAGCTACATTGGTGCTCGCCGTGAGTGTATTGATGACGTGGTCTATGCGGCTAACGAGCTGATCGCAAATACGATTACTTACGGGTATCATGACCACAGCGGCCCGATTTGGATCGATGTGTGGAGCGAGAATAAGGCGTTGTATGTGCGGATTCTTGACGCTGCTCCTGCGTTTAATCCGTTGAATGTGCCGCTGCCGCGTAATCTGATCGGGCGTGGTCAACAGCGAGCCGGTGGATTAGGTCTGTTTTTGTCCCGCCATTTGCTCGACGATTTACACTATCGAGAATTGCCTTACGGTGGAAATGAACTGACGTTGGTCAAGTGGAACGCATTCTAAGTCTACACATGTATGATTATCGAGAGCACAATTAGCCAAAAAGAGTTCACTCGCCATGCGCTGAGTCGCTATTTTCGCCGACCTATCTTCTACGTGTTTGCCTTTGTTGCAGCTGTTCTCACTGCTTTTGTGATCTACGACCCGAATACACCGCAAGCACCGGCGTTGCTCGGTGGATGGATCCCCTTTCTGGTCTATATCATCGTCGGATGGATAACGATCCATCGCCAGAGCCGAAACCGCGATTTACCGGTGTACCAACCCACGCGCTACGAGCTTGGTCGTGAGGGGCTGATCGTTAGCGCACGCAGCGGACGGAGCGAGATCCCATGGTCGAAGGTGCGGGCTTGGCGTAAGCTTGCCGGCGTGTACGAGCTTCAGTTGCTGAATGGGCAAGTGTTGTTGATTTCAGCACGGGCCATTGGGCCACGCCAAGTCGGGAACTTTGAGCGGATGTTACGCAATCGGATCGAACCGAAGCCAGAACCGGGGGTGTTCGATGAACCGACGGCGTGAGACAATGGACGATCTCCTGTCGCCGCTAGCGGTTAACTCAGCGCAGTTGCAGCCGATTTCGCCAACCGATTTGGCTCAGTATCTTCGGCTCGAACAGTGCCGGCGCTATCTACGACTGCGCCTTCACGAGCGGCACAAAGGGTTGGCCTGGCTGCCACGCTTTGGTATTGCGCTTCAGTCTATTCCACCGATGCTGACTATTGCCGGTCGGCAGTTTGAACAGGCGGTTGAGGCGCAGGTCACCGCCCGTTTTCCTCACGCTATTCATTGCGCCCAGCGCCGACAACGTGGAGATCCGGCCTTTACAACTGCCGATCATAATCACATTGTCATTGAGCAGTTGTGTCAATTAGCACCTGAGACAGCCCAAGTTCTGTTTCAGCCTCGCCTCGCTGCTCAGCTCTACGGCTGGCCGATGAGCGGTGATGTCGATCTGCTCCTGTTGCGTCGTGATCGGGACGGTGATGTGCATGCCTTGGTCGTTGATGCTAAGAGTTCGGCAACGGCCAAGATTGAGCATCGCTTGCAGTTGGCCTGTTATTACACCTTGCTTCAGCAGATAACTAGCGCCGCCGATATAGCACTCAAGACCGTTCAGATCGGTGTGCTCTATCGAGGTGAGTTACTCTCGCCCGCGCAGACACCCGCCGAACGACGCCGGATTGAGCAAGAACGACAGCAAGCCTTTGATCTGCTAGGTGTCACGATTGCCCAGCTTGAACTCATCACCGATCCGACACCGTATCTGGCCGAGATTGTAACCTTGCTTGATGGGCCTACTTCAATTCTGAACATAACAGCGAGCGCCCCTTTTGCCGAGGTTCCGTTTCATCTGACAGCCAAGTGTGATGGTTGTCTCTACAACGAGATTTGTATGCGCTGGGCCGCCGATCACGACGATCTGTCGCTTATTCCATCACTTACCGAACCGGAGAAGTCGGCTCTGCGTAGCCACGGTATTGTTACTGCAACCCAACTTGCACTCCTTAAGGAGTTGTCAGGGAAGGGGGATTTATCCACCCCACCATCACACCGCTCCCTGATGAAGTCGATCTTGCGCCATCCTACGCTCGCTCCGCGCCTTCATGAATTGATCCATCGAGCCCGTGCTTACCGGCGCTGGCGTGGCGATCAGTGTTCTGCGGTCAGCTATCTGCCCTACACGGGGTACGGTTCTTTCCCGGCAGTTAGTGCCGATCTCCATCCGAACCTAGTCGCCGTCTATCTCGATACACTCTATGATCATACGCAGGGAATGCTGGTAATGGTTGGGGCGTTGGTTGTGGGGCATTCCCAAGGTCAACCGCATAGTCGGCGAGAGGTGATAGAATTTCCTGCTCAGCCACTACAAACTGTTGATGATGAAGCGCGTCTGTTGGAAAGGTGGCTTACCGCGCTATTACAAGCTATTCATGAGGTAGCAGTTCCTGATACTAATGGTGCATTGCATGCACCGATCCATCTCGTTGTTCCTGACGGGTTTTGCCTGCAAACCCTGCTCGACGGACTATCCCGCCATCCGCACCTCTTCGGCGCAACACCACTGTATGACTTAGCGGCACAAAGCGCCGGCTTTGAAGCGCCGATGGTGACGGTGTTGCTTGAGGAATGGCGCCGATTTCGCAACGACCCACTGGCTCACGATTCGTTGGCACGGCTAGCTCGCTTGCATGGGTTTGAGTGGGGTGAATATCGCCGACTCTTTTACCGGCGCATGTTCGACGATCTGGGCAATGATAGAGAGTTGGGTTGGTATACCCGCCGTGTGCGGTTTAATAACCAAATACCGCTTGAATATGCCTACGCAGCGTGGAAAGCCCTGCCATCGCCGCCCGATCGTGGCAATGACGATCTGGTTGATTACCGCAGAGTAGGACTGAAGGATCTGATCGGCTTTGTCGCCAAACGACTCACTGCCTATGAGTTTTTGGTGCAGCGCTTGCCACATAACGAACGAACCATAAAACCATCGTTTGATCTGACGGGTCTGGCCGATTACCGGCGTCAAGCCCATACCCTCGCCCATGCGTTGGCCGAGTTCCTGCTGATCGAGCGCTATGTGGCCTTAGTAACGTGGGGCCGACAACATTTACCGCCGCCTGAACAACGGGTGCTGGCCGGTGTGAGTCTGATTGTGCGCTATGTGGCAGCCGATCAAGACCCTACTTTGTTGAACGTGCTTGCCGAGAATGAGCGACGCCAAGCGTTGCGTCTCGAATTAACCGGTGGACGACGCAGAGCGCGGTTGGATGCCGAGCAACGTAAAACGACCGAGCAACTGCCGATACCGGAGGTGCCGTTACGCTTTCGGATCGATCTCGATGGTGTTGAATGCGATCTCGAAACGGCGTTGCGCCTGACCGGCCTCTCACCCGGTGATAAGGTAATTTTGGCGCCGCGTTGGAGTGTCGATGAGCGGTTACCGACTGATCAACCAACGCCGTTCACGACAACTGCCCGTCAACTGCTTTTTCAACCACGGGCTACCCTCATCGAACTTAACCAAAATGGATTTGTTTTGCTCAAACCCGACGTTCGTTACAGCAACGGTGATCGCCGGTTTACCTTTCCGGCTCGGTGGCAGTGGCCGCAAGACGGCGTATGCTACACCATCGAAGCCGATCCCAACGATATCTACGGTCAGCGCTGTATGGAGGTGGTGCAGGAATTGCAACAGGGAGCGGTAAACTCCCTTTACCTGCGTCTCACCGACCCTCAGCGTATCCACACCGCAATACCACCGGCGGCTTTGAATGGACAAGCTCGTTTTGTCGAGGGATTGCAGGCATTGGCCGACGCCGGGCTGCTGCACGGTTTCGATGCGTATCAGATGGAATATATCGCCAACTATGGCGATGCCCCCACGTTACTGGTACAAGGTCCGCCCGGTACCGGAAAGAGCTACACCTCGGCCTTTGCCCTGTTTGCTCGGATGCAAGGCATGGTAGCTGCTGAGCGGCCTTGCCGGGTGCTCCTCAGTTGCAAGACACACGCTGCCACCGATGTACTCTTGCGGAAGATTGCTGAAGTACAAGCCAGACTGGCCGAGATCTATGCGCACCATCCTGCTCTCTTCGCTGCGTACTTCGATGAGCGACTCTTAAGGGTGCCGCTATTTCGAGTACGTCCCAAGAATACCGATGATCTGCCGTCGGCGATCCAAGTTGTTGATGCGATTGACCCGATCACCGCCGTCCCGGCTTGTTTTGTCGCAGCAACGCCATTTGCCGTCTCGACCCTCTTACGCCGCGAGCAGCGTTATCACAATGAACCGTTCGCCGATCTGTTGGTGCTCGACGAAGCGTCACAAATGAACTTACCCGAAGCATGTATGGCGGTATTGGCTCTCCGTCTTGATGGTCGGGTCATTGTCGTCGGTGATCATCGCCAGATGCCGCCAATCGTGCAGCACGAATGGCGGAGTGAACGACGGCGTACCTTCCAATCGTACCGTGTCTACGCTTCGCTCTTCGAGACTCTCCTAGCCCTCGATGAACCACCGCCGATGGTCAAACTGGTCGAAAGTTTCCGATTACACCGTGACCTTGCCGACTTCTTGCGTCGAGCGATTTACGAGCAAGACGGGATTCCCTACTTTTCACGGCGGACGACCACCACACCGGCGGTTAATACGGATAATCAGCTCATCGCGGCTGCACTCGATCCGGCACATCCACTTGTTGTCATTGTGCATGATGAAGCGCAAAGCCAGGATGTAAACCTGTTCGAGGCTCAACTCATTCGTCCACTGATCGAGACGCTAGTTGGTCAGCTTGGACTCGATGCGAGGAGCGGTATTGGCATTGTCGTGCCGCACCGGGCGCAGCGGCTGGTGCTGCGTGAGCAACTACCTAATCTGATGCAGCAACTGTTGATCGAGCACGATGGTGCGACGGTTGATACCGTTGAGCGGTTTCAAGGTGATGAACGCGACGTGATCATCGTCTCGGCAACCGAGAGCGATCCCAACTATCTCCGTGTCTCCGGCGCTTTCCTGCTCGATCCGCGCCGGCTCAACGTCGCTCTCAGCCGGGCACGCCACAAACTGATTCTGATTGCCGCACGTACTGTCTTCCAATTCTTTGCCAACGACGAAGAGATCTTCCAACACGCCCAACTGTGGAAGCGCTTGTTACGCGATACGTGTCGGACACGCATCTGGAGTGGTGAGTACGCGGGTGTGCCGGTTGAGGTGTGGGGGAATCGCTAGTCTGGCTTGCCTTGTCGTGTATATGTATCTCGTCTGGCGAGAGTGTTCCCCGGTCATAGTACCCACTGAGATTCTTCGTCTTTCCACAAGTGTTGATGTACTCACTATTGTCGTTTCAGTATGTGATTACGCAATATCTTTGCACAAAAATCGCACGGTTAATCACAAACAAAAGGGCATTGCACCGGTGAGTCCACAGTGCTATGATAGCTCTAACAATCCTTTGCACCTATTGCGTCAATACTGACGTACATCCGCAATCTACGGCGAGGTTGCTATGATCGTCAAAGAAGATGTCGTCATTCGCGTTGCCGGCGAAAGTGGCGACGGCAGCAGCGCGACCGGTGAGATGCTGGCCCAAGCGGCTGCCCGTTCGGGACTCCATGTCTTCACATTCCGCACCACACCGGCTGAAATCAAAGGGGGACCGGTGATGTTTCAGGTGCGTGCCTCGAACAGTCCTGTGCGCTCGATGGGTGATGCTGTTGATATTCTCTTCGCGTTCAATCGTGAGGCATGGGATCTGCATCATACCGATCTAGCCCCCAACGCTGTTCTCCTCTACGATCCCGAAGATTTTTCCTTACCGAGCGAGTTTACCGGAGTCGCGTATCCGGTACCTATCGGAAAGATTGCCCAAGAGACCGGGAATCGGCGTGGCAAAAATGTTGTAGCACTTGGGGTTGTGGCGGCTTTGTTCGGTTTAGGGTTAACGAAGTTGGAAGATATTGTGCGAGCGAAGTTGGGCAAGAAGGTCGATCTGCTTGAAACAAATCTCGCAGCCCTCCGCGCCGGTATTGAATATGCCCATCAACTTGAAAAGCGCGATCCGTTTTGGATGGAAGCGACGGCCGAACACGAGCGCTATGTGATGACCGGCAATCAGGCAATTATCGCCGGTGCGCTCCACGCCGGAGTTGAGTTCTTTGCCGGCTATCCGATCACGCCCGCTTCGGACATTATGGAAGGCATGGCCGCGATCCTTCCCCAAATTGGTGGCGGTTATCTCCAGGCCGAAGATGAGATCGCTGCGATTATGGCCTGTATTGGGGCATCGTATGGTGGTAAGCGAGCCATGACTGCGACCTCAGGGCCTGGATTATCGCTGATGAGCGAGGCGATAGGCTATGCCAGTATGACCGAAATTCCCGTCGTTATTGTTGATGCGCAACGCGGTGGTCCGAGTACCGGTTTGCCCACCAAAATGGAGCAGTCAGACTTGAACATTGCCCTGCACGGTGGTCACGGTGATAGTCCGCGCATTGTGCTGGCACCGGCGAGCGTTGCCGAGTGTTTTCATCTGACGGTATGGGCCTTTAATTTGGCCGAGCAGTATCAGTCACCGGTAATTGTATTGAGCGACTATTCCCTCTCGTTCCGCACCGAAACGGTCGATCCGTTCGATCTGAGTAAATACCCACGTATTGACCGTCTGCGTCCCAATGGTACGTTAGCTCCTAAGCAGTACCGTCGCTATGAATTGACGGCGAATCTCATCTCGCCGATGGTTGCCCCTGGTGTTGCCTATGCGCAATACACGGCTACCGGTCTTGAGCATAACGAATTTGGCAATCCCGATTACACACCGCTCAATCACACGCGGATGACCGAGAAGCGATGGGGTAAGTTGGCGCCGTTGCTGCATTCGCGTGAGTATGTTCGTCGCTTTGGTGCCGAACGGGCAAAGGTGGGCATCATTTGTTGGGGGACAACCGCCGGTCCGTGTCGAGGGGCAGTCTATCTGGCCGGCCAAGAGGATGTACCGGTGGCAATGTTACAGGTGCAGATGCTCTCGCCGCTGCCTGTTGATGCCATTCGTGAGTTTCTCGATCAGGTTGAGATCGTACTGGTGCCGGAGGTCAATTTTCAGGGTCAGTTTGCGAAGCTGTTGCAAGCCGAACTGGGGATTACAGTATATTCGATGACGAAGTACGCCGGTGTGCCCTTCTCACGACTCGAGATTCTTCGCCAAATTCACGCACTTGCCGGGTTGGCCGAGCCGACATTGGCATAGTATTCTCTAGGATAGGTTGTTCTATGACTACTGTACCAATCACTTCGACGCCTGTCGTGTTCAAAGCTGCCGATTACCGTAGCGATCTCAAGCCGATCTGGTGCCCGGGTTGCGGTGATTTTGGAGTGTTGGCCGCGATCCAGCAAGCGCTTGTTGCACTCCAGATCAATCCGAAAGATTTGGCAGTTGTCTCCGGTATCGGTTGTAGTTCGCGTTTACCGGGATTTTTGCAAACGTATGGTTTGCATACTGTGCATGGCCGGGCTTTGCCGGCGGCAGTTGGCTTGAAGACCGCACGTCCCGACCTAACGGTAATGGCAGTTGGGGGTGATGGTGACTTTTTCAGTATTGGGTTGGGTCACTTGCCTCACGCTGCGCGTCGCGATCTCGATATTACCGTCATCGTGATGGATAACGCGATCTATGGTTTAACGAAAGGTCAGACATCGCCGACGTCGCCGCGTGGTCACGTGACGAAGAGTACGCCGTATGGTCAGTCGGCGCAACCCTTGCACCCGCTGGCGATTGTCCTGGCAAGTGGCGCGTCGTTTGTCGCGCGCGGCTTTTCGAGTCAGCCCAAACAGTTGGCCAAATTGATCAAGGCCGGTCTTGAACATCGTGGTTTTGCCTTTATTCACGTCCTTAGCCCGTGTGTTACGTTTTACGATACCTACAAACTCTATAAAGAGCTGGTGTATAACTTACCGGCAGACCATGATCCGTCCGATCTCGACGCGGCAATGCATTACGCAGTCGAAAGTGATCGGTTACCGCTCGGTATTTTCTACCGCCGTCCGCCACTTGAGCAGTTACCTGGTCCGCCTCCCAAGCCGTTTGATACACAGGCATATCTGAACCGTTTTCGGGTGTGAGACGATCTGGAAGCGGCGATCACAGCAGGGACGGGTTGGTGGTAGCATATCCCCAACCTGTCCTTTGTCTATTGGACACGGATGAGACAGTGATGGTTCGCCTCTACTTGTGTATGGGTCCCAATTGCCGCAGTCGTGGTGCGGTAGAGCTACGCATGGCGCTCGAACAGGCCCTCTGGCAACACGGATTGCTTGATCGGGTTGAATGTATCAGCAGCGGCTGCCAAGATCGCTGTCAGATTGGGCCGAATCTGCTGCTGCAACCCGGTGGACGGCGCTGGCACGGTGTTACTCTTCAGCAGATTGGTGTCTTAGTAGCCGTATTGGCCGATGCCGGTGTATAATGCCAACGCATAAATCGTATCGGTACTGTAGTGTGCGCAGTGTACACTGTACGCCGTTATCGTATTGGCAAGACATCTTGTGAGAACCACCGTGCGACAGGCTCTCAATCGCTCCGCTGCATGGGTCGTCCGCCTTGGGCTGGCGGCCATTTTCCTGTTGGCACTCTACTTCCGTACTCTCAACCTTTTTGATTGGGATAGCGGTACCGGTCAGCATCCTGACGAGCGCTTTTTTACCTACGTTGCCTCGACCGTTCGTCTGCCGAGTGATCTCGGTGAATTCTACGATTCAAGCCGTTCACCGCTTAACCCACGTAATTACGAACAATTTCCGCTCTATGTATATGGGCCGCTGCCGATTATGCTGACGCGGGTAGTTGCAGTCATGCTAACGCCTGCGGAGGTGTTGTCGGCCCAGGTACCCTCCATTGAAGGTCCCCCACGACTTGGCGCCGATCCAACAGCGCCACAAGAACGGCGAACCGATTACGGGCCACCGGTGGCAAACCCTGAGCGGAACTGGCCGCGCTTCCTGCCGTTACGCTGGTGGCTTAACCCTGATGGCGTCAATTTAACTACCTATGGGGAGATTGTAAAGGTTGGCCGTGCCTTAGCCGTCGTGTTTGATCTCGGTAGTGTGGTACTCGTCTATTTGATCGGCAGACGGCTGTTTGGTCGGCGCATCGGTTTGCTCGCCGCCCTGTTGACGGCGCTGACGGTGATGCATATTCAGCAGAGCCACTTTTTCGTTGATCCAGCCTTTTCAACGTTTTTCTGCTTACTGGCACTGTATTGGACGGTACGTGCGGCACAGGGTGGTGGTATCGGTGTGTATGTCGCATTGGGGGTGAGTATCGGCGCGGCAGCGGCGAACCGGATTACCATGGTGACAATCGGTGGCTTGGCGATTGTCGCGGCATTCATCGCGGCGCAGCGTGCGTTGCGGGGGCAACGTTGGCACGCGCTGTTTGATCGTTTCTGGCAACGTGAGATGTGGTTGCTCGTTGTTGCGGGGATCGCAACAGTGCTAACGTTTCGCATCTTGGCACCTGATGCGTTCATTGGTTCACGGCCCGATTCACCGCTTATCGATAGCCCATCGATCTTGTATGGTACCGGATTTTTTGATATTCGACTTGATCCACGTTTTCGCGAAAATCTGATCACGGTGCGCGCATTGGTGACCGGCGAGTATGATTTTCCCCCCGGTCAACAGTGGGTAGGACGGCCGGCTTATCTGTTCCCGTGGCAAAATATGGTGCTTTGGGGAATGGGTCTGCCGTTGGGATTAGCGGCGTGGGGTGGCTGGTTGCTCTTTGCCGGGCGTTATGTGCGGCGCGGGTGGCAGTGGGCTGTGCATCCATCAGCACAGATCGGGCGTCCGTGGCATCCGGCATGGGTGCTATGGGTGTGGGTTGCCTTCTACTTCGGTTGGCAGGGTAGCCAGTTTGCCATCACAATGCGGTATCTATTGCCGATCTACGGTGCACTGACCGTACTGGGTGCGTGGATGCTGGTCGTGCTGGGGCGCTGGGGGCGTCGGCGCACAACGAAAGCCGTATCGTCGTTACGGCCGTGGGCGATGGTTGCCGGCCGTGGGTTAGCCTGGGCAGCTCGCTGGGCTTTGCCGGTGGTACTCGTTGCAACTGCGCTTTGGGCGTATGCCTTCTCCCGTATCTATACGATGCCTCATTCGCGGGTACAAGCGGCTCGTTGGTTAGCCGAACATGCCCCGCCTGGGAGTTTTGTGATCTCGGAACGTTGGGATGATCCGTTACCGCTCCAAGCGACCACCAATGCGGCGTGGGGGATTACCTTCTTTGGGATCGATTCATCGCCCTATGCCGAAGATGAGCCGGCGAAGTATTTCGGTCAAGGTGGTGAGCTTGGATTGCTTGATCAACTCGACCGTGCCGATTACATTACCCTCACGAGTAACCGGGTCTACGATAGCACGTCGCGCTTACGTATGCGCTACCCGGCGCTCATGCGGTATTACCATAGCCTATTTACCGGTGAACTCGGCTTTGAATTAGTCGCAGAAATCACCTCATACCCGACTGTGCTCGGGATTCGGTTTCCCGACTGGATGGCCGAAGAGGCGTTCACCGTCTACGATCATCCCCGTGTGTTGATTTTTCGCAAAACACCGCTCTATAGCCGCGAGCGAGCCGAGCAATTGATAACGGCTGCGGTTGAGTGGGGTGAAGTCTATAAATCACCGCTCCAGATTGCCGATCGCAATCCGACGGCGCTGCGCTTGACCGATAGTGTTTGGCCACGTTATGCAGCCGGTGGCGATTGGTGGGCTTGGCTGGGTACCAACCCGTTTGCGCCGTTGCTCTGGGTATTCTGGATCGAGGCCCTCAGTTTGGCCGTTTTCGCCCTGATCGGACCACACCTACACCGGTTACCCGATCGCGGCTTCACCCTTGCTAAGATTAGTGGCTTGCTACTGGTTGCGTATCTGGCATGGCTGGCCGGCAGCTTGCAGCTTGCGCCCTTTGCCCCTGTTACTTTGTGGACGATTGGGATAGGGTTGTTAGGGATAGGCGCAGTTGTCAGTTGGCGCACACGTTACACCTTGCGGCGTATTTGGCAAGAGCGTTTGCCGGCGCTGCTGATAGCCGAGACTCTCTTTATCGGCTTTCTGCTGCTCGGCGTGACGTTGCGCTGGTTCAACCCCGATCTGTGGCATCCGGCCCGTGGTGGGGAAAAGCCGATGGATTTCGCTTATTTGAACGCCGTCTTGCGCAGTGCGGCATTTCCTCCTCTCGACCCGTGGCACGCTGGTGGCTACATAAATTACTATTATTTTGGGTTTGTGCTCGTTGGGGCCTTGATCCATCTCAGCGGGGTCGCCCCGGCAGTTGGCTATAATCTCGCTGTAGCCACAATCTTTGCCCTAACCGCATTCGGCGCATTTGGCGTCGTCTACAATCTCCTCGCTCCGCGTCTCCCGCAACTCCGGCGTGAATGTACTGCGTTAGTGGCCGGTGTGCTTGCACCGGTATTGATGTTGTTGCTCGGTAATCTGGCCCAAGCCGGTTGGTTCCTGAGTGGGTATGCTGCCGAACAGGTAGCAAAGGGGCGGTTGGAGTGGGCTTTCTGGGATGCGACACGCATTATTCCGGGGACGATTAACGAATTTCCGTTTTTTACCTTCCTCTTTGCCGATCTGCACGCACATATGATCGTGATGCCACTCAGCCTGGCTGCGTTAGGCTTGGGGCTGGCGTGGGTGCGTACAGGTGGAGCTACTCATTGGTGGTTGATAGGGTGGTTGGGTTTGGTTGCCGGTGCGATCCGTGCCACCAATACGTGGGATTACCCGACGTTTGTTGGGTTGACCGGTCTGTTGGTGGCAGTGGCGACCGCACGCCACCAACGGCGTGCCGGTTGGGGATGGCCGGCAACGGTCTTGGTCGCATTAGGAGTTGGAGTGGCACCGGCACCGATCGGGAACTTGCTCTTTGCCCCGTTTATCGCCAACTTTGCTACCGACTCGAGTGGGATCGAGGTGTGGCGTGGCGCAGGTGCTACCTTACTAGAGGCAATTCTCACTGCCGAACGAACGACAACGAGTCAGCTTGTACAGATCGGTGGTCATTGGCTGGCGATCTGGTTGATCGTGATCGGGTTGTGGACGTGGCGGCGCGGAGTCTCCATACTGATTGTACAGAGTTTGGCGGTGTTTTTCTTAATCGCATTGGCGTTTAATGTGCCGGCGATCGTACCGTTGGTTGGTCTACTGGTCGTATCCATCTGGTTACTCTGGCAGATGCGGCAGTGGCCTTTCACCTTTCTGATACCTGCCCTGTGGGCACTCGGCGGGATCGGGTTATGGGCGTTGGTTGAGGTCGTCGTGGTACGCGGCGATGTGGGCCGGATGAATACTGTGTTCAAATTCGGTCTGCATGCATGGATGCTATTAGCACTAGCTACCGCAGCGGCCATGCCATTGTTGTGGACGGCGACAGCACGGTTGGCGCATCAATGGCGTTGGTCATTGCGTGCCGGGGTAGGTCTGCTGCTCGCCGCCGGGTTGGTCTACCCGCTTACCGCTACTCCTGCTCGTCTTGCCGATCGCTGGGATCGCGACGCACCGCATACTCTCGACGGTATGGCTTTTTTTGCCAACATCACCGCTGCACGTAACGGTCCGGCGTACTCGCTCGATGAAGATGCTGCCGTGATTGATTGGCTCCGGCGCAACGCGCGTGGAACGCCGATTATCCTCGAAGCACACCAGCCTTCATACCAATGGGCCGGACGCATTGCCGCCTTCACCGGTTTGCCCACCATTCTCGGTTGGGAATGGCACCAGATTCAGCAGCGGAGTGCCGTTAATGCCGGACCGGTCATTGCACATCGGCAGCAGACGATTGCAACCATCTATAACACACCCGATCCCGACACCGCACTGGATGCCCTGCGTCGCTATGGAGTTGAGTACGTCTATATCGGTGGGGTCGAGCGACAACTGTACAGCGCTGAAGGACTGGCTAAATTTGCTGCGCTCGCCGCACGTGGCGACTTGATACTTGCCTTCCAACAGGGCGAGAGTGTACTGTATCGCGTGCGTTCGCCGGGTCAACCACGGATGCTGACCAACGATCTGCCGATTCGCCCGCCGAGCAAACGTACCACACCGGCACTAGAATTAGCCAAACCGGTTCAAGAGTTGCCAGCTGTTGGGCGATTGGGTTGGAATACGCTGTTCAACGAACAGCAGTGGCTGGCGGTTGTGGCATGGCTACTGGTGTGGTATGTCATCGCCGGACTGGGGGCATTGCCGGCATATAGGGCATTGGGCCGGTATGGGTTGGCGTGGGCGCGTCCGGTCGGGTTGATTATGCTCGGCTATGCGATCTGGCTACCGACGAGCCTTGGCATATGGCGCTACGACACGGTGGGGCTGATCGGTGGTTTTGCCGCGATGGTTGGTCTTAACCTTGCGCTCTGGGTGCGTGGTATTCGTCCTCATCGAGCTGCATGGCGAGCGATCGTGCCCGGTGAACTGATCTTTCTCGCCGGGTTTGCGGCTATGACGGTGATCCGTGCGCTTAATCCCGACCTGTGGCATCCGGTTTGGGGTGGCGAGAAACCGATGGAGCAAGGGTTCCTCAATGCGATCCTGCGTAGTCCGGTGATGCCGCCCTACGATCCGTTCTACAGCAATGGGTACATCAACTATTACTACTACGGTCTCTACCTGATGTCGCTGCCGATCAAGATACTCGGTCTCGATTCGGCGATTGGCTTTAATCTAGCACTGGCTACGCTCTTTGGTATGCTGTTGGCCGGGGCCTACGAGCTAGGGCGACAATTGGGCGGTCGGCGACGGTATGGTATTGTCGCGTTGGTGTTGATCGGACTGGCCGGTAATCTGACAGCGATGATCCCCGCAGGCTGGTCGCAAGGTGTCAATGGTTTGCGTCTGCTGCTGAGCGGTAATGCCGAACTGCTTGGGGATTGGTTTATCGGGCCTAGTCGGGTCATTCCGTACACTATCAACGAGTTTCCGCTCTTCAGTTTTCTCTATGCCGATCTCCATCCACATCTCATCGCCCTTCCTCTCTCGCTGTTGGCGATTGGGTGTGCGTGGCGGATGATCGATCGACACCATACACCGTCTCGTTCGCTATGGATGCTGACGGCACTGACCCTGGGCACGCTAGCGGCGACCAATTCATGGGATTTTCCGACCTACGGTTTGCTAGCAGGGATAGCGATCATTGCCGGTGCGGTGCGATGGCATGGATGGCGCTGGTCGGCGCTCGTGTTGGCGGTGGTCAAAGCTATTGGGTTAGGTGTCGGGTCGCTCTTGCTTTTCGCTCCCTTTTTCGACCGTTACTGGCCAATGGTTCGTGGGATTGGCTTGGTAACGACGCACGTCACACTACCATTTGATTACTTCCTGCTGTATGGTCTGCCGCTCGTGATTATTGTGCCGGTGGTCTGCGGAGCGGTCGTGAAACGCTGGCAGCCCTTCCTACCGGAGCGTGCATGGGCACTGTTATTGAGCGGGATAGGGGTAGTTCTGATTGTCGGTGCAGCATTGCCAGAGCTGGCTTTGCGTCTCATCCTCCTCGTTATTCTTAGTCTCACCGGTGTGCTGTTGGTGCGACGGGCTATCGGGGCACCGGCATGGTATGCGCTCCTCCTTGCCTGGTTAGCGTGGGCCGTATCGTTGGGTGTTGAGATCGTCTATATCCGTGACCATCTTGACGGCAGCGATTGGTACCGCATGAACACGGTTTTTAAATTTGGGTTGCATGTTTGGGTTTTACTAAGCCTCGCGGCTGCCGGCCTTTTACCAAGACTGTTGCAGTGGTTGAACCGGCGCGGTGGTCAACCGGCCCGTGCGGCGATGTTGATCATCGTAGCGATACCGGCGCTGATGGCAGCGAGCTATCTCCCGGTTGCCATTCCTTCGCGGATTGTCACCCGCTTCCCGGTCACGACCGGTCTGACGCTCGATGGGATGGCTTTTATGCAGCACGCTACTTTCACTTACGACTGCAATGCGTTTGGCGGCTGTGCGCCGGATACTTCGATGGTGCAGGTCGATCTCAGTGGTGATGCAGCGGCAATCCGCTGGCTCAACCAGCAGATCATTGGAACACCGGTCATTGTTCAATCGAGTCTCTGGTTCTACCGTGCCTATGGTATTCGGGTTGCTGCTGCCACCGGCCTGCCAACGGTCATCAGTGCGTTGCACGCCGACGAACAGCGTGATCCGCTTGTCACCGGTCGACGGGTTCGCGATATTGAAACCTTCTACACAACGAGTGACCCGGAAACAGCGTTGCGGATTCTCGCCCGTTACAACGTTGATTATGTCTATGTTGGTGGGGTTGAGCATGCCTTCTATCCTCAAGGCATGACCAAGTTCGCAGTGTTGCGCGATCGCTATTTACGACCGGTGTACGAACAAGATGGGGTAGCGATCTATGCCGTAACCGGCTTGCCCGACAGTTACCGTCTGTTGCGTGCCGAGACGACGTCGGTGGGGCAGCCGGTACCACCGCCACCACCTCCTAACGAACCATCGGTGGATGTGTCCGAGTTAGAGGCTGCTGTTGCTGCCGATCCGACCAATGGTTCCCTTGCCTTTGGTTTGGCCGATGTGTATCGCCAACAAGGACGGCTGAGTGAGGCGGCGCAGGTGTTGGCGATGGCTGCTGCGGCCAACCCCGGCGATGTCGGTTTGCATCATCTGTGGGGTGACATCTTGGCCGATCTTGGGCGGTATGACGAAGCAGAGAAAGCGTATCTGGCAGCGGTGGAGGCTAGTCCCACTGCCGGCAACTACAACAAATTAGCAATGGCGTTGATCGATTGGGGTCGGCTCGACAAGGCTGAGATTGCCCTAGGGCAGGCGATGAGCATTGATCCGGCCTTACCTGATCCGTATTTTCAGCTTGCCCGCCTGTTCATGCTCCGCAACCAGCCCGCCCTCGTCAGAGACGCGCTACAGCACTATTTGCAGTTGGCCCCTGATGGACGCTGGGCTGGGGAAGCAACGGTGATGCTGCGCAACCTCGAAGGGGGTCAGCCATGAGCGGCGTTGCCGGCGAGGTGTTGGTTTGGTGGGGGATGGCCCAGCTCTTTACCCTGCTCGGCTGGCCGGTAGCCTATCGCCTGTTTCGCCATGTACCTGCACTCGGAATTGCTTTAGCACGTCCACTTGGTCTTCTGCTGACGGGCTTTGTTACGTGGTTACTGGCGATGCTGGGCCTTGGCCGCTTCGATCTACCACTGATCGTGATTTGTTGTTTGCTGATCGGTGGTGGTGGTT
Source organism: Chloroflexus sp. (assembly GCF_049970315.1). Lineage (GTDB taxonomy): Bacteria > Chloroflexota > Chloroflexia > Chloroflexales > Chloroflexaceae > Chloroflexus. The sequence goes on from NZ_JBMFNE010000001.1 coordinate 178,329, forward strand.
GGTTTTGGCTTTGGCGACAGCACCATCGTCGTCCTCCGATTGGACAATGGCTGGCCGGCGAAGCGATCTTTCTCGCGACCCTTCTCGGTGTGGTCTGGTTACGAGGGCACGATCCGACCCCGTGGGGCACCGAGCGTCCGATGGATTTTGCCTTCTTCAACGCCATCCAACGGAGTGGCCTATTTCCACCCCACGATCCATGGTTAGCCGGCTACAGCATTAACTACTACTACTTTGGCTACCTCCTCATGGCCATTCCGGCGATGTTGAGTGGGTTGCCGCCGGCGACTGCCTACAACCTGTCGCTTGCGCTCCTGGCTGCAATGACGGCCCAAGGCGCTTTCGGTATTATTGACGAACTGCTCCGTCTCCTCAATCATCCACCACGACCGATTCTTCGTGGTGTGTTGGGGGTGCTCGGTGCAGTTATCATCTTGGTTGCCGGTAATCAATCCGGTGCGATCCAGGTTCTCACCGGCGACGAGCGTGCGATTGCGCTCGATGATCGTCAACTCCTCGCAGCATTGGGCCAAGCGCTGCGGGGCGAAGATTTTATCACCTTGCCATACCCGCTCCAAACGGCACCGCACGACTTTGGCGTAATTGACGGTTGGCGGCGTACCGATAAGTGGAACGATTTTAACTGGTGGTGGCCGTCGCGTTCACTGTGGGATGGGTACCGTGTTGTCGGTGATCCACCACGGCGCGAGCGACGCTATACGATCACCGAATTCCCTTTTTTCAGTTTTCGTCTCGGTGATATGCACCCGCACGTGATGGCGTTGCCCTTTGCAACACTGGCGATTGGCCTCGTGCTGGTGGTAGTGGCGACACCACCAAGCCATACGTCCGGCAGCAGATCGGATACTGATGCGGGTGAGGCGCAGGTGGCGAGCGCTCATAGTGTAACTTCGGTTGTTGCACTCTTTCCTACCGGTCGTGCTGGCTGGTTGATGCGGATACTCCACGGGATTATTCTCGGTAGTCTGTACGCTATCAACAGTTGGGATCTGCCGACCTATCTGTTGCTCTACTTGGGTGGTTTGGCGTTAGTGTCCTATCAGGCTGGTACTACCTTTGGGTGGCGGACATGGTTGCGCGAAGCGGGGATCATTACTGTACTGGCGTTTGTGCTCTTTCTCCCCTTTCATCTCACATTTCGTTCACCGGTCGGTGGAGCGACACCGTGGCTGGATGTGCCAATTCTCAGTCGGCTCACGAGTGTGATCGGTGTGTATCTGGGTGAACGGAGTGGTTGGCACAGCTTCGTGATCATCTTTGGTCTGATGGGATTACCGATTATCGCCGGTAGTTATCTGTACCGGCCGGCGTATCATGTTGCGTTATCCGACTCATTACAACCGCGTTGGTGGTCGTGGTTGCCGGTGATCTTGTTAGTCGTTGGTCTCCTGATCGGCTTTCCACTCATAGCACTGGCCGGGTTGGTCTGGGTCTTCGGCCAACGTGCTCTTGTTGCCGTCGAAACGGGGGTACGGGTTGGTCTGCTGATCGCTGCTTTAGGGTGTGCCATCCTCTTCGGGGTGGAGATTATCTACATCCGCGATGTTTTTGAGGGTCTATCGGCCCGCATGAATACCGTTTTCAAGTTCTATTATCAGGTTTGGCTCCTCTGGGGCATCCTCGCGCCGGTTGGATTGTGGTGGATGTGGGGTGGTGGAGCGGTCGGGTGGCGACGGTTTGCGGCTGCTGTCGTCAGTTTGTGTGGGGTTGTGCTCTTGATGGGAGCCAGCATCTACCCGTTGCTCGTGGTGCGCGATATTGGGCGTGGGCCATGGATCGGTCTCAACGGCTACACCCCGCGCGAGCAGAGCGCAGCCGGTGCGGCATCGATCTCGTGGTTGCGGCGCTATGCTCCGGCAGGTAGTGTGGTGCTTGAAGCTGTGGCTCTCGAAAACGAGGCGGCCGTCGCGTCTGGCAGTGAAACACCGCGTTGTGGCGGCTCGTACAACTGGCAGGGATTCGGTGGCGTGGCCGCAGCGACTGGGTATGCGACCGTGCTGGGATGGGTAGGACACGAAATGCAGTGGCGCGGTGGTGACGCGGCGGCACTGGCCGAACTCGGCCCGCGCTGCCGCGCAGTCGATACTATCTACCGTAGTGGTGATCTGGCTCGCATTCAGGCCCTCATTGAACAGTACCAGATCGACTATATCTACATTGGCGCCCTCGAACGTGAACGCTATTCGGCCGACCGTCTGGCCGCACTAGCTCAGGTGGGTGAGCAGGTTTTTGCTCAGGATGAAGTCGTGATCTATCGCGTGCGACGATAAGACCGCTCTTGCCGACCCTGATGAGACCAGCGATGGAGATACTTTATCGAACCTTTCTCCCCTACCATCTTTCACCCATCTGACGGTATACTACAAATGTGACTAGTATAAAGCTTAGGGGAGACTATGCCATCATCAACCGATTATGACGTGATTGTGGTCGGCGGCGGGCACAACGGGCTGACTTGTGCCGGCTATCTTGCGAAGGCCGGTAAGCGCGTCCTGGTGCTCGAACGTCGACCTATTGTCGGGGGTGCTGTCTGCACTGAAGAAGTGATCCCCGGCTACAAGATCGATGTCGGTTCATCAGCCCATATCATGATCCACCTTACCCCCATCGTGCGCGACCTCGAACTTGAACGGCATGGGCTTGAATACATCGACATGGATCCTTATGCCTTTTACCCCTTGCCTGACGGGAGTGGCGCGATCTACTTCTACCGCGATGTCGAGCGTACCTGCCAGAGTATTGCAACTGTCAGTCCACGCGATGCGGAGGCGTATCGCCGCTTTCTCGACTTCTGGACGCCGTTGAATGAAGCTGTGTTTGACGTGTTCTTAAACCCACCGTCGGTCACGCGCTTGTTTGGCAAGGTTGCTTCGAGTATTCCTCGTCTGCCGAGATCCGAACAGAATGCGCTCGAAGTCACGCGCCGTCTCTTCACCAGCTATGCACAACTGATTGAGGAGACGTTTGAGAGTGAGGCGATGCGGTCCGCGATGACGTGGCTAGCGGCGCAGAGCGGCCCACCACCGGACGAAATCGGTGCCGGCGATTTCTTCGGTTGGCACGCGATGTTGCACTACAGTGGTGCTAAACATCCACGGGGTGGATCGGGAATGCTGACGCAAGCGATGGCCCGCTCGCTCAAGGCCATGGGTGGCGAGGTTGTCCTTGATGCGCCGGTACGCCGGATTATCGTCAATAACGGTAAGGTCCAGGGGGTGGAGACGGCTGATGGCCAACGCTATTCAGCGTCGATTGTAGTTTCAAATGCCCACGTGTTGACGACATTCCTGCAATTGGTCGGTCCCGAACACCTTAGTGCCGAACTGGTCCGGCGGCTTCATCACATTCGGATCGGTAACGGTTTTGGGATGACGGTGCGCTGTGCTGCCGAAGAGTTGCCCGATTATAGTGCAGCCCGTAGCTATGGTCGTCCGCACGAGAGCCATCACGGCCTTCAGTTGCTCAGTCCGAGTATGAACTATGTGCGGCGGGCTTACGAAGACTACCTCCGCGGTGAACCGAGTCGCGATCCGGCAGTGATTGCGATGACCTTCTCGGCCATTGATCCCGACGTTGCACCACCTGGTAAGCATACGGTCTTTTTATGGGCGCAATATTTTCCCTATCAACTGAGTGGTAATCGCCATTGGGATGATATTCGTGAGTCGGTCGCCGATTCGATCCTCGAGGTACTCTATCGTTATGCCCCCAATATGCGCGGTAAGATTATCGACCGTTTTATCCAGACGCCACTCGATCTGGAGCGACGTATTGGGTTGTTGCGTGGAAACGTAATGCATGTCGAGATGAGCTTTGATCAGATGTTCTTCTTCCGGCCTTTGCCCGAATTGGCTGGCTACCGCACACCGATTAAAGGCCTGTACCTTACCGGCGCAAGCACCCATCCGGGTGGTGGGGTGTTTGGTGCGAGTGGCTACAATACGGCACGGGTGGTGTTGGCCGATACCCGTACACGTCGTTGGGGGCCTATCGCGTTGGGGGCAGGGGCATTGGCTGCCGGAGCCGTGTTGGCCGGACGAAAACTCTTGCGGCTTGGTTAGTACGAGGTAAACAGCCGAAAGGAGCACATTATGCAGTGCTCCTCACACTCGGCGAGACGAGTATCGCCTGAATGCGGCGATACTCGTTCCATCACCATTCTAGAATGGAAGGAGTCGTATGCTCCAACCGCACGAACTACATCTTGCCGGCGATATCTTACCCTTTTTACGTGATCCAACAGCGGCAATTGCGCGCGATTTCACCGTGCAGGCGACTCTCTTGCGGCTGCCGGCCGGCGCCACTATCTTTGCCGAAGGCGATGAATGTAACGTCTTTGCCGTGTTGGCCGGTGGGCAGGTACGGGTGCTCAAAATCGGTGAAACCGGACGCGAGATCACCCTCTACCGTTTTGGACGCGGCGAGAGTTGTATTCTCACTACCAGTTGCGTGTTGAGTCAGCGCAACTTCCCGGCGATTGCCGTGGTAGAGCACGATGCAGCGGCATTTGTTGTTGATCAGGCGACATTTCGTGAATGGATCGACCATTACCGCGAGTGGCGTGATTACGTGTTCCAGTTGCTCTCGCACCGCTTGGCGACGGTGATGGCCATTGTTGATGAGATTGCCTTCCGTCGAGTTGATGTACGGTTAGCTGAGTTCTTGTTACGGCATGCCCAAGGTGATCCACCGACGGTTAGTGCGACGCACCAGCAGATTGCCGCCGAGTTGGGCACTTCGCGTGAAGTAGTGAGCCGGATTTTGGCCGATTTTAACGACGATGGCTTGATCAGTAGCAGTCGTGGTCAGATTATCGTGCGGCATGTGGCAGGGCTGCGCCAACGCTGCGACCCGCGGTTCGGAGTGTGACCGGGTGTGAGCTGGTTGGACGATGTACGAGCGGCAGTATCGTGTGGCGTGTATTCGTCCACCGGGTGTAGGGTGGGGTGCGGCGATGATACCGCCGCCATCCAGCGAGTCGTCCACCGGGTGTAGGGTGGGGTGCGGTCGTGCAACTGCCGCATGCCATCGTATGGCTGCTAAGAAAAGGGATACTGGTAAAAATCTGACTATGCGTCCACTAACTATCATCACGTTTCTTGTCGCAACTGCTATCTTTACCCAGGGTGCTGGTGCCTGACGCACACCTCTTGCATTGGTTTGACATGCGTGCATTATCACCATCACCGGATTTTGTTACGAGACTTTCTCTGGTTAGCGATTGTCTTTGGTCGCAGGATCGTACATACGCTCCGCTAGCGTGAACTACGCTATTTAGACATTTACTTCGACAGAGATCACGGCGTTGTTCGGGTTTTAATGGTACCTGTACCCAACCGGTTTTGGTTTTTGACCAACTCTTGCGCTTTTTTATCTTCTGCTAACATTTGACCTGTCACGGCTATGTCAGAGTCTGATCTGGAGTCAGAACGCTGGCGCGGCAAACACGAGAAGGGAACGTCTGTGAACCAGTCACCGCCAAAGCCAATTGCTCAACAAGCGTATGATCTGCTAGCCGAACGGTACGCCGAACAAGTGCTCACCAAGCCGCACAACGCGTACTACGAACATCCGGCAATGCTCTCACTATTGCTTGATGTGCGTGGTAAGTGCGTTCTCGACGCCGGCTGCGGGCCAGGTATCTACAGTGAACTGTTGCTCGACCGTGGTGCAGAGGTGGTGGCAGTCGATGCCAACCCCAAGATGGTACGATTAGCACAGCAACGGCTCCAAGACCGTGCTCAAGTCTTCCAGGCCGACCTTGGCCAACCTCTCACATTTCTGCCCACCAATCGTTCGATCTCGTGATCTGCCCGTTGGTACTCGACTATGTGCGGGATTGGGAGCAGGTATTCACCGAGTTCTATCGTCTGCTACGGCACAGCGGTGTTTTCATCTTCTCGATTGAATATCCGTAGACCAAATTCAGCCAGCACCGCGAATCGGCCAACTATTTTGCTATTGAGCAGGTTGTGACGCCGTGGCACGGTTTCGGTATCACGGTGAATATGCCTTCATACCGCCGGCCACTAAGCGAAGTGTTTAACCCGCTGATCTATCCCGGCTTTCGGATCGATTACGTGCTTGAACCATTGCCCACTGCCGAATTTGCCGAGAACGATCCCAAGCATTACGCTGAATTAATGCGTGAGCCGGGATTTCTATGCGTGCGGGCGGTGAAGGGGTAAATGGAATGTCGAGGTTGAGGTTGTACAAGAAAATAAGAGTATCCTATTTCAAACATGGCGCTATTGGTGTACAGAGTCACAATGAGCTGAGAGGCAATTTCTTCAATGGTAGAAGCTTGGCAAGAAGCCAAAGGGTGATTCTACAAGAACGAAAAACTATTTGCCAGTGATGAGCGTTTGGTTCGTGAACGGATGATATTTCTGCTGTTGCGCGCTTGGGTGGGGCACAAAGGACCTCAATGAGGTCTACTATAGAATAATGACCAATAAGAGCGGTCCTGACTATATACTCAAAATTGATGTAGTGAGCTAATTGGCGATTGAAGTGCGGAAGAGTTACATGGTTACCCGGGACTTTGCAGTGTGATCAACGACAGGACTACACTCAGCTTCGTCAGGTAGCGTTGTTAGCCAATGCGAGACAACGGCTTTTAGCAGACAGTATCAGAGACAAGTCGATATTTCGACGTGAAGTGTTGTAGGGTTTTTGATCTAAAAAATCAGAAGGTCGTTGTGTTTTTGTGACGAATTCATCATTAAAGCATGCAGACGAAGTCGATGAGCGTACATTTGCAATTGGAACCACAAACCTTGGGGGTTGGATAAAGAAATATAGAGAAATAGTCAGCCCAGAAAGAAGAGACGAGTTGACAATCGCCGAAAGATTAGTTGTGGTCACCGAACAAGACATTCATGAGGGGCGCATTAATCGTACCACGCGAATCATAGCCGGACGCCAACGTTATCTGATTAATGATAAGCCGGTGCATAAAAACGACCGTCCATTCTTTCTTCGCGATAGGTGTCAAACGGCTTGTACATCAGAATCAACACCACCAGTATGCAAGCCGAGAGTCACGTAGGATTATTGGCAACATTGGTTAAGCTGGAACACGTTCAGTTCTGCAAATAAAACTAGTCGGGATGCTTTATGCCTTGTTTCGTCTTATCTTCTCCTACGTTACCTTTGGGCGATGGTCACGATAGTTGAGATACCGCTGCTCGGTGACAGCTTGGGCCAACCGCTCGACCGCAGTGTGAATGTTGCGGAAGCTGGTGTACAGCGGAGCAATTCCAAGCCGGATGTTGTCGGGAGTACGGAAGTCAGGCAGGACCCCTAGTTCGTTGATCAGCGCTAAATCGATGCCAAGCCCTTCTGGGTGACCAAGCGAGATATGTGAGCCGCGCCGGGCCGGGTCGCGCGGTGAGTTGAGAGTGTACCCCAGCGGAGCCAGCCGCTGTTGCCACAGCTCGATCAAGTATTCGGTCTGTGCAATCGATTTGGCCCGCAGTCGCTCTATGCCGGCGGCCAGTAACAAATCTACTCCCGGTTCGATCAACGCCAGCGAAACCACCGGCGGCGTACCGATCAGAAACCGACGTAGTCCGGGAGCCGGTTGGTAAGCGAGATCGAAGTCAAACAAATTGCGTTGCCCCATCCAGCCGGCGATAGGGTTGACCAATTGCTCTTGCAGGTCACGGCGAATGTACAAAAACGCCGGTGCACCTGGCCCGCCGTTGAGGTATTTGTAACAGCAGCCTACCGCCATATCGGCGCCGCTTTCCTTAAGATGAATAGGCACCACTCCTACCGAATGGCTCAAATCCCAGACGGTCAAAGCTCCCACGGCATGCGCAGCAGCCGTGAGCGCTTTGATGTCGTACAGAAAGCCGCTCTTAAAGGTTACATGCGATAAGGTAAGGAGTGCCGTAGTTTGATCAAGTAGTCCCAAGATGGTCTCGACCGGACCGTGAATACCATCACTCGAATAGGCGAGAGCAATTTCATGCCGTCCGCCGAGTAGATCGACCGCGCCTTGCAAAATGTAGAGGTCGGAGGGAAAGTTCAGATCGTCGCTGACAATTCGCTCACGCCCAGGACGAGCACGCAGGGCAGCAATGACCAATTTGAACAGATTGACCGAGGTACTATCGGCAACAATCACTTCGTCGGGTTCGGCGCCGATGAGGCGGGCAATCTTAGCACCGATCCGTTCGGGCAGATCAAACCACCCCTCATTCCAGCCACGAATCAAACGGCAACCCCATTGTCGTTGCACCAGATCGGCGGCCAGATCAACCGTCGCTCGTGGTAACCGCCCCAATGAGTTGCCGTCGAGATAGATCAGATCAGGATCATCATTAATGAACGCTTGGCGAAAGCCGGCCAGATCGTCAGTAGCGTCAAGCTGATCGGCGTATCCAACATCAAGGGGGATAGGCATTAGTACTCCTTTCTGGTACTGTGGATATCGTTTTGGGGCTAAGACCCTGAGAGCCTAACGGTTTTAGAGAATAGCCACTCAATGTGGTATGCTGGCAAGAAGGAACCACCAAAACCTATGAGAGGAGACCACCTATAGATAGCAATGTTCCTAATATACCCGACTTTTTGCGATTTTAAAACATTACTAATGGCAAGTTTAAGGGCGATCTAGTTGTATTTGTACATTATACTCCGAATTCTTCACGGATGGTGCAGGTCGATGCGCAGGGGTGTGGCAAGCGCGCCCCGCCGTGTCATGGTGAGTACGGCACTCTCCCCCTGTCATTGCGAGCACCCACCCCCTGTCATTGCGAGCGCAGCGAGAAATCTAAAGCGTCGGTCGGCGCACGCGGCACGTGTCCCCCTCCGTGTCATTGCGAACACAGCACCCACCCCCTGTCATTGCGAGCGCAGCGAGAAATCTAAAGCGTCGGTCGGCGCACCCCTACAAATACCGTTATCATATCTTGCCAATTTTAAGGCGATGGAGTAGGAAAGAGTGTTGGCACCGGAATCCGCACTGGATCGAGCAACAGCGGTGGAGTTGGGGTAGCCACCGAGGTCGGGAGCGCGTTATTGCCCGGCACATTAATCACTTGGCTGACTAAGAGGATCAGGACCAAGCTGGCGATAATCAGAGCGACCACTTGTGGTTGGAGATGAAACCGGCGCGTCAAGGCTTGGAGTCGGCGGGTTGGTGTACCGACCTCCGTTTCGGCGGGGGTGAAACGTGGTCGGCGTAACGGTGCTGAAAGTTGCCGAAGGGGACGGATTGCTTCCGGTGGAACCGGTGCAATCGGCGGTTCGCCGGGACGAAAGAGCTGTTCGCCGCCGGGTGCGAGGTAGAGCTGCGGTGCGCCCCAAGATTCGACAGCGTTTATCAACGCCGTGCGGCCAATCGTCATTGCAATATCAACCGGTTCACCGCTTGCCAGTGCTTGATAAAAGGTGGTACTCCAGTGGGCTTGGGCGGTTGGGTTTACGTCGGGTAATGCGGCCACGGCCCGACCGTCGGCTGCATGGAGATTGGCGGTAAAGATGGTACAAGCCTCAGATGGCGTTCCGGCTACTGTGATCAACCGGAGATCATCGAGGCTTGCCAGCAGCTCGGCCAGTTCGTTGGCATTTACCGCACGGCCCAAGCGGAGCCGAGGGGCTTGCCGTAGCGGCTGTTCGATGTCGCCGATGATATGCAACAGATGGCGCGGCTCGGCGGCCAACTCGGCTACCACCTCATCAGCCGTTGCGTCGCGTAGTCGGTCGACTACCAACAGACCAGCCCGAACGGGTTCGATCAGCGCCTCGCCTAGCGTATCAGCGGTTTCTTCATAACCGCGCGCAACCGCGATCAAGAGCCGGAGCGGCCCACTTACCCGACGAGGTGGTAATGGTCGGATGGCACGAGGACTGATGCGCACAAGGGTGTAATCTTCACGGAGAGCCGGTTGCCAATGCTGTTCGCCTTTGTGCAGTGCCATCCATTCCCACGGGAGGGCTACTAATTCTGGGGGTTCTATTACCAGTTGCATCTGCATCCGTGCGCCCTGTTCGATAGCATCGCGGGCAGCTTCGATAAGCAGTCTCCGAATGGGTGCTTGTAGCAGCATGTTGCCAAGCTCGACCCCCATGTCCGCCGGTGATCCCGTCAGCAATGGCGGTGACATCGTCGCTTCGGCCTTGCGTTCGCCGCATAAAGCACGCAATGGGTAGCCTTGTGGCCTGAGGGTGCCAATCACAATCTGAAAGGGAATGACAATCTCTTGCATGCCGGTATGCTCAGAATATAGCTCAAGTTTGTCTCTGAATATAACACGCTTAATTGCGACTGTCTACTATGTCGTGGCCTACCGCATCATCTCAAGTGTAAAAATAAGCACGATCCATAGATGTTGTCCTTGTAGATTAGTCGTTTCATGCCAACGTTTTTGTCTTGTTATCGTTGGAATGGGTTTTGGATTTTGATGAAGATAGCTAAAATTGTAGTTTTATCTATGCGTAAGTTAGTGAAGGCAAGAGAGTCAGCCAAAGACCTACGAGGGTATGCGAAGCGAGATTGGACGTGATCGTTTCGCCGAGTAATACGTTAGCCGACCGGATAAGCCTGAGGAAGGTGAGTGTATTCTCTACCTTCCTCAGTACCTATCGATCCAACCTTAACTCTCCCAACGTTCGAGCCGCTGTTTAACGGTAGCGAGGAATCGGTCGGCGGTGGCGCCATCGGCAATTCGGTGATCGAAGGTGAACGAAAGGTAGCAGAGTGGACGAATGGCGATGGCATCAAGCCCATTTTGGGAAATAACTACCGGTCGTTTGACCACTGCACCGATACCGAGAATACCTGCCTGCGGCTGATTGATGATCGGCGTCGCAAATAGGCTGCCGGTCACCCCGTGGTTCGTGATGGTAAACGTACCACCTTGCGTTTCTTCTGGGCGCAGACGCTTGGTACGTGCCCGCTCGGCGAGATCGTTGACGGCACGGGCTAAGCCGAGCAGATTCTTCTCGTCAGCATCAGGAATAACCGGCACCAGTAAACCTTCGTTGAGCGCAACTGCAATCCCCATATTAATACGGCGATGTAGGATGATACCTTGCTCGGTGAAGCTGCCGTTGAATACCGGTACGGCTTGTAGTCCGGCAATAGCGGCAATGATGAAATATGGGGTAAGCGTGAGACGCACACCTTGCCGATTAAAGGCTTCTTGATGAGCGGCTCGATGGGCGAGCACGCGGCTCAAATCTGCCTCCATCACAGTTGTGACGTGCGGCGAGGTGCGCACCGAGCGAGCCATATGCTCGGCAATGCTGCGCCGCATTGGCGTCAATGGCACCAATTCAGCATCAGCAGGAATCTCAACCGGTGCGGGTGTGGGAGCCGGGGTAGGAGCAGCGACCGGTGCGGGTGTGGGAGCCGGGGTAGGAGCAGCGACCGGTGCGGGTGTGGGAGCCGGCGCGGCCACCGCTTGGCGTTCACGTTCGGCGAGGAAGCGCATAACATCTTGTTTGGTAATACGCCCGCCTTGTCCAGTACCGCGAATCTGCACCGGATCGAGGTTGTGTTCGGCGAGCAACCGCGCTACGACCGGCGAGAGATAGGTATTACGCCCATCACTGGCCGGTGGAGCCACCGTTGTCGTGGTGGTTGCCGAGGCACTGGTCGTGGAGACTGCTACCGCACTTACGGTCACCGGTGGTGGCGTGCTCACCGCAGCCCCTGCCGGTGCGAGTCGTGCGATCACCGTCCCGACCCGCACCGTCTCACCTTCGGGAACCAAAATCTCGTGGAGCACACCAGCTTCAGGCGCCGGTACCTCCGTATCGACCTTATCGGTAACTACTTCCAACAACGGTTCGTATTTCGCGACCGGTTCGCCGGGCCGCTTCAGCCAGCGGCCAACAGTACCTTCGGTAACGCTCTCACCGAGTTGGGGCATTTTGATGTCGATCATGGAAATTCACCTGCTATCTGTCACGGGCGTATCTTGACTGACATGCCTCAATAGGCTGCGAGCCGGCGCATTGCCGTCGCAATCGAAGTTGGTGACGGCATAAACGCTGTTTCTAGCGAATGAGCAAATGGCATTGCCGGCACATCGGGTCCACCGATCCGCATCACCGGCCCATCGAGGTATTCAAAGGCGTGCTCAGCGATAATCGCCGCGACCTCACCGCCAAATCCGCCAAACAGATTGTCTTCGTGGACGATCAGTGCCTTACCGGTGCGCCGTACACTGGCCAGAATCGTCTCGGTATCGAGCGGGCGCAGCGTGCGTAGATCGACAACCTCAACGCTCACTCCTTCGGCGGCAAGTGTTTGTGCAGCTTCGAGGCAGTAATGCAGCATCAGACCATACGCAAAGACCGATATATCCTCACCGGGTCGCTTGATGTCGGCGGGACCAATCGGCACTCGATAATCCTCTTCCGGGACAAAACCCTTGATCAGGCGATACGTCTTCTTGTGTTCGAGGAAGAGCACCGGGTTCGGGTCTTCGATGGCGCTCTTGAGCAAGCCCTTGGCGTCATAGGGGGTTGAAGGCGTCACCACCTTAAGACCGGGCACGTGGGCAAAGAAGGCTTCAACACTCTGACTATGGTAAAGCGCACCGTGAATTCCGCCACCGTATGGCACACGGATCACCAGCGGCACTTCCCAATCACCGTTCGAGCGGTAGTGGATACGGGCCGCCTCTTGCACAATCTGATTAAACGCCGGGGCAATGAAGTCGGCGAATTGGATTTCAGCAATCGGCAGCATATCATTTAGTGCCGCGCCAATACTCGCACCGATGATCACACTCTCGGCCAATGGCGAATCGATCACTCGCATCGGTCCGTATTTGTCGTACAACCCTTCGGTAACACGGAAGACACCGCCGCGTTTCCCAACATCTTCACCGAAAATGAAAACGCGCGGATCGGCAGCCATCGCCTCATCGAGGGCCTGCCGGATCGCTTCGAGCAGGTTCATCTCGGGCATACTATCCTCCGTGAATACGTTTAACGC
>NZ_JBMFNE010000001.1:191408-299202 GCF_049970315.1 Chloroflexus sp.
GATTTTTTGGATGGTCGCCCCAAGCGCATTTGCCCCATCCCCCACCATCCCTTTGCGTCTCTGCGCCTTTGTGTGTACCATCCTCTCCGCCGCCTCATCGAGGGCCTGCCGGATCGCTTCGAGCAGGTTCATCTCGGGCATACTATCCTCCGTGAATACGTTTAACGCAAAGCCGCTAAGCACGCAAAGGTCGCTAAGATTTTTTGGATGGTCGCCCCAAGCGCATTTGCCCCATCCCCCACCATCCCTTTGCGTCTCTGCGCCTTTGTGTGTACTCCGCCGTTGCCCCCTCTGCATCTCTGCGTTAACGGCGTGGACGCACCGGCGCATACACATGGTCACACAGCGTCTCCGGTTCGGGCATCGGTGCCTGTTCCGCCTCTGTCGTCGCTTTATCAACGATCTCGGCCACTTCGGTGCGCATCGCTTGCTCGTCGGCTTCACTCAAGATGCCGTGTTCGCGCAGTTGGGCGATAAAACGCACAATGGGATCTTGGTGTCGCACCAATGTTAGTTCGTGTGGCGGGCGATAGGTGCGGTCGTTATCGTCACTCGAGTGCGCGGTCATCCGTACCACCCGGGCCTCGATCAACGTTGGACCATCGCCACGCCGAGCTCGCTCAACGGCGCGGCGGGTAACTTCGTAGACGGCCAACACATCGGTACCATCGACACTAATACCGGGAATACTGTAGGCTGGGCCACGGTCGGCAACGCTAGCCACAGCCATTTGCTGCCGTTGGTGAACACTAATCGCGTATTCGTTGTTTTCGCATTGAAAAATGACCGGCAGCCGGTGTACGGCTGCCAAATTGAGCGCTTCGTGAAAATCGCCTTGGCTGGTGGTCCCTTCACCAAACGATACCCACGCTACCGCATCACCACCTTTGATCTTCTCGGCCAGACCAATCCCCGCAGCATGCGCAATCTGCGTGCCGACCGGCGACGATTGGGTCACGATTTTGAGACGACGACATCCGTAGTGAGCCGGCATTTGGCGACCACCTGAGCTTGGATCGGTGGCGCGTGCAAAGAGACCAAGCATCACTTCCGTCGGCGTCATTCCCATCACCAACACCGTAGCTAAGCCACGATAGTAAGGCAGGATAAAATCTTTGCCCCGCTGTAAGGCAAACGCCGCGCCGACCTGAGCAGCTTCATGCCCCTGACAACTAATCACGAACGGCGCTTTTCCGGCTCGGTTTAGCACCCACATACGCTCATCGAGTGCCCGGGCCAACATCATGTACCGGAGCATATCGCGAAGGGTATGCGGCGGTAGATCGTGTCCAAAGCTCGGACTGGCGCTGATTTCATTGATCGAGACGGTCATTAGAATCCCTCCCTCTAGCTATGCGCCAATAGTAAATACCCGCCACGGTTCGCCGTAGCGGGGCACGACAACGAAGACGCACACTCATACGCTTACGTTCCGTCCCCATCGACGGCGATCAGGCGATCAGGTAACCATAAATAGTATAGCCGAAAATGCTGATGAAGGTAAACAGAAGTTTTAGCCGATATGAGCCATTGTGCAGCGTTATCGCTTCTACCATGCCGTTCGTCTAATCTTCACGCACCAACAGGGCAATCGGCCAGCGCCGCAATATCTCGGCGAGGGCCAGCCCCGGCGTTGCCGAGTGCTCGGTCACGACGAGACGTTCGCCGGTGAAAAGGTTGTGATACCGGCTACCTGGCGTACTCTGCGGCAAGGGCAACCATGTCTCGTCCCACAACTCACCGATCGGCGGTAATTCATGCCCGTTACTCAGGCGTGCCGTAAGCCGCGGTGCAACCGTGATTGCTTCACCGGCACTCGGATGCCGACGCGCAAAGGCGATCACGTGTTCGGCAGCAGGTCCACTTGCCATCAGCGGTAGATACTCACCGGCACTGAAGAGTTCGGGTCGTTGGCGACGGAGATCAAGCGCCGTAGCAATCGTGTAGAGCTTGATCCGTCCATCTGCCGCCGACGCCAACAACTCATCGGCTAGTGCAGCCTTCTCGCAGGCCGCCTGTCGGGCACGCAGATCGGCCAAGAGTGCTACTCGACGCTGAAAATCGACCGGTCGCCGATTATCCGGATCAACCAGACTAAAATCCCACAATTCGCATCCTTGGTAAAGATCGGGCACACCCGGTGTGGTGAGACGGACAATCGTCTGGGTCAAACTATTCCACCGTCCAAAAACGGCGATCCGATGGGCGAAGGCATCGAGGCTATCGAGGAAACGACGCGAGCGACGTGGATCGAGAATACCTCGCACAAAGCGTTGGACGGCAACATCATAATCGGCGTTAGGGTTGATCCAGCTCGTATTCACCTTAGCTTCACGGGTTGCCTTCTCCATGTAGGCAGCGATCCGCTGGGTAAAGGTTTCAAGCTGATCCATCGATTCCCACGTACCGACCAGTGTTTGATAGAGCAAGTATTCATCATTACGACTCGGCGCCATCCCACCCTCGATGGTACTGCGCTTAGCCGCGTTTAGTCGGCTCCAGCGGATCACGTGTCGGTGCCACTCATCGGGCAACTCGCTAAGGACACTGATCCGTGCGCGCACATCTTCGCTACGCTTGGTATCGTGGGTAGAAGTGGTGACCATACTGTGCGGCCAGTGGCGCTGCCGTTCTTGAGCGGCGGCGTGTAGCTCACTCACTTCGCAGCCGAAGAGTTCGGGATGACCACCTACCTCATTCAATGCGACCAGGCGATCGTAGACATAAAATGCTGTATCTTCCACACCCTTCGCCATCACCGGCCCACTGAGTTGCTGGAACTTCATCACGAAGCGCACCACATCATCGCGTACCTCCGGCGCAAAGAGGTCAAGATTGCGCAAGAGCAATGTATCCTCGATAAAGTCGAAGATCTGCGCTGCTGTGCGTGGGTTACGTCGCTTTGCCTCGCGCACCGCCATGCGGATTGCCTGCTCATCACGTTGGCTCACAACACCATCAGAGCTGATGTAGGTACGGTACACCGGCATCCCTGCAATCACCTCGCGGATGGCAAACGTCAGGCTGTTCAGAGTGAAGTCACGGTAACGTCGTGTGCGTTCGGCCAGCCGGTCAAGTAGATGACTGAGCGTATTGACTTCACTGGCGAGCGAGACGAGCATGATCTCTTTCTTTTTGCTATTGACCAGATTGGCGAAAGTGGGCTGCGGCCCGGCAAATTGGCGATACAGTCGGTTGATTGCTCGCTGGCTACTGCGGTCGATCAAGACGCTCCCAATCTGGTTCAGAAAATCGTAGCCGGTTGTTCCGGCGACGGCCCAATCCGAGGGTAACGGTTCGCCATGGCTCAGAATTTTCTCGGCGACGACGTAGAGCGGCCATGGCCGTTCACCACGCTCAGCCTGCGCGAGTCGTCGCCGGATCTGCTCATCGAGATCGGCAGGGGCGCTCCCTCCAAAGCGGAATGCGGCGGCATACCGTAGGTAACTCTCTTGCAATTGACGAAAATAGGTGGCCGGTTGCCAGAGGCCATCGGGGTGGTCGATGCGGGCGCCGGTCGCAATCCCCTCGGCCAACAAGCGCATGATCAGATCATGAGTAGCTTGTAAGACATCGGGAAGTTCGACGCGGATGGCGGCTAGATCGTTGATGTCAAAGAAGCGACGGTAGTTAATCTCTTCGGTTGCTACCCGCCAGAACGCCAACCGGTACGATTGACGGGCAAGTAACGCATCAAGTAAGTCAAAACTTTTTGGATCGGACGGATCACCATTGTAGTCGGCCAGTGCTTGCGCGATCATCTGACGTACCGGTTCACTATTCGCGACCAGCGTCGCAATCCGACGTTTAATCACCTCTTTCTCGCGGTTGCGCTCAATTATCCGTTCAGGTGATACCTCGTGACGTGAAGGCAGGTAACCGATAGCAGTGATGATACTCTGCAACTCAATTGCATCAGGGTGATCGCTACCAAGGTTACTCAGGAGATCATCAAGCTTTTGCGTCAGAATGTCGGCGTAGCTCCGCGGATTCAACGGAAACCGGTGCTCCCAATAGCCCAGACTGAACCCGCCATCGTCGTCGTAGTACAAACGTAGTTCACCTCGTTCGAGGATAACCCCGTACTGATCACCGAGCACCGGTAACAGCACTTTGCCGTGCAATTCGGGCGCCACCGGATCCCAGTCAATGTCAAAGTACGGGGCAAAGATTGAGCTTGGCCCGTTTTCCAGGACATCGCGCCACCACACATTCCGCGGATCGCCAATCCCCATGTGGTTGGGTACGACATCAAGGATCAGACCGAGTTGATGAGCGCGTAAGGTCTCGGCAAGCTGGGTGAATCCGGCCTCGCCACCGAGTTCAGGGTTGAGTTGTGAATGATCGGTAATATCGTAGCCGTGACGACTGCCGGCTCGTGGGGTCAAGATTGGTGAAAAGTAGAGATCACTGATTCCAAGATCAACGAAGTAGGGCACCAGATGGGCGACATCGGTAAACGTGAGATCGGCGTTCAGTTGTAGGCGGTACGTGGCACGGGGAATACGCAATTCTGCATCAATCATGGCTCTCCTGCTGGCAGACGGAAGCGCAATTTAGTTCCCAATGACCGGAAGAGCCTAATCCATGCATAAGCATCGGCAAATCCGGCACGGGTATCGGCTTCCATCTGCGGATACACGGTTTGCAACAACTTGTAATACACGTTTTGCGTATGCCAGACATCAACCTCGAACGGGAGGTTGCGCGCCAGGCCGACCGCAGCATCGAGCTGAGTCAGCAATGCGCGATCTTCCGGATTCTGATAGAAGTTCTCGCTAATATTGCGAATGGTACGGGCCAGTGCATAACTAAGCCCTTCTGCATCGAGCGTCACCCCCGATCGCTGTGCTTCGCGCAAGAGGCTGTTAATGCGGTCAAAATCGAGAGGTTCCGTTTCAAAGAGGCGACGCAATTCGGTATTAATGGCAAATTCGGCTGCAATCTGAAATTCTCGCGGGACCGGCATTCCCATGCTGGCGAGAAAGCGCATCAGCGGCGCGTGATTTTCGTAGATTTGGCGATAGGCAGCTTCGGCTTCAGCAAGGCTCGATGTAAGAATGCGATTGAGGATCTGGCGCTGCTCGTCACCGAAGAGAAGTTTGAGAGAATATTGTTCTTGACCAAAATTGCGGTCGACCATGCGAATGACGCCAGGTATATCGGCGCGCAGAAAGAGTTCGCTCAACTCTTCAATCAGTTGCTGGTATATTTGCTCGTTCTGGTATTCACGGACACCACCGGATATGTTGTGATCGCCGAGATGTAAGACGCCGAAGCTGAGGCGAGTGGATTCCCCGGTGATGTTGGAGATGATGCGAATGCGGCCAAGTGCCAATCGCGACTTTCCTGCTAGCAAGAGATGGTAATCTTCACGCTCAACGGTGTAGGCATAGATCTGTTCGTGTTCACCTACTCCGTTGAAGAGGGCAGTCATTGCATAATGAGCACCGACTTTGCGCAGATCGACCATCGCCGGACGCACGTGCCGTTCGTAGAGATCGCGTCCGTTACCCCGTGACGGCAGGTTGCTGCGCGCTTGTGCCAGTCGATTGAGGAATTCACCCTCGATCTCTTCACCAAACAGTTCGTGAGCCAGTTGGATAGCCCGGCCGGCGTACATCATGACCTGTATCGTCTCGATCCCACTCAGATCATCGAAAAACCAGCCACACGAGGTATACATCAGCATCAGGTGGCGCTGCAGCTCCATCAACTTCAGGACTGCAATCCGCTGGTGATCATCCAGCCGGCCACGGCTATGCCGACCGATAAAAGCGGCGACGTTTTCCGGTGAACGGTCAAGAATAACGCTGATGTAATCATCACGCGCTGCCCATGGATCGTGCAACAGACGGCGGGCATAACCCTCGAATCGTGGCGCAATCGTATCGCGTAACCAGTCTAGGGCAGCACGTAGCGGCGCACGCCATGCCTGATTCCAACCGGGATTACTGCCGGTACTGCAACCGCAATCGGTTGACCAGCGCCCCACACCGTGCGCACAACTCCACGAGGTGCGTTCGATGATCTGTACTTCATACGTTGGCCGGTAGCGTTGTAGGTACGCCGCGTAGTTGGTAAGTTTCGCCAGACCGGTTTCTTCGATGTAGTGTAAGGCATACGCCAATGCCATATCGCCGTGGCGATGGTGATGGCCGTAGGTCTCACCATCGGTTGCAATATGAGCGAGTTGTGGCCATGAGCGTTGGTCGTTAAAAATACTGGCCAGCCGATTGGCAAATCCAACCCCACTGCTAAGAAGTCGCTCGAACGCTACCGCACGCGAGACCGGCCCATCGTAGAAGAAGACCGTGATAGCGCGGCCGCTCGCCAATTTCACCAGATACGGCTGCGTCGGATCGATCCGCCCGCCGCTTACATCATGCCAAATCATTTCGCCGATTTTACGCACATGACTAGCTTGCGTGGGTGCAAGGATCGTGAACTTGATGTCGTGTTCGGCCATGATGTCGAGCGTCTCCAGATCAACTGCCGTTTCGGGGAGCCACATACCTTCGGGTTCCCGTCCAAAGCGATGGACAAAGTCGCGAATACCCCAGATGACTTGCGTTACCTTATCGCGACGCGATGCGAGTGGCATAATGATGTGGTTATAACACTGTGCCATCGCCGAGCCAGCTCCCAAGTAATGGTGACTTTCCTGATCGGCTTGCAGGATCGCTTGATACACCTGCGGTGCATGAGCGGCTAACCATGTTAGCAGGGTGGGGCCAAAGTTAAAACTGATCCGACTATAGTTGTTGACAATGCGAACAATTTGGTTTTGGCTATCAAGAATGCGCGAGGCAGCATTTTGCTCGTAACACTCGGCGGTAATCCGCTCGTTCCAGTCGTGATAGGGGTATGCCGAGTCTTGCTGTTCGACTGCTTCGAGCCACGGATTTTCGCGTGGCGGCTGGTAGAAATGACCGTGAATACAAATCAGCCGCTCGGCCATGGTAGACGCTCCGTTAGGTTGTTTGACTACAGGTATGTGTTGCACGACAGACGGAGTTGCGGTAGTCAGCCAATACACGGTGAGATCGCTCGCTGACCGTATGGGATTGAGGTCGCGAGTGTTACTCATCGTGTGAGGTTAGCAGCACAGCGCTATGCCCGCTGCAAGTGATGCTCGTGCCGTCTAAGATTGCTGCGGGCGGGTCTGCACTATCGAGCCGGATCTGCCAGGATGCTGCCGGCAGTTCGATCCGCACTGAATCCGGGCCGAAATTGAGCAGCAGCCGGATGTGCGGCCATTCTACCACGATTGTCTGACCATGGACGTAGGTACGGGGCCGTTGACGCAACCCCGGTAGCTTACGCCGTAACCCCAACAGTTCGCGGTAAAAAGCCTGATGGGCCGTGTGCCTGCCGACCGTGCGTAGAGCGTGATTGAGTTTCGAGCGGGTAAATGTGGTCGGATCTTGTGGGTCAGGCACTTCTTGGCCGGGGCGCAAGAAGTCGGCAAACTCACGTTTACGGCCCTCGCGTACTCCGGTAATGAGCGCCGGGTCACTGTGGTCGGTAAAATATTGAAAAGGCGCCGGCTCGTTATACTCCTCCCCCATGAAAATCAACGGTGTATACGGGCTGAGCAGCACCGTCGCGGCAGCAACCCGTAATTGCGCTTCACTCAACGTTGCCCCTAGTCGGTCTCCGATAGCACGATTACCGACTTGGTCGTGGTTTTGCAAAAAGACCACAAATTGTTCGGGGGCAAGATCGGAAGGATCGCGACCAAAGCGACGGCGGGCGTGCGGTGAATATTCACCGGCAAAGACAAAGCTACGCTCGATGCCCGTCGCTATCTGTGCCAAACTACCGAAGCCTGCGTAGTACCCGTTTTGTTCACCGGTGAGAAAACTATGCAGGGCGTGATGAAAATCGTCCGACCAAATGCCGCTTAAACCGTAGCCACCGAGGACCTTAGGACGGGCAAAGCGCGGATCGTTGAGCGGGTGCTCGGCGAAGAGATACGCCGGACGACCAAGGCGGATCGCTTGTTCGCGTACCCGGTCGGCTAACTCCTCAAGCAGGTGGTACGGCGATACATCGAAGATCGCATGCGTTGCATCGAGCCGTAAGCCGTCAATATGATACTCGCGCAGCCATTCTAGGGCGTTCTCGATGATCAACCAGCGGACCAGATCACTGTCGGGACCATCGTAATTGATCGCCGATCCCCACGGTGTGCGGTAGCGATCGGTAAACGCCGGCGGTGCGATGTCCCACAAATAGTTGCCTTCAGGACCAAAGTGATTGTAGACCACATCGAGGATAACGGCTATACCGTGGGCATGGGCGGCATCGACCAATTGCTTCAGACCCTTGACGCCCCCATAGACCGTGTGTGGAGCGTAGAGATAGACGCCATCGTAGCCCCAATTACGTTGGCCGGGGAAGTGGGCTACCGGCATAAGTTCGATAGCCGTCACGCCGAGATCACGGAGCATCGGTAAATGGGGGATGATGGCCGTGAAGGTTCCTTCTGGGGTAAAGGTGCCGACGTGTAGCTCGTAGATCACGAGATCGGTGAGGGGTACGCCGCGCCACGCCGCATCACTCCAGTCGAAGTTATGATCGACAACTGCCGATGGGCCATGCACACCTTCGGGTTGACAGCGCGATGCCGGATCAGGTCGCTCCCGTTGACCATCGAGTCGGTAGCGGTAGCGTGTGTCGGGTGGCGCCTCCGTGACCCCATGCCAGCAGCCATATCCGATCGGTTTCATCGTCACTGTCCGGGGTTTCGGATCAAGAACGATCAGTTCAACGGTCGCAGCAGTTGGCGCCCATAAGGTAAAGGCAGTTGTACCATCGCTGCGGTAAACCGCACCGGGTTGTGGCAGATTGAACATAGACTTTGCACCTTTGCACCTTTGCGCCTTTGCGCCTTTGCGCCTTTGCGCCTTTGCGCCTTTGCGTTACGGACAGTGCTTAAAATACAACGCCCCCAACGGTGGCAAGCGCAAGCGCAACGAGAATGGCCGTCCATGCGATGGTAGTTCTTCAGCCATCACACCACCGGCATTTCCTTGCCCACTCCCCCAATAGTATTCCGAATCGCTGTTCAGTAACTCTCGCCACCAACCACCAAACGGTACGCCGACTCGGTAGTCTTCGCGGACTACCGGTGTTGCATTCAGCACCACCAAAATCGTCTCGCCGTGCCGATTCTTGCGCAAAAAGCTATACACACTGGCGTCGGCATCATTGGCGTCAATCCACTCGAACCCCTTCGGATCACAGTCAAGTTCGTGCAAAGCCGATTCACTGCGGTAAAGTCGGTTGAGGTCACTGATGAGCCGAAGCACTCCTTGATGGGAAGGGAACATCAGCAAATGCCAATCGAGGCTCGTATCGTGTGACCATTCCCGCCATTGCCCAAACTCACCGCCCATGAAGAGCAGCTTCTTGCCGGGTTGGGCAAACATGTAGCAATAGAGCAAGCGTAGGTTGGCAAACTTCTGCCAAACATCACCGGCCATTTTATCGAGCAGCGACCCCTTGCCGTGAACGACCTCATCGTGTGAGAGTGGAAGTACGTAGTTCTCGGTAAACATGTAAAGGCCACGGAAGGTCAGCTCGTTGTGGTGGAAGCGGCGGTAAATGGGATCGCGGCGGAAGTATTGCAACGTATCGTGCATCCACCCCATATCCCACTTGAAGCCAAAGCCCAACCCACCCACATAGACTGGACGCGAAACCATTGGCCATGCAGTACTCTCTTCGGCAATGGTTTGCACATCGGGATAATACTTGTAGATTTGGGTGTTCAGTTCACGCAAGAAGCTAATCGCTTCCAGATTTTCATTACCGCCGTATTCATTCGGAATCCACTCACCAGGTCGTCGCGAGTAGTCGAGGTAGAGCATACTGGCAACAGCATCGACGCGCAAACCGTCAATATGGAACTTGTCAAGCCAGCACAGAGCCGAACTGATCAGAAAGCTACGCACCTCGTTGCGACCGTAATTGTAGATATAGCTTCCCCAGTCGGGATGATAACCTTTGCGCGGATCGGCGTGTTCATAGAGATGTGTGCCGTCGAAATACGCCAGCCCGTAACCATCGGTCGGAAAGTGGCTCGGTACCCAATCGAGGATCACACCAATACCGTGCTGGTGCAGATAATCGACAAAGTACATAAAATCTTGCGGAGTGCCATACCGGCTGGTCGGCGCGAACATCCCGGTCGATTGGTAGCCCCACGAGCCGTAGAAGGGGTGTTCGGTTACCGGCAGCAGCTCTACGTGGGTAAAGCCGCATTCTTTCACGTGCTCGACCAGCTCGTGGGCCAGTTCCCGATAGGTGAGGGGGCGGTTATCCTCCTCCGGTTTACGTCGCCATGAACCGAGGTGAACCTCATAGATCGAGATCGGCGCACCGAGACGCTGGCGCTGACCGCGTTCACTCATCCACTGCTGATCCGACCACGTATACTCCCGATCCCAGATAATAGCCGCCGTTTGTGGTGCTACTTCAAAATAACTGCCAAAGGGATCGGTCTTGTCTTCGCGGTAGCCATAATAGCGTGAGGCAATATGGAATTTGTAGCGCATACCTTTGCCGATGTGGGGAATGAACCCTTCCCACACGCCGGAAAAGCCACGCTGGCGCAGCGGATGTGCGCCGGGGTCCCAGTTGTTCCAGTCGCCAATAACGGCGACGTATTCAGCATTCGGCGCCCACACTGCGAAATAGGTACCGGGTACGCCTTCAATCGTCACCGGCTGGGCGCCGAATTTGTTGTAAAGTCGGTAGTGGGTACCCTGATTGAAGAGATAAATATCATCCTCACTCAGAATACTTTTCATCATCGCCGTGGTAGCTGCCGACGGTTCAGATACTTCGGCAGTCGTATGTTCAACCTCTGCTGCGGTCATCGGTGCCGTCGCTTCGGTGACCGGTGTCGCTTGCTTACGTCGGGTACGGCGGGTTTGCTCACCTTCACTCATAGCTATTTCCTTCATATATGGTTGCAGTGGGGTACAACTGATTGTACCAAATCGTGTCCAACGGTCTAGTTACTCCAATTGGCGTAAGATGCCATTGAGCGGGATCGGCAGCCAATCGGGTCGGTTATTCATTTCGTAACTGAGTTCATAGATAGCCTTCTCAATCACGAAGGTTTCGAGCAGTGCTTCAAAGTCTGCACGGTCGGTGGGGATGAACGGCTCATTGCGGGCCGTAGATAGATAGCCCTCGAGGAAGGCAGCGCAGACCCAAAAGCTCCAGAAGTCGGCCCATTGTTGCAGCCGTTCGATCTCTTCGGGATGGTCTGTCGTGCCATTACGGCTGAAGAGCACGGCGTAAGCTGCATACTGATATGAGCGTAACATCCCGGCGACATCGCGGAGTGGTGAGCGCTTGATCCGCCGCTCGCTGATCGGGCGGAGTGGCTCGCCCTCAAAGTCGATGATCATGTAGTCTTTACCGGTAAAGAGCACCTGTTCAAGATGATAATCACCGTGGATGCGAATGCGTACCGTCTCGATCTTGTCGCCAGTGATGCGATGGAGGCGTGCGAGCAGCGCTTCTTCACGCTGTACCACTTGTTCGGCAGCCGGACGCACCGCTGGTGGTAACGATGGTAATAGTTTGCGCAGGTCTTGCAGGGTTCGTCCGATCAGGCTGCGGACACTCTGGTAGATCGAGCGCTGATAGAGGGTTGAGAAGGGTTCCGGCGCCATTGCCGGCCCGCTCCCTTTTGCCAGTGCCTGATGCATCTCGGCGGTACGTTGACCAAGCAACCGTGCCGATTCAAGGTAACCGCCGATAAGTTCTTCGGCGAGCGGGGAAGGTGGGTTGAACGCCGCAGCAACCAACTCGGCGACACTGGCTTTCACCGGCGGTGGTGTCAGATCGGCGCGGGTTAATACCGTATCGTAATACCGGCGCACCACATCGAGGGCGTAATCAAAGGCGTCTCCTTCATTTTGGACATAGCCCTGCACAATCGCAAGTGTCAATGGTTCGTCTTTACCACGCTGATATTCGATAAAGCCGGCTACCGGCGGTGTGTGTGGAAAACCGACTTCTTCGGTCAGGAAACGCCCAAGTTCGAGATCGGGATTACGACCCGGTTCGATCTTGCGGAAGAGCTTCATAATCAGGCGACTACCAAAGTTGATCGATGAATTGCTCTGCTCACCGCGCACTAAACTCGGTTCGAGACCATCACTGCCGGTGAGCAGTTTACGCAGCGCACGGGTTGTCCCGCCGACCAGCTCCCCACCCGCTTCGCCGCGCAGTCGTCGTCGCCCGATCGTCAACTCGAGAAGTGCCGAAGCAAACCGACGCTCACCAAGCGGATCGTACAGGATACCCGCTTCGGGTCGGCGGCCAACTCTCAGGCGGGCGATGACCATATGCCGCTGATCGGCAAGTATCTGATCGGCCCGCTCTCCCTCGGCGTAAGCCATCGGCAGCATGTACAGCTCGGGGGTGCCCTCGACATACTGCACGTTCAGTAAGGTCAGGTAGGCCGGGCCGCTGGCATAATCAAGGCGGGCAAACTCGATGATGTTTACTTGCTTGATCTTGCGCGTCTTGGCGCCAAACCAGCGTCGGTAGCGGAGGTAATCGGGTAAGATCTGCTCGAGACGGACTTGCCGACCATCGTAAAAGATCGCATCCCACTCGATAGCATCAACCGGTATCTCAGTTAGCTCGGTTTCAGGCTGTGGCATCGTGACCCGTACCCCTTCAACCCGCTGCGGGGCCAGGGTAAACCAGTAGAAACTGTGCGGGCCGAGGGTTAAAAAGTACGGCTGATCACCGATAGGCGGAAACTCTACTTGCCCAAACAGCTCAACCGGCATTAGTCCACGATAAGGTGAGAGATCGATCTCGACCCCTTGGACAAAGCGTGACAGATTGAAGACGGCGAGTAAAATCTGATCGGCAGTTTTGCGTAAGAAGCAGAGCACTTTGCGGTTTTCGGGGTAAAGAAACTCGAGCGTACCACGTCCGAATGCCGAATACCGCTTGCGCAGTGCAATTAGCCGTTTTGTCCACCAGAGGAGTGAATGCTGATTTGCACTCTGCGTCTCGACGTTCACCGTCTCGTAGTGATATTCCGGATCGGTAATGACCGGCAAATAGAGCTGCTGCGGATTCGCGCGTGAGAAACCGGCATTACGGTCGCCGCTCCATTGCATCGGTGTGCGTACCCCGTTGCGATCACCGAGGTAAATATTGTCACCCATCCCGATCTCATCACCGTAGTAGATCACCGGTGTGCCGGGTAAGGAGAAGAGAAGACCGTTCATCAATTCGATTTTACGGCGATGGTTGCCGAGCAGCGGCGCGAGTCGGCGGCGAATGCCGAGATTGATCCGGGCTTGTGGATCGCGGGCGTATACCCGGTACATATAGTCGCGTTCTTCGTCGGTAACCATCTCAAGCGTCAGCTCATCGTGGTTGCGCAAGAAGATCGCCCACTGGCAGTTCTCAGGAATGGGTGGTGTCTGCCGCATAATATCAATAATCGGGTAGCGATCCTCGAGATGAACCGACATGAAGAGGCGTGGCATGACCGGGAAGTGAAAGGCCATGTGACACTCATCGCCATCACCGAAATAGGCCACCGCATCTTCCGGCCATTGATTGGCTTCGGCCAGAAACATACGGCCGTGGTATTTTTCATCCATATGCCGGCGTAGGCGCTTGAGAAACGCATGGGTTTCGGGCAGATTCTCGCAATTGGTACCTTCGGCTTCGTAGAGATAGGGGATGGCATCGAGCCGCATACCGTCAACACCGAGATCGAGCCAAAACTCCATCGCTTTAAACACGGCGCGCTGTACCGCCGGGTTCTCAAAGTTCAGGTCGGGCTGATGGCTATAAAAACGGTGCCAATAGTAGGCTTGGGCCACCGGGTCCCACGTCCAGTTGCTTGTCTCGAAATCTTTAAAAATAATCCGTGCGTCTTTATAGCGGTCGGGCGTATCCGACCATACATAAAAATTACGTGCCGACGAACCGGGTTTCGCGCGGCGGGCACGTTGAAACCACGGATGTTGATCTGAGGTGTGGTTACAGACTAACTCGGTAATGACGCGCAAACCGCGCCGATGCGCTTCGCGTATGAAGACCTTGAAATCGGATAAGGAGCCGTAATTGGGGTGAATGTTGGTATAGTCGGCAATATCGTACCCGTCATCACGCAGCGGTGATGGATAAAAGGGGAGCAACCAGATTGCCGTGATGCCGAGATCCTGCAAATAATCGAGTTTGCTCGTCAGACCGGGAAAGTCGCCGATACCGTCACCGTTGCTATCGCAGAACGCGCGGACATGCACTTCATAGATGATGGCATCTTTGTACCAGAGTGGATCATCGGCGATAACCGTCGGTGTCTTGGCAGGCCGTGTGCGAGGCATACAGGTTTCCTCTTTCAAACAGGTCAAGTCCCGGTGGCGAGCGGGGGCTGATCCCCCGGATGCGTGTGCTAAGTATTGTTCTCGGCCGATGCGTAGCTTGCCGGTCGTCGAAAGCGCTCTTGGGTTGTACGACCTTCTAGCAGAGACGCCAGAAGCCGCACCGTGTGCGGCTCACCACTTCCCGTTCACCGAACTGAGAACGTTGTCAGGCAAAGTACTCAAACCCTCGCTCGTCGCGGCGGAGGCGGCGAATGCGGAAAATATGCACCGGAGCTGCTGGACTGAGTTCGACATAGTTAAATTCGCCCGACCACTGATAGCGAGCGTCGGTTAACAGGTCATGGGCCTGATAGATGTTGGTAAGGTTCCAATCGGCGACCGGTACCTGTACCCAACCTCGATGGGTGTGATCCGGGTCGAGATTGACTACTACCAGAATAATATCTTGCCCGTCGGGCGAGGTTTTACTGTAGGCCAGCAACCACTCGTGCTCGTGAAAATCAATATCAACGCGATGAAAGCGTAGGGTGTCGTTGCGGTGGAGGGCCGGGTGGTTGCGACGAATCCGATTGAGTTGCGCGATGAAGCCGCGCAGACTGTGCGGCGCATCAAGGTTCCAGTACCGAATTTCGTACTTCTCGTTGTCGATGTACTCTTCACGGCCAGGTACCGGCGTGTGTTCCATCAACTCATACGCTGGGCCGTACATACCCCAACTGGCCGTGAGCGTAGCTGCCATTGCAGCGCGGGTGATAAATACCGTGCGTTGGCCTCGGTAGAACTGAGGGGTAAGGATATCGGGTGTATTAGGCCAAAAGTTGGGAATGAACAGATCACTGACCGGTGGCGTCGTCAGTTCACGCATGTACTGCGTGATTTCGGCCTTGGTGGTACGCCATGTATAGTACGTATAACTCTGGGTAAAACCAATTTTCGCCAGATGATACATCACCTTCGGGCGGGTAAACGCTTCCGAGAGAAAGATGAGATCAGGATATTCAGCTTTCAGCGAGTTGAGGCACCACTCCCAAAATCGAAAGTTTTTGGTGTGCGGATTATCAACGCGAAAAATGCGTACTCCCTGCCCGATCCAGAAGACAAAAATTTGACGCAGTTCTTGCCACAACTCCCGCCACGCATCCGTCTCAAAATCGAACGGATAAATATCCTGGTATTTCTTGGGTGGATTCTCGGCATACTGAATGGTACCGTCGGGGCGTGCACGGAACCATTCAGGATGTTCACGCACGTATGGGTGGTCGGGTGAGCATTGAAACGCAATGTCGAGGGCGATCTCAATCCCATACTTACGGGCTTCATCCACCAACGCCCGAAAATCGTCGAGCGTACCCAACTGAGGGTGAACGCTCATATGTCCGCCATCGGCGTTGCCAATGGCCCACGGGCTGCCCGGATCGTCGGCGCCGGCGATGAGGCTGTTATTCTTGCCTTTGCGGAAGGTGTACCCAATCGGATGAATCGGTGGCAAATAGAGCACATCAAATCCGAGTTCGGCAACGTAGGGAAGCCGCTTGATCACATCACGGAAGGTACCGTGTCGTCCCGGCTCGGTCGCCGTCGAGCGGGGGAAGAGTTCGTACCACGCCGAAAACCGCGCGCGCTCCCGCTCGACCGTGATCGGGTAGATCTCCGATTCGGTGGCAAAACGGCGTGGGAGATGGATGGCCATCAGCGCATGGATCTCGCCGGCAAAGGCCGTATCGACATCACCGGCAATCAGTGCCGCCTCGGCAACGTGCAAGACGGCCGCGTCAGCTCCATCGGCATTCCGTGCCGCTTCGCCGACAAGTGCGGCCCCAATCTGCAAATCAACCCGCACATCTTGACCGGCTGCTAACCGCTTTTCGAGCTGGTGTACCCATGTCGCAAAGCGGTCGATCCATGCCACAATCTGAAACTCGTGACGACCGATGCTCGTGAGCGGAAATTGTCCTTCCCAACGATCATTGACGAAGTGGCGTAGCGGTGCCTCATGCCATGCCTTGGCGCCAAGTGGACGGTAGCGCACGACGGCTGCTAGCTCATCATGACCGTCGGCAAACAGATCACAGCGCACAGTGATGGTGTCGCCGACGATCCGCTTCACCGGATAGCGTCCGCCATCAATGATCGGTTCAACCGCTTCGATGATCACCCGCCGCCGACCCTCGCCAACTGCGGCTAGGTCGGGTACAGACGGGGTCTCCGTGCGGCGCGAGCGAGCGCGTGGCGCCTTAACGGTCATGGCTCCTCCTTAACCATACGTACCATACGTGCGGGTTGCGTTCTTTATGATGTTATTAGATGTCAACAAGAGTCGTGCCTGCACTACGCACTGCGTGAGTCCGGGCTGTCGGTGATTGCTATGACAATGTTCGGTATGATTGCAATTTGATTGTACGGTGCTCGGCGGCATGTGTCAAACTGGTTGCATGCGGTACTGATTGGCCGATGGTGGCAGCTCACTGAGCGGTTTCAGGGCTAGCTGCTCAGCTTGACCAACACATACGCGCCGAAGGTCGTATCAATACGACCAAAATCGACCACCACGTACCCGGCGGCAAAAGCTGCTTCGGCGCAGGCACGGAAATGGTAACGCCAAGCTTGTGCTGCCCCAGGATCGTGTTGTTGTATCGCACTGAAATCAAGTGGAATGCGCAACCGAGCGGTCGGTTCGTGCCCAATAGCCGGTGGCGCATCGAGCGACGGATTGATCAGAGGTGCTGTCACAACGTGTTCGGTCGGTGGTCGGTCAACCGGCGATTGAACGATCCACCATTCGACCTGAAACCGATCACTTGGCAGGATACCATCGATCAATTCCGGCTCCGGCCCATACACATTCCGCATATAGGTGCGGCAAATAGCACCGAGCTTGTGGATGTTCAGATGGGCGTTGCGAGCCAGCAAGGGATCGAATGTCCACGTGATCAATTCGAGGTCTTGGGATCGGACAAACTCACGTTGCGCCTGCTTGAGTCGCTCACCGATCCGCAGATCACGGAGATCGGGCCGGACAGCAGCCATATGTGAGGCGTGTTTTAATCGGCCATCGGCAGTGCGGGCCAAAAAACCAAACACAAAGCCAACGAGTTCATTACCGACGAAGGCCCCCAAAACCAATCCGCCGTTGCGCTGTACGGTGACCAGCATGTTCAACGGCACGGTAAAATCACTGCCCCAAACGAGACGTTGGAGTTGTTCGCAGGCAAGGTATTCGGCATACGTGGCGATGGGCCGGATCGTGATCTGCATAACTTCCTCTAACGATGGGTACATACCAATAGGTAAAGCACAGGCTGTCGGCGGCTTCCATTATATAGCGATTCACGACGTTCCCTGGGTATAGCGATATGGTATAATGCGGCTCTGCGATCATGGCTGGGTGACGGGTGCGTTTGCCGTGCCGGTCAGGGAGTTTCGTGTGCCTGCGCGACCCTTTCTCAAGTGGGCTGGTGGCAAGAGCCAGCTTTTGCCAGAGCTTGCCCGGCGGATTCCAAACCATTTTGGCCGCTACCATGAACCATTCGTGGGTGGTGGTGCGTTCTTCTTCTACCTGTGGAACCATGGTCACTTGCGGCAAGGGGCGATCCTCAGCGATCTGAACGCAGAGCTGATCGATTGCTATATCGCCGTGCGTGATGAGGTGGAGACGCTGATCGAACTATTGCAGTGCTTACGCCCGTATGCTACCGACCGCGATTTCTTCTATGAGATCCGTGCTTGGGATCGCCAACCCAATTTCGCGCGTCGTCCCCGGGTCGAACGCGCAGCTCGTACCATCTTCCTCAACCGTACCTGTTACAACGGCCTGTACCGGCTCAACAACAAAGGCCAGTTCAACGCTCCCTTCGGCTACTACAAGAACCCGCAAATCGTCGATAGCGATAATCTACGTGAAGTGAGTCGTGCGCTGCGCACCGTCGAATTGCGTGTCGCTGATTTCGCGACGGTGCTCGATCATGCGCAGCCGGGAGATTTTATCTACTTCGATCCACCTTACGTCCCGGTTAGCCCGACGGCCTCCTTTACCGGCTATACCCGCCGTGGCTTTGATGAAGCCGAACAGCGTCGCTTGGCGAGGGTTTTTCATCAACTGGCCGCACGTAATTGTTACGTGATGCTGTCGAATTCGTCGACGGACTTGGCCCGCCAACTCTATGCCGATGCGGAAATGGTAGATGTCGTGTTGGCGAGTCGCAAAATCAATTGCGATGGGACGCGCCGTGGCTTCGTCGAAGAGTTGATCGCGTGTAGTTTTTCTCCGGCGGTGGCGGTTCATTATGCGCTGGCAAGTGATTGAACGCATCAACCCAGCTCCGTACACCGATATGCATGCTTGAGATGTCAAACGTTTTGCTGCACTAGTTGACCCTTCAAAGACGCATGTAGTCAAGGAAATATCTATCCTCTGCACAGGTTTTGTACGGGCAAAACGTTTGACATTTCACCTCCTCTCATGCTACTATTCCAGAAGTTATCACGCAAAGATCAGATTGGAACGATTGTTCCAACTCGATATACCTCCTGTTTGGTAGCGGAGAGCTGGCATGAAATTGCATGAATATCAAGCCCGCGATCTGTTGGCGCGCTACGGTATTCCGGTGACGGGTGGTGGCGTTGCCGTAACTCCGGCGGAAGCCCGTGCTCTTGCCGAGCAGATCGGTGGGCCGGTGGTGGTTAAAGCACAGGTACACGTAGGCGGTCGTGGCAAAGCTGGTGGTGTTAAATTAGCCCAAACGCCGGCAGAAGCCGAACAGGTGGCCGGTCAGATTTTGGGGATGAATATCAAGGGGCTAACGGTCGAGAAGGTGTTGGTTGCCGAGGCGATTAGCTACGAGCGTGAGTTGTACCTTTCAGCCATCCTTGACCGTGGAAGCAAGCGAATTACGATGATTGCTTCTGCCGAGGGTGGGGTTGAGATCGAAGAGGTCGCCAAGACGAACCCCGCTGCAATTGTTAAGATTGCTGCCCACCCGACAATGGGTTTACTCGATTTTCAGGCTCGCGAGTTGGCGTTTCGCATCGGTTTACGCGATGGTAAACAGGCACGTCAGTTTGCCCAGATCGCCGGCGCCCTGTACCGCGCCTTCGTTGAGTCGGATGCATCATTGGCCGAGATTAACCCTCTCGTTATTAAGAACGATGGCAACCTGCTTGCCCTCGACTCCAAGGTACTCCTCGATGAGAGTGGCTTGTTCCGCCATCCCGATCTCGCTGCCCTCCGCGATCCCTCTGCCGAACCTGAAGCCGAACGGCGTGCGCGTGAGGCCGATATTACCTTTATCAAGCTCGACGGTAACATCGGCTGCATGGTTAATGGCGCCGGGCTGGCGATGGCAACGATGGACGTAATTAAGTTGTCGGGTGGTGAGCCGGCCAATTTTCTTGACATCGGGGGTGGCGCCGGCAAAGAGAAGGTGAAGGCAGCCTTGCAGATTATTCTCTCCGACCCGAACGTCAAGGCTGTATTGTTCAATATCTTCGGCGGTATTACCCGAGTCGATGAAGTGGCCCGTGGTATCCTTGCTGCCCTCGCAGAAGTACCGACGGATGTGCCGATGGTGGCGCGGCTTGTCGGTACCAATGAAGAGGCCGGTCGCGCCCTGCTGGCCGGTTCAAAGCTGATCCCGGCGGCAACGCTGGCCGAAGGCGCTCAGAAGGCGGTAGCAGCCGCCCGTGGCGAATTGGTGAGCTAATAACCATCCCGCCACGCAGCGGCGCGCAATGCTTACGCCGGTAGCCCGGCTGTTTTCTGTGCGAGCTGTTCAAGCCGCCGACACCACTCTTCCCGCAGAACGGTGGCCCGCTCGGCGGCGAAAGCTAATGTAGCAATCCATTCTCGATCACGGTGGAGGCGCGCGAGTTGTCACTCGACTTCGGCGGAGCGGCAAGCCCCAAACGGGAGTCGCTCGACGCAACCGCAAGATGATCTGTTCCGCCGACGAGCTGCAACGGTTCACATGGAAATAAACCGGCAAGGAGATCGATCGTGTGCGCGCCGGTTATTATCATCCCAACTCGATGTATGAGATCGCTATTCGTGAGCTGGCAAGACGCTCGGCTGACACGTGCTGCGTCCGGCTATGGTCATTTTAAGGTCGCAGCGTTGTGCCGTCCTACGATAGAGGGATGCACACGAAGCGAACGGATGGGCACAACATCCGTGTACCGTCCTAAGACGGTGCGGCGTCAGCGGTCAATCCGTTGACCAAGCGGTTCTTTCATGGGTATAATAGTAACTCACTTAGCAGACGCAAACGCCGATTCGTTGTATAGTAGCACCGTTTATGGACGTTGCGGCAAGGTGGTCTTGCTGACGTTTTGCGTTGCATACGTGAGAGGAAGATAATCTATGGCTTCTAGACGTGCCCTGATCACCGGCATTACCGGGCAAGATGGTAGCTATCTCGCCGAATTTTTGCTCGCCAAAGGGTATGAGGTGATCGGCATGGTGCGACGCTCGAGCACCGTTAATTTCGAGCGGATCAAACATATTCAAGATAAATTGACCCTTGTGACCGGCGATCTGCTCGATGAGGTGTCGCTGATCCACGTCTTGCGCGAGCATCGCCCACACGAGGTCTACAATCTTGCTGCGCAATCCTTCGTGCAGACCTCGTGGCCCCAGCCGGTGTTTACCGGTGAAACGACAGCCTTGGGGGTGACCCGCCTGCTTGATGCAGTGCGGATTGTTGATCCCGAAATCCGGTTTTATCAGGCGTCGAGCAGTGAAATGTTCGGCAAAGTGGTGGAGGTGCCGCAGAAGGAGACAACACCGTTTTACCCGCGCAGCCCCTATGGGGTGGCAAAGGTGTATGGTCACTGGATTACCGTCAACTATCGTGAAAGTTATGGGATGCACGCAACCTCCGGCATCCTGTTTAACCACGAGAGCCCGCGACGTGGGCTTGAGTTTGTCACGCGCAAGATATCGCACGGTGTGGCGCGGATTAAACTTGGGCTTGATAAAGAACTGCGCTTGGGAAATCTGGAGGCCCGGCGTGATTGGGGTTTTGCCGGTGATTACGTTGAAGCGATGTGGCTGATGCTCCAACAAGATCAGCCCGAAGACTATGTGATCGCGACCGGCGAGACCCATTCGGTTCGTGAGTTTTGCGAGTTGGCGTTTGGGTGTGTCGGTCTTGACTATCGCGATTATGTCGTCATCGACCAGCGCTTTATGCGCCCAGCCGAGGTCGATCTGTTGATCGGTGACGCGAGTAAGGCGCGTCAAAAACTCGGTTGGAAACCGCGCACGTCGTTTCCTGAACTCGTGCAAATGATGGTCGAGGCTGACCTTCAATTAGTTAAGGAGCAGATACGATGAATCAAACCGAGACTCGGCTGATCGAGGAAGGATGGGCTGCGTTGGTTGAGCGTCTGGGCTTGGTTAATGCGAGTCGCTTTGTGATGCTGTTGGATCGGCGAACAGGCGACGCGCGCCAACATCTCCAGTCATTGTGGGGAACACGACCGTCGCTTGTACGTCGTTCTCAATCTCAATCATCGGTCGTCAACCAATCTGATTCCTAGCGCCTCGCATCCGGTCTCTGCCTCTTACCGCCCTGCCTTGTATCGGGCAGGGCGGCTTGTTTTGCCGAACAGAGCGTTTTGGTTAGGGTATGCCGATTAAGGCCACCGCATCGATCTCGCTCCAACTGCCATCCCGCTGATCAAGCGTGATTTGCGCCTTAACAATGCGTGTGAGTGTTTGCTCGAAGGTGATCGTGGTGGCAAATGGACACTCTGGCGCAGGGGTTGGGTCGGCGCGGTAGACCGTTCGTGCAGTGCCCTGCTCATCGATAAGCTCGACATGCGCGATGTATCCGGGTTGATGGTTTTGATAGATAGTCAGAGCACTGGCAAACGTTGGCTCGGCAAAGGTGACGGTGAGGGTTTCACGGCTGCCGGGGGTGGCCGGCGCCCAAGCGTCGGGACTGTCTTGGCAGCCAGGTACGTCGGGTGGGCCGATGACGCCGTCAGGATCGTAGTCGGGGGCGTAGAAGCTGCTGGCGGCAGCCGCGACCGCCCACTGCTGCGTCGTTTCGACCACTGCGAGGGCGGTAGGCGTGAGTGCCATTGCCGTGGCTAGGGCCGTAGCGTCGGTTTGAAGCCGAAATGCCGAGATTGCGCTGTACTCACCACTGTTGTCGCTCACCCACACCACACCACCGGGTGCGGCCACAATTCCGTTGGGTAGACTGATCTCGCCGGGGTTTGGTAGGCTGCCGGGAGTGGCCGGACCACCCCCGCGTGCGACAATCGTTCCGTCGGGCGCCAGCCGTAAGATGACGCCGGTATAGGTGGCAAGATAGAGATAACCGGCCCGATCAAGATCGAGTACCGGTCCGGCGAATTGCGTAGGATCGGCCGGATCACCCAAGCGGGCGATAACTGTACCGTCGGGGGCAAGCTTAACGATCACGCCGGCAAAATTCTCGGCCAGGTAGATGACACCACCGGGGGCGACGACTAAATCGGCCGGAGCTACATCGGGTGGTAGTTCGATCCGTTCAAGGAAGCGCCCTTCACCACTGAAACGCACGATACTACTTGCGGCTAGCCCATCCGCACCGGGACGAGTATCGAGCGCGTAGACGCTGCCGTCACTCCCCACTGCGATCCGTTGGGGTGCTGAAAGCCCAAATTGGTCAGGTGCGTCGCCATGGCCGCCCCATCGGCTGAGGAAGGTGCCATCGCTGCTAAAACGAACGATGGCGTTACGACCATAATCGGCGACGTAGATGTCGCCGCTAGGGCTGAGGGCTACGTCGTAGGCGTCGAGTAGCTCATCGGCGCCGAACATCTGGCGTAATGTCCCGTCGGGGGTAAAGACCCAGACCCCACGTCCGCTTTCGGCCAAGAAGATCGTCCCATCGGGTGCGGCAGCTAAGCCGCGGGCAGCAATGAAGCGGCTGTTGGCCGGGCCACTCCGCCCACCAAGTCGCATCACAAAGCCCGGTGGTCCAGAGCGCACAATTTGTGGTTGGGCGGCGAGATTGGTTGGGGTAGGTGTAGGGGATGGTACGGGGAGCAGCTCGATGGTTGCCAGTATGCCGTCGATCAGCGCTTGTGATCGTGCCCACTCGTCGTTTGCCGCCTGCACCAGAATGCGTACTGCGCGGGTCTCGTCAACGAGGACGAGTAATCGACCAGTACCGGTCGGTCCGGTAATATCGGCAACTAACCCGTGTGCGTTGCCAAGGCTTACCGGTTTGGTAGGCGCTATGGTGTAACCGGCCGATTGGATCGCACCACTCGCCAGCTCGAAAATGGTTTCCGGGTTCGCAGCCGATGAACCGTATTGCGTGGTTAGGGTAGCGAGTGATGTGGTATCGAGGAGGATCGTCGGCTCATTGATGACAGCGGCTTCAAGGGCTGTCCTGTTTGGAGCAAGTCGCAACATTCCACCCTCGATGCGACTCTGCCAGCCGGGAGGTAAGCGTAGCCGCACATTCAATTCGCTAAACGTGGTCGCTTCGTTCAATATCACTGCCGTTGGACTAGGCGTTACCGGCTCCGGTGTTGGGAGCGGTGACGTTCCACAAGCGTTGATCAGTGTCGTAAGGAGTAAGGCGATCAGCAAACGTAGACGCATGCCGGTTCCTTCTCTGTCAAGCCGAGCTTCGCACAGAATATTTTAGCAGCACCAGGTTATGACGGTTTGGTGCCAGTTGTCTGATGTGATCGATCTGACAGTACTGTTCATAATCGTATCATCATACTCTATTTCTTACCCACTGTGCTGTGAATTGGTACATAACAACATTGCAAGCCAAGCTATTTTTGCGTTAACAGAAAGGTTATACCGTTTTGTTATACTCAACGTAACGAACCGACAAGTTTGGGGAGCGGTGAGGATCGCGTAGCTGAGGCAATCGCTATGAATGGGACAGCATTGTACAACATCGGTTTTGTGCTTGAACAAGCGCTCGGTCATGTGACGCACGCCAAAAACTTACAGACAAACGTCATTCGTGATCCTGATGTGCGTGCCTATTGGGCGCTTATTCCGTTCGAGACGCATGGGCTTGCTGCACGTATCCCGCTCTACAAGAGTAATTGGACGGTACGGGCTGGATTGCGCGCACGGCGATCACTGAGCCGACTGACCAAGCATGCGACGATTGATGCCCTTTTCTTTCACACCCAGGTCCCTGCCGTCTTGGCTGCCGATTGGATGCGCCGCTACCCAAGTGTTGTTTCGCTCGACGCCACGCCGTTGCAGTACGATCAACTCGGCTCCTTCTACCAACACGACCCCGGCCCGCCGTGGCTGGAACGGATCAAGTGGCAGCTTAACCGGCGCTGTTTTTGCTTGGCTCGTCATCTGGTTACGTGGAGTCAGTGGGCGAAAGAGGGCTTGATCGAGGGGTATGGGGTGCCGGCAGATAAGATAACCGTCATTCCCCCCGGTGTGAATGTGCATGAGTGGCAACGGCCCACACCGCGTACTCCGCATGAGGGGCCGGTGAAGCTTCTCTTTGTCGGTGCCAATCTCGAACGCAAGGGTGGTTTGTTGCTGTTGGACGCGTTTCGCAGGCTGCGTCCGTTAGGGGTCGAGCTTCATCTTGTGACGAAAGATCAGGCGCCGGACGAGCCGGGGGTCTTTGTGTACCATGGTATGCAACCCAACAGTGCGCCACTTAAAGCACTCTACCATCAAGCTGATATCTTTGTTCTCCCAACTTTCGGTGATTGTTTACCAATGGTGCTGTCAGAAGCGGCGGCAGCCGGCTTACCGGCGATCAGCACGCGCGTTGCTGCCATCCCGGAGATCGTGCGTGATAATGAGACCGGCCTGCTTGTCCCACCCGGTGATGTGTCTGCACTCACCGAGGCGTTACGCCGATTAGTGTTGCGGCCCGATGAGCGGTTACGGTTCGGCGAACAAGCGCGCTCCCATGTAGCACGGATGTACGATGCGCGTCATAATGCCGGTCGGTTATTAGATGTGATCAAAGGCGAAATTGAGCTGTCTCGTAGCAAAGAGAGGATTCCGGCGTGAATCAAGTATTGCTCACCGTTTCAGGAGTTATCCCAGACAATATTGAACAACAGATTGCTGCCGGTCGTCGCCCACGCGCCGATTATCTTGAACTAGCCCATCATTTCGGCGCCGATCTCCTCGATTACCGAACGGCACGGGCAACGAGTGGTGTCGTCGGTCGGCTGTTCGAGCGGTTAGGTGGGCCAAATCTGCTGTTGGCGTGGGCGTGTTTTACCCGTCGCCATCGCTATCAAGCGATTTTCACCGACGGTGAGCAGGTGGGGTTGCCGCTCGCGGCATTGCTCAAGTTTTTCAGCCCCAATCGCCGTCCCCGTCACTTGATGATCGTGCATATTCTGTCGGTTCCCAAGAAAATGGTCTTTCTTGATCGATTTGGCGTACATAGTCATATCGACCGCTTCATCGTCTATTCGACGTGGCAGCAGCGTTTTATCACCGAGCGCTGGCAGGTGCCGCAGCAGCGGGTGCCGTTCACTCCGTTCATGGTTGATGATCAATTTTTTCATCCGCGTTATGCGCCGCCCCGTCCCACCAACCGTCCACAGATTTGTGCTGTTGGTCTCGAACGGCGCGACTACCCGACCCTGTTGCGCGCCGTGACCGGTCTCACCGCCGATGTGGTGGTGGCCGCCGCCAGCCCGTGGTCGAAGCAACGTGATAGTACGCAAGGCCAACCGATCCCGCCCAACGTGCAGGTGCAGAAGTTTAGCCAGTACGATCTACGTCAACTCTACAGTGATAGCCGGTTTTTGGTCATGCCGCTCGAACCGGTTGAGTTCCAAGCCGGCGTCACGGCTATTCTTGAGGCAATGGCAATGGAGCGGGCGGTCATCTGTACACGCACGCCCGGCCAAACCGATGTGGTGGTTGAGGGTGAAACCGGGTTGTACGTACCACCACGCGATCCAGAGGCATTGCGAGCTGCCATCGAACGACTCTTGGCCAATCCAGACACAGCAGCGCGGATGGGCCGAGCTGGGAGACGTCTGATAGAGACCACAATGAATCTTGATCATTACGCTGTGAGGTTGACCAACATCCTCTACGAGACGATAAGTGAGACCGGGGTTGATCTGCCACCGTTGCAGCCGAAGGAGCGATTATGATGGCGCTCGTCTGGTTGGTGCTGACAGTCGTGTACTGGGTTGCCGGCGTGGTGCTGGCGTTAATCGTGGGCTATCTGCTGTTACTGACGGGAGCTGCGTTGTTTGCCCGCCGCACAACACCGCTGCGCGCGCAACCGACTACGCGCTTCGTGATCATGATTCCGGCGCATAATGAAGAGCGCCTGTTGCCCGATCTGCTGACCAATCTCAACCAACTCAATTATCCACGTGATCTGTACAGCATTCACGTTGTTGCCGACAACTGCACCGATCGCACGGCTGCTGTGGCGACGGCCCACGGTGCGATTGCCTATGAGCGATTTGATCAGGTGCTGCGCGGGAAGGGGTATGCACTCGAATGGCTATTACATCAGATTTGGGCACGCAACGAACCGCACGACGCCGTTGTTATTCTTGACGCCGACTCGGTTGTCTCACCGAACTTTCTGCGCGTGATGGATGCTCGCCTTGCGCGGGGTGAGCGGGTGATACAGGCCTATTACGCGGTACGGCAGCCAGAAGGGGCGTGGAGTGCGGGGATACGGGCGGTGGCATTGATCGTCCTTCACTACCTGCGTCCGCTCGGGCGCATGGTTTTGGGAGGTTCGACCGGTTTGAAGGGCAATGGCATGGTCTTTGCCGCCGATATTTTGCGGCGCTACCGCTGGACGGCATCGCTCACCGAGGATATTGAATATCACATGACCCTGATTCTTGCCGGTGAGCGTGCAATGTTTGCGCCTGATGCAGTGGTATGGGCCGAGATGCCCGATAGTCTCCGGGCGGCCCAGAGCCAAAATGAGCGATGGGAAAGGGGCCGGCTGGAAATGGTGCGTCGGTATGTACCGCAATTGCTGCGCGAGGGGTTGCGCCGACACAGCTTTTTGCTGATCGATGCGGCGATTGAGCAACTGATCCCACCGTTTTCGGTGGTCACCGGTATGAGTGTCCTGGTGGCGTTGATCGCAATCGTACTGCGCGAACCGGCAGCGCTGGCACTGACCGGTTTTATCATTGGTGGGCAAGTGGTATATGTCCTCAGTGGATTGCTGCTAGTACGCGCGCCGTGGTCGATCTACCGGTCGTTGTTGTTTACCCCCTTCTTTTTAGGGTGGAAGCTCTGGCTCTACATTCGCTTGTTACTCGGCGTGAAGCCGCGCGATTGGATTCGAACGGCTCGTAATCGGGCGCAACGTCCGTAGTGATGCTCTATGGGTTCGAGGATGGCTCTGCACGCACCAACCATTCTATCTGATCAACGTAATACTGCGGTACCAAATCGTTACTCGTCTTAAGATAAAAACCGGTAACGTAGGTATACTCTGGTTCATAGATCAAATCGTCAAGCCAGACGTAAATCTCGGCCCATTCTCCCGGTGCAATGGCACGATTAAGCCCTAGAAAATAGAGACGGGTTTCTGGGAAGAGGGGTTCGGTGCTGTTAGTAACACGACCGCTCAGCGTGACCGAATCGTCATTTGGCGTCCAGTATGAGAAACGATTACTTCCCACCACTGCAATCGTCATCGCATCGTTGGCGATTGGTAGATTACCGCCACTTAACCGGAGTCGCAACGCGGCCACGCGATCACGGCGGAGTTCAATCCCACTCTCAGGGGTAATGGTGAAGAACAAGATACCGGTGCTTTCGCTTGGTGTGACGGCGATGGCATAGCGGCCCAATGCGACGACCTGCGTCTCGGTAAGGGTCACGCTGGTCAGTAACGCACTATTGGCGATGCTCCAGCCAGTGCTCAGTGCATCACGATAGACCGGATCAACCTGCAACTGACTACGGTCGTCATCGCCGACGGTCGTTGCTGTGACCGGTGGGCGCGTTGGCAATAGAGTGCGGGTAGGTGGTGGTACAAACGGGCTTGCCGTCGGTCGTTCCTGAAACACCGGCGCAACCGTTGGGGTTGCAGTTACGATCGGCGGTAGATCGGCGCTTGAGCGGCGACTACAGCCGGTGAGGTTAATCACAACACAGAGGAAACACAACGCTAAACGTCGTAGCATACTCTCACCACATGGTACCTCGGTGCTGTCTAGAAGCTCACAGGCAGTATACCGCAACCATGCTACGTGCGTGGTTTGTTGGGTAGCGAGCTAAACACTCGCCATGGCCAGATCGGGACCGGTTTGCCGGCGGCAATTTGTGGTAAGGCATTAATCACACCCATCATCGTACCGACAAACACCATACTACCGTTTTCCCACGACATATCCACATAGGCGTAGACGAAGTGGGTAAAGATGTACAGCGTGGCAGTAAGGGCAAATGCCCGCATCTGACCGTGCGGCATCAGTCGTACCATCCGTGCGCCGTAGAGCATCGTGATCGCGAGTAACAGGATCAGCGCGTAAAATCCGATCATGCCGATCTTCATCCACACCCACATGATCGAGTTGTGTGTAATGTACTCCCACCATTCAAACACACTAATATCAGGCATTGGTACCACGATATAAAATTTGTTACCAAACCCGATACCGGTGAGAGGGGCTTGGCGGATGGTGAACATAATATTGATATTCTCCAAATCGCGATAGATGTTGGACGCGGCATCACGGGCACTCGGCTGGCCGATCACCGACCGGACAGCGCGGGCTAAAATGCCAAGCGGTCCCTGATTATTCCAGAAGACCACGAGATAAGCAGCCATTGCGATGGTACTGGTCGGGGCAATAATATAGAAGAGGCGACGATGTTCGATATAGAGCAAGAGAACGATCAAGCCAACCGCGATGCCGAGGGTGAGAAAACCGGCCCGACGAAAGTTGGCGACCAGGCTGAAGAGGACGAACGGCGCCATCAGCATCATCGAGAAACGACGTGCCGCACTATCGCGATAGAGCCAAGCAGCGATCAGCAAGACGAAGAAGAAGTTGAAATGGATCGACATTGCGTGCTCTGCGATCCGTTCAACACCTTCCAAATCCCACTTCAGCACATCGTGAACGTACCAAACCCCGGCTACACCTTTGGCAAACAGGGCAATCGTAGCAATCCAGAACAGGGTATTTAGTTGGGCGCGGTTCTCGATCAAGTTGCCGGCTAACAACAACATTAACGGGAGATAGAAGATGGAGCGCACTTCCCAAAGGGCAATAACCCGATTGCCGCCGTTAGCCAGCCCATACACAAGCCCAATCGCGTTGAAGACCAGAAAGATCGCCGCCGGCCAGAACAGTGGACCAAAATGAATCCGTAAGCGCCGCTCGGTCGCCGACCGTACCAGCCAGACCACTAACGTCCAAACAATCGTGATCTCTTGCGGGCTGAGCGAAAACGAGTCGGACACAAACATGATCGATTCGCGGCTCGATAAGTTTTTGGTAAACGGGTACCACGGATGCAATGAACGGTCGCCAAAAAGGGTAAGACCGAGAATAGCGTACACGCCAAACCGTGGTTGAACGGCAGTAGCGAACAGGACACCACCAAAGATCAAAAACGACAACACCGACTCGGGACTCATCCGTCGGCGCAGCAAGAATATCACCACGCCGACGAGCAGGCACACCGCAAGAAAGAGGAGCCACCAGCGCCGTTCGTTGCGCCGGGCGACCGTCATCACATCAGGATAACGCGGAACCAGGAGATCAAGCATAGGGTTATTCACCGACCATTAGTGCCGGTCAGATGACGTTCAAGAAGTAATAGGCTGCCACAACGAGCGCACTCAGCCCGATCATAATGACCACCAGATCGCGCAGCCGCCAGTGCGGTGTAAGCGCGCCGATAAGCAGGCATAGCACGAGAAAGCCGACGAAGAACTTCATAGTCTACTCCTGCGGAATCAGGCGGTGAATCCAGCGAGGAGTGGCAATTCGCGCCTGATTGAGGATCACGCCAAGCACCGGTACGTGCTCGATGTCGCTCAACGCTTGTCGGATTTCGGTGATCGGGGTAACCCCATGGCGAACTACCAGTGCATACGCATCGGCGAGTGCCGCCAACGCCAGTGTATCACTCGTCTGGAGAATCGCCGGCAGATCGAGCAAAATATGGTCAAACCGTTCACCGAGCCGATCGAGGAGAGTACGCAGTTCAGAACTACGGGCCAGCAATGGTCGCTGTTCGAGGGTAACGACACCGGCGGGTAAGAGCCATAGACCGGTATGGTTCGTCGCCAGGAGTGCCTCGTCAATGGTTGCCTGACCGCGCAGGATCTCGGCAATGCCGGGTAGGTCGGGTACCGGTGGTGGTGGTGGGGCCGGTTCGCGGCGACGCCTTTTGCCACTAACCGGTGGTGGTGGATTGAGGTTATGTAGCATGCCCGGTGCTAACCAGTTCAACTCAACGGCGCAAATGTGCTTACCGGTGTCGTGGGCCAGCGTCACTGCACTTGCTAACGTAATAAAACTGACCCCCTCACCGCGCAGTGCTGCCGTAAAGCCGATCCGCGTTGGTAAGCGTTGATCGACCAGCAAATCGGTTATCATGCGACGAAGTTGACCGATCTGTTCGCCACTAAACGAGCGACGCAGCGCGCCGTTGGCAGTCTCGATGGTGAGTGGGAGGTCGATCGGCATAGTGGCCGTCGCTTTTTTCTGTTGCTTAAACATAGCATTCCTCTATGCAGACGAAGGAACAACGTCGTGGTAGCACTCTGACCCTTACGTCATTTCACCTGTACTTGGGCTTGAAGCATCGATTGGTCAGTCTCTGCGGTCGTTGCAATCGGTGTCGGTGTAATCGGTTCCTGGCTCAGCGGTACCACTGCGAGTAGCGGCAGATTCAGACTATTACGCACGTCAATCGGAAAACGCAGACTGCGATCGATGAGAGCACCGCCACCGATCAAACTCACTGAAAGGAATAGACCAATCACGACAAAAATGATCATATTCTTGACGAACGTCGTGATCGAGAATTCGGCTCTGAGCGGGATTTCGGGCTGGTCAACGATCTGGTATGTCTGCCGGATCAAGCTCTCGTTCTTGACCAACGCCAAGCGTGCGCTCTCTTCGTTCTCTTGGGCCGTGCTCAGACGTTCTTCGGCGCGGGCCAGTGCTGCCCGTAATTGGTCGAGTTGAAACTGCTCACCGGGCGGGCGATCGCCGCGTACCGGTTCGGGATTAGCACTGAGAAAGTCGATTAATGCCTGACGAGCCTGATCAACTTCGGCTTGATACGGAGCGATCAGATCTTCAAAAAACTTTTGGGCTGCGACACTCTCTTGAAAATCGGTGTTCAACTTCCATTTCAAGTAGGTATCCATCGTCGCTACGACCATCTGA
Source organism: Chloroflexus sp. (assembly GCF_049970315.1). Lineage (GTDB taxonomy): Bacteria > Chloroflexota > Chloroflexia > Chloroflexales > Chloroflexaceae > Chloroflexus. The sequence goes on from NZ_JBMFNE010000001.1 coordinate 223,166, forward strand.
TATGATAGTTCAGGATCGTCGGTCGTGGCACGAATTTCAACCAGTTTATCGCCTAACGGGTTAATGCTAATTGTGTCACGGAAGAAGGTAAACGTTTCCCAGACGACATCTGGTCCACCGGACATGTACGGTTCGAGTTTGGTTTGCTGAATCGCTGCCCGTACAAAAGCGTTGGTAGCGAGTAACTCATACAGTTCGTTCGTCGTTGCTTGGGCCGGTGTCACCCACCATGAAGCGTCGCTTTTGGATGAGGTGAGCGAAGCAAGGAGACTATCTTTTTCAATATAAATCTTGCCGCTCGACAAAAATTCTGGTGGGGAGAGTAAGATGTAGCCGGCGCCTAAGAGCACCCCGATCACAAAAGGTGCAACACTCAGCAAAGGCCGGCGAAAGAAGCTTTCTAGTAAGCGCAGAATGATCAAGCGCACCATACTGCAAACCTCTCTATGCTCATGGATAGCACAACATTGCTCGATGGCACCAATAGCATCATACCAGTTTTAGCGATGATTTTGGGTGAATGGTAGTTTGTTAATTCGTCATTTATGTCGTCTCTAACTGTTCGGTGATGAGTTGAAAAACGGCGCATTGGAATGGCTTGGTATTGTAGCGGGGGCTATTCATTGCTTCCCTCTCGTGTGCGACAGTGCTTGACAGTTTCGTCAGACTATTCCCATCCTAATCGCATTAGGCGAACCGATCTGGCACAATAGAGCTATCAGGGGCAAAAGATAGGGCTAACGATGCCGGTCGCGCTCGCTGCGAACGTGCAGAGGCTAGCGTGCTCAGAATAGTCAACAGGAAGTACCATGCAAAACACTACTTCATCGAAAATCCACCGCATTATCACCGAAGAGCTGGGTGCGTTGCAACCGCGACTCTTGTTCATTGGCGGATTGTTACGGCTGTTACCCCGTTACACCGCTTCTCGGTTGCGCCCGCGTTTGTTGCGTTTAGCCGGTTGTCAGATCGGACATGGCACGGTGATAATGGGGCCGATGCGCCTGCATGGCTACGGCAAGGTGCAACATCGGTTACAGATTGGGGCAAATTGTGTCATAAACACCGATTGTTTCTTTGATTTGAACGATCATATCACTATTGCCGATCACGTTAGTCTTGGTCATGAAGTCATGATCCTCACGACCTCGCATCAGATTAGTGGGGCTGAGCACCGGGCCGGACCCTTGACCACGGCGCCGGTGCGGATCGAGGAAGGGGCGTGGATTGGGGCACGGGCTTTGCTCCTGCCCGGGATTGTGGTTGGTACCGGCAGCATTGTTGCTGCCGGTAGCGTAGTGACGCGATCGGTACCGACCAATACACTAGTCGGCGGTGTGCCGGCGAAATCGATCCGTTCTTTGGCCGGATAAAGCCACACCGCCTATCATCTAGCGGGTCACTATCGGTACCCACGTTTGGTACGGTGAGAAGATTGAGATGGTAGCTCCGATCTCGCCGTCTTCTTTGGGGTTACCATTACCGTTGGGATCGGGATTGAGACCGGGCATTGATAGATCAGTGACTACTACGTTCCCTGACAGCGCCGATAGTTGGACGCTGTTGGTAAATACGGTTGGGCCTTCCGGGGGGTTGACCCAAACAACCAACCGTATACGTGCGCTTTGACCAGGACCAAGACTCTGATTGGCAGCGAGAAGATTGCGATCACTACTCCCATCGAACGCGGGATTCACCGTCAACACGGTAAACGCACTCTCATTCATGGCACTGAGTTCAAGTACATCCCAATCGTCAGCAGCCGCAAAAACGGTAGCCAGATCATCGATAGCGACCAGATTGGTCACCGGATCAGCACCTAAGTTCCGGATGGTGATCCAATACTCAAGCCGAAACCCTTCTACACTATTGTGGGTAGCAGCTTCGGGCGGGAAGGCAAATTTGGCGACGCCCACCCCACTGACGCATTGTTTGAGGTTGATCTGTGTCATTGCAAAATCGTCACCAAATGTGTTATTGGTGAGGCTATCGATTGTCAAAGTGATACCCGTAACATTATCGCCGGTCGTAAAAGCGTACTGCACCGGTACCCAACGATCTGGCGTTTTGGGGATCACGGTCGTGCCAACTGAGGTATTGTTGACCCGCAATTCGATGATCGGATCGGCAGCACCGTTCGCACTCTTCACCGGGTCGAGGAGATTGTCGAAATAGGCAAAGAAGTTGTACGTCGTGTTGGGGGCAACTGCTACCGTTTGCGTCCACAGATTGACCCGACCATTACCTGCCTGATAATTGGCTGCACTTGGGTTTGAATAAAAATAGGTGTCGGTAGGCGGTACATCACGTTGTGGATCACCGGGAAATGACCGTCCGTAGATATAGGGGTTGGTTTCAAATGGCGGGTACACTATCGTGCCACTCTGAATCGAAAAACCGCCACCGTTGTTGTCATCAGGATAGACACCGTTACCGCGATTGATCAGTTGTGAGGTGAAGCCGACCGCACCCTGGGCAAAATCGCCGTTCTGGACCACATTATCGCCGCCCACGATAGTATTCACCGGGCAGCCACCGGCCCCGATATTGGTAATTGCTGCTTGTACAGGTTGTGTGATGGCTACACTATTGAGCAGACCAACGATAATTAGGATAACGATTTCCCATCGCATCGGACACCTCCTGGTTGAGGCTATGGTTTTGTGAATGTTAAGAGAGTGAGCGTATATGGTGCAAAGGTGTATTCATAGTTGGCACTTTCCTCGATTGTCATACCGTTATCACGGACATCGAGGGTGACAGATTCGGCCAGTAGATCAGAGGCTTGTACGACTGTGGTGGTAACGCGCCATTGACCTGCCGGTATGACGACAATTGCCGTCTGCGGTTGGGCAGTTTTGTTAATTGCCAGCAGCGTCAGTGTGCCATCGGTACGGCGACCCGCATAGACACTCAGGGTCTGCGCCGGATCGAACGGTGTTTGGGTCGTCAGCAATTCATCTCCAAACCGACTCCAGAGTTGGAGAGCGTAGTAAGCCGGGTTTGGTTCAAACGTATCGGCATCGAGCAACCCATAATCGGTACCGTTATACGCTCGGCCATTCGCCAGATCCCACTGATTAGCGATGGTAACACCGTTGGTTGCCATCTGGCCAATGGTATCGGCGATGAAGAGCATGTTTACCGCCCGACGCATCAATTGGCCGTTGTCGGCATCTTGAAAGGCCACAAGGTTATATTCGGTGACGGCCACCGGTATTTGCCGCCCGCTGTAGCGGTTAAACGCGGCCTGGAGGTCGGCCATGGTCGTTGACCAACTGCGCTGAGGTTGCTGCAATGCGCCGGCTGGGTTTTCTGGGGGTTGGAAGTAGGGGTAATAGTGAACAACATAAAAATCGATTTTCTCGCCGGCACCGGCAATTACCCGGTTCCCCCAATTCCTCCATTCATCGGGTTTTTCTACCCCCACGGCCCCGATCTGGATCGAAGGATCAACGGCTTTCATCGCATCGTAGAAAGCCAAATAGCCATCGTAGGTAATTCCATTGACAGTTGCCCCGTGGAGGTACTCATCCGGATCGCATGTCCAAACATCTTCCCAGCCCCATTCTGCACAATTAGACCCCACATCTCGTTTCGCACCGTACACCTCGTTGCCGATTTCCCAGTAACGTACCGGGAAAGGTGTGGGATTGCCGGTTTCGGCCCGCAGACGCGCCCAATGACCAACCGTCAGCCAATCGCGCCCGCGTGCGTCAACTCCGAGTGGTCGTTCATCATCGACGGAGCCGTTGAAGAAGGCGACCAGTGCTGCTGCCTCTTGGGCCGAACCGTTGATCGAGACCGTCCAGATCATCTCAGCATTCACCGCACGGGCGAAGCGCAGAAAATCTGAAGGTTTTGCGGCCCAAGGCCAGTAGCAACCTTCGCCTCCCGTTTCGCAATCGGCCCACGCATACGCATTGCTCCAGCTACCACCGGGCATGCGGAGGAGGCTCAGGCCCAGATCGGCAGTGCGGCTGATAAATGTTTCATCACCGAGTCGCATAGGGTTAAGCCACGCCGGAACATTTGTCCCGAGGAGTTGGCGTGGAAAAGGCCGGGCCTGTGTCGAATCGATCACAATCACCGGGCCGGAGGGAAGTACCGTTGAGGTAGACAGCGCTGATGGTTCAGCAGTAACCGATGTTGGCGTCGAAGCGGCGGGGATGGTCGCAGCAGTGGGTGTGGTGACCGGTGCGTTACAAGCGGTGAGCCACAAGACGAACCAGATTACAAGGAAGCGATGACGGAATATCATTGAATAACCTCGAAGGTAGCGATACTGCGGACAATGTTCCTGAGCTGATTGTCCTATAGTTTGTTGACAAATTGATTTGTAAGGGGCAGATGATTCATTGCATTCAGTACATCATCACAAGGCTCTGTAGATGAAAGTAAGTTTGTGAATGCTTCTACAAAACAATAATTTAATATTTAAGGTAGACTTTAGAGTAAACATCTGATACTGTTGGAGATGTTCGTAACGCACACTGCCTCAAACGATTCGGTAGCCAGTGACATATTCGTCACTGTTCGGTCAATCAATGTAAGATTTTTGTTCGCTTGTTGATGTATAGTACAGGTGAGCAAGGCATGAGGGGAACTTAGCTATGAGCGCGATTAAACCTTCGCAAGAACCGCTTGATCGGAAAAGTCAGCGTATGCTGATCATCTTTGCCGAACGGCGATTTCAGCGCACACGCGCTAACCAGCGCTTACGTTTCACATTATCGCTCTGGGTTATTCGTACTAAGCTATTGGCTCGGCTTAAGCGTGTGTTAGATATTTCGGTCGCTATAGTGGCACTCGTCCTTTCGGCGCCGATTATGGTGATAACCGCGATAGCCATCAAACTTGAATCACCGGGTCCGGTCATCTTCAAACAGGTGCGGGTCGGGAAAGACGGTGAACATTTCTATTGTTATAAGTTTCGTTCGATGTATGTCGATGCCGAACAACGCCTGAAAGAATTGCAAGCGAAGAACGAAGCCGATGGGCCGGTGTTCAAAATGAAGTGCGATCCACGGGTCACGCGGGTTGGGCGTGTGATCCGCAAGTTGAGTATCGATGAGCTACCCCAGCTCTTTAACGTCTTGAAAGGCGAAATGAGCCTCGTAGGACCGCGACCGGCACTGCCGAGCGAAGTCGCAAAATACACCTACGAGCAGATTGGCCGTCTCCACGCTATTCCCGGCATTACCGGCTTGCAGCAGGTATCGGGGCGCAGTGATCTTGACTTCAAGCGGTGGGTTGAACTTGATCTGCAATACATCGCCGAGCAAAGTATCTGGAAAGACATCGAGATCTTGCTCCGCACCATTCCGGCGGTTTTACTGGGCCGCGGTGCATACTGACGAGGGATACACCATGCGCAAACTTCTCGTCATTCTCGGTGTGCCAATCGATAACCTTACTATGGCCGAGGCGCTCGACCGCTGTGATGAATTTATCGCTGTCGGTCGCTCAACCGGTCGTCTTCACCAGATTGCAACGGTTAATGCCGATTTTGTCGTAAATGCCCTACACGATCCCGAATTACGGCGCATCCTGCAAGAGGCCGATATGGCCACAGCCGATGGGATGCCGTTGGTATGGGCCTCGCGGTTGCTCGGTGGGCCGTTGCCGGGGCGGGTAACCGGTGCCGATATGGTACCGGCATTGGCCGAGCGGGCGGCGCAGCGTGGGTATTCCATCTTCTTCCTGGGTGCTCGTGAGGGAGTGGCAGCCAAGGCCGCGGCAATTTTACAAGAACGTTATCCCGGTTTGCGCGTGGCCGGTGTGCTCTCACCACCGCCGAGTTCGGTATTGGAGATGGATCGTTCGGTGGTGGAAGCAGTCAAAGCGGCTCAGCCCGATATCCTGTTGGTCGCGTTTGGTAATCCCAAGCAAGAGAAATGGATCCGCATGTATGCACACGAGCTGCGGGTGCCGATTGCTATCGGGGTTGGCGGGACGTTTGACATGATCGTTGGCGTGACCAAACGGGCGCCGCTTTGGATGCAGCGTAGTGGTCTCGAATGGGTCTACCGGCTGATCCAAGAGCCGCGCCGACTGTGGAAACGGTACGTGCATGATTTTGTCTATTTCGGATACTTTTTTGCTCGTCAGTGGTGGGCGATGCAGCGTGGACGGGCGTTGAGCATGGTCCCGGTGGCGTTACCATCTGCACCAGAGCAGCCGCCCGCACCACCGACACCTACCGTACCGTGGCCGGTATTGGCCGTGGGTGTACGGCTTGAGGCCGGTAATCTTGAGCCGTTTAACCAAGCCGCATATCAGTTACTCGAGACCAGTCCATACCTGATCCTCGATCTCAGTGCCACGCAGTTTCTCGACAGCTCGGCGCTCGGTGCGTTGGTTGCGCTCGCCAAACGCGCGCGCACCCAAGGTGGAGATCTGTTTTTCCTCAATGTGCAGGAGCCAATTTTGCGCATTCTCGACCTACTCCACCTGAACCGTTTTTTCGAGCAATTTCCTGATTTACCGTCGGTCGCGGCGTGGATTATTCAACAACAACAGCCGGTACCCACCGTACTGGCTTCCGATCACGGTTGGACGATCATTCCGGCGCCACGATTGTTCGACGCCACAACCGCACCGACCGTGCTTGAACAGGTCAGTGCAGCTTTGAACAAAGCTGCACGGGTAGTGATCGATTGCAGCGGGACGACGTTTATGGCCAGCGCCGGTATGGCTACGCTCGTGAAGCTTGACCGTCTCGCCCGTGAGCAAGGGAGTGCCTTACGGATTGCCGGTTGTTCTCCAGATGTTCTTCGCACGCTGCAATTGGTGAAACTCGATCTGGTACTCGCCATTTTCCCTGATGTTCGCGCGGCTACCACTGCACCGGTAGTAACTTCGCATGTAGCTGCCGAAGGAGCTTAAAGCGATGACAATGGCCCTCTTGATAGCGACAGCAGAGGATCGGCGGTTAGCCCCACTGACCGATGTCTTGCCGAATGTGTTACTCCCGATTGTTGATCGTCCGGTGATGGCGACAACGGTTGAGATACTGGCGCGTGCCGGTGTCAGGCGCATCCTGATAGCCTTATACGAACAGAGCGCGCCGATCACGGCTGCGTTTGGCAGTGGTAAACGATGGGGGGTGGAGATTGAATACGTGACGCTCAACGAAGCGTGGGCCGATGGGGGTGCGTTACGTTGGGTAGGGTCGTTGATTAACGAGACGTGTCTTGTGCTACCGGGTCACGCAATTATCGATTTGCCCATTGAGGAGGCACTGACCTATCATCGACAGAGTGGGGCAATGATCACTGCCATTACCCATGCTCCGCATAAGCAATGGAAAACGCCGGGAGCGATTGTAACCGGCAATGGCTTGATTGAGGCCATCCTACCCGATACGTCTGCACCACATGCCGTAGCTTTGACCGAGGCGTATATTATTGAACCGCCCCTCTTGAGCCAGATTCCATTGCGTACTCGCTATCGGATTGCCACCGATCTCCTGCCACGTCTGCTTGAGCAAGACATTCCGATACAGAGTTTTCTGTTGCAGGGCTATTGGAATCCCTTGCATACCCTAACCGATTACCACGCAGCGCAACAGGTTTTTCTCTACAGTGCCTATCGTGCCCTTGATCCGACGATCACCGATGGACCGGTCGAGACGGTCCGATACCCTTCGATCGGTGGGCGTAAGATTGCACCTGGGATTTGGGTGGGGCGGAACGACTCGATCCATCCTAGTGTCCGCATCGCACCACCGCTTTACATTGGTGACAACTGTTGGGTCGGGCGTGAAGCAGAACTCGGTCCCGGTACGGTCATTGGTGCAGGGTGCATGATCGACGATGAAGCTACGGTCACCGCGAGCACGATTTGGGCCGATACTTATGTTGGTCAGTTGGTCAATATCAATCAGCGGATCGTCTATCCCGGTATGATTATTGATCCGGAGACCGGTGAGCAGACAGCCATCGTCGATCCATTCTTGATCGGGCGGGTATCGGCGGCTACCGCCGGGATAGGACGGCTGGCCGGCACGCTCAATCGGATCGGCGCTCTGATTGCCCTGATCGTGCTCAGCCCGTTATGGTTACTGACGGGGTTATTGGCGACTATTGGTAGTGGTGGCCGGCCACTGGTAGGCATACCGCGGGTTGGTGAACGGGTAATGTTGCCAAACGGCCAAACGACCTTGCGTTCCTTCACTCTCTGGCGATGGCGCACTCGTCACCCCGATGGACGGTATCTCTGGTTTGGGGCTTGGTTAGAAGCCTATGAGTTCCACCGCTTGCCTGAATTGTTGAACGTGGTACGGGGTGATTTACAACTGGTTGGGGTCAAACCACTGACCCTGCAAGAAGCTGAACGGTTGCGCGAAGAGTGGCAGCAGCGGCGGCACGAGATTGTTCCCGGGGTGACCGGTTTGTGGTATCTCCAAGCTGCCGATGATGATCTGGATGCAGTGATTATAGCCGATGTATACTACAGCGCAACGCATACCTGGCAAGGTGATTTGAATCTGTTGATCCGCACTCCAATTGCATGGTACCGTCGGGTAAAGGCGAAGCGAACAAGCGGTCGGATTTTCACCGCCGATCTCGCGCCACCACAAAGCCGGTGATAAACTGTTGGTGAGCGTTTTTTTAGTTTGCGCTAAAGGAGGATTGGCAACCATGGAAATGAAGCCGCGAACCGTCGGCAATGTATCGGTACTGGCGATTGAAGGTCGGTTTGACGCCAATACTGCGCCGCCGGTGCAACATTGGCTCGAACAGGCGACTACTGCCCCCCGAGCACGGGTACTGGTCGATCTTTCGGAAACGACCTTCGTTGACTCAACCGCGCTGGCGACCTTAGTCTCGGCGATGAAGCGGTGTCAACAGGTGCAAGGTGAGTTTGCTCTGTGTGGTTTGCGTCGTCCGGTGCTCATGATTTTTGAACTGACACGGCTCGATAAAGCGTTTAACATCTTTGTTGATGCAGAACACGCGCTCAACGTTTTGAATGCATGAGGCGCCCATGTTGATCCCTCTACTCAGCCTGCAATACGACCGCATTCAAGCACTTGCCGAGGCGTGGTTAGCACATGGTGCGCAGGCGTTTGGCGTTTATGCGAATGGCAGGGCATTAGCGTATTGGCCGGCAGGGCAACGGCTCTTGGCACCCGACATCACGGCCCCCATTTACCAATACGGCGAGGTCGCCGGTGAGTTGCGGTTGACCGGTTTGCGCGATGAAGCTGCGCGTCGCCGGTTGCAAGCTGAAGCGAATCTGATCGGCTATATCTTGCAGCTTGAGTACGAATTGCAATGTATGACAGCCGATCTCGTTGCCACTCAAGATCAACAGTTGGCGCTCTACCGGCTCACCCAAGCCATGCGTGATTTGGTGACAATCCGGGAGACACTCGATACGGTCATTGTTGAAGCGAAGCGGATGGTAAAAGCACAGGCCGGGTTTGCAACGTATGTTCCGACCAATGGCGGTGAACCGTTGCTCGTGCAATCATCGCCACAACGCTTGAGTCCGGAGAGTATTTGGCGGTTACATTGGCAACTGCAAACCGAAGATCGCCCCATCGTATTGAATGAAAGTGATGGCGATCTGCGACGGCCACCCGGTGTGCGCAATCTCTTACTCCTTCCGATCCGGGTACGCGGTATGATCATGGCGAGCATCGGCCTGATCGATCGGAGTGGTGATTTTGGCGCACCAGAATTGAAGTTGGGACGGGCGATTGCCGAGCAAGCTAGTGCTCAAATTGAGCGGATCTTGCTCTATCAGGAAATGATCGAGCAAGCGCGGCTGCGGAGCGAGATGGATCTGGCCCGTCGGGTGCAGACCGATCTCTTGCCACGGACGTTGCCCGAAGTACCCGGTCTTGACCTGTACGCCTATTCACGACCGGCGCTTCAGGTCGGTGGTGATTTCTTCGACTTCATAACCGTTCCCAATCACCCGTTCATTTTCACGATTGGTGATGTGAGTGGGAAAGGGGTATCGGCGGCGCTGTTGATGTCAATGACGCGCACTGCATTACATAGTAAAGCGCAGTTTATGCCTTCGCCGACACCGGCGTCGGTGATGCGACAATCGAACGAGGACCTCTACAACGATTTTACCCGGATTGGGGTTTTTGCTACCGTTTTTGTTGGACAATACGAAGCCGAACACCGAGAGATTGCATACGCTAATGCTGGTCACGCTCCGGTTATTTACCGTCCGCGCAGTGGCAACGCCGAACTATTGTTGGCCGACAACACTGCGATAGGCATTTTGCCGGTAAATCATTTTCAAAATCGTTATCTGCCGCTCAGGCCGGGTGATCTGCTTGTGGTTGCGACCGACGGCTTTAGTGATGCACGCAATGCAGACGATGAAATGTTCGGGATTGAGCGTTTATTAATTGCAATTGATGAATTGGCCGAACGATCGGCGCGTGAGATTGCCGACGGCCTGTTCAGCGCTATCGATCGGTTTAGTGCCGGTCATCCGCAAGATGACGATCAGACCCTTATTGTGCTTAAAGGAGCGGAGCCGTGAGCCTGCAACACAGTGAAGTAATCCGGCTCGACTTGCCGGCTCGCTATGCCTACCTGCGCTTGCTGAGCGAAACAATTGCCGAAATGCTCCGGCAGATCGGTGTGCACAACGAGACGCTAGTCTATAATGTGCAATTAGCAGCTCACGAAGTTTGTACCAATATTGTCAGTCATGCCTATCGGCATTGGCGTGACGGTGAGGGGCGGATCCGCATCACGCTCACCCTCCATTCCCAGCCGCCGCGACTAGAAATTGATTTGTACGATACCGGCGAAACGTTTGAACCCGAATCGGTGCCACAGCCTGATCTGAACGAGGCACAAATTCACGGTTATGGCCTGTTTCTTATTCGTCATTTGATGGATCGGGTGAGTTATACATCACGCACTGATGGAAATCACTGGCATCTGATGAAACATCTTGCATAAGGAGCAAACTCTCATGACGACGATTATGATCGTGGATGACTACATGCCAAGCCATCGGCTTATGAGTTTTGTCCTTGAACAGCATGGCTATACGGTGGTCACTGCTGCTGATGGTGAACAAGCGCTGCGCCGGCTTGAGCAGTTTGCAGTCGATCTCGTTGTAACCGATTTGACGATGCCGCGCATGGACGGGATCGAACTGGTACGTGCGATCCGTGCCGATGAGCGCTACGCTACATTGCCGATTATTATGATTACCGCAAGCCCGAAAGAGCAGGATGAAGTGAAGGCAGCCGGTGTTGGGGTCAACGCTTTCTTAACCAAACCGTTCGATTCTGACGACTTGATCGGCGAGATTGAGCGACTGATGTGTCAACCTTCGATCAAACGATCCGCTTAGGAACGTGACGATCCCGTTAACTATGAGTAATACCCATTTCAGCGAAGTTTAAGCTTTTGGGCGTACACTGCTGTCGTCAACGACCATGGCAGTAGGCAGGTAGCAAGGCTATGAGTACGCCGTCAGTGGATGTCGTCATTTCGACCTATGGGCGAGGCGCCGCAATCGACGCTACTATCGCCAGCATTCGCCAGAGTACGTATCCCCTATTTACCCTGTGGGTTCTTGACCAGAGCGAAGACAACCGCACGGAAGAGTGTGTTCGCCGCCACGCCGATCTCGACCCGCGCATCCGCTATCTACGACGGCCAGTATGTGGTATTTCGGCGACGCGCAATGCCGGAGCGGCAATGGGTAGCGCACCGTATATCCTGTTCACCAACGACGATTGTGTGCTCGATCCGGATTGGATCGGTGGTCTGGTAGCCGAGTTACGTGATGAACAGGTTTGGCTAGCATTTGGTGCAGTGCTGCCGGGGCCACACCTGACCGATACTGATGAGTTAGTACTTGGTACGTGCAACGGGATGCGCCGCGTGTTTCGGAACAATCGGTTTAATTTGGGCTTCGGTCACGGCCACAACATGGGGATGCGGCGCGATGCATTTGAGCGGCTCGGCGGTTTTGATGAGCTGATTGGGGCAGGTGCGCCGCTGGGGGCGTGGGAAGAGCGTGATCTAGGCTACCGCGCTCTCAAGGCTGGTGGCTGGATTGTCTTTACACCGCAAGCGGTTGCATATCATCACCATTGGCAAAGTTGGCATGGGGTGCGGCGGAGTTTTCGTTCCTACGGGATTGGTGCCGGCGCTATTGCCGGCAAATATGTGCGCTGTGGTGATCTTGGTGGGCTGGTGTTGTTGGGTGAGTGGCTTTTGAGCCAAGGGTTACGTCAGATTGTGTCGGGCATTATCAAATGGCATTGTCGCGATAAAGTACTACTCGGTCTTGACCAACTCTATTACCCCTTCGTCGGCCTCAGTAAGAGCTGGCACTATCCGGTGAATCGGACTACGTGCTGTTATGTACCACTCGATCAGTTATCCAGTGATCGGTCACAGAGAGGAGTTTTGCCGTGAGTACTGAGGCCTCGACTAACTCGGTTCCACCACCGATCAGTGGAATGCGCCTGGCCCGCAATGCGAGTGCAATGATGGCTGCCCAGTTACTGACATGGGCGATGGCGTTCCTGGTGGCTATTTTTCAGCCCCGTATTCTGGGACCACTTGCGATTGGACAGCTTTCGATTGCGCTCTCGATCTGGATGATTGCCGGTGTGCTAATCACGTTTGGGATGGATACGTTCCTGATGAAAGCCGTCGCCCGTGAGCCGCAGCGTACCGGTGTTTTGATCGGGACGAGTATGCTGGTGCGGGTTGGGTTGTGGACTGTTAGTTGTTTGGTGGTCTTTGGGTATGATCTAACCGTGATTTCGGCAGATCCCACCCAAACGGCGCTGATCTGGATTATCGGTTTGATGACCCTCTTTTCCGTGCTCAGCGGCGGCTTGATCGCAGCACTCAATGGTCTCGAGCAAACCCATTATGCTTCTTTAGTGACGGTGATTAGTAAGGTGGTGTTGACTGCCGTTAGCCTCGCGCTGCTCTTTGCCGGGTTTGACGTGATCTGGATCGGCTGGGCCAACGTGTTAGCAGCCTTTGTTGCGTTTCTCGGCGATGCCTTCTTTCTCTTTCGCCAGCACCAACCACGCTGGAGTATTGATCTGGTAGCTGCTCGTCAGATGCTCCTTGAATCGAAACAATATCTGGTGACGGCCTTGACCTTGATGGTTTACCAACAGGTTGACCGGCTATTTATTGCCCTTTTTGCCTCAACAGAGGCGGTAGGATGGTATGGTACGGCGGTCAATCTCTTCGGTACGCTGATGTTTTTTCCGGTTGCTATCGGTACCGTGATCTTCCCTACACTGACCCGACGTTTTGCCGCCGGTCAAGACTATTTGCGCCAAGCGGTTCGCCCGATCTTCAACATTATGCTGGCGCTGAGTATGCCGATCGGCTTGGGATTGTTGGCACTGGCCGAACCGATTGCGCTGCTCCTCTACGGCGAAGCGTTCCGGCCTACCGGCGCGGTGCTGGCCGTGATGGGTCTGGTGCTGATCTGTACGTATCTCAATACGGTGTTGAGCCAGTTACTGATCGCTGCCGAGCGCACGGCTGTACTGAACATCATCATGATTGCCGCAACGGTGGCTACCCTTCCGCTCGATTTTGTGTTGGTGCCGTGGACAGATCAAGCATTTGATAATGGTGCGTTAGGAGGGGCGTTGGCTTACACCATCACCGAGCTGGGTATTCTGGTTGCTGCCATCATGACCTTGCCGAAAGGAACGCTCGGCGCGCAGAATTGGCGGGTAGCAGTATTGACCGGTGTAGCCGGGATTGGGATGGTTGCGGCGATTTGGTGGCTGCGTGCAACTACATTTTTCTTGCTCGGTGTGCCGCTTGGTGCAGTTGTTTATATTGGGTTGGTACTGGCCTTCCGTGCGCTACCGAACGAAGAGATGACGCTGATCAAAGATGCGCTGGTCAAAGTTCTCGAACGGCTTCCGTTTGTGCGTCGTCGGTTAGGGCGTGTTGGTGTAGGGTAGTTGGCTCATTAGGGGCGAGAGACCAAAACCGCCCCTAATGCTGTGCGACAACATGGGGTATGACGAAGTCTATTCCACAACGACGTTCCGCAATACGCCGATGCCATCGATTTCGGCCTCCATCACATCGCCAGCCTTCAGCCAACGCTGCGGCGTCATCCCCATACCGACACCGGCGGGAGTACCGGTAGCGATAATATCACCGGGTTCGAGCGTAATACCGTGGCTAAAGGTGGCAATACAGGTCGGAATATCGAAGATCATATCGCGGGTCACCGAGTTCTGCACCAACGCTCCGTTGAGGCGGAGGCGAATGCCAAGGACGTGTGGATCGGGAATCTCATCGGTAGTAACGATCCACGGGCCCATTGGAGCGCTGCCGTCGAGGCTCTTACTGTAGAAGAACTGTTGGTGCCGTGACTGCAAATCACGTGCGCTCACGTCATTGAGAATGGTATAGCCGAACACATACTCGTAAGCCTCGCTCGCCGGAATATCGCGTCCCTGTCGTCCGATGACCACTGCCAGTTCTACCTCCCAGTCGCGCTGCGTTGACACGTGCGCCAACAGCGGTACCGGCGCATTCGGATGATTCACAGCCGTGGGCATCTTGCTGAAAAAAACCGGATGTTGCGGCAATTTTTCGGGCAATCCCTTCGCGCGCAAAGATTCGATTGCGTGGGCAGCGTAGTTCATCCCCAGACAGATGATGTTCTTACGTGGTCGAGGGATCGGTGCGCGCAGCTCAACGGCGGCCAATGCCGGACCACCGGCGGCTTCCTCTACTACCTTACGCGCTTCGGCCAACAGCAACGGTCCACCCTCAATGAGCGCCAACATTGATGCTGCCACCGACGATAGATCGATCACCTCATCACCGCGCAGCGCGCCTACACGTTCAACTCCGTCGTATCGGTACGTCAACAATTTCATACAGCCTCCCCAACAAACTCTCATACTGCGGTCTTCCGGTGTAGTTTCACAGAGATACGATCCTATGCGTTACGGCATTGTGACAGTAATCGGAATGGGTGTAAAGACCAGAAGAAACGTCAAGAGGCCAAGATACGCCAACCAGCGCCATGGTCCCTCTAGTGGTGAAATCTCGTTGCGCAGCGGGCTGCGTTGTTGTCCGATCAGGGCAATCATCACTGCCCAAATAAACCATCCCGACCACAAAAAGCCCAAACCGAGCAAGGCAACGGCAACGATCATACTCATGATCCGGGCCGCACGCGGGCCAAACAACGCAAAAAAGATATGACCACCGTCGAGTTGGCCGGCCGGTAGCAGATTCAGACCGGTCACCAGTAACCCGGCCCAGCCGGCCAGTGCCACCGGATGCAGATAGACATCTTCACCACCGCTCGGCAAAAAGCGGCCAAAGATCAGAATTTTCATAGCTGCGTAGAGCAATGAGTTGCCTTCGGAAAAGCTGCCCGGTAACGGAACAACTTGCTTCACTTCGGAGATGCTCAGGCCGATGGCAAGCACAGGAATGGCTACGATCAAGCCGGCTAATGGCCCGGCGATCCCGATTGCCAACAGTGAGCGTCGATTGGGAACGAGATCTTTGATGGCGATAAAGGCCCCCATCGTACCGAGAAGGAATAGCGGCATCGGGATAAAGAAGGGATAACTCACCGCTACCTTCTCGCGGCGGGCAACGATAAAGTGCCCCATCTCGTGAGCGAGCAGAATGGCCAATAACGAACCGCTAAAGCTAAGTGCATAGCCCCAGTTAAAGACGACTTGCCCTGTGCTCTCGATGTACTCTTGCCCGCCGACGAACATTGTCGAAGCGACGGTTAAGACAAACAGAAGCACAGCTAACCAGAGCCGCGACGGTGGCGCTTTGGGAGGTGTGGGAATAAACAGAATAGCGGCGCCGGCCGGATCGGCTTGGAACAATGGTGTATAACCGAGTGCTTGGGCACGGGTCACAATCGCATCGTGGGCTACTTGCGCTTCGCGTAACAACTGACCACGGTAGCGAAAAGCGCGTTGTTCGCCGTGAACTAGCTCCTCGCCGGTCGTAACTATCATCACCTCAGTGACCAGCATGCGGAGGGCAACGGTAGGATCGAGGTCGAACATAGTAGCGAATCCTTCTCGTTATTTAAGGTTGCAGTTCATCATACCACAATCGCATCACCCGGATGGCATTGCGCTGGGCGAAGGCAAAGTGCGGTAACGCTAAGGCGCCGCGAACGTGGAGGGTGCGGCGAAGGGGTAACGCCAAGGCGCCGCGAACGCGGAGGGTGCGGCGAAGGGGTAATAGGGACCCCTAGCAGTATAGATACCCCTTGGCAATGATGGCGAAGGAAATGAGTCGTCGCCACGCCTGCTCGCTTGCGAACAGATGCTGTTGAATTCCACGTCGCTCAGAATCGTGAAAGACCGACAGGAGGAAAATTGGTGTTCCCATATCTTGGTCAGTCAAGCTGTCTAAACCAAGGGACAGGGAAGCGACTACGATACGGCATGCTAATCATGGTGGCTATGCTCGCGTCGGTGATGAGCGGGTGGTGGAGGATTCCCTTCACGGGCGTCGCCGGTGGGCCGGCAGTTGTCTACCAGGCCGCGACGAGCGGTGCCGCGGCTGGACCCCGCTTCCACCGAAGCTACGGTTTGGCAGGGAGCAATGAGAGAGTTATTACGGTGCTACCCACGTCTGATAGCGGGTTGATATTGGTCGGTTTTACCCACCGAAACTCACCCTGGTATCTAGGACCTTATGTCGTCAAGATAGACGCTGCCGGGAATGTCTAGTGGAGCCGGACGTATGGAGACGGGAACAAATGGACCGGCCGTGCTGTGGCTGCCACGGATGGAGGGTTCTGGCTGGTCGGTTCCACCGACCGCGACATCTACCTGGCAAAGATGGATGCGGCCGGGAACGTGGAGCAGACCAGCACTTACGACGGCGGCGCCATTGAGGGAGCAGGAACCATCCTGACCACCTCCGACGATGGTTTTCTGCTAGTGGGCAGCACTTCGCCTGGCTACCCCTCTCCTGTGCAGGCGCTGGTGATCAAGCTGGAAGTCTCAGGCAGCGTGCAGTGGAGCCGCACCTATGGGGTCTTCTAGAGGAACAGGAGCGTTCTTGTCTTCCACGGTTCAGACTTCTGATGGGGGATTCCTCTTGAGAGGGAACCGATCCGTCTACGACTATCGGACAGGTCAGTATACATATTCTATTGTCCTGTTGAAATTGAACGTGGATGGCACGGTTCAGCAGGGCTGGGAGCTAAGCATCCTAGCTTCGGAAGCATTAGCCTGGGGGATATGGTGACCACATCCGACGGTGGTGTTCTGCTGGTAGGGACCACCATAGTTGGGATGAATGGGAATCTGGAGGACGACGATGTGCTGGCGGTGAAACTAGATGATGCGGGGAACCTCCAGTGGGCTGCATCGTCGCCGGCAATACCCAATCTTTCAGCGACTTTGACGGTGACTTCTGGGTGCTCAAGCTGGATGGTTCCGGCAATATTCAGTGGCAGAAGACCTACGGCGGGCCAGATTGGGACTTGGCCCAGGCAAACTATCCGACTGCGGATGGAGGATACGTGGTTGCGGGACTCACGGCGTCATTCGGGGCCGGCGGAGTTGATGCGTGGGTTTTGAAGCTGGACGGGCAGGGGGATCTGTCCGACTGCGCGTCGGCCATCGTCGGCACCCCCTCGGCGGTGCCGTCCCCGGCTGGTCTCGTCGTATACACATCCAACGCCACGCCGGCGGTTTCTTCGGCCACCGTGAGCGTTTCCTCCGCTACGCCTGTCGCGTCTTCCGCCATGGTTGGAGACCAGTGCCCGCCGTCGGGACCGGCTCACAGGCTCTATCTGCCGCTGGTGGTCCGAGCACAGTAGGTAGTAATGTACGCAATCTGAAAAGGAGGTGACGGATATGAAGAGCAATGGTAATAACGCTCGGAGGTTTCTCCGGATTCTCCCTGGGCTTCTGCTCACCGCAACAGCCCTGTGGGTGGGCATCACTGTCCGCAACGAGCCTGTTCAGACCCAAACCACCTTTACGGTGACGATAAGCGGCACAGGCCTTGGGAGCGGAGTGGTAACGGATTTTGACTTACCATTAACTGCACGATCACCGCAGGTGTTTCTTCAGGGATTGTACGGAAAGTTATCCATGGAGGAACTACGTCTCGCTGAAAGCTTCACCTGCCCCTGGCTCCATTTCCGTCCGCTGGCTGGGCGACTGCTCCGGCTCTTCGTCTGACATCACGATAGGTCCACTAAATCGAAACATGACCTGTATTGCCTGGTTTGCGCCGCCGATAACCTTGCTGGAGGAGCGTTTCGACCACGACATCCCCAGCACGTTGGAAATTGTAGACGGGGGGAATAACGCCGGCAATCAGGCCGCCCGCACATGGACCACCGATAACCCCGGCAACCGCAATTTCGGCCCACCCTTCGAACCACCGTTTGCCATCGTGGATTCGGACGCCGCCGGTCCCGGGGCAACCCAGGACGAACGACTCATCACGCCCTGGGTCTCCGTCGAAGCATGTGGGGGAAAGTGTTCGTGTCCTACGCCGACTACATGCTCGGCTTCGACGCTGAGATCGCCGACATGGATATCCTCACGAGCACTAGTTGGGTGCGGCTGCACTGGTGGGTTGGGGGAAGTTATCCCGTCGCGCCACGAACAACCGCCCTTGAGCTGACGCCCAAGCTGGGCAATGCCAGCTTGTTCCGTCTGCGCTGGCACTATTATAATGCGAGCAATGAAATAGTACTGGGCAATGACAGTGTGCGCGTTTTCTGCCAGCCGCCCGTGCCCTCAGGTGGCTATCCGCTCTACCTACCCCTGGTGGTAAAGGGGCCGTGAGGAGGCGAGGTGTTGGTGCAGAAGCGCGCAGGAGTCATACATCTGATCAAGTGAACTCTTTCCCATGAACGGCTGAACCGTTGTCTCAAGGAGGTCGCAATGAAGGGGAGGGGAGAAGGTGCGTGGGGCTGGGAGTGTGAGGCCCTGCAAGGACGCCGGCGGCTGCTCTCGTGCTCGCAGCAGAGGTACGGCGCTTCCAGGCCGGTTTTCGGCCTCTGCACGCGCCTGGATTAGGCTAGACCTGGTTGTCGTCTGGTAGAACGAGCGTGTGCTCAGTCGGGGCAGTTGAGTTTTTAAGAAGAGACGTCGTTGCCAATCAATGTACCAGTAGGTGCGAAGCACGCGCTGCCGTGTAGTGTCGGTCTCCATGCACATGGTGCGTTGCTTATGGTACAATAAAAACGCGGTCTATTGCTCATACATTCGGTAAGCGCTTATGGCTATAATCTTTTACCGCGATATGGAATTGATTTGCCGCAGTTGCGGCGCGAAGTTTATCTTCACTGCGGGTGAGCAGGAGTTTTACGCTGATAAAGGCTTTCTTCACGAGCCGACACGTTGCCCCAAGTGCCGCAATCGTCGAGAAGCCGCATCCTTACGGCGGCGCGCGGCCACCCCCCTGTCGGAGGATGAGGAAGAGTGAGGGTGGAAACTCGGTGTGCTGGTTGCGTTATGTACAGTGCTTCTCGGTTGGGTACAAAAGCTTATTGTTGTGTTGACCAAAGCTATCATGCGAATTGCTCGACACTCAGATAAGCAGTTCCTCCTAACGCTGCATTGATACCACTTCGACTCACATATCCGTGAATCATCGTTGGCAACGGATCATTGCTTGGCTCGGTATTACGCTAACGGCGTATATCGCTGTCTCTATCGCGCTCCGTCCTGATCCTTACGATGCGCTCCGGACAGCCGACGCGCAATTTGCCGTTGGTGCGTATCACGCTGCCCTCACTACGTACACGGCGCTCAGTGCCGATCTGGCCGAGGCAGCGTTGCGCCGTGGCATTGTGTATGCGGTGCGAGGTGAGGCCGATCCGGCGCGTCGGGCATTAGCAGCCGCTATTCAGGCCGGGCTGCGTCCACCGGATTATCAGCGTGCCGTGCTTTATCTCGGCGACGTTGCTTTGCTGGAGGGTGACCGCGATGCGGCGCGTCGCACGTGGCAGTTGCTGACCGTCTGCACGCCAATCCATTGCGCAGTACGTGATGTGTTGCTGGCCGATGATGATCTCGTTGCCGGACGGTTTCAGGAGGCGTTGGTCGGCTATCACCGTGTACCTCTTGAGTTATTGCCTACCGATTGGGCATCGTTGATCATGATACGACGAGCATGGCTCACAACGTTACTTGACCCGGCGCGACCGCCGGTATTCCCTGCTGTATCCACCGATGTGCCGTCCGATCCACTGTTACGGCCATTGTTACTACCGACGCCCGATCCGGCGACACTGGCCGAGGTGTTAGCGGCAGAACCAGCAGCGCGACCACAACTGCTTGGTCAATTGGCGCTCGATCTGGGCTATGACCGTCTCGCTCTCGCGTTCTTTGCGCAGGTTGATCCAGCAGGGCCATATGGATTAGCTGCTGCCATTTATCGTGCCTATGCTCATCTCCGGCTCGGCGACCGTCAGCAAGGCGTTGAGCAACTCGAACAATTGTCTACCGCACACCCGAACGATCCACGGCTTGGCCCACTGTTGGCACTGGCCTATGTCAACAGTGGAGACCTCGATGCTGCCGCCGCACGGTTACAACGGATCCGCGACGCCGGCATCAGCGGCCCGGCGGTAGCGTTGGCCCAAGCCGGGCTGGCTCTGGCACAACGCGATTTCGTTGCCGCCGCCGATGCCTATGAACAGGCGGTGATCGTAGCACCGGCTGCCGACCGAGCGCGCTACGTTACCTTGGCCGCCCGTTTTCATCTCGATAGTGGCTTTGAGCGTTGTACAAGCGGGTTACTGGCCGCGCAAGCGGCAGTCAATGCGCAGCCGTCTGATCCGGAGGCGCTGACGATTCTCGCCGGTACTCGCTACTACTGTGGCGATTTTGCCGATGCACGGGATACCGCAGCGACAGCGCTTGCTGCCGGTGCAGGGGTTGAGGCTCGGTTCTACTACGGCTTGGCGCTTAGTGCAACCGGTGATCTGGCCGGAGGTAGCGCCGCACTCATTGCAGTAGCCGATCAAGCGCCGGCAAGCCGGTGGCGTAGACGGGCAGAGACGGCGCTTGCACTGATTGAGGGGCGATGACGCGGCGTGGTCTGATTTGTTGATCAGCCCATTCTACTTTATGATTCTCCATACACGAGACATTCACCGACTTAGAGACAGACCCTATGCACACCATTGCTGCAACGACGCAACGCCGACGACGTCCAACGGTGGGAGTCATCGCTGGCTGGCAGTTTTATGGCACCATGCTGACGATGAGCTACCTTAGCCCGATTTATCAGGGTATTCGTCAGGCTGCGTATGATCTCGGCTGTAACCTCTTGTTGGCCTGCGGTATGGGTCCGTCCGGTCAGATCAATGAGCCACTACGTCCGGCTTGGTTCGATGTGATCGAAGATACCGATTTCGTACCGGTGGGGCCATGGAACACCCACGGACTGATTATCATCAACCCCCTGCAACGCCCCGAACGGTCGCAGGCGGTACAGGCTACCCGTGCATCCGGTCATCCGGTGATCTTTGTGGGGTCGGGGGAACGAGGACCAACCATTGTCGCTGACAACGTCGGTGGGATCTACGCAGCACTGCGCCATATCGTGGAACATGGTCATCGCCAGATTGCCTTTATTGCCGGTAGTCAGACCGATCTCGAAGGTGATTCGGGTGATCGATTACGTGCTTTTCAGGCGGCGATGGTCGAGTTTGGCTTGCCAATCGATCCGCGGCTGATCGTGTTTGGTCGGCATGTCTTTACCGGTGGTTATGAAGCGATGCACCGATTATTGGCAACCGGCGTACCGTTCACCGCGGTGTTGGCGAGTAATGACGAGTCGGCAATTGGAGCCATCACAGCTCTGCGTGAAGCCGGTAAGCAAGTGCCGCACGATATTGCTATCATCGGCTTTGATGATCGGATCGAGGGATTGTTGCAAGAACCGGCCCTGACGACGGTACGGATCCCTCTCTTCAAATTAGGCTATCAGGCGCTTGAGCTGATGGTGCGCCATATACGTGAGCGTGAACCGTTGCCCGAATTGGTGCAAGTGCCTACTCGCTTGATCGTCCGTGAGTCATGTGGGTGTAGCCAGAGTGCTGTATTGGCCGATACGCTGGAGATGATTGCTCATCACCCAACTGAACCGACTGTGACCAATTTGCCTGCACAAGCCGCCCAAGCGATGAGCACGATGCTGGTACCTAAAATGCATGGGTTCACAGCAAGCGAGGTGTCTCGACTTTGCCAACAGCTTATCACGGCATTCAGGCAGAGTGTGCAATCTGCTCGTTCGGTTGCCTTTCGTACCGAGTTGGCACAGGTGCTCAAGCAAGTCGCTGCTGCCGGCGATGACACCCATGATTGGCAAATTGCTATTTCCTTCTTGCGCGATCTTGTGCCGCGGATGTTCGATCCGACGTTGCAACCACTTGCCTTTGAGTTACTCGACGAAGCTCGGGTGACGACAAGTGCGGCCATGCGTTGGCAGTATTGGCAGTATTTTAATCGGCAACAACAGACCAACAATCGGGTAGGGCGATTGACCGCACGCTTGTTACATACGCTGGCTGAAAGTGATATTTACGAAATTTTGGCCCACCATCTCCCCGAACTCAATATTCCCTTGCTCTGGATTGGCTTCTTTGAGGCCGAAGATAGTGATTCAGTGGCATGGTGTCGGTTGCGCGCCGTGACGGCGTCGCAGCAACCCGTTGTGCGCATTCGCAGCCGGGCCTTTCCGCCTCGTCAGTGGTTACCGACTCGCCAATCGTTCCAGCTTGCCTTGATCCCACTTGGTGGGACGGGCAGTGAGGCGGGTTTTGTGACGTTTGATGCATCACGCCTTGACCTCTACGGCACCATTACCCAACAAATCAATGCCGCTCTCAACACTGCTCGGCTTTACCGAGCGGCGAGCGAGGGACAGCGGCTGGCCGAAGAGGCTAATCAACTCAAAAGTCGCTTTCTGTCAATGGTAAGTCACGAATTGCAGACACCGCTGAATCTGATCGTCGGGATGAGTGATCTCCTTCTGCGCGAGATTACTCAGAGTGGAAACCCATTACCGTCATCGATCCGTGATGATCTCAAACGCATCTATGCTAATGCTCGACATCTCGGTCGGTTGATTAGCGATGTGCTTGATTTGGCAAGCAGCGATGCCGGCCAATTGCGGCTAAACTGTGAGATAGTTGATCTCGGTGAAGTGATGCGAGTAGTGGCCGATGCCGGTCGGCAAATGGCTGCCGATAAACAGTTGACGTGGTACGACTCGATTCCTGCCGAAGGGCCGTGGGTTTGGGGTGATCGGACCCGCCTCCAACAGATCGGGCTTAATCTCGTTGTCAATGCGATAAAGTTTACTGCTCGCGGTCGTGTTGGCCTGATTGTGACCCCTGAAACCGATGCGGTTACCGTTACTGTGCGTGATACCGGCATTGGTCTGCCGCCTACCGAACAGGCGCGTATCTTCGAGGAGTTTCAGCGTTCCGAACGGAGTGTCAGTCAGGGTTATGGTGGGATCGGCCTGGGGTTGGCAATCTGTAAACGGTTGGTCGCGATGCACGGTGGGGAGATTGGAGTGCGTTCGAGTGGCATTGAGAGTGAAGGTACAGAGTTTTTCTTCCGCTTGCCGACTATCACCGCCCCTGCACCACGTCGACGACCCAATCCACCGGCGTTGCCTGTCCAGCCGCGTGTGTTGCTCCTTTCTGCCGACCACGATGAACCGTTGCAGCGTTACCTCGAACAGCGAGGCTTTACCGTGACCGTCTTTTCCATTGACGCGAGTGCTGCATGGTTGAATGAACTGCTCCACCGTAGCTACAGTGCGGTCGTTTTGCATGCCACCCAAGGTGAGCGGGCATGGTGGCAGACGATCCAAGTGTTGAAAGCCAACCCAACGACACGCGATTTGCCGCTCTTGTGTTACGCCATGACCGAGCAACATGGTGCAGTGATGGAGTTTAACTACCTGACCAAGCCGATTGAGTTGGCCGATCTGTCGCGTGCGCTCGATCAGTACTGGCGAGTTACCGGTACCATCGGTACGCCCCAGATCATCCTCGTGGTTGATGACGATCCCGATACGCTCGATCTGCATGCGCGCCTGATACAGGCCCACGGTATCGCAAAACTGGTCTTGCGGGCACGTTCGGGGCGCGAAGCGCTGGAATTGATGGAACAGCAGCGTGTCGATTTGGTGTTGCTTGATCTGATGATGCCCGAGATGGACGGGTTTGACGTGCTGGTGGCAATGCGGAACCATAAGCAGATGCGAGAGATTCCGGTAATCGTGATTACCGGACGTGTTCTCAGCGAAGAGGATATGGCTCGTCTCAATCAAGGGGTAACTGCGGTACTGAGCAAAGGTGTGTTCAGTGTGCACGAGACTCTCGCCCGCTTACAAGCTGCGCTCGAACGTCGCCGACGGCTCAGTGATCAGGCGCAGACACTGGTACGTAAGGCCATGGCGTATATCCACAGCCATTACGACCACCCGCTCACCCGGCAAGATATTGCGCGTTACGTCGGCATGAGTGAAGACTATCTTACCCACTGTTTTCGGCAAGAACTCGGCACCACGCCGATTGATTATCTCAACCGCTATCGGGTGTTGCAGGCACGCCGACTGCTGCTCGAGAGCGATAAGAGCATTACCAATATCGCGCTAGAAGTCGGCTTTTCGAGCAGCAGTTATTTTAGTCGCGTGTTTCGTAAGGAGACCGGTCACTCACCGGAAGAATATCGCCGACAGGGGCGAAGTACGATCTGAGGGGAAGCCGTTTTACGGTTTTATACCCAACGCAGCTAAAGCTCGTTTGACGCTATCGGCAGGGCTAACTTTCACTTCGGCTTGTACAATACGCCCCTCTTCATCGATCACGAAGTGGGAACGGATAATGCCCATATACTTCTTGCCCATCATCGACTTCTCGCCCCACACACCATACGCTTCGGCCACGCGATGTTCTTCATCGGCGAGCAAGATGAACGGTAAATTGTGCTTAGTCTTAAACTTCGTGTGTGATTTGGTACTGTCAGGACTAATCCCGATCACAACCGCATTCTGCTCTTCGATCTGCGGGTACGAATCGCGAAACCCGCACGCCTGTGATGTACAGCCGGGCGTATCGTCTTTCGGGTAAAAATAGAGAATGACGCGCTTTCCGCGAAACTGGCTGAGCGAAACCGGTTCGCCGGCTTCGTTCGGCAAGGTAAAATCGGGGGCTTGATCGCCAACTTGTGGTGGAATTGTCATAGCTCGGTTTCCTTCTCAATCCAAATCCAGCACGATCATGCTACCACGAAAAAACGGTGCCGTCTGCCGGTTGTTTTCAGGTATACTACACCGTTGTTGAAAGAGTTCATCCGGCGGGCGCCGGATTATGGTCAAGCCGCGTTGGAGGCATGCATGGCTATCGTAATCGTCGGTGGTGGTGCGATTGGGCTGCTCGTCCTGTCGCGGTTAGCGCAAGCGGCCAACATCCCACCGGTAGCGCTGCTGACACGGCCAAAGGGTGTCGAAGCACTGCGCGCTCATCCACTATCGGTCAGCGGGGTTGGTGCGTGTACATTGACGGATCTCACTGTCGCCGGCTCGGTGGCCGAATTATCATCGGCGTTTCACCGACCGGCGTTGGCGATAGTCTGTGTCAAGGGGTACGACACCGCCGGCGCGATTCCGTCCTTGCAAGCTCTGAATCCGGCTGCTATCCTCACGTTGCAAAACGGGATCGGTCATGAAGAGACGTTGGCGGCAGTATTCGGCGCCGACCGGATCATTTCCGGTGCGATTACCACCTCAGTTGATGCGACCGGCCCAACGACGATTACTGTCACGAAAGCCGGTGGGATTGGATTAGCACCGGTCGGTGTGGCGAGCGATCTGGTGTTGGCCGAGACGGCCCTGAGTGCCGCCGGATTTATCGTTCGGCGCTACCCCGATTATCGGGCAATGAAATGGTCAAAGGCGTTGTTGAATATGTTGGGCAACGCGACGGCTGCAATTCTCGATTGGCCGGTCACAAAAGTCTATGCTGATCGCCGGCTGATTGCACTTGAGCGGGCGGCAGTGCGTGAAGCGTTAGCGGTGATGGATGCACTGCGCATCAAGCCGGTCAATTTACCACGCTATCCGGCGGCCCTGTTGGCGTTTGGTGTCCGCCGGATACCGCCGGTCGTGCTCGACCCGATCTTGCAGCAGCGGGTGGCCGGTGGACGTGGTGGCAAGGACCCGTCCCTGTTGCGCGATCTCCGTGCCGGGCGGTCGCGTTCCGAGGGTGAATTTCTCTACGGCGCCGTTGCTACAACGGCGCAGGCGCATGGGCTAGCTGCGCCGGTCAATGCCGGGTTATGGCGGATTTTAAGTGGAATCGCGCGTGGTGAATTGGCGTGGGATACGTATCGGGGTCAGCCCGAACACCTGTTAGCCGAGTGTCGGCCATAACAGTGCTGCCCACCGTGGTGGTTCCTGTTAAGATCGCCGGCCTATCAACCGGTACGGTCGTTCAGACCACCGGTGTTTCGGTCGTATTGAGCCGGCGTGCGCCGGGAAAGTCAACAAACCGATACCCTACCCCACGTTCGGTCAAAATGTAACGCGGATTGGAAGGGTCTTCTTCAATCTTTTGGCGCAGATACGTAATGTACAAACGCAGATAATGGCTTTCGTCACGATATTCTGGCCCCCACACTTTGCTCAGCAACATCTCGTGGGTTAACACATAACCGGCGTTCTGCACCAGATGGTACAGCAAGCGATATTCGGTGGGGCGCAGATTGACCCGCTTCCCGTCAACCAACACTTCACGGCGGGCGAAATCGATACTAAGTCGGTCGTCAACCTTGACCAGTGTTTGTGGGATGGGCGGTTGGGTGTAGTGGCGGCGTAAGACGGCTCGAATGCGACTGATCAGTTCACGTTGGCTAAACGGTTTGCCGACGTAATCGTCAGCGCCAAGTTCGAGACCACGCACCCGATCCTCTTCCTCATCTTTTGCCGTGAGAATGATCACCGGTACTTGTGAGAAGCTACGGATGCGGCGCAGTGCCTCGAATCCGTCCATCACCGGCATCATCACATCGAGCAAGACGATGTCGGGCATCTCCTCGCGCACCTTATCGACGGCCTCACGGCCGTTGGTGGCAGTAGTCACCCGCATCCCCTCGAGTTCTAAATTCATGCGCATGAAGGTGATCATGCGCGGCTCGTCATCAACGACGAGGACAAGTTTGTCTTTTAATTCGCTCATGATTGCATTGTATCACGTTCATCCGACTTTGCCTAGCCAGTATGATACCATCACCTTGATCCATGTGGAAGCTCTACTCCACATCGGTTTTCAACTGCGCGTGCTGTCTCGGTAGTCTCACCTGTAGCCAACGGGCGAGCAGTAGTCCGATCAGGACGCCACCCGCCACGAATGCCGGGCGAGGGTCTTTGCTCAGCCATAGGTAATGGAGCACTGCCAACGAGGCTGCGAGGTAAACGAGGCGATGGAGGCGACGCCACCAGTGTTTGAGGCGTCGTTGCCAACCGGTTGTCGAGGTGATGGCGAGTGGCACGAGTAGCAGAAAAGCGAATAGTCCGGCGATAATATAGCGTTTCTCGCCGATGGCTTGGACGATCAGGCCGAGATCAAGCCCATAATCCACGCCTACAAAGATGGCGACGTGCATTCCGGCATACGCAAAGCTGTAGAGGCCAAGCGGGCGGCGCCAGCGCATAACTTGTTTCCAGCCTAGCCAGTGATTCAGCGGGGTGCATGCTAATGTCGCTAGTAATAAGACCAACGCAAACCAGCCGGTTCGCTGGGTCAGATATTGGATCGGATTCACCGTTAGTCGATTGCCGAGCGCATCGCCGATGAGCAGGGCGAGAGGTAGCCAGCCGATCAGGTGCGGGGCCAGACGTATCAATTTCGTCATCGTCAATACCCTCGAAGGGTAACGTGGAGTTGGTAGCAGCAGGTCTGAACACCCACGGTGCAAAACCACTCGGTGGTTCTAGCGCAGTAGGCCGCACAACGAACTTCGCGCTACCAAATCTAGTCATGTGGTAAAGCTAATAATTCTTGCGTAAATCCATACCGGCGTAGAGTGCCGCTACCTGTTCCGCATACCCGTTGAACGGTAACGTCTTCCGGCGGCCCAACTCGCCGATACGCCGCTCGGTCGCTTGCGACCAACGCGGGTGTGGTACGTCGGGATTAACGTTGGCGTAGAAGCCGTATTCGTGCGGGGCGACTGCCATCCACAACGAAACCGGCATTTTGTCGGTTAGTTCGATCTTAACAATCGATTTGATACTCTTGAAGCCATACTTCCACGGAACAACCAACCGTAGCGGCGCACCATTTTGAGGCAAGAGGGTTCGCCCATAGAGGCCGGTGCTGAGGAGCGTCAGATCGTGCATTGCTTCATCGATACGCAACCCTTCGACATAGGGCCAGGGAAAGTAGCGATCGCGTTGTCCCGACATCTGATCGGGGTCGTACAGGGTCTCAAAACGGACGTATTGAGCCTGTGCTGTCGGCTCGACGATGGTCAGCAATTTACGGAGCGGAAAACCTTGCCATGGGATGACCATCGACCAGCCTTCAACGCAGCGCAGACGGTAGATCCGTTCTTCTTGCTCGAACTGCGTTAAGATATCTTCAATTGCAAAAATCTGTGGGTTACGCACCATCCCCGTCACCTCAACCGTCCATGGGTGAGTGACGAAATTGGTGGCGAGTCGGGCCACATCTTCCTTATTCGTCGTAAATTCGTAGAAATTGTTGTAGGTCGTAATTTGCTCAAAACTGTTCGCCGGATCACCTAGCTCATCGCGAAGACCGGTCGTGTTGCTCGCTGATGGCGAATCGATGGTACTGGCAGGTGCCGGTACGCCGCAGGCATGCAGCAGCGCACTAAATCCGAGCACACCCAAGCCGCGCAAAATGGTGCGGCGACTGAAATAGACCGATTCGGGGGTGATCTCTGACGAACGTATCGTAGGATCGCGGTACATAGCAGGACTTTCTAGATTGCCAGCCTTATGCAGTCGTCATGGGTATTATACGACGCTCGATGCGAAAAGGATGGCTGGTTTCATTCGTCAATGAGGGTAAGGATGAGTCGCCGCACCTGCCAAAGCCGTCGGTCAACCCCTTCGGGGCGGATGCCGAGATCGTCGCGGATCTGGCTCATCTGCAAGCGAATAGTATCGATAGGACCTTTTTGTGGCTCAACGCTGAGTTGATACGCATGATCGAGCGCGCGACGAGCCGACATTAATGCGCGGTCGGCTTCGGCGAAGTCGTTCCGTTGCAGCGCGCTGACTGCTTCATCAATGGTGATGGCTGCGCGAAGCAACAGCGTTGCCGCCCGTAAGCGTGCGTTTTCGGCTTGCAGATCGAGAATGGTGAGACGGATCAAGCCATCGTCAAGTAGCGCTGCCGGTACGGTTGGTAACGGGGTGGGTAAGGGCGTTGGGGGGATGGTAGGCGCAGGGGTGGCGGTCACAAATTGTGGTCCGCTCGGTGATGGTGTGGGGAGAAACCAGTAGTGAAGAGTAGTGAACAACAACAAACTTACGACAAGTGTCACGAAATGCGGCCCGATCAGCGCTAGATACCGTCGCCAACGTACCGGTAATGGTGGTTCGGGAGGCAAAGGGGCATCGGCGGATGACATGAACGTAACCTCATGAGTGACTGCAACATCCGCAGAAGGGAGAGAAACATAGCGGGAAAACAGTCATCAAACTACCCGTATCGAATACGTCGCAGGGTAGCGTTCGAGGCTGTACATTCGCTCAACGACCCGCTTGTCTCCCTTGCAATTTACCCCTAAATCTCGTGCGCTAGCAGGATTGCTTGGGCAATTTCTTTCATTGACTTGCGTGTATTCATCGACAGTTGCTGAATCTTGCGGAAGGCCTCGGCTTCCTTCAAGCCTTGCGTATCCATCAGAATGCCTTTGGCACGTTCGACCAGTTTGCGCGTCTCGAGCGTCTCTTTCAGATCCGCGACTTGCCGATCCATTTCGAGGAACTCTTGATAGCGGGCAATGGCGATCTCGATGGCCGGCAAAAGTTCGGCCTCGCGGAATGGCTTCACAATAT
Source organism: Chloroflexus sp. (assembly GCF_049970315.1). Taxonomy (GTDB): domain Bacteria; phylum Chloroflexota; class Chloroflexia; order Chloroflexales; family Chloroflexaceae; genus Chloroflexus. Next base: position 253,249 of record NZ_JBMFNE010000001.1, read on the forward strand.
AATTGACGACCCCCGCCTCTTTGGCCCGCTCGACCAGGTCGCGGTCGGAGTATGCCGTCAGCAGCAGGACCGGGGCAATCTTCTCTTCGGTCAAAATGCGTGCGGCCTGAATACCGTCAAGTTTCGGCATCTTGATGTCCATCAAGACGAGATCAGGACGTAACTCACGGGCGAGATTGATGACGCTTACGCCATCACCGGCTTCGCCGACTACCAGATAGCCGAGACTGACGAGCGTCTCTTTCAGATTCATGCGGATGATCGATTCATCGTCGGCGATCACCAGTCGCGTCTGGGGCATACGCTCTTCTCCTCTATCGTGATTAACAACCTGTGCAGGCTGCACTGCTGTGCATTGTATGTATGCAGGCAGTATAGCATTCAACCATTCACCGATCAACCGTCATGCGAACGATTTTGTGCCCGCCTGACACTATATTAGTATATACCAAGCAGTTTTTGCAATAGTTCATCGTCATCACCAGACGATTGCTGCGGTGGTTCGGCGATTGTATCGTCAAGACGGCGCGTGGCACGACTGTTCGCCGGTAGTGAGACCGGTGGTTCGGTGCGGTCCCAATCCGGTTCAACCATTGGGGCCGGTGTTTCGATTTCAGCTTGCCAACGGGCGCGCTCTGCCGGTGGTACATCGGTATCCGTTGTCTCGGTCAATGGTTCCAATTCTTGCATCCACCGCTCGCGCTCGGCCGGTGGGAGATCACTCCAGTCTACCGGATGGTCGGTTCTGTTCGGGAAAAGGTTGGACGTTGTTTCATCGAGCCACTCTTGTTCTGCCCGGTTGTTCGATGAGTCAGGTGATCCAGACTCGGCTGTACGCTGCCGCAGGGTCGCTTGATCTATTGTCCGTGGATTGGTTGGCCGTTGGTTAGTGGTGTGCGCAGATAATAGTTCAGTTGGTTGGGTCTGGTGCGTTCGCGAACGTGAAGGTTGGCGCCAGGCCGATCGGTTGCGTGTCGCGCTGTCAGAGTCACGTTTACCTATGTGCCGTTTGAAAAGGAAAGATTTGAGTGTAGTGAGCAGGTCGGTGTCTTCACGTGACTCTGACTCCGAAGATGATGCCGGTCTGCGCCACGCGGTAATCCGCTTCAGTTGTTCTTGCCATGTTTCAGTTCGCGTAGATGGTGTATCGTTGATCGCCGCTTGATAGTTACGTCGTCTGCTAAGACCAGGGATCGCTTTTCGTTCGGCATAACGATACAAATCGTACATTGCGGCCATGAGGGTTATGACGAACGCGAGCGCAAGTACGATAAGAAATATAATCGCCAATGTTTCTCCACCGTCACGTTGGGCTATGTCGGCGATCGTCGGGGTAAGCGCAGGGATTGTCGCCGGTAGACTACTACTCGCTGCCGGTGCGATGCTGGTTGGGCAGAGAATGTTCATCGCTAATGATCCTACTTCACGTCCGAGCAAGCCCAAACGTACTTGCCACAGTGGGTTCTCTGGGGCCAAAGCAACCGGGTCTAGCTCAAATCTGGCCCGCTCAAAGTATTGCACTACCAGATCGCGCCCGGTGGTGGGGTCGCGTTCGGTTAGAGCACCGCTAATCGGATACCCGAACATGCTTAGCCCACCGTAGCGTTCGTAGAAAGCTCGAAAGTGCGGATGCGCAAAGGTTGCCGGGTCGTCTAGATTGGTGCGTGGTCTAACCGCTTCGCTGGGATAACTGTAGCGAAATGCAACCGTGCCGAGATGCGAACCCAGGACACGATATGGCCAATCGTTCTCTGGGTGTAACTCTAAGCGTTGACGTTCAGTGTAGAGCACGGCAACCTCTTGACGACAATCTCCGGTCAATTCACGTCGAGGTGATTCAAGTGGTAAGCCAAGCAAGGCGATTGCATTGATCAGGTCTTGCGCTCGATCACTCCCGAAAGTCTGATAAAAGCGGGCAAAATCACCGGGTATCGGTATGTTTGGCGCTTCGGGCAAGACGATTGCCGGACACACCTCGACCTTGGTGGGTGGTGGCGTTGATGGTACAGCATGGAGCCGGCCAGGATCGCCGAGCAACGTTGCCAATTCGTTGGGTACGTCCGGCAACGGGGTAGGACCACGATTGCCGTTGCCAGGGTTGATCGGCAAATAGCGAAAGCCGGTTACGCGCACGGCACCATCGGTATCACGTGCCACACCGATGTAAGCAAGAAATGCCGGTGTGGTTGCATTACTAATCAAATCACCCGGCGAAACGATCAACAACCCCTCCCGCTCACCGGCCTGTACCCAATTGACGGTAGCAGTCGTTCCCGGAATACTTCCGATTACTACATCGGCCCCGGCGGCAATCAAGTTACGCGCTGCGTTGAACCGTGCCTGGTTGGGATCGGGATCGCTCGGCTGTCCCCATGCTGTCATGACAACAACGAGTTCGGTTTGCCGGCGGGCCTGTTCAATCGCCGTGGTAATGCTCGGCAATACCCCGGCTACGTCGGCTAAGATGTTGAGCTGACCCCGTGGATCGGCGTTACCATCTAACCCCCACGTCGCACTAAGAAAGCCAATGGTCAGTGGTGCGTTCGGATGGGGAACGGTAACTTTCAAGAACGGTGGTGCATCCCGATTATCGGCAGCACCGTGCTGATAGATACCGTGGCGTGATAACGTCTGGAGTGTAGCGGTAACACCGGACGGGCCGAGGTCAAGAAGGCGGGGATGCGCTGCCCCAAGCAGTAACAGCTTATGTTCGGCCAACGCTGTCGCAAATACCGGTGCGGTTCCACCGGCGAGCGGACCGGCGAGTATTGCCATTCCTAGATCGGCTGCTGCCAGGAATGGCTGCAACGGCCTAAATGCCTCGGTGTAGCTGGGAATTTCCACCCCGCCGGGAGAAAGTGCTGCTGGATCAATCGCACCGGCCGCCAGTAGCGTATACTGAACGGTATCGCCGGCGCCACAGCGGTTCAGTGCCCAAAGCGATGCCGTGGTGGACTGAGCAGTGACCGTTGGAACGGGGATCACCACCAGGAAGGCCACGATTGCAAGCCAATGCCGGATGTTCATACCGCGTCGCAGTGCGTGGGCTGACGTTCCACTCGTCGCAACAGGCCCGACGCTGTGTCGGGGAACGATGATCACACCTATTGTCTGATCACACCATCGCCACACGACGACCGCGTGTGCCGATTGCAACAATTGTACTACATGATCAGACGTTACGCCGACGCAGACGCGAACCGATCCATACCAACACGAAGATGAGGGTGCTGGTCAGCACAATCGCCGACCCCGAGGCGATGCTAAAGTAGTATGAGGCATAGAGGCCTACTACACCGGCGATCATTGCCAGGCCGGTGGCTGCAATCATCATGGTATGCATATGATGGGTAAAGAACGCTGCGGTTGCCGGTGGTGTCACCAGAATGGCGATGGTCAGCGCAACGCCGACCGTTTGAATGGCAACGACAATCGCGATAGCCAGTAACGTGAGCAAGAGCACATCGAAGAATCGTACCGGTAAGCGCAAGGTCGTGGCAAGAATCGGGTCAAAGGTAATCACCATCAGCTCTTTGTAGAAGAGGATAATCACCGTAATGACCACTATGCCAAAGAGGGCGATCCGCCAGAGATCGCTCTCGCTGACCCCCAAAATATTGCCAAACAGGAAGTGCGACAGATCAACCGCCGAATTGCGCACGGTCGAAATGAGGGCGACACCCAGCGCGAGCATCGCGGCAAAGACGATCCCAATGGCAGTGTCTTCGCGAATCTTGGTAGCCCGGCTGATGGCGCCAATTGAAAGTGTGCTGACCAGCGCCGTTCCCAATGCCCACCAAAACAGCGTCCCTCGGTCGGCCCCGTTAACGAGGTAGCCGACGGCAATACCAGGTAAGATGGCGTGGGCCAGTGCATCGCCCAAAAACGCCATCCCGCGGAGTACGACATACACACCGACGACGGAGCAGACAATACCGACCAACAGCGCTGCGATCAGTCCGCGCTGCATGAATGAATACACCAACGGAGCTGTCAGAAGATCAATCATGGCGTGTCATTTGTGAGGAATCACAACAACTATCGGCGATAGTCAAGATGCTATCACCGCTGCTGGTCAGATGGAGATGGCCGCCGTAGGTGGCGACGAGATTCATCGCGGTAAACGCTTCACGAGCCGGCGCAAAAGCAATGAGCCGTCGGTTGAGCAGCATCACACGGTCGAAATACCGGCTTGCCTGTTGCAGATCGTGCAATGCGGTCAAGACTGTCACTCGTTCACTCCGTAGTGAAGCCAATGCACGGAATATCTCATCTTGTGATGGAATATCCAAGCCAACTAGTGGTTCGTCCATCAACAACAAACGAGCTTCTTGGGCCAACGCTCGTGCCAGGAAGACCCGCTGCTGCTGCCCACCCGACAACTGCCCGATTTGACGGTTGGCAAATGCGGCCAGTCCTACTCGTTCGAGCGCCCGCTGAACGAGTAAACGATCGTGGGCCGATGGCCGGCGGAATAAACCGATCCGGCCGACCCGCCCCATCAACACCACGTCACTGACGGTCACCGGAAAGCGCCAGTCTACTTGCAGTCGTTGCGGAACATACGCGATGGTGTTCGGTTCGGCTTGGGTATTGCCGAACCAGCGAATGTCACCGGTAGCAATTGGTTGCAGACCGGCAATTGCCTTCAGGAGGGTACTTTTGCCTGCTCCATTTGGGCCAACAATCGCGATGTGTTCGCCCACAGTAATCGTGGCTGAAATATCACTGATCGCTTCGATCTCGCGATAGCGAATGGTGAGATGACGAATGTCAAGCGCCGGCGCAATTGTCGAATCGGCAATTTGCACCGAAGCGGGGGATGCTGCAACCATCATTGATAACTCCATCCGCCCTATACAATGAAGGGTGGGCGATGCATTGCATCGCCCGCTGTACTGTCTGTATTGTAACCGAGAAACCGGGCTGTTAGCGTAGCGCATCAACTATCTGTTGCACGTTAAAGCGCATATAGTCGATATACGTTGCCCCCGGTCCGTTGGCATCAGTCAGAGTTTCGGTAAGAACCGTCACGATCTTGGCTCCTGTATCGCGTGCGATCTGCTCGGCCAGTTGTGTGTTGGCTATATTACCGACGAAGATCGCCTTGATTCCCCGTTCGGTGATCAGATCTTGTAAGGCAGCGAGTTCTTGGGCCGAAGGTGTTGCGCTCGTGCTGACACCGGGAATAATGGCACCAACCTGCTGCAAACCGTATCGATCGGCCATGTAGCCGAAGATAATGTGATCCGACACGATCAAACGTCGTTCAGCAGGGATTGTGGCAAACTGCTCGGCGATCCAGCGGTCGAGTTCATCGAGCTGGCGCTGATAAGCGGTGGAACGCTCGGCGTAGAATGATACATTCGCCGGATCGAGCTGGCTCAGGTTTGAGGCAATCACATCGGCCCAAATCTTGACGTTGGTCGGATCGGTCCATGTGTGGGGATCGGTTGCACCAGCACCGTGCTTATCACCGTGCTCATCACCGTGCTCGTGGCTCTGCGAAACATTGCCAACCTCTTCCTCGCGCAGCGTGCGCAAGGTGAGGTTCTCGGACAAGCTAATGACTTCGGCCTTCGTCCCCGAACTGGCGATTAGCCGATCGAGAAACTCTTCGTATCCGGCGCCAACGGTAAAGATTATCTTGGCCGTGCTAACCCGAGCTAAATCTTGTGGTGTTGGCTCATAGTTGTGACCATCGGCGCCGGGCGGTACGATGGTCTCCACCTTCACCCGTTCACCGCCGATCTGACGTACTATGTCGGCCACGATGGTCGTGCTGGCCATGACGGCAAGCGGTTCGGAGACTACGGTCGGCTGAGTGGTTGGCGCTACGGTCGGTTGAGCAGTTGGTACTTCGGTCGGAGCTGGTGCTGTTGTTGGTGCAGTGGTCGGCAGGGCGGCTGTTTCGTTACCCGGTGTTCCGGTCGGTTGGGCTGCCGGGGTTTGACCACATGCGACAATTAGCAATACTGTCAATAGGATACCGATGATTCGCTGTAAATGTCGCATAGTATCTGCCTCCTTAATGAAACCATGTTTCAATTATATAATGTACCATCTTACCGAAATTGTCAAATAGCTGCAACGGCAAGATTGGCGGGCATCACCGAGCGTAGCGGCATAACGTGGTATGATAGCGACGGCACGCACAATGGAGAGGTTGTATGCGAGTCTTCATTACCGGCATTACCGGCCCGGTCGGCAGCTTTCTGGCCGATTACCTACTGACCATACCCGGCCTTGACATTCACGCATTCAAACGCTGGCGTAGCGATCTGCGCCCGATTGAGCATTTGCTGGGCAAGATCACGATTCACGAGGGCGACATTGAGGATGCTTTTTCGGTCGACCGCGCGATCGCTGTTGCCCGGCCCGACCGCATCTTTCACCTTGCCGCGCAAAGTTACCCCAGCGCCTCGTGGGATGCACCGATCTTGACCATGCGGGCCAATGTCGAAGGCACGATCAACCTGCTCGAAGCGGCCCGCCGCCACGTGCCGCATGCCCGCATCCACATCGCCGGCACCAGCGCCGAGTACGGGCCGGTGCGCCCGGAAGATGTGCCCATCCGCGAAGATCACCCGCTCCGCCCGGTCAGCCCCTACGGCGTGAGCAAAGTTGCCGCCGAGCTGAGTGGTTTGCAGTATCACGCCAGCTACGGCCTGCACGTTGTCGTTACCCGCTCGTTCAACCATGTCGGGCCGCGCCAAGGCGACCGCTGTTCGATCCAAACCTTCTGCCGTCAGATGGCGTTGATCGAAGCCCGTCAGCAGACACCGGTGATCTATGTCGGCAATCTGTCACCGCGTCGCGATTTTACCCATACCCGTGATGTAGCACGCGCATTGTGGTTGTTGCTTGAACACAGCACACCCGGCGAGGTTTACAATCTCTGTTCAGGTCAAGCTGTGCGTATTGGCGATATTGTCGATATGGTGATCGCGATGGGGCGCGTGCCGGTGACAGTGCAAGTCGATCCGGCCCGCCTACGTCCGGTCGATGAGCCGATTTTACAAGGCGACAACAGCAAACTGCGCGCAGCCACTGGCTGGCAGCCTGAGATTGGGATCGAGCAGATTGTGGCCGAGGTATTAGCGTATTGGCGGGAACAACTTGGCGTTCCACGGTCGTAGTATGGGCACGTTATATCTCGTCGCCACCCCGATCGGCAATCTCGAAGACATTACCTTGCGCGCGCTGCGGGTGCTGCGCGAAGTGCGGCTAATCGCCGCCGAAGATACGCGCCATACCCGCATCTTGCTCGATCACTATCAGATCGTGACGCCGTGCATTTCGTACCACGAACACAACAAACTGGCCCGGCGCGATGAGATACTGGCTGTGTTGCAGACAGGTGACGTGGCGTTGGTGTCTGATGCCGGCACGCCGGCCATTGCCGATCCGGGCCACGAGCTAGTCCAGGTGTGTCTGGCAGCAGGGCATACCGTGACCCCGATCCCCGGCCCGAGCGCGCCAGTAGCGGCGCTCGTCGCTTCGGGTATGGCCACCGACCGGTTTGCCTTCATTGGTTTTTTGCCGCGCCAGCCGCGTGAACGGCGCGAATTGTTGCGCGAGATCGCCGATATGACGTTGACGATCATCTGTTTCGAGACGCCGCACCGCTTGCTTGAGGCGCTCCACGACATCGCCGCCACCTTGGGTGCGCGTCAATTAGCCGTCGCCAACGATCTCACCAAACGGTTTGAGGCGATTGTGCGCGGCACGGCTGCTGAACTGGTCGAGCACTTTACCCAACACCCGCCCCGCGGCGAGTTTACAATCGTAATCGCCGGGGCAGTGCCGTCTGGGGAACGAAAGCGCAATCGCCGGCGTCTCCGAGCCACTGCTGAGACGGTTTCGCCAGAGGCTATCGCCGCCTATTTGCGTGAACTTGTCGCACAAGGTGTCAGTAGCAGCACTGCTGTGCGTCGTACTGCCCAGGAATTAGGGGTCCCTAAAAATGCAGTTTACGACGTGTGGCACGACATCTTTGGTACCTAGGCATCATCGTGGCCCGGTGGCGTTGGACAACGTGCGATTGTGGGGTAATTGGGGTACCCACGAGGGGTGTCCCTACCCCGATACCTGTTGGGGTACTCACGGGGATCACCCACGGGGGGGGCCTCTACCCCGATACCTGTTGGGTCACCCATTGGAGGGTGCCCCTACCATATCCGCCGCGGTCGTTGGGGCAATCGGTGGGGCACCCACGCGGGGTAACTGCCTGTTGGGGTACCCACGGAAGGTGCCCCTACCCCTACCCCGATACATGTTGGGGCAATCGCCCGTTAGGGTAATCCGCCCGTTGAGGCGACCCCCTATGGTTGCCCACCTCCCCGTAGTTAGTCATTGACATCTTCGTCTTTGATCAGCAGGACCGGTACTAGATGTTCTTCAATCCCTTGAAGTCTAATTTACACCCGAGTTTGTAAGCTTTCTCAATGGATAAGCCATCCCCCAATGCTTGATAGAATCTGATAGAAAAGGCAATCGCCGCGCTATCTCTAATTGCTTGCTTCAACCCTATTACATAGGGAGCAATTTTGGCAATGGCTTGTATCTGTCGTGCTGAATAGCAGGCATTCAATATCACACAATTTACAGAAAATACACTTAACAGATCGGCAATTGCTTCAGGAGATACCGGTTGAATAACACCCGATCGATTCTCGAAACAAATTTCGCCTGTTTTCGTACCATGTCCAGAAAAATGGATAATATCTGGCTTCACATTTAACATTGTCTGACTTATATCTTCAGGTTGGACCGATATTCTGAGATGCAGATCAAATTGCTCCCGATACCTGGCTAATTGAAGCTTCTCGCGGATCTCACGAAACTCTTCTCCCACACGAATGTGACTTGCATCAGAAGGATCAGCAGCTAGAAACAGCACCGAAATTACTTTCTTCGACTCGACAACCTGTCCTTGTAACGATGCCAAGGTCTCTTGAGCGAGACGCATCGTCGGTGTTCGTTCTGGAGTTTTTCCGTCCGAGATGATTTGTGAGAGTATGTGCTGCGCAATAGCTTTGTCTGATGCAGCGATATTCCCGAATTCAATTTTTCTACGAATATAGGTAATAATCCTCTTCCTTGCCACCCAATATTTCATTGTGGAGAAGGACGCTAGAGTTTGAAGCGAGTCTTCGTCATCAATGTCAATTATTGTTTTTACACAATCATATTTTACTTCCCACGATGGATATTTCGCTCCGGACAGAAAGATACTTGTCGTGTAGCCTGCACCCCGTTCAATACATGCTTTTACCATGGCTCCCAAGCCATTACTGGACCTGGGTAGCCGAGGGTTTGAAAATAGCAGCTTTACTTGCTCTTCTGATAGAATAATCTTTCTTGCTGTTGTAAAAAACGCAATAAGCTCTTTAAGTAAATCTGTGTTCTCTGTGCGGAGCACTATATTGAAATCATCATTAGTAGCAATTCCTAACTCAACAAGCATCTATAGCGCTCGTGTTCGCATTCGTGGGTTTATCTGCTCATTGAACAACATTAAGGTTAAAGCTGTTCTTATGCTCTGCGGTGGATAGTCGCTATAGATGTTCGTTATTTGCTGAAAATAGTCTTCATGAGTAAGAGCCTGATATATCTTTCCATACACTTTGGTTTGGAGCTGGAGGGAATTATCTTTCTTTTCAGGTGTGACGATTGCCAAGATCGTTTCTACGACACGCTCGATCCCATCTTCCCACCTAATAGATACTATATCGCTCATCAATGGCGAAAAATTTGTAACATCCGAAGCGGAAAGGTTATACCAAATCGGGATTATAAAGGGGCGATCACCTGCTTGAACCGAACGTTGGTATAAACCTGACAACTCGCGTATCGGCCATTCTTTTGCAAAAAGTTCGGCGAAAGTACCACAATCCCAAATCTTGATTCTTTTAAGCCTTCGTCTATTGACCTGAGTAGCAATTTCCTTGGAGTTAGCTCAAAAATGTCATACCAAACCGTAGGATCCTTGGCGCAAAGTGATTCCACCAAGGGCATGACAATCACTTCTCTATCCTCAGACGCATAAGAAATGAAGATATCCCACTTTCGAGAGGGATGTTCTTGTGCTATTGACACATGACTTCTCCGAACATGCTAACGAAGCAAAAAGTCTGACCTCGAAGATTTGCCTGTAAGTCCAAACTACCCTTCGGTCACCAGCACTCTTACTTGACGGTCGGGGACCGCTTTCTAGCCGGATGAACGAGTTATCTACACGTTCTTCATCCGCACTGTTAGTGGATCGTTCTCGTAGGCTGTTATTTCACATCAAAAACATAGCACGTCTCTCAGGATAGGATGACATTCAACTCATTCGTCTGGGTTTATGTTTTTTATCAAATATTATACTAAACCATCACCTCCAACTGTAATGATAACTTTGATGACTCCACCCGGTCTCCCACCACACGAGCACCTGCTTCCCTGAATATTACACCTGCCGCTGTTGCATTATTGACGTGCAATTATGCAGTAGGTTAGTAACACTAATTGTAGGTCGTTCTATATACGAAATCAATATCTAAAATTTGGTAATCCCCAAATGTCCGCATCCGATTATCTTTCCGGCCAGCTTGATCAGACGCGCACTATTCCCCCTCATTCCACACGAAGAGGCGTTTATCGCAAGGGTACGCGATGGGATGACGTGTCAATGGGGGCCCGTTGGGGCAATCCGCCGTGATCGTTGGGGCAACCCCGTTAGGGCACCGACGGGGGGTGCCCCTACCGTATCTACCGTATCCGCCCGTTGGGGCAATCCGCCGTGATCGTTGGGGCAACCCCCGTTAGGGCACCGACGGGGGGTGCCCCTACCGTATCTACCGTATCCGCCCGTTGGGGCAACCCCCGCGGTCGTCCCTATTCCTCCTCCTCTTCTCTGTCGTCGAGGATAGCTAACGTATCTTCACGTTCGAGAACCCGTATCATCAGTTGTAACCGCCCCGGCGAGGTCCCGATCACCCGCTGGAAAATCGTACTGGCCGCAGCAGCAAAAGCCCGCTTCTGTTCGCGCGTCGGTGGATGATCGCCACTGTAAAACACTTCGAGCATTGGCATACGTTAACCTCATGATCCTATGTAAACCGCAAGCTGAGTGGCGGCTGACCATGCATCTCCAATACGAAAATATCACCTTGCTGCGCCGGAATGGTTGCCGCTAGCGCGCCTGAAATGACAATATCACCGGCTTGTAACGGGATGCCAAAGCTGCGCAGTTTGTTGGCCAGCCATGCAACCGCCACCGCCGGATGACCGAGTGCCGCTGCACCGGCACCGAACACTGTCGGTTTGCCGTTGTGACTCATCACCATACCGATGGTTCGCAGATCGCTCCCTCGTAAGGCTTTGCTCCACGGGCCAAGGGTGATCCCGCCATACGAGGCATTGTCGGCGATGGTGTCGGCAAGTTTGATCCGCCAACGGTCGATCCGGCTATCGACAATCTCAATCGCAGCAGCCAGCGCTGCCGTCGCCGCCATCACCTGTTGTGGCGTAATCTCGGGCCAATCGAGTGTTTCACCGATAAGAAACGCAAGTTCCCCCTCAACCCTCGGTTGGAGAAAGATCGCTGCCGGTGCCTCGGCGCGCCCGTTGACCGCCGGGAAGTAGCGCGATGCCCAGAGTGTGCCGTAATCCGGTTCGTTGACCCCCATCTGCTCTTGCACCACTTTGCTGGTGAGGCCAATTTTACGCCCGATGATCCGCTCTCCCCGTGCCAACCGCAACGTTGTCCAGTGCGTTTGAATGCGATACGCGGTTGCAGCATCTTCTATTCCCTCGCTCTCGGTCAGCGGGGCAATGGTGAAACGCTCTTCCCACGCTCGGTCGAGACGCTGCGCTAACGTTGCAATTGTTGCTTCCGTGACGCTGCTGCTCGCTACTGATTGCTCAGGCATATCGTCTTGGCCTCCGTGTAGAACTCTAGGCTGTAGTGGCCGCCTTCTCGCCCGATGCCGCTGTTTTTCATACCGCCAAACGGTACACGCAGATCACGCACAAAGAAGTCGTTGACCCAGATCGTACCGGCCTCCAGGGCAGCACCAAGCCGCACCGCCCGTCCTACATCGCGGGTCTGAACTACTGCCGATAGGCCGTAGCTCACGCCGTTGGCAATCGCAATGGCCTCTTCTTCCTCATCAAACGGTGCCACCGTTACCACCGGCCCAAAGATCTCTTCTTGACACACCCGATCCTGTGGCTTGACATCGACGATTATCGTTGGCTGGAGAAAATTTCCTTGATCGAACGGTGCTGGTAGTTCCGGACGACCCCCGCCAAGGACGATCCGTGCTGCACTTGTGCGGGCCACCTCGATGTATCCGCTGACACGGTCGAGATGCTCACGGGCGATCAGTGCGCCGACCTGCGTTGCCGGATTGAACGGGTCACCAACGTTGAGCCGCTTCGTCGCCGCTTGAAACCGTTCGAGAAAAGTTTCGTAGATTGGTCGCTGAACAAGGATCCGTGGCCCGGCCAGACAAAATTCACCTTGATTGAAGAAGGACGAACGTAAGCTGATCGCTACCGCCCGTTCGAGATCGGCGTCGGCAAAGATGATGTTTGCGCCTTTACCACCTAATTCAAAGGAGACTCGTTTGAGGGTGGCAGCCGCAGCAGTCATGATGATCTTGCCGGTGGTTGTCTCACCAGTGAACGAGATTAACTTCACATCAGGGTGTTTGGTCAAGAATTCACCGGCTGAGTTGGGGCCAAAACCGTGGATCACGTTGACCACACCCGGTGGCAGACCGGCTTCGTGCGCTAGTTGAGCCAACCGCCATGTTCCAATCGGGGTTAACTCGGCCGGTTTCAGAACTACCGTATTGCCGAACGCGAGCGCCGGCCCCATCTTCCACGTGGCCTGCAAGAGCGGAATGTTCCACGGTGCAATGAGCGCTGCCACACCGACCGGTTGACGTAGCACGTAGTTGATATAGCCGTTATCCATCGGATAGGCTTCGCTCCCATGCGTCGCCGCAAAATCAGCGAAAAATTCGATGTTCGCTGCAATCCGTGGAATGTAGCCGGCCCGATTTTCATTGATCGGTCGCCCGACATCCCACGTTTCAATCGCAGCTAGTTCAGCTTCATGCTCGCGGATAAGTTGCGCAAACCGCTTTAACATGAGCCGACGCTCGGCGACCGAGGTACGACTCCACTGCCGAAAGGCGCGTGCCGCGGCCTGCACCGCTGCATCAACTTCAGCCATCCCGGCTTCCGGCGCCGAACCAATGACGTGGTTGGTCGCTGGGTAAACAATCTCAAATCGCGGTCCACCATCAACAAACTGGCCGTCGATGTAGTGTTGCACCTGAAAAAATGGGTAATCCATCAGGCTTCTCCTACCAACTGTGCCTGTAAGATGTCTTCACCGATCGTTACTTCAAGCACACCGGGCATTGCCGGGATGGCCGGCGCCGGTGAGCCGAGAAAGATGATCTGCCCGGCTGCCAAACCGCCCACTGCCTGCGCTAACCAGCAGAGCTGTTGATTGAGGTTGCCCAACGCCGCTACCGGCCCGGCAGTGCGCAGTTCGCCGTTGAGGTATAGTCGCAGTTCGCCGTCCGGCATCTGTTCGTGCAACCGTTCACCGAGCAGAAAACCACCGCCCGACGCATTATCGGCGATAACCTCCACAGCACTAAATCGATAGTCTGACCATACACTATCGAGGATGTCGACACCGAGAAAGATACCGCCAATCGCACGTGCCGCCATTCCCGGCTCGGCCGTCGCCGGTAACGCTCTATCTAACACCACCGCCAATTCCGGTTCGAGCCGCGGCTGAATGTATTCGTTTAACGGCACCACACGCTCCCGAATCATCGACCGTCCGATCCGACCGTAGATCGGCCGATCGATCCCCATTTGGCGTTGCTTTGCCGGACTAATCAGGCCAAGTTTGTAACCGATGCACGTTGGATCGGGTAGGCGGGTTCGCTGAATCCGGTATGCCCCTGCGAGATCAACACCCCAATCACGGTTGCGGCTCGCAATCGGCCGCCGCGCCGATCGTGCATCGGCAATTGCGTTGGCTAACGCGAGTTCGGTGCTCGCGAGTTCCATGCCATTCTCCCTATCGCTTGCGATATTGTTCAGGCGACTCAGCTACTGTCCGCTCCCGGCTGCCTTATTGCGGCGCAACTCGGCCATCGACTGACCACCGACAGTCCAGTGCGCGGGTGGTACCTCGTGGATGACAAGCCGTACTTCAGCGAGTGGTACGTGAAACACTTCTGCGGCTGCTATCGATAGTTCATGGGCCAGCGCCGCTTTCTGTTCGGGGCTGCGTCCTTCCAGCATGGTAATCCGCAATAACATCATGACGGTAATCCTTATCGAAAAGGTGTTCGGTAAGCTGTCACGACGACATTGTAAAATATTTAGAATCACTAAATAAAGGTTAGAGTGCCGCCATCCGGCCATACCGACCACGGTAATACAACAACGGTCGCCCATCGCGATACGCGAGATGCTCCACCAGCCCTATGAAGAGGGTGTGATCGCCTGCCGGGTGGGCATCAACGACGCGGGCAACAACGTGGGCCAGTGCGTCAGCGATCAGCGGCGTCTCGTTGTGCCAAACGAATTGTGGCTGAAGGTCGGTAATCGGTTTTCCACTAAAATGGCGGCTAAGATGCTCTTGCTCTTCACTCAGTTTGCTCACCCCATACCGACCTCCCGGCGCAAGGAGGCTGTGCATTTTCGCCGATCGTCCGATGGAGACCAACACCAGCGGCGGATCGAGCGAGACCGATAGGAAGGCGTTCGCAGTCATTCCATGCACATGACCATCGTGGGTAGTGGTGATAACGGTCACACCGGTGGCAAAGCAGCCCATTGTAGTGCGAAACAGGCGCTGGTCAATGATGTTTACCGCTACTGTCGCTGATTGATTACTCATCCGCGCGCCTCCTTACGTGTCCCTGCTCTCCGCCGGCGACTCAGATCGAGCGCTACGTCGATAATCCAGTCTTCTTGGCCGGCTACTGCTTGCCGCCGACCAAGTTCGACGAGTATCTCCCGCGGATCGATACCGTACTGCTCGCCTGCACGCTTCGCGTGTAGGAGGAAGGTTGAGTAGACTCCGGCATATCCGATGGTGATCGCATCACGATCAGGAAAGGGCTGAAAGGGCATGATCGGAGCTACAATATATTCGGCAGCATCCATCAGCCCAAAGACATCAAGCCCCGGATTTAGTCCTAGCCGGTCGAGCACGGCTGCCAGCAGCTCGGTTGCAGCATTACCGGCACCAGCTCCTAATCCGCGCAAACAGCCATCAATCTGATCGGCGCCGGCTTCGAGTGCTGCGAGGGTATTCCCGATGCCTAACCCGAGATTATTGTGGGCATGAAAGCCAACTTGTACCGACAACGCTTCTTTCAACGCCCGAACTCGTGCCGCAGCGTCGTGCGGTAACATCGCTCCCGCCGAGTCTACGATGTAGACGCAGTCGGCTCCATACGATTCCATTAGTTTCGCCTGCTCGACTAACGCTGCTGGTGGACGCATATGCGCCATCATGAGAAAGCCGACCGTTTCTAGACCCAACGCTTTCGCCAAACCAAAATGCTGTTCTGAAATATCCGCTTCTGTACACTGAGTAGCTATACGTACCACCTGAATACCACGCGCTACCGCTTCTTTCAATTCTTGGCGTGTGCCAATCCCCGGCAGCATCAATGCGGCAATCTTGGCCCGTTCGGCATGACTACGCGCAGTTTCGATCAGATCAAATTCCGATGTATGAGAAAAGCCATATTGCAGTGACGATCCGGCCAATCCATCACCATGACTGACCTCGATCACCGGTACGCCGGCCCGGTCGAGCGCCTGCACAATCTTGGCTACTTGTTCGCGGGTAAACTGGTGGCGCATCGGGTGCGAACCGTCGCGTAAGGTTGTATCGGTCAAGCGCGGCGCCTTCATGCTACCACCTCCTTCAGTATGTGCAGTGCAAATACTTCCCCTACTCGCCGCGCCGCTGATGTCATGATGTCGAGATTCCCGGCGTAGCGTGGTAAGAAGTCACCTGCTCCCTCAACTTCGAGCAGCATAATCAACACCGGTCGCTCACCCCATGGGGTTGCCCGTCGCTCTATTACCGGTCGATTCTTCAGCCGGTACCCGGGAACGTACTGCTGGACATCGGCGACCATCTGCGCTACTGATTCTTGTACGGCCGTTTCGTCAAACTCCCCTTCCGGTAATACATAAATGGTATTCCGCATCAGAATCGGTGGGTTAGCCGGATTCAGGATGATGATCGCTTTCGCTTGGTGTGCCCCACCAATGACCTCCAAGCCACGTGCCGTGGTAAAGGTAAACTCATCGATATTTTGGCGCGTTCCCGGTCCTGCCGAACGGCTCGACACGGTGCTCACCATCTCCGCATAACGCACCGGCGTCACCCGGCTGACCGCATAGACCAGCGGGATGGTTGCTTGACCGCCACAGGTTATCAAGTTGACATTCGGCGCATCAAGATGCATCCCAAGATTCACCGGTGGCACGACATACGGCCCGCGCGCCGCCGGAGTCAGATCAATCGCGATACGCCCGTGTTCCCGTAACAGTCTCGCATGACGCACATGCGCCTTTGCACTGGTCGCGTCAAATACGATCCGAATCTCGGGATCGGCCAGAATCGCCTCAATACCGCCGGCACTGGTCGGAATGCCCAACTGCCGGGCTCGTGCTAACCCCTCCGACGCAGGATCGATCCCGGCTACCAGCGCCAGCTCCATCGGTCCCGGCTGTCGCAACAGTTTGTACATCAGATCGGTACCTATATTACCGGAACCGAGGATGGCGACTTTGACTTTGTCGGCTTGCATGCAGATGTTCCTCCATAATAGCCTAGCCGCTCTGAAATGCGCTGTGCGCCTTCGATAATTGCTCGCGTGTACTGATCGCGGTGGAGGCGAAAGCGATGGGTCGGCGCCGAAAAGCTAATGGCGGCAATAACCTGTCCCTCATAGTCACGGATCGGTGCTGCTACGCAACAGAGGCCGATTGAGACCTCTTCGAGATCGTAGGCGTAGCCGCATTGCCGCACCTGTGCCAGCTCTTCGGCCAGTGCGTCGAGTGAGGTGATGGTGTTGGGCGTAAAGGGATACAGTTGATCATTGCCGACCACACGCAATACCGCATCCCACGGCTGGTGAGCGAGCAAGACTTTCCCTACCCCTGAACAGTGCGCCGGTAGGCGCACACCAATCCCCGATAATTCCACCTGCAACCCTTGCTGGCCGCGCAACTTCTCCAGATAGACGACTGTTCCGGCTTCTAACACGGCCAAATGCATGGTTTCGCCCCATACTGCAACCATCTCCTGCATAACGGCTCGTGCTTCATCGCGGAACTCGGTTGTCTTGAGTAAGGTTTGACCAAGTTCGAGTAGCCGCCAGCCTAACCGATAACGCCCTACACCAATCCGACGGAGCAAACCCTGCTCGGCCAAACTACTGAGCAGCTCCGAGACGCTCGATTTTGGCAACTCCAATGCTTTTGCCATCTCACCAACGCTCCACTCTGGGTGCTGCGGCGTAAAAAGCGTGAGTGCTCGTGCTGCTTTTTGCAGGGTCTGCAACATAGCTCGTTCCTTTCACCGGGATAATACCGCGTTCGCCCTCTTCTCGGCCGAATCCGACCGGAAGAGGGCACGCTCCTCTACCTTACGCTGTTGCTTCGACCGGCTCCTGCTCGTGTACTATCGGTGTGCCGTAGAGGAAGAATTCACCGGGCAAATTGCCCCCAAACCAAACGATCCCTGCTGCCAGAGTTTCTTCCGTCCAGACAATCGGTTTCCAAGCCGGATCGAAGATCAGGTAGCCCGGATCACCGAACAATTCAACGCGATTGCCTCCCGGCTCATAGACGTACATAAACATCGCTTGGCTAATGCCATGCTTGCCGGGACCGGCTTCAATAAAGATGCCCTGCTCGCGGAAGACGTCGGCCAGATCGTTGAGGTTCTGCGGATAGCCGTACCAGTAGCAGACATGGTGCAAGCGGCCACGTGCACCTTTCCCGTCACGCATCAGCGCCACTTCATGTACCAGCGGCGAGACACTCAGCCAGCAACCGGCTTCAGTCCCATTGTTGAGCACGATATGCTCGCGTAATCGGAAGCCTAACTGCTCCATTAAAAAGTTTTTGTTGACCGTTACATCCGACGCTAGCAGGTTCACGTGGTCGAGACGACGTACCGGAACCCCGCGCAACGGTCGCTTTTGTGGCCGGTTGAGGAGTGGAGTCTTCTGATCTTCAGTCGGTTGGAAGTATTCAACCTCCCACAGAATCTCCATGGGGTGTCCATCAGGCGTAGTAAACTGATAGGCCGCCCCGTGCCCGAGATCGCCGTCGATCCAGCCCTTGCCAAAACCCGATGCCTCAATCGCCTTGACCCGACGTTCTAGCGCCTGTGGTGAGCTGGTGCGCCACGCTACGTGACCCAAGCCCGGCTCTTTGGCTTCGGTAATTTTGAGGGTATGATGGTACCAGTCCTCGTAAGCACGCATGTAGACCGATTGCCCCTCCTGCTTCGTCAACTCCATGCCCAGCAGATCGCGGAAGAACCATAGTGTCTGATCGGGTTTGGGCGTGAGAATCTCAACGTGCGCCAATTGATGAGTATCAAAGATCGGTTCGCTCATGGAAGCCCTCCTTTGGGTCACCTATTACTTCATCACCACATTGACATCGGTTGGATTGATCAGATCGTCCACCGTCCAGCCGTCGAGGTCGTATTCAGCCATGCAACGTTCGGCAAATGCCTTCAGGTTTGCCGTCACCCCCATCGCCATCGCCGCACCTAACGTCTCGATGCGAATGTTTTCATGGTTGCCGGCATAGTTGCGCTCGTACAATTCATGCCGACCACCAAACTCGGTACCGATGGCATCCCAGAGCAGTTTCATGAGCTTGATTCGGTCGAATGCGCTATAACCGTTTGAACCGCGCACGAAACGGTCGAGGTAGGCGCGCACTTCAGGGTTCTTCAGATCGGCTGCATGTGATGGCAGATAGATCAGCGCGCTCGCGACGTCTTTCTCGATCAGGTCTTTGATCTTGACGTAGGCATCCGGGGCAAATACTCGGTAGGCGAAGGCGGCTTCGAGGTTGGGTAAGAGGTACCCATCTACCCACGGCATCGGATTACGCACCATTGCCTCGGTCAATTGCCAGAAAAGGTTGCGATAGGTGACAATCTCGCCAAGCCGTGCCTGCACACCGCGAAATTCAGCGACACCGGTAGACTCAACCGCTTTGAGCATAAGCCCGGTAATGAAATCGAGCTTAACGGCAAAGCGCGCACCACCATGCAACGGGAAGCGATGGCCGAAGCCGGAGAGCGGGAAGAAGGTGTTGACCCTCTCAACGTCACCGTACACAAAGATGTTTTCCCACGGGATCAGGACGCGGTCGAAGACCAAAATCGAGTCGTTCTCATCCAGCCGGCTCGATAACGGGTAATCGAAAGGGCTACCGACGATTGCCGCGTTGTATTCATACGAGGTGCGTGCAATCAACTTGACGCCGGGCGCGTTCATCGGTACCGCAAAAATAAGTGCAAATCGCTTCTCTTTGATCGGCAGTGGACCATAGTGAGCGATAAAGTTCACATGGGTTAAGGCACTACCGGTCGCTACTACCTTCGCCCCCGATACGATCAGCCCGGCATCCGTCTCCCGTTCGACATGCATGTACACGTCGGCAACTTCGTCCGGTGGTCGATTGCGGTCGATGGGCGGATTCACAATCGCATGATTCCAGTAAATCAACTCCTCCTGCGTCTTCCGATACCAGCGCCGCGCATTCTCTTGATAGGGTGCGTAGAACTCGGCATTCGCTCCTAGTGTGCCGGTAAATGCTGCTTTGTAGTCAGGCGCACGCCCCATCCAGCCGTAGACCGCGCGCTGCAACTCGGCAATAGTATCCCGTGCCCGTACCAGATCCTCGACCGTCCGCGACCCGACAAAGAAGGGATGGGTCCAGCCACCACTGCCGGTATCGGTCGGCATTGTCCACTTCCACTGATCGGGACCACCGCGTGTTACATCCTCCTGATGCAGTTCATGGAGCCGGTCGTACCATCGTGCTACCATGCGCGCCGAATTGCGGAAGGCTGGGTGAGTCGTGATATCCTTGACCCGTTCCCCTTGAAAATAGACGACCCGATCATCGCGCAGGCTTTCGAGATACTCCCGCCCGTTCATTGGACGCACACTGGCTATGGTGGTCTCCGTCGTTACTTCGGATACCGTCATCACATCACCTCCTTGTACACGAATCCCTAGCGCCATTGCCGCGTTTTGATATTATTTAGTTTCCTCGCCGCGGTAATTCCGATTATAGAGAGGGATGCCACCATTGTCGATAACCAAATTCGGTATAACCGAACGTGAGTTGGGATTTTGGAAAAGATTGGTTGTGAGAGGAGTAGCCAACCTCACACCCGTCGATCCATTTGCCCTTATCGTGTACAATACTCGTGACGATCCCACATTGCCGATCACTAAATGAGGAGGTTGCTATGCGGGCCGGTGAAATAGCGGTCGAACCTTATGTCTTGTGCGAAACCGATGGTCGTGGCGTTGCTCGGATCACACTCAACCGACCACGCCAATTCAACGCCTTATCCGAAGAGATGTTAGCTGCGCTGCAAGCCCAACTCGACGCGATTGCCGCCAATCCGCAGATCCGCGTTGTCGTACTGGCCGGCGCCGGTAAAGCGTTTTGCGCCGGACACGATCTGAAACAGATGCTGGCCCATCCCGACCAGCACTATTACGAAGACCTCTTCGCCCGCTGCTCTCACATGATGCTGACGATTCAGCGCATGCCGCAACCGGTTATCGCCCGCGTCCACGGAATTGCGACTGCCGCTGGCTGCCAGTTGGTGGCGATGTGCGATCTCGCTGTCGCTTCGAGTGAGGCTAAGTTTGCGGTATCGGGAATTAATGTTGGTCTGTTCTGCTCGACGCCATCGGTGGCGCTATCGCGCAATATCGGTCGCAAAGCAGCCTTCGAGATGCTGGTTACCGGCGAGTTTATCGATGCCGAAGCCGCTCACCGCCTCGGCTTGGTCAACCGGGTTGCACCACCCGACCAACTCGACGCCGCGATCGAGCAACTAGTCAGTGCTATCTTGACCAAACCCGCCGAGTCGATTGCGATTGGCAAATCGCTCTTCTATCGCCAAATTGAGCTGCCAATGGCTGAGGCGTACCAACTGGCCGGGCAAACAATGGCCTGCAATATGATGGAACCGTGCGCGCAAGAAGGGGTAACTGCGTTCGTCGAAAAACGCCCGCCAGCGTGGGCATCGACCGAACGTCAGCCAAGCTAATCGGAGAAATACGAAGCGCGCCACCACGTGGTGGCGCGCTTGTGCTGGTGCCCCCAGCGGGATTCGAACCCGCGATCTCCACCTTGAAAGGGTGATGTCCTAGGCCACTAGACGATGGGGGCCTGACGCTCGTGCATTATACCATACTTTGCGATTGTTGCAACTGTTGCGCAAACTATACCCAAATCGTTTTGATACCTGCTTCAACAGCCGAATACGCGGAGACCGGTAATCACCGTTCCGCCGCAGAACCGATCTCCGTAAACATCATTCGCATGCTTCTCATATAGGAGTGCGATGCTCTGGATTCTTCGTCGCATTCACGTCGCAATCATGTATCCATTCGCACACCGAGAGCGGTATCGCTCCGGCACCAGCACTATTCGCGGGGCAGGGTCTTCAAGGAAGGAAACCAACGTTCCACCTCAATGCTACTGGCTCAACAGCGTTCAGCCCGGTCGGATAGCGGCTGCGAGCAGCGGTCTCCGCCGCAGCCGGTGTGCGTGGCGTTTGGTCATATCTGGCAGGCCCAGCGAGCAGCGGTCTCCGCCGCAGCCGGTGTGCGTGGCATTTGGTCATATCGGGCAGGCCCAGCGAGCAGCGGTCTCGCCGCAGCCGGTGTGCGTGGCGTTTGGTCATATCGGACAGGCTCAGCGAGCAGCGGTCTCGCCGCTGTTGGCACTCTTCCACAGCCGCCACACAACGTGGTACGAGGTACTGGTCCGTCTTGCCCGTTCGCCCAGGGTTTTCGGCGTTGTTGTGCCAAGAAAATATATGCGTTAGCCGTTACCAACCAGCCGCCTACGCCTCCGGTAATTCATCGTAGTAATCAGCCAACCCGGCCAGCGTCATCTGGACCAAAAACGGCGTCACTTCGTTGCCGAGCGAGGTGCGGAACGCGCTGTAATCAATTGCCACCGCTGCCTTCCAATCGCCGACCTCGGTAAAACGTGGTAGGTAACGACGCAGTTGCGCCGCTAGCAATCGGCGTGGGTTGGGCAGTGCAAACAACAGCACTGCACGTTGCAAATACTCTGAAAAAGCAGTCGTGTTCGCCTCATCGTCCACCGGTGGTTCACCGAGCTTGTCAATGATCCGCCGGATCACCTCTGGGCCAATATGCAATGGATCAAACATTGGGTCGCGAAACAATTCGATACAATATGCATCGAGTGCTGCTTGATCACGATGCAATTCGAGTGCTAAGGTGCGCTGCTCACTCACAGCCCGCACCGCAGCCGCAATCCGCGCTTGCTCGGCGTCATCGGGTGGATCGGCTAACCACGTTCCGGCACACCGTGTCAGCCGAACTGCTTCTTCGCCACCACCGGCTCGATCAACCGGACGTATTGCGCGACCGCGCATACTTTGCCCTCCGTTACTTGCGTTCCTTCGCGTCAGTTCAGTATAGCATGATTTTCGTCGGTCACAGCTATAGTTAATCTTAACTTTGTCAAGCAACAAATTGACATTTCACACCGATCCAATTACAATACGATAAATAAGGATCTGCTTAGTACAAAGGAGCCTACCGTGGCCCGCATCTACAATTCGATCACCGAACTGATCGGTAATACACCGCTCGTCCGTCTCAACCGCGTTAACGACACCCATGCTACTGTTGTTGCCAAACTCGAATTTTTCAATCCAGCCGGTTCGGTGAAAGATCGGATAGGTTTGGCGATGATCGACGCCGCCGAGCGTGAAGGTCTGATCCGTCCCGGTGAGACGGTGATTATCGAGCCAACCAGTGGCAATACCGGTATCGGCTTGGCGCTAGTAGCCGCCGCCCGCGGGTATCGTCTCATCCTGACAATGCCTGAAACAATGAGCATCGAGCGGCGTAAACTTCTGCGCGGTTTCGGTGCTGAATTGGTACTGACACCGGGTAGTGAAGGAATGCGCGGCGCCATTGCCCGTGCCGAAGAGCTACTGGCCGAGATTCCGAATAGTTTTATGCCTCAGCAGTTTAAGAACCCTGCTAACCCGGCTATTCACCGCGCTACTACCGCTGAAGAGATTTGGCGCGATACTGATGGTCAGGTTGATATTGTCGTCGGTGGTGTCGGTACCGGCGGTACCCTCACCGGCATTGGTGAAGTACTCAAACCGCGCCGGCCTAGCCTGCGTATTGTTGCCGTCGAACCGGAAGCTTCACCGGTGTTATCAGGCGGTAAGCCCGGCCCCCACAAGATTCAGGGCATCGGCGCCGGCTTTATTCCCGATGTGTTGAATACCTCCATTCTTGATGAGATCCAGCAAGTCAGCAACGAAGATGCCTTTGCGATGGCTCGCCGCCTCGCCCGTGAAGAGGGATTGATGGTCGGCATCTCAAGTGGTGCTGCCGCTACCGCCGCCCTCCGCGTTGCTCGTCGTCCTGAAAACGCCGGCAAATTGATCGTTTTTATCGTGCCCTCCAACGGTGAACGCTATCTCTCTACTCCTCTCTTCGCTGAAGAGTAACTCACACCGCAATGCACAGGCGCGGAGATGGTCGGGGTGGCAACCCAGCTGCCGTCGTCACCCACACCGTAATGCACAGGCGCGGAGATGGTCGGGGTGGCAACCCAGCTGCCGTCGTCACCCACACCGTAATGCACAGGCGCGAAGATGGTCGGGGTGGCAACCCAGCTGCCGTCGTCACCCACACCGTCACGCACAGGCGCGAAGAATACGGAGTAACTACCTCATCTACTCTCTGCGCCCTTTGCGCCTTTGCGTTAACGTCCTTTGCGTTAACTGCGTTAACCTCTCCGCGCCTCTGCGCCCTTTGCGCCTTTGCGTTAACGTTCTTTGCGTTAACTGCGTTAACCTCTCCGCGCCTCTGCGCCCTTTGCGCCTTTGCGTTAACTGCGTTAACCTCTGTACGCTCCCCTACTCCTCATCTCCCTCTTCTTGCCGGCCAGCTCCACCGTCAAGGAAAATCACCTCATCGGCCCGTACATACGTCCGCCATCGCGTTTGCCCACTCTCACTATCTTGCCATTTGTCGGTGCGCAAACTGCCCATCACCATCACCCGCCGCCCCTTTTGCAGATAATTACCGCACACTTCTGCCAAACGCTCCCATGCCTCCACCGTCGTCCACTCAGTTTCACTGGTCCGATGTCCCTGCTCATCGTTGCCACCCGGACGGTTGGTCGCCAGATTAAACCGACAGACCGTTACACCATTTCCTACATGTTTTAGTTCAGGATCGGCCCCCAATCGTCCGATCAACTCGACCCGATTCATCGTCCCTTTGAAGCTACGCATCGTGCCCTCCTCTGTGCTCAAATTGACTATTCAATTGCCGTTGCATGTAGTAAACCGTAGAAAGAGGGCAAAAGTTGCGCAATTCGCAAAAAATTTGCACGTATTTCCAAAAGTATCCACCAGTATATGCTATTGGTAACACCGGGAGTGTATAATAAAGTCATGACGAACCAAGACTTACCATCTGACCAATCTGCCGTCACCTCACCGATCGCCACTATTCTTGCACTCAGTAAGGCAGTTCTTTCATGGCTCGAACTGCCGGATGTGTTACAGCGTGTATTAGTCGCCACCCGTGATCTAAGCGGAGCCGATGTTGTGACTATCTGGCTGCTCGATGAGCAAGGCGAGTGGTTGACAAGCGCTGCTATTCTTGGGCTTGAAGACCGTTCTGAGCATGAACGTATCTTTCGTTTGCGGGTCGGTGAAGGCATTGCCGGTTGGTCAGTTGCCTATCGTCAAATCCTCCAAATTACCGACCCACTTCATGATCCTCGCTACGTACCCAAACTCGAACGCCATCCGGCTATCATTCTCTCTATCCCCCTGATCGTTCGCGAGCAGTGCGTCGGTGCGCTTAGCCTATCTCGCTACAGTGTCGTCACACCGTTTAGCCAAGAAGTTATCGAAACGATTTCTATTTTCGCCGATCAGGCTGCCATCGCTATCGATAACGCTACAAAGGTCCAGATCCTGCGTTACGCCACGGCACGCGAACGAATATTGGCCCATAGCACCGAATCGACCCAAGCCGAAACGTTGATCTTGGCCGAATTAGCCGTCGTCCTTGGAGTCGAACCTCTCCTTATTAGCACCACGTATGATGGGAACCTTCTTGATCACGCCGGTCACAACGTTCACTACGATGACCTAAACTGCTGGCGCAATGAAGGCGCGCTGATCACCGATCTACGTTTCGATGGATTACCGGCATGGTTAGTAGTCAACCAACCGGGTCGCTATTGGAGCAAAGAGGATACTAACCTGCTTACTTTTGCGGCCAATCAATTGATGCGTGCCCGCCAGCGCGCTTTCGAGCAGCGCGCACATGCTCGCGCCGAAGCGCTGCACCGTCTCGTGGCACTGACCAACGCACGCATCGATCAGGCCAGCGTGCTTGATCAGATCCTGGCCGAATTGCAACGATTTATCCCGTTCGACTCGGCTTGTGTCTTCGTTGTGCATGACGATGAGTATGTCCGACTCATTGCCCAGCGTGGTCTGCGTACTCCGGTCGATCAAGTAACGCTCTTCGCCGGACCGGGTTCAACGATTTATGAGCTGCGTCAACTCGGTACGGCACGGTATTATTCTGACGTACAGCAATTACCCGGTTGGCAGAAGGTACCCGATAGCGAGATCATCCGTTCCTGGATCGGTGTGCCACTGCGGGTTGATCAGACCACAATTGGCTTTTTAACGATTGATAAATGGACACCCAATGCCTTCACTGCCGAAGATGTCGGTACGGCACAGATGTTTGGCGAACAGGTTGCCGTCGTCATCAATAACGTTCGTCTTCTCCGTGAGGCACAAGAACGGGCCAGCCAATTTCAGGTTCTGCAACAGTTCACCGTCCGTATCGGCGCCATACGTGATATCGATCAATTGCTCGATGAAGCTACCCAATTGCTTCACCGTACCTTCGGGTACTATCAAGTACTCATTAGTGGCATTGAGCATGATCAGCTCGTCGTGCGTGCTGCCCATGGTTGCCTGATGCACTGCCAATCGAGTGAACAGGTCTTTCCCCCCTTGCCGTGTGATGTCGGTATCAGCGGTTGGGTCATTCGCCATGCCCAACCGGCAATCGTCAACGATGTCCTCCGCGACGAACGCTATGTCTGCCATCCCTTTCTGCCGGCTACTGCGGCTGAAATGATCGTCCCGATTTTGGTTGACGAGCGTGTATTCGGCGTCATCACCATCGAAAGCGATGTTCGCGGGGTGTTTGCTCAAAGTGACCTCGACTTGGTGACGGCAATGGCTCATCTGATCGGTGTCACCATCGCTAACCTTCAACACGACGCCGAACTCCAGCGCGCCCGTGAACAGTTGATCGAACGTGACCGATTACGGGCGCTTGGTGAGTTATCTAGTGGTGTAGCACATGATTTCAATAACTTACTGGCGAGCATTCTTGGTCACGTTCAGTTATTGCTCAACGAGTACCACGATCCACGATTGCAAGAGGGGTTATGGGCAATTGAGTTAGCAGCGATCGATGGCGCAGCTACAATTAAACGTCTGCAAGGATTTGCTCAAACCAGCCAATCGACTCCGCAGGGTGCCGTTGATCTTAACCAAGTGGTCGAAGAGAGTCTGGCGCTGACTCGCCCCCGTTGGCGCGACGAAGTACAGAGTCGTGGGATTGTGATCGAGGTGCGTACCGACCTGAAAGCGTTGCCAATAATTACCGGTGACGCTCCTGCATTACGCGAATTGATCATTAATCTCGTGTTAAATGCTATCGATGCACTACCGAATGGTGGGACGATA
This sequence comes from Chloroflexus sp., assembly GCF_049970315.1. Lineage (GTDB taxonomy): Bacteria > Chloroflexota > Chloroflexia > Chloroflexales > Chloroflexaceae > Chloroflexus. The sequence continues at coordinate 280,385 of NZ_JBMFNE010000001.1, forward strand.
ACGATCCGTACTACTCCTGCACCTCCTGAGGTGTTCGGCGCAGCCGGTGTGCTGTTGATAATCCAAGATAATGGTGTCGGGATCGATCCCGCCCTCCACGAACGGATCTTTGCACCCTTCTTTTCGACCAAGGGTGTGCACGGTACCGGAATGGGACTGGCGATTGTCCGTGGTATCGTGCAACAGCATGGTGGACGGATTACGCTCGAAAGCGAACCCGGTAAAGGTACGATGTTCCAGATTTGGTTGCCGGTAGGACAACCACCAGAACTACCCACCTCATCATCACAACCGTCACCTATGATGCCGCTGCATATTTTAGTGGTTGATGATGAAACGGCGGTGCGGCAAGTACTGACCCGCATTCTCGAGCGCCAAGGTCATCGGGTCGTCGAAGCTACTTCGGGCGAAGAAGCGCTTGCCCAGTATCGGCCCGGTCGGTACGCGATTATCTGTACCGATCTCGGCATGCCCGGTATGTCAGGCTGGGAATTGGCCTCACAGGTGCGACAGATCGATACAACGGTTCGGATCGTTCTGGTGACCGGCTGGAGCGAACAGGTTGATCCGGCTGATATGCAGCGGTACGGTGTCAACGCGATACTCGCCAAACCGTTTACAATCCAATCGGTGCAGAATCTCATTGCTAGCTTAGTCGACGCAGCCGAACAAGTATGAAGACACACAACTTCTGGCTCCAATCGCTTCGCTCTGCCTTCCGTTGGCTCCTCGGTGGTATCGTCATTATCGCTGCAATTACGCTGTGGGTAGTGGATCGGCCACTTGCCGAACCCTTCCCGCTCAGCGCCGATGCCGTACTGGTTGTCGCTACAGAGTCACCTACCGTCGAAGTGAGTACCCAGCTTGCCGATCTTCTCAATACTGGTGCGATACCAGTCGCGTATCTGGCCGGTCCCAACACCGAAGCGTTGGTCATTGAGCTGAGCCGCCGTGGTGTGTCACATGATCGGTTGCGGATACTGGACGACACCGATCAGTTGCTATCGACCGCGCACACTGCCGGTTTGCGCCGACTAATGATTGCTGCGCCGTTTAGTCATCGCCTGATGTTCGTTCGCCAGGCACAAACAATGGGCTTCGCCGTCGCCGCACTTGATAGTGGCACTGCTCCGACTCTGTCCGAACGGGTGACTGCTGCCTTACTCTATTGGCGGATGCTGTTATTTTGGCGTGCATCCTGATAACGGTTATCAGATGTTGCTCAGCAATCTGCATACGGTCGCTTCGACACGCAATATGCCGCAATGCGATATGCTGTCGCTCAGATGACGGTATACGCTCATATTCATTTCAAAACACTTAACATAGGATCGGTTCAACGAAGGTGGCAAGGTCTTCTCGTGGCGCATTCCAACGCATGAATCGCCTCATGTATCGGTTGAAGATTGACAAACGGCGCAACTTGTATTACTATTTTTCTACTTTTGCGACGAGACGCTGTGACTAACGATTTGATTCAAACACAGTGTGAACGCCGGCAAGAAGCTGAAGCACGACTGATAGCACGCTGATATTGTCTCCCCAACGTCTGCTTCGCTTCCAAGCCTGCCAACCTCAGCTTCACCATGACCGTGTTAATCGCTTGGCGATGCAATCTAGGCTGACCCGGTTGGCAGACAGAAAGAGGAAAGACGCTCCATGATTGAGCTGCAACACGATCGATCTGGTGATCTACTACCCCTTGAACTACAACGCTTACGTCAACGCGCTGTTCATCATCGGAGTAGACACCGACAACGCTCGCGACCGTTTGCTACAATCGTCGCCTTTGTTCGTACCTCCTTAGATATCCAACAACAACTGAACCGACTTCCTTCCCGCTATCTTTTCCATGCGGTAATTACCTTCTTTCTACCGGTCGCTCTCCTGTTAGGGCAATTGCCACTACGCCCGGTGAAGCCGATCCCCGTCCAACCCACTGCTGCACCTGTGGCACCCGACGGAGACGTTCCGCTCATCATGCTCGGCCCGATTAACCTCGACCAAACACGCACCGGTGCGGTAGTCGGCGATCTACCCCTCGCTACCGATGAGTCGTTACCGGTACCACTCACGATCCTCTCGCGCAGTGAAATCAATGCTCCGCTCATTGTGCCGGCCACCGTTACCGCCGACGTAGCCAAAGTACGTAATGGCCCCGGTCTTGCCTACGACGACATCGCCCGGCTGAATGGTGGTACCACCATTGAAGTTGTTGGTCGGCATAACGAGTGGCTTCAGTTCCGCACTACCGACGATCCTACTTTGCGCTGGATCGCCGCCGAGCTGGTCGATTTGCCGGAAGCGATCTTCTACAACCTCAAACCGGTAGACGAATCCACTATTCCCCCTCCACCCCCACCCAAGGTGGCAATCGTGCGTGAAGACGGCCTTAATCTGCGTGATGGCCCCGGCACGAATTATGTCAGTATGAAACGGTTGACCGCCGGTGAAGAGTTGAACCTGGTCGAACAGTATAACGGCTGGTTCCTTATCGAGACCGGTGGTATCTACGGATGGGTAACCTCTGAGTTTCTCAACATCGCTCCCGGTGTGATCGAACGAGTGCCGGTCGCGTCATCGATCCCCGATCCTAACCCACCGCTTGTCGGGTCTGTACTCGAAAACTCGGTTAATCTCCGCAAAGGTCCCGGTTCTGCATACGAACGGATTGGCTCGATCAATGCCGGCGCTGAATTGAAGCTGCTGGCTCGCCACAACGATTGGTACCGCGTTGAGCTAAGCAACGGGACGCGAGCATGGATCTATTCGGAGTTGTTGAGCGTGACACCGATGGCCGCTCGCCGCGTGCCCTATACAAACGATATCCCCCCCCTTCCCAACCGTGCTCGCCTGGCTAATAGCGGTCCGGTGAATATTCCGGCCAGCGGTGATGTTGCCAGCTACGCAGTGCAGTTTGTCGGGTATCGCTATGTCTGGGGCGGTGCTAGTCCACGTACCGGTTTCGATTGTAGTGGCCTCACGTGGTACGTCTATCGCCAGTTTGGCGTTAACCTACCGCGTACCGCTGCCTCCCAGTTCAACTCTCGATACGGTGCTGTGATTGGTAATCTAAATAATCTGGCTCCCGGTGACCTGATGTTCTTCGCCAATACCGGTGGTGGCCGTGGGATTACCCACGTCGCGATCTATATCGGCGGTGGTCAAATGGTGCATGCGATGACGCCTGCCTACGGTGTCCAAATCTCAAGTATTTGGGGTGCGTATTGGACGAGCCGTTTTGTCGGCGCGATTCGACCGTATCGCTAGCGTTGTCTCCGATTCGGTATACCACCTACAAGCACAAACAGGAAGGGACAAGCGGCTAACTTGTTCCTTCCTGTTCGCTTTCCTTCCCCAACTTATTCGTTCATCTGCTGCCGACATGACTCTACCACTGTGTAGGTAAGTTCAAGGCGTAGCAACCAGTTATTGAGGTTGGCATCAAAGCGATCTAGCCACGCTTGTGGCCCTCCCAAGGTGGTGACTTCATCTTGATACCGATCGAGGGTCTCGAATTCTAAGCCCTCCGTTTCCCGATACGCAAGCTGCAAACCGGCTCGCTGCGCTAACAGCAACCACGTGCAATCGGCGCCAATACTATCATCGCGGCTGGCCGTAACGATCAGATCGGCTGCCCGCCGTGACAAACCGCGTGCCGCCGCCATTACATCCCACGTCAAACCCGTCATGCGGGCAAAGACCTCATTCACAATCGTCTCCGGTAGCACCTGTGCCCGCGGATGACTATAGAACGCACGCGCTGTCCGTCCCAGTACTGTCAGATCAGCCTCCGGTAGCGCAGCTAACGTCACTGCCAACTCATCCGGCCAGTACTCGGCCCAATGCAAGACACGATCAAGATCGCAGAAAAGGAGCCACTCTGCGTTGGCAAAGGTCGTTAACGCCGTCTGCACTGCCCCCCGCCGCCACCGACCAAGATGGCGATGGCCAATCGGCGCATCCGATGGTGCAACATGCAGTGCCACCTCGGATCGGGCCAACCATGCCTGGGTCTCGGTAGCACTCGTTGGCGTCAACAAAATCGCGATACCGTCGAAATACTGCTGCAACGTCGGAAAGACTCGTACCATCTGCGGATAGAGCCGTCCATCCGGATCATGATGGGTTGCGGCCAATACAACCGTCATACCGTTCTCCTTGCACCTCGCCGATAAAAATCAACACCCCGCGCAACGGCGGGGTGTTGAGGTAGTTCAGACTGCTGATGGAAGTTACTTAACAACGTACTGTAAGATGAAGGCTTCTACAACAATACGATCAACTGCGGGAAAGATCGGTGCTGCGATGTCGGCTACGATGAAGGTCAGATGCTAGCTGTGACGTTGGTTCGATGGCAGTTGTACTCTCGTAAAGTCGTTTTAGCAGTCTGGACGTTGGACGGCTAATCAAATATCAACTTCAACGCACCGTCCAGGAATAACTATACCCGCTGCCCGGTCTGTCCACAATAGCGTGATAGTCCTATTACAGGGTCAACCTGGTACTATTTTCAAGTAACCTAAAAGTACTAATCAGCGCTCCGGGCTGCCATCACAAATCGTCGCACCCGATTGACATCGACGGGATTCGTAATTTCGCCATCTTGTTTAATACTACTCCCCACAATCACGCCATTGGCAATGCGCATAAAGGCAGCAATGTTCTGCTCATTCGTACCGCTACCGAGTAAGATCGGCGTATCGCCGGCTAACGACCGTGCTTGCTCAACCTTCGCTAAATCGGGCGCATCGCCGGTCATCCGGCCAGAAATGATCAGCGCATCGGCGCCAAAAAAGCGCGTCCATTCGATATGTGTCGCCAGATCGATGCCGGGAAAGCGCACTGAATGTTTTTTATCAACATCGGCAAAGATCTTGATCGATTCGGCGTGTAACTCCTTGCGACGACGCATCAGATCGGCTGCACAACCTTCATCCCAACTTCCGGCATCCCACACTCCAGCGCCGGTAAACATACAAACGCGAATGAAGCTGGCGCCGGCCGCAATGGCCATTGCCAAAAGCGCTACGCCACCATTATGCACCAGATTAAGCCCTAGCGGTAACTCTGGCACTGCCTGCCGAACGGCATACGCCACCACAGCCTGGGCGGCAATACTTTCAGGTTGTACGTGGGGGCCGGCGCGGAAGGGAATATCCCACATATTTTCGACGATCAAACCATCGCAGCCACCTTCAGCCAAGGCTTCGGCATCGCGAATTGCATGATCGATAATTGTCTGCATTCCATAACCGGTGTAACCGGGTGCGCCGGGCAACGGCCAACAATGCACCATCCCAATCACCGGTTTTGCGGTACGAAAGATCTCGCGTAAATCGCGCAGACGCAACCGGTCGAGCTGTTCTTTCCAAAGCGGCGGCATTGCGTATCTCCTCTTCCTCACCTATTAGCCGGCCAAAGTCGTTCGTTGATCGCCGTACTGAGCCGACTGCGAATGTCGTCACTCTTAGGAATGGCTTCAACTGCTCCGTGGCGTGTTGCCGTTAATGCCCCCATCAGATTGGCAATGGTAGCACTCTCCGAGAGATCAAGCCCGTGCGCCAATGCCCAAGCGTAGGCGGCACTGAACGCATCACCACAGGCTGTTGTATCTACTACGGTTACTGCCGGCGGTAACACATCGAGCCGCCCACCATCAACACTGGCAACACTACACCCCTGTGCACCTCGCTTGATCGCTACATGGCGCACCCCCGATCCTATCAGGCTATCGATTGCCTGAGGTATGTTTTGTCCCGGCAACAGTGCTCGTAACTCATCTTCATTCATCGTGAGCAACCACAACTGCGGTAGGAGTCGCACGATCAAGCGTCGTGCCATCCGTACTGCCGGCAAGCAGAGATCAAGCGCAATCGCACATCCCTGCTCAATCGCTAGCTCCATTGCGTGCAATGCAGCCGATCGCTGCGGATCATCAAGCAGTGCATGGGCTCCTACCAACAGGATACGACTCGACCGGATAAGGGACGACGTGACCGTCGAAGCGTCACAATAGATATTTGCCCCCCGAAAACTCATAAAACTTCGCTGACCATTCGGGGTGACAACAATTCCGCACAGGCCGGTTGCTGCAACCGGATCGACCTGCACCGCACTCACCTGTACTCCATGCGCACGCGCAGTTTGCAACACAAATGATCCGGCGAGATCATTCCCAACCCGACCGATTACATATGGTGTCGCCCCTAACCGGCCCACGGCAACGGCCATATTTAATCCAGAACCACCTCCACCCCAATGTACCGTCGTGGCTGGGTTGTCATCACCTTCGCGGGGAAAGTGCGGCAACATAAAACCGAGATCGACATTGATGTCGCCCAGGGTCGTTACCACTCGCCGCGTATCCACATCCATGGTTATCCTTTACATGTTGCAGCTGATGGCGCTTACGTGTACAATTCTACAATAGAGCTGGCAAGACACTGCCGTCAACAACCCCAGCAACTTCCTTCCTAGAATACAGATTGGGCTCTCCATTATGGAAGAGATCCTTGTTATTGATGATAGTGAACAAGTTGGCCGCATGTTGGCCAGTAGTGTTCTCCCTGAGTTGGGATACCGAGCCACGATCGCTCTGACCGGTAAGAGTGGTCTGGATCGGTTACGAGCACGCCAGCCTGATCTCATCTTACTCGATCTGCAATTGCCCGATATGAACGGGCTTGACTTCTTGCGTATCTTAACACAAGAAGGTATTGATGTCCCGGTTATTCTTATGACTGCGCACGGCTCTGAGATGATCGCCGTTGAAGCGTTTCGTCTCGGTGCCCGCAACTACTTGATCAAACCGTTTTCGGATGCCGAAGCCCGTGAGGTTATCGATCAGGCATTACGTGAACGCCGGTTGCAACGTGAACGCGACCGGCTCCTGTCGCTTTTGCAACAACGTGTACAGGAATTGACCGTCTTGACCCGTGTCGGTAAATCGGTCACCACGTTGATGGATCAACGCCAGTTGTTAGATCGGATTGTTGAAGCGGCAGTCTATGTGACTCAAGCAGAGGAAGGCATCTTGTTTGAACGCGCCGCACAGGAGGATCGCTTACTCCTCCGCGCATGGCGTAATCTTGCGGTCCAACCACCTGATAATCTCCATCTGAACACTGCACTGGCTGGACAGGTGATACGCAGCGGTAAAGCGTTACGTCTGAGTGGCGCCGTTACCGGCGAGCCGATCACGATTATGCCGTCCGTCACCGTCCAAGCGACATTACAGGTACCGTTGCAGCTTGGCGATCGGGTGATCGGCGTGTTGGCCGTCAATAATCGGCGCACCGGTCGAGCATTTAGCGAAAGTGATCAATCGCTCCTCTCTGCATTGGCCGATTACGCGGCTATCGCCATTGAAAATGCACGCCTTTATCAAGCAGTCCGCAGTAGTGAGGCTCGTTATCGCACTATCTTTGCCAATGCCTCCGATATGATACTGATGCTCGATACCGATTGGCGTATCGTGAGTAGTAATCAGAGCGGCGCCCAGATTCTGAATGTCACGCTCGATGAGTTGATCGGTCAGCCCTTGCAACGGTGGTGCCTGCCGACAGAATGGCCAACCATCGCCCAAGCTCTACAACGAGTGACTGCCGGTCAGCAATCGCTACCCTTCACCGTCTCATTTCAACGCCCCTCCAACGAATTCGCCATTGTCGAGATGAGTGCCCAACGCCTCGCAGTTGATGATCAGGTGATGATTGCGTGTATCGGTCGCGATCTCACCGAACGACGGCGTCTTGAACAACAATTGATCCAGTCAGATAAACTTTCGGCGTTGGGCCAGTTGGTCGCTGGTGTAGCGCATGAGCTGAATAACCCCCTCACCAGTATCTCGGGCTATGCCCAGTTGTTGTTGCGTAAACGTGCCCTCGATGAAGATACCCGTAGCGATCTCGAACAAATCCATCAGCAGGCTGATCGGGCCGGTCGGATCGTGCGCAACCTGCTGATGTTTGCCCGCGAGCATAAGCCAGAACGGTCGGTTGTGCAAATTAACGATGTGGTCCAGCGTGCGTTGGCCTTGCAAGTCTATCAACTACGGGTCGATAATATTACCGTGCAACTCGAACTCGATCCGCAGTTGCCCAAGACGGTAGCCGACCCTCATCAGTTGCAACAGGTGCTCCTGAACCTGATTACGAATGCCCGCCAAGCAATGATCGAACGTGGTGGGGGTACGCTGACCATCCGCACTGCCCTCTGTGATACGACCGATGGTCCCCAAATTGAGATTGTCGTCGCTGATACCGGCATCGGTATCCCGGCTCAGTATCTCGATAAAATCTTTAATCCGTTTTTTACCACGAAACCGGTTGGTCAGGGTACCGGTTTAGGCCTCTCAATCTGTTACGGAATTATCAAAGAGCATCAAGGCCAGATCTGGGCTGAAAGCCGTGAAGGTGTAGGGACTCGGATCTTTATTCGCTTGCCACTGATCGAAACCCACGATGAGATACTAGAAGAACCACCACCACCGGAGCTGACCGAGAGCGGCCCGTTGCAGCGCGTACTGGTCGTTGATGATGAAGAGTCGGTCCGCCAGATGCTAGACCGTCTACTCAAAGAACTCGGCCACGAGGTAACGACTGTCGGTGATGTCGATACGGCACTGAACGAATTAGCCCTTCATCCATACGATCTCGTCATTACCGATGTCCGCATGCCGAGGAAGAGCGGTTTTGAACTCAAAGATGCGATTAGTCAGATCCATCCGCATCTTGCCGAGCGGATCATTTTCATCAGTGGCGATACACTCAATTCTCTCAAACCGCAGCAGAAAGAGCAATTGCAAGATCGGCTCCTGAGTAAGCCTTTCTCCATTCTCCAACTGACCGAACTGTTGCGTAATCTCCCTCCCAAACGAATGATCAATTCATCCGAACACGTCTAACATATGCTATGGTAAGATCAACCCAGTGGAGGGTAAGCCGGCAATGAGGCCGGCCTGAGCCATGGCTTGAATACTGGCACAGGAATAACCATGGATCCATTTATCGCCCAGTCCGTTGCCGCGATTGCGGCCGATACGGTCTCAGGTGCGGTGGAGATTGCTAAAAAATGCGCTGAGGTGTTGGCCCGCGCTGTCCGCAGTCGGCCGATGAGCGGTCGCGTTGATGTACAACACGAGGTGCTGACCGTCGGGCGGGCATTGATGCGTAGTCATCCGACGGTGGCACCGCTGGTGAATCTCGTCAACAGTTTACTCTGGCGACTTGAAGAGGCGGGAGATAGTGAAAGCGCAATCCGGCTGGTTGACGAGACGACCAACGATTTTCGCCGTCGCTTGCACGTCCACGAAGCAGCCATCGCGGAAACGACGCTGCGGTTAATCGGTGAGGAAGCGCGGATTTTGACCATCGGGCGTAGTACGACGGTTCGCGCTGCTTTGCGCCATGCCCACCGCGCCGGACGACGACCGCGCGTGATTTGCACCGAGAGCCGCCCACTCGGCGAAGGGCGCATGCTGGCCGGCGAGCTGGCCGCCAGTGGCATTCATACGACGTTAATCGCCGATGCCTCAGCAGCGACGCAGGTCGCACAATGCAATCTTGTGCTGGTCGGTGCAGATCTCATTAGTAGCGACGGGTTGATCAATCGCGTCGGTACCTATCCTCTGGCACTCGCCGCACAAGCTGCCGGTGTCCCCATCTATACGCTCTGTTCGAGCGAAAAGCTTTTACCATCGGGGTATCGTTTGCCGACTCAATCAATCCAGTCGATCAAGCAGTTGTGGACCGAAGTACCACCAGGTATTACTGTACATACAGCGTACTGTGACCGCACGCCGCTCGATCTCCTCACCGGTATTATTTCTGAACGAGGGATTGCACCGCCGGTTGGGATTGAAGCGTGGTTGGCGGCAACGCATCTCCATCCGTTGCTTCGCAACGGTCTGGATGAGCCTCACTCGTGATGCCTGATACATCGCCGGTAAAGCGCCAGGGTCTGTTGCGCGGTTGTCTGCCACGAGAAACGGGCTGCCTGTCGCGGGCCGCGGCTGCTGAGGTCGGCCCGTGCTGCCTCATCGTGCCAGAGCTGCTCGATAAGATCGGCCCAAGCCAAGGGGTCGAGTGGTGGCGCTAACCATGCTGCATCACCGACGACCTCCGGTAGGCTGCTGGTGTCAGACACAATGGCCGGTGCTCCGCAGGCCAATGCCTCGAGCGCCGGCAAGCCAAATCCTTCGTATCGCGATGGATTGAGATAGATTCGACAAGCAGCATACAGCCAGCGTAGATCCTCCCTGCCCACAAAGCCGATGCGGATTACCCGATCACTCAAACCTAACTCACCGATCTGCGCCAAAATCGGTTCATCAAGCCAACCACGCGCACCGGCCAAAACCAGCCGGTAGCCCGCCGATGGGCGCCGATCGCAACAGATCCGTAACGCTTGCAGCAAGGTGGGAATGTTTTTTCGCGGCTCGATGGTACTGACGAAGAGCAGAAACGTGTCGGCGATTAATGTTTGACCGTCGATGATGCGGGCCGTACCGGCGGGTATAGTCAAAGGTCGAAAATCATCATCGGCTGCCTCATAAATGACCGTTACTCGCTCCGGTGGCACACCTAGTCGTTCGACAATATCATCACGAGTCGCCTGTGACACCGCAATAATCGCATCGGCACCGGCTACTGCCTGATAGATACGGCCATAATACCGCCGAGCAGCACGGTCGAGGATCTCGGGAAAATAGAGGAACGCCAGATCGTGGATCGTGATGACCGTCCGCCATGCATGTACGAGCGGTGGTATAAAATCGGGGCTATGCAAGAGCATCGGTCGGCGTAACCACACTTCTACCGGCAAACTGAGTTGCTCAAACCGATGGTGAGGCGGCGTGAGCAACCGACTACGCCGTAGACCATCTACCGGTGGCATACGCGCACGGACGTGTTCAAGGACGAGCAGCTCTTCCTCATCGGCCAGCAGTGGCGCCATAGCTCGCACGAGGCTCTGCGTGTAATGAGCAATACCACCCTGCCGGTACGCATTGAGACGGGCATCGATGGCAAAACGGATCATGGGCAACTCGACGGTGTTTCGATTTCGACCTCAAGGCCATCGTAGGCAAATGTCACCTCAGGCGGTAACCCGTAGTCAGCCCGATAATCGACGGTATGGGTCATGTGAACGAGAAAGGTACGAGGTGCGCCTATGGCTGTTGCCACTTCCGCCGCTTCGGCAATCGAGAGATGGGTTGGGTGCGGTTCAACACGCAAGGCATTTAGTACCAACACCTGCACCCCTCGTAGGGTAGTGACCGCATCCGGTGGTACTGCACTCGCATCGGTAACATACCCTAATGGGCCGATGCGGTAGGCGGTAATCGTCCACGTGCCGTGAGGAATTGCGATCGGTACGATGGTCAGCGCGCCAAGCTGGAATGGCGCTTCAACCGGATGTAGCGTAATTGCCGGACGTGACGAACCTGACGAACTCTCATCAAATGCGTAGGCGAAACGTCGACGCACATCGGCGAGTGTTTGCGGGCTACCGTAGATCGGCACCGTTCCTTGGCGTAGACAAAGCGGCCGTAAATCATCGAGACCGGCCACATGATCGAAATGGGCATGGGTAAGCAGGACTGCATCGATCCGACATAACCCGGCAGCAAGCGCCTGCAACCGAAAGTCTGGTCCGGCGTCAATTAAAATGGTGAGACCATGACTGCGAACAAGCGCCGAAGTACGCAAACGGTGGTGACGTGGATCGGATGAGGTGCAGATCGGGCAATTGCAGCCGATAACGGGAACGCCCATCGAGGTACCGGTGCCGAGAAAACGTACCTGCATAACGTCCGTACAGGGGTGAATAAATGATGAAACAACATGTACACCGGCATTATAGCATGGCTGTTGGCGATTAGTCGTTGTCGGTATGGTAACACTTATCAAAGGATTACAGCTTGCTCATCATTTACTCGCCAGCGCCTATGGAGAAATGATGTCACCTTTCATCATAAATAAACTGTTAACTGTTTGCCATCAAATATGTATTCGCGATGACCACAACCTGTCTTATACTATCGGTAAACGGTAAGGTATGCGGTCAACGATCTCAGTCTCAGTGATACTCTAGAATAATTAGGAACGCACATTCGTATCCATTCGTATCATTGCTGACCGGTTACCTTCCAAGTAGGAGATCTGTCATGCGACGGCTGATTGGCGAGTTGCGCACGCAACTCAAGTATCAGATTATCGGCCCCTTCCTTATCCTTGCGATCGTAGTCGCAGTGGTAGGGCTGTCGATCGTCGCATTTTTTATCGCCCGTCAGCAACAAGATCGCTTTGACAATGAGTTGGCTGCCGCCACTCGTACCGTTAGCGACGCATTTCTTGCTCAAGAACAAGCCAATCTTGATTTTTTACGCGAAGTTGCTTTTGCTCAGCGCAACGATAGTATCGGTGCACCGGCCGTCGCCGAGGCGTTTCGCACGAATGATGTCGCTGGCTTGCGGACCGCGCTTGAACCATTCTTCCTGCAAGGTACACGCCGGAGTGATGTCCGCCTTGATCGACTGATTGCCTTTGGCCGTGATGGTCGCACTATCGCCGATTTTGAGCGACCGCCGCAGGCATCTGATACCTATATTACCCACGATTCGTTCGATCTGAGTGGTGCGTGGTTTACACCGAAAGTCCTCAACGGCGAGTCCGATTCGCGCGGCGATAAATACGCCGGTTTGATCCAATTTAGCAATACCCAAACGCTCTACCTTGCCACGATTGCTCCTGTTCGGGTTGATACCGAAGTGGTGGGCGGGTTAATCGTCGCGATCCGGTTTGATGGATTACTTACTACGATTGTGCAACAAGCCCGTCTCGATGGCATAGTTATCTACGACCAAAACGGTAAGGTTATTACCGGCACCTTCGGAAATATCACACCAACACTCACCCTAAACGCCGATCAGGTGGTGCGCATTAAGGCTAATCCCGATCCGTTTGGACAGACTCTCTTTACCGTTCAAACCGTCAATGGTACTGAGTATCAATTTGCCTATGTCCCGTTCACTATTCGCGGTAGTCGCGTTGGCATCCTCGCAACTGCCCGCGCACGTGAAGAGGTCCTGACGACGTGGGCAGATATTAGCCCGGTGTTGCTGATGATCACCCTTGGTCTGGGCGCCGGGATTGCTATCCTCGGTCTATGGGTCGCCAGACGCATTACCCGACCACTAGAAGAGTTGACCAATACCGCAAATGCCATCGTGAACGGTGATCTCCAGCGGCGGGTTCAGTTAAGTACGGCCACCCAAAATGAGATCGGCGTGTTGGCCCATAATTTTAATCGCATGACCGAATATCTGATCGAGCTGCTGGCCCAAGTCCGCGCCGAAGCCGGTCAGCGTGCGGCCATTGTTGAGAGTATTACCGACGGTATCATCTTTACCGACATTCATGGCGAGATTCGGTCGATTAATCGTGCTACCCGTCGTTTACTAGGGTTGGCCGACGACAATCCCATTCCCAAACGGCTGAGCGATCTGCCGTTACAACCGCTGCAAGAAGGTATTCCCGGTTTTGGTGACCAACGAGCGCAAGATCTCTTTGCGCTCGGTGATGCATTTATTCGCCTCTCGGTTGCTCCGGTGAAGGAAGAAAACGGTACGTTGCTCGGCTATGTGGCCGTCTTACAGGATCTCACAGAGGAGGTGATGGTCGACCGAGCAAAGACGAACTTCATTGGTACAATTTCGCATGAGTTGCGCACGCCTTTGACGGTGATTCGTGGTAATGCCGATCTGCTGCTGCGAGGGCTAGCCGGTCCACTCGACGAAGAGCAAAAGAGTTTTGTCGAGTCTATCCGGTTGCATGCGAATAATATGACTAACTTGATTAGTAATGTTATTACCATTGCTAATCTCGACTCTGGTTCGCTCAAATCCAATTTAGAACCAATCGAAGTGCGACGCCCGATCGAAGATGCGGTTTGGCAAGTGCAATCACAGATCAAGGCGAAAGGATTGCAGCTCGAAATCGCTATTCCCAAGAAGCTACCCGCGGTGTTGGCCGATATTGATCATGTGCGAACTATTATGATCCAATTGCTCGATAATGCACGTCGCTACACAAGTGCCGGTACCATTACGATTCGTGCCATTCCGCAACCTGATATGATGCGGATCGAAGTGAGCGATACGGGTCGTGGTATTCCGCCCCATATGCACGAACAGATCTTTGAGCGCTTTATTCGCGGTGAAGGTACCAGTGAAGGGATTAACTCGAGCGAACGTGGGATCGGGCTTGGCTTAGCGATCGCTAAGCAGCTTGTCGAACGCTTAGGCGGCACGATTGGAGTAGAGAGCGCGCCGGGACAGGGCAGTACATTTTTCTTTACCTTGCGATACGCCGATGATTCCGCCAGTCCTGAAAAACCGGCAGCCCGCGTGGAATCGGCTGCTTGACCGAGAGCGCCTACAACAACCTCAGCTATGGTTGTTCCTCGCGTCGCTGTTGCTACTGTTTCTGCTGATCTCCTGTGTTGCCAACCTGATGATCGATCAGGTTGCGCCACGCATGGAGTGGTTTCGCGGTGATGTTAGCAACAGTGGACGGGTTGACTATAGCCTGTGGAGCGGTGGACCGCAATTGCCTCCGCTGAATCCTGAAGCGATCGCTTCTCCTAACGAGACGCCAACCCCGATCAGTACCCCCGGTACCGAACCAGAACCTGAGGAAGAAGTACCGCCGGTGATAGTTATCGAGGTGCCCACGGCGACGCCAACCCCAACGGCGACGCCAACCCCAACGGCGACGCCAACCCCAACGGCGACGCCAACCCCAACGGCGACGCCAACCGCAACGCCGCCGGTGCTACCAACGGCAACACCAATACGCACTGCGACGCCGCTTCGTACCGCAACGCCTATTCCGACGGCAACGCTGACTCCAACGACTATTCCTACGGTAGAAACACCATCGCCATCGCCACCACCGCCATCGCCAACATCACCGCTACTACGGCCATCTGCCACGGCGACACCGACGCGGACAGCTACACCGTCGATGACGGCAACTCCTACCCGGACTGCTACGCCGGTTTTAACCGCTACTCCCACCCGCACTGCTACACCACAACCGACGAGTACGCCAACGCCGCGCCCAGGCGAATCGATCTTTTTCTTCGCCAACGCAAACCTGAGCGTTAATGAAAATGCCGGTACGCTAACCGTAACCGTGCAACTGGGCGCCCCTGCAGAGCAAACGGTACGGGTGCGCTACGAGACGGTGAATGGTAGTGCCATAGCCGGCAGTGACTATACAACTACCACCGGTCAACTAACGTTCGCTGTCGGTGAGCGCCAAAAGATGTTTACCGTCCCGATGATTGCTGACGATCTCTATGAACCGGCGGAAACGTTCACGTTACGCTTATTCAATCCTGAGGGTGGTTTTATTGGCTTGCCCAGTACAGCCACTGTCACCATTATCGATACGAGCTTGCCCCCAGAAGTAAGCTTTACCGGTGCTTCTAGTACTGCTGAGGAGGGAGACGGAATCGTTGCGATTACCGTTAGCCTAAGCCGTATTTCGGCTGTCGATGCGCGGGTGTCGTATACTGTCACCGGTACGGCAGACCTCACCGATCATGGACTGCGCAATGGGACAATCGTGATACCTGCCGGTGTTCGATCGGTTCGCCTATTAGTTCCGCTTAGCGATGATCCTCAAGTTGAACTAGACGAAACAATCGTTATTCGCCTTACCGCACCAGTCGATGCAATACTTGGTGAGCCAACTGCGCATACGATCACGGTGCAAGATAACGATCAGGCAGGAATTGTCTTGCAACCGACACGGATCGATATCGGCGAAGGTGGCCCTGATGGAACGTATACCATCCGCTTGAGCAGTCGGCCAATTGCCCCGGTGACTATTGCGCTTAGCGGTGTACAGGTGACCACGAACCCGACGACGCTGACCTTTACGCCTGCTACGTGGGATACGCCACAGACAGTTATCGTACAAGCGATTGATGATCAGGTGGCCGAACCATCGCCACATACTGGTACAGTGTTCCACACGAGTACCAGTACCGATCCGTTCTATCAAGGTCTGAGTTTGTCTCCACTGGCAGTGCGGATCGCCGATAATGATACCGCCAACATTATTGCCTTACCATTCAGTATAACGGTCGCTGAAGGTGGTCCAGAAACAACGTATCAGGTACGACTGGCAACCCAACCTACCGCGAATGTTACTCTTACGATCACCCCATCTGTGCAAGTACTCCTTAATGGACAAACCACGCCGGCTCCGATCACGTTGGTCTTTACACCGGCAAATTGGAATGTTGTTCAAACCGTTACGGTCCGCGCCGTCGATGATTTAATCGATGAGGGAATTAGTACGGTCGTGCAGATTGCCCACGTCGCCAGTAGCACCGATATTTTTTACAATGGGCTAACTGCGAATGTGGATGTCACTGTCATCGATAATGATCTGGCCGGTATTGTTCTGTCATCGAGTAACCTGACCCTCACTGAGGGAGATACCGATACGTATACTGTTCGCCTCAACAGCCAGCCCATTGCGCCGGTGACAATACAGATCACACCGGAAATCGTCGCACCAGCTTCACCACTGATTACCGGTAGCGGACAAGTGTTGCTCAACGGCCAGCCAACCCTCACCTTGACCTTTACACCGGCCAACTGGAATACGCCGCAATCGGTTACTGTGCAGGTGATTGACGATCAGGTTGACGAAACGTTCGATTCTGCAACCACATATCTCGTCCACCTGCGCCATACCGCGAGTAGCGTTAGCGATGAGATTTATAATTCGCTGCCGCCGGTGTTATTACCAGTGACGATCATCGAGAATGATTTCGCTAACCTGATTCTCACCCCTACCAGCCTGACGGTGGCCGAGGGTGGCCCGGCGGTGAACTACACTGTCCGCCTCGCCACGCGACCACTTGCCAATGTGACCGTGACCATCACGCCTGACATCGTCAGCGCCGTCTCGCCGTTGGTGCCCAGCAGCGGCCAACTGCTGCTCAATGGGCAGCCGACCCTTACCCTCACCTTCACGCCGGCCACCTGGAATACGCCGCAGACGGTCAGTGTGCAGGCGATAGACGATGCGGTGGTCGAGACCCTCACCGGCACGTATGAGTTAGACCTGCGCCACGACCTTGCCAGCACCGGCGACCCGGTGTACAACGGCCTCCCCGACCGGCTGCTTCGCGTCACCGTGCAAGAGAATGATGTCGCCAATCTCATTCTCACCCCTACCAGCCTGACGGTGGCCGAGGGTGGCCCGGCGGTGAACTACACCGCGCGCCTTGCCACGCAACCACTTGCCAATGTGACCGTGACCATCACGCCTGACATCGTCAGCGCCGTCTCGCCGCTCGTGCCCAGCAGCGGCCAAGTGTTGCTCAACGGCCAGCCGACCCTGAGCTTGACCTTCACGCCGGCCAACTGGAATACGCCGCAGACGGTCAGTGTACAGGCGATAGACGATGCGGTGGTCGAGACCCTCACCGGCACGTATGAGTTAGACCTGCGCCACGACCTTGCCAGCGCCGGCGACCCGGTGTACAACGGCCTCGCCGACCGGCTACTCCGCGTTACCGTGCAAGAGAATGATGTCGCCAATCTCATTCTCACCCCTACCAGCCTGACGGTGGCCGAGGGTGGCCCGGCGGTGAACTACACTGTCCGCCTCGCTACCCAACCGTTGGATAACGTGACTGTAACCGTTGATGGGCAGGGGCAAGTCACCCTCAACGGCCAGCCGACCCTGACCTTGACTTTTACGCCGACCAACTGGAATACGCCGCAGACGGTCAACGTGCAGGCGATTGATGACCTCATCGACGAGACTGTCAGCGGCTCAACGTATCTGGTTAGCTTAAACCACATTACTGCTGGTGCTGATCCTGTTTATAATGGGTTGCCCACAACGTCACTTTCACTCACGATAATCGAAAATGATGTTGCCGCAGTCGTTCTGACCCCTGCCAGTCTTACCGTTAACGAGGGTGATACTGTCACCTATAATCTACGATTGGGAAGCCAACCGACTGCTAATGTGACGGTTAATGTTGATGGCCAAGGGCAAGTAACTCTCAACAGTCAGCCAACCCTGACCCTGACCTTCACGCCGGCCAACTGGAATACTGACCAAACCGTCACTCTAACCGTCATCGATGATCAAATCGATGAATCACCGGTTGGCAGTACGTATGTTGTGGTTCTTGATCACGCTGCTACCTCAACCGATCCGGTGTACAACGCGCTCAGTCCGGCACCGCTGACATTAACAATCAGTGAAACGGAGAGCGCTGGCGTGATACTCACCCCGACCGCTCTCACCATTGCCGAGGGTAGTCCGGCGGCGACCTACACCGTCGCTTTGACCAGCGAACCGACCGCCAACGTCACGATAGCGATTGACGGTCAAGGGCAAGTCACCCTCAACGGCCAGCCGACCCTGAGCCTGACCTTCACGCCGGCCAACTGGAATACGCCGCAGACGGTCAGTGTGCAGGCGATTGATGATCTCATCGATGAGACGTCAACCGGCTCCAGCTATGATGCCATCCTGCTGCATACCTTTGGCGGCGGCGACCCGATCTACGCCGCTCTGGCGCCAGCACCGCTCACTGTCACCATTCTGGAGAACGACAACGCCGGGATCGTCCTCACGCCCACCGCGCTCACGGTGGCCGAGGGCGGGCCGGCTGAAACCTACACCGTCGCCTTGACCAGCGAACCGACCGCCAACGTCACGATAGCGATTGACGGTCAAGGGCAAGTCACCCTCAACGGCCAGCCGACC
>NZ_JBMFNE010000001.1:299301-321620 GCF_049970315.1 Chloroflexus sp.
CCTGAGCCTGACCTTCACGCCGGCCAACTGGAATACGCCGCAGACGGTCAGTGTGCAGGCGATTGATGACCTCGTTGACGAAGCACCGACCGGTACGAGCTATGGCATCACCCTGCTCCACGTCGTGGGTGGTGGCGACCCAATCTACACTGCGCTTGCCCCCGTCCCGCTGACCGTCACCATCCTCGAAAACGACACGGCCGGTTTGATATTTGCCCCGGCTACTCTCACAGTGGTCGAAGGTTCACCCGGCGACTATGCAATAACACTTTCTAGCGCACCTGCGGATAATGTCACCGTTACGATAAACGGTCAGGGCTTCTTACTCGTTAATGGCAGTGCTACGACGACCCTAACCTTCACACCGACCAACTGGAACACACCACAGCTTGTGAGTGTGCTAGAACCGAACGTTGACCAGATCGCCCAGCCCAACCGTAACCGGATCATTCTACACGATACGACCAGCCCTGATCCGATCTACAACGGCCTTGGCGGAATCGGTTTGCCGGTCACCGTGATCGATGATGATATTCCGGCGATCATCCCTAGTACTACTACTTTGACCCTCACCGAAGGCACTGCCGGCAGCTACACGCTCGAACTGGGCACGCAACCAACTGCCAATGTCACGATCACGATTGACGGGCAAGGTATCGTCTTGGTCAACGGTTCACCGGTGGCAACGCTGACCTTTACCCCGGCCAGCTGGAACATACCGCAATTCGTCGTCGTCTATGTGCCCGACGATAACATTGCTGAAGCGACCCAGACCGTCGTCCTATCACACGTGGTGAGTAGTACCGATCCGTTCTACAACGGACTACTTGCACCTGATGTTGAGGTGATCATTTCTGACAATGACTCGCCCGGCTTTTTCGTCACGACACCACCAACACCGTTGACCGTATCGGAAAATGGTGACAGCATTACGCTACAAATGCGGCTAACAAGCCAACCGACCGCGCCTGTGCAACTGAATATAACGGTTGATGATCCAACTGAGGGGAGTGTTACACCAAGTAGTATTGTATTCGACAACACCAATTGGAACATCAACGCAGTGGTTTTGATCAGTGGAGTCGATGACACCCTTGAAGACGGCCATCAACCGTTCACCGTACAATTTGCCCCGGCAATCAGTGCTGACCCGTTTTATAATGGGTTAGCACCTGCCAATCTAAACGTTATAAACCGCGACAATGAACCGGTTCGCATTAGTATTAACGACGTGTTACGCCTCGAAGGCGATAGTGGGGTCACCAACGGTAACTTTATTGTCCGCCTCAACCGCATTTCGGATCGCGATATCTTGGTCGACTATACGAGCGCTAACGGTACTGCCACGGCAGGCACTGACTACAACGCTGTAGCCGGCACCGTCACCATTCCAGCCGGCACATGGCAAGTGACGCTACCGGTGGGAATTATTGGTGACACTGAACCGGAAGATGATGAATTCTTTACCATCAATTTGAGCAACCCACGCGCAACGATGCCCGGTCAACCGAGCAATCTGGCGAGCGATGAGACCGTTGTGATCGATGATGGCCTCGGCGTTGGCACGATCCGCGACGATGATCCGCCGGCGGTGCGCTTTGCCGGCAGTGAGTTCTTCGTCAATGAAAGTGATGGAACGGCAACCGTCATCGTTAATCTGAGCCGTGCAGCTACAGGCACCGTGACGATCAACTATGTCACCGTCACCGGTGGCACCGCCCAACCCGGTGATGGCTCGGCTCCTAACCACGATTACGCACCGGTGAGTGGTACACTCACTTTCGCACCGGGGGTAATGAGTCAGACCTTCACTATTCCAATTTGGAACAACAGCTTCGCCGACCAACCATTCGAGACAATTCAGATTGCGTTGACCAGCCCAACCGGTGCCACCCTTGGCATACCAAATCTGGCTACCGTAACGATTATTGATACAGCACCAACCTTACTCACCCAAAACCCGACTGCTCTTCAAACGGCCGGTCCGAACTACACAAGTTATAACTGGAACTTCTACGGTGTCAACGATGGTTCTACGATTGTGCGAATCGATGTTCCATGCGGTGTGATCGGTGATCTGACTATCGAGCTGCTCAGTCCGTCGATCAACCCAACAGCTAATCCTGCGGATGTCATTCGTGGCTCGGCTGAGACCGCTACCTTTGCCCTCTACCGAATGCCAACAGGCTGGCAAGCCAGCAACGGCTATCCACCAACAATCGGTACCTTGGTGACGAGTGCCAACTATGCGCCAAATACCGGTGATGCCACTACATGGGTGAGTTTGCCGGGCATACCGGGTTCCACGCCATGCGGCATATACCTGCTAGTTACTAGTGTACCCAACGACGACACCAATGGCTGGGCTGTACGCAGCGGCTGGGCCGGTAGTGGCGCGCCAACCGTTGATCTAGATGGAATCGTCGGCACCGGTGATGAGATTGTCCAGGGCATTCTCCGGCAAAGCCTGCGTCACCCACCGGGCAATCCGGTCTGCACCACGTTCTTCCAGTATGTTGCGCCCGGCCTCAGTAGCGTCGCCTTCCACAACTTCGATCTCGAAGGTGCGAGCCGGGCACGGGTGCGCTATTACGCGCCGGGATCGCTCTACGATCCCACCGGCCAAACCGGCGGCATTGTCGGTACAGCTTCAGCGGACGGCCAATGGAACAACGGTACAGCTACTACCCGTGGTGGCGATGTGATCGCCAATCCGCCATCGGGCTGGTGGCGCATTGTGACTTGTACCACTAGCCCTGTTGACGAAAACCACTTTATCCAAGAGGGCCAAACCGGTGTCCCTCTCTATCTGACACCACCACCTACGCCTGAGCTGTTGCTGCAAGCTACTCCGGCAATGTCCACTATCACGACCGGCAGCACAACGAGCCTGACGATCAATTTTGCCAATCAGGCGAGTGGTCCGACAGCCGGTGCCGCCCGTGATCTTGAACTGACAATCAATCTACCGGCCAGTATCACGTTCAGCGCCGGCGCGTGCAGCGGTGTACCGGGGGCGTGTAGCATCAGCGGTCAGGTGATGACCGTTAACATCGGGCTATTGGTAGCAGGGGCCGGCAATACCTTTAGCATCCCCCTCACGGCAACAACGCCGGTTGGTGCTATTCCGATTGTGGTTCAAGCCACTGCTGGCGACCAGATTGGCAATCCGTATCTCTGGCAAAACACCGCGATCATACGGATCGTGCCATAAGACAACGAGAGCAGCGAGAGTCGTGTATTCACAACGACCATAAAAAAGCCCGGCTCATCTCAAGATGAACCGGCCTCATCAAGAGTGTATTGCAGTGGCGTGTTATGCTTCTCGCCCACCCGCAAGCGCACGGGCCGCGGCGGCTTGTGCCTCAGCCCATGATGTTTGCATCAGTCGTTCCTTGACTACCGGAATACGAGCTGGTGCCATACTCAACTTATGCAGGCCCAAGCCCACCAGAGCCGGAGCAGCATCTGGTTCACCACCAAGCTCACCACAAATACCTATCGGAATACCGGCTTGCTGCGCAGCACGCGCCGCCAGATCGATCATCCGCCAGACCGACGGATCATTGGAGGGATAACGAGCCGCCAGGGTAGGATGACCACGATCAACCGCCAGTGTATACTGGGCCAAATCGTTGCTCCCAATGCTAAAGAAGGCCGCGTCTCGTGCCAGTTGGTCGGCTAACACCGCCGCCGCCGGCGTCTCGATCATCACCCCCAGAGGTGGATCGGGCCGATGATCAACACCTGCTGCCGCCAGGGCAGTCGCCGCTTCCACCAACTGCGCACGCGCCCACGCGAGATCGGCCGGAGTGGCAATCATCGGTAGCATAATCCAAATATCGCCACGAAACGCTGCTCGTAACAACGCACGCAATTGGATTTGAAAGAGATCGGGGCGCTGCATCGAGAGTCGCAACCCTCGCACCCCAAGAAACGGGTTTGCTTCAGGGGAAAGTGGGAGATACGGCAACGGCTTATCACCACCGATATCGAGTGTGCGGATCACTACCGGCTTGCCGGGCAACTCATCCAACACCGCACAATATGCCGCATATTGTTCATCTTCATCTGGTGGCGCCGAACGGTCGAGAAAAAGAAACTCCGTCCGAAATAATCCGATCCCTTCGGCTCCGTACTCACGGGCCAATCGCGCCTCAGCCGGACGACCAATGTTGGCCCACAATCCAACTAAGCGGCCATCACGCAACTGACCAGGCTGATCACGCAACGCCGCTTGTCGCCGTTGCATCACTCGCAACGCCTCCATCCGCACTTGAGCCGACTGCAACGCTGCTTCATCGGGGTCGATCAATACCGTCGCGGCATCGCCATCGATCAAAAGCTGTACGCCATCGGGCACAGCGAGGATTTCGTCACCTACCCCTACTACTGCCGGCACACCTCGTGCGCGGGCAAGAATAACAGTATGACCGGTCGGACCACCACCGGCAGTAGCAAAACCGGCAACGTGGTGCGGTAGATCGACCGTTTCGGCGGGCGTCAAATCATCAGCGACGACAATAGCGCCGGGCGGGACAGTTGGCTGCGAGGCGGTCTCACCGGCCAGCGCATGCAACAACTCCACCCCAACCGCGGCCATATCAGCCGCACGTTCCCGCAGATACTCATCATCAATATCGGCGAGCAACGCCTGCATTTGCGCCACTGTTGTGCGGATCGCCGTCGTCAGCGGCTGCCCATCAAGTACCAGCGCCGTCACCCCATCGGTCAAGGTCTCATCTTCGACCAGCAAAGCCTGTGCATCGAACAAATCGGCTTCGTGCAAACCGGCTGCTCGTTGCCGTTCGGCGATAGCGCGCAAGCGTGCTGCAGCTGCACGTTGTGCTACATGAAAGCGAGTCAATGCCGCTTCTACCGACTCGTGAGGCGGATCGACTGCTACCGTAGCCACACGCTGCCAGCGGTATGCAGGACCCAATGCCAACCCGGCAGCACCGCCGGCGCCTTGCAGCATCTTCCCCATAACACCTCGCTCGCTACTCGCCAAAATTCTCTTCGACCAACTTGGTCAAAGCAGCGATGACTTCAGCTTCGTCCTCACCACTGGCGCGTAACCGGATCTGGTGCCCTTGACGCACTCCGATCTGCAACAGATTAAAAGCCGTTACCGGCAGTTCTTTCGTTTGGGGCCGACTGAGATTCTGAATAGTTACGGTGCTCTTATACGCCCGCACCGTCTCAACAAACAGCTTAGCCGGGCGTGCATGCAAACCAACAGGATTATTCACCGTCAAAACAACTTCTGTCATATCGGTTACTCGTATACTTTAATCAGCTCGCGTGCTTGCAACGCCGCCGCTGCTACCTGTTCGAGTGTCGTCACCGTATTTGATGCCTCGACCGCTGCCAGATACGCCCCTTCCACCAACGGTGCATTACTAATTTGGACCGGCGGACCGGTAAACTGTTCGAGGGCCGTCTCGACACTCATGACCGCACTACCCAGATCGACCAGCACCAAAATCCCATCAGCGGTGCGCAATTGTTCGAGAGCAGCCAAAATCCGCTCCACACTTGTCCCTAATGAACCATCATTTGCGCCACCTGCCGCTATGACCGGAAACTGACCACCACTGATCTGGGACACAAACTCTTGCACACCTTCTGCTAATCGTGCGCTGTGCGAGACGATCAATAGGCCGATCATGCTCCCTCCTCAACACGGCTACACGTCATCGCCAGCGCACGGAGCAGATACGCTGTCGAAGTTGCTCCCGGATCCTGATGACCGATACTGCGTTCACCGAGATACGACGCGCGCCCCTTCAGGGCAAGCATAGGGATGGTTGCTTTTGCACCGGCCTCTGCTGCATCAGCGGCCACCTGCAATGCCTGACCCAGCGGCTTACCGGCAGCTAACGCGGCCTGCAGCGCCTCAATTGCCGGAGCGAGCGCATCAACTATCGTCTTTTCGCCACGCTGGGCTTTACCACGTGCTACAATCCCATCAAGAGCAGCCTCGAGAGCGAGGAGTATCTCCTCAGTACTTATTTCATGCCGATCGGCCAACGCCATCCCTGCTCGGACAAAAGCCGTGCCATACAACGGCCCTGAGGCACCACCCACGGTAGAAACAATGGTCATCCCGGTGGTCTTCAGCACAGTACCGATATCTTTATCGGCCACACTCGGTAGACGCGCCATCACAGCGGTAAACCCACGGTCGAGATTTGCCCCGTGATCGGCATCGCCAATCGCGGCGTCAAGCGCGGTTAACTCATCGCGCCGCTCATGGATTAACGTTGCCGCTGCAGCGAGAAAGTGCGTGACGTGTTCGACAGTAATTGGCATCGTTGCCTCACGTATCTTAATCGAGGACTGATTATAGACCGCGTGTTAGTAAACACTATACCAAAACCTCAGCATCTTTAGGTGAGGCTCAATGAGCGTGCGCGGCCCTTGGTCGGCAAACGAGCTACTTTTTCTATCCTAGAGCATACAACCGATGCAATCAAGGCAGAGACGAGCGCATCATTCGCTTTTTTTGTTGCAATTCTGAAACACTATCACCTAGGCCGCCCCATGACAATCGCCCGCAGATAAGCCTGCGGGCGATTTTGGCGGGGAGGGAGGGATTCGAACCCTCGAGGGGGTTGCCCCCCTAGCGGTTTAGCAAACCGCCGCACTAGGCCACTATGCGACCTCCCCGTAGTAACACTGGAGGGGGCGGTGGGATTCGAACCCACGGGACGCATTGCTACGTCCTTCGGTTTTCAAGACCGACGCAATCAACCGGACTCTGCCACGCCCCCGCTTGGCTGGCCGGCACAAAAAATGGCAGGCGGGACAGGACTTGAACCTGCAACCGGTGGATTTGGAGGCCACTGCTCTGCCAATTGAGCTACCCGCCTTCGCGTTCACTATCCTACCATATTCTGCCGATTTTGGCAAGAGCGATCATCGGCATTGCCAATCCGCCACGCCACGGAACGCATGCAAACAGCACACCTTTTCTCCGCTTCCAAGCCTAGAACCCCTCTGGAGCATGATAGCGCTCGAGGTTCTGGAACCGGGTGGTACGAGCCTCAAACCGCAACGGAATCACACCGAGCGGACCGTTTCGGTGCTTGGCAACGTGAATTTCGGCAATACCTTTCTTGTCCGTGTCCTTGTCGTACAACTCTTCGCGGTAGATAAACATGACGATGTCCGCATCTTGTTCGATCGATCCCGATTCGCGCAAGTCACTGAGCATTGGTACGTGACTTTGGCGACCTTCAACGGCGCGCGAGAGTTGGGAAAGAGCGATCACCGGCACATTCAATTCTCGCGCCAGTGCTTTCAACCCACGGCTGATCTCACTAACCTCTTGTACCCGATTATCGGCACGCCGACCAGACATCAGTTGGAGGTAGTCGATCATAATCAACGTAATCCCTACTTCGCTGTGCAACCGACGAGCGCGCGCGCGGACATCAGTGATACTCAGACCGGGTGTATCCTCGATGTAGATCGGCAGCTCGGAAAGCACACCTAATCCCTCGATTGCCAAACTCAGCTCTTCGCCACGCAGATTACCGGTACGAAGGCGTTGCATATCGATACCGGTATGCATCGCTAGCATGCGCTGCACCAACTGCTCGCGACTCATTTCAAGGCTAAAAATGGCGACGGTGCCATTGGCTTGATACGCCACGTTGTAGGCGAGCGAGAGGGCAAGCGATGTTTTCCCGACACTCGGCCGGGCTGCAAGAATGATCAGGTCGCTCGGCTGTAACCCACCGGTCAGTTCATCGAGATCGTGGTAGCCGGTTGGTACTCCGATCACTTCCCCGCGCCGCTCTTGCATCGATTCGATCTGGGCGAAGAGTGTATTGACGACCCGACCGATATGAACGAAATCCTGATTGTTACGGCGTTGGGAGACGGCAAACAGTTCTGCCTCTGCGCGGTCGAGCGTCTCTTCCAAATCACTCGACTCGTCATAGCCCATGGCTGCAATCCGGCCACCGGCCTCGATCAGACGGCGTAAGAGTGCTGTCCGCTCGACAATGCGGGCATAGTATTCGATGTGGACGGCCGTTGGTACTTCGGTGACCAAATCGCTCAACATGGTCACGCCACCAACCAGGTCGAGTTGACCACGCCGACGCAGTTCGGCAGCGACAGTTGCGATGTCAGCCGGTTCACGCCGGTTGTAGCACGCGAGCATGGCTTCGTAAATGAGCGCATGCTTTTCTAAGTAGAAGTATTCCGAGGGGAGCCAACCGGCAACTGCGATGATCGCATCGCGTTCCAGCAGAATTGAACCAAGCGTCGCTCGCTCAGCTTGCAAATCAAATGGTACGCTCCGTTCCAGCCGATCTTCGCGCTTTTCCACCGTTTTTCCCCCGTTGCCCACCGATTATCCACATCATCGGGATAAAACGCCAATGTGCCGCAATTTGCGGCACATTGGACTAGAAGATTGCCCCGTTACGGTCGAGGGTTATTATTCGCCGGTTACCACCACTTTGAGCGTTGTTGAAACACCACTTGCCAGCTCAACCGGAACCTCGTACTCTCCGGTGCGTTTGATCGGATCTTCCAATGCGATCTTACGCCGGTCGATCTCGACACCTGCTACTTCGTGCAGCTTCGCCGCAATATCGGCATTGGTCACCGAACCGTAGAGCCGATCCTGTTCCCCAACCTTCACAACGAAGGTCAGAGTCAGCGCTGCCAGCTTTGCCGCAAGTGCCTCGGCTTCTTTGCGCATTGCCTCGGCCCGCCGGCGCTGCGCGGCTAGTCGCTCTTCAGCCTGCTTGATCTGGCCTTTGGTTGCAAGAACGGCAAATCCTTTGGGTATCAGGTAGTTTCGGCCATAACCGCCGCTTACATCTTTGATTTCGCCCGCTTTGCCAAGATGTTCAACATCTTGCAGAAGCAATACTTTCATTTTCTTTGCGCTCACGGCGCTCTCCTTTACCTAGACCTGTTCGTAAGCAACGGCCTTTATCTTACCATAACCCGGCGGAGAACGTCAACGCAGGTGATGAACCGTTCGTTTATCGGGCAACAAGCGGTGTGTAGACGCGGTAGATAGTGTTGACAACACGCAACGTGACCGGGATACTCTGCACGCCGACACTCCCGGCATTGACGGTGATGGTTGTCGTATAATCACCGGTTGCCAACCCGTTGGGATCGATGCGGTATTGTAAGATACTGCGATGACCACTCCCACTCGTCGTTATGAGTGTAAGCCAACTCGCACTACCACCAGCAATCCAACTGATACTGCCCGACCCGGAATTCTGCACCGAGAGCGTATACGTGGTGGCCGGATCGGTCGTCAGCATCGGAATGGTGACAGCGGCCGGGGTGACAACCAATTGCGGCGGTGTGTCTTGACGGAGATAGACCGGGGTTCCACTAAGTGGAATCTGGGCTTGCCCAGCACTGATCGTGAGCGGCAACACGCCCCCATCACGGCTGAGTAATTGGGCAGTGTATCCGGCCATCAGTGGTACTGACAGTGTCGCGGCCCCACCGGTTGTCCACAACAGATCGATCAATGCGCCGGTTGCAGTTTGAAAGCGGAGGTGGTAGCGGGCTGCCGGAGTCAACCCATTGCTTTGATGCGTGTAACTGTGCAACAAACCAAAGCCGATAAACGTCGCCCCGCCAAGCTGCGCTGTAAGGTTGGCGTAGGCATTGGCCGCCGGTTTGCGCGCGTATCCTTGATTACGGTTACGCAAGATGGCAGCATTACCCCACACATCAGCGGTCGAACTATCGAATTTATCTTCGAGTTGGAACCAGTTGATATGCTGTACCCCTAACGCCAAGGCAATACCATAACTACGTACCAGAAAGTCGGCTTGTTCTTGCTCGCTGCGACAGACGGCTGAAGCAAACGTACAGGTCGACCAGCCTAACTCACTGATCCAAAGCGGCACATGTGAACCACGCTTTTCGTTCAGCCAGCTTCGCACATTACTAATTCGTCCCCAAAGCGTAACCAAACCATACAGACCGGCACGATCAGGCGCAGTATCAGGCATGTAGGGATGAATCGCCAGCACATCAAAGCTCGTCTGGGCAGGAGGAACAGCCGTAAACGCCGCACCGAGAAATTCGAGACCGTCACGATTCCCGCCTGTGCGCGTGCCACCATCAAAAACGTAGACCCCGCCGGTTGCAATGAGTGCGGTTGGATCGGCCGCTTTGGCTGCGGTGTAGCCGGCTACCAACAGTGCACCGTATTCGTGTGCTTCACCCGGCCAAGTTGCCCAATTGTTCGGTTCGTTCCAGATCTGCCATGCCGCCACCCGTGGCGAACCCGGCGCATCATTGTAGCCATCGCCATCGTAACGCTCGACTACCGCACGAACAAAATCGGTAAAGTCTTGCGGGTTGGCCGGTGGGCACCAGTAATTGAGCGAGCCACCGTTGCGCGTGATCCGGCTGCTACAATCGCCAACCCGTGCCCATGCCGGTGTTGTCAGTAACATGCCGATAATTCCCAACCCGGCGTTGGCAGTCTGCGTTAGGGATGCGTCCATCAAATCCCATGTAAAGAAGCCTTTATTCGGTTCGAGATTGGCCCAACTGATCTCTTCACGTACCCATTCAGCCCCCAACGACCGCGTAGCATTAATCAACGCCGCTACATCATCGTTGCGATTTTGTGGTAAGCGCTCTAGACCGCTGAAATAGGTATTCATCCCAAATGCCGTCAACTGTTTTGGCTGGGCAATGGCCGCAACGCTAGGAACCGACTGATTTTCACCGACCAGTATTATCAGTAGGACGCAGATCAAGAGGATACGAGCAGACATAAATCCCTCTTTTCCAGCATGAACATAATCCACGTGTCTCCGATCCTATACTCTCAGCCTATCACATGCAACGCTTATGAATGGAAACACATCGGTAGAAGATGTCCCGAATTGTATAGAGTGTCACCCCCTATCACCCTACTCGTTCATCTAACTGACATCTTCACCCGATACGATAACAGTGTCCCTAACAAATCGTGTCACGGAGACGCCTATGTACCGTCGTTATGGAAAACGGCTGCTTGATCTGATGATCGTTATTCCGGCCCTGATCGTGCTGGCACCGGTGATGGCACTGATTGCGATACTGGTGCGGATCAACCTCGGCCCCGGCATTTTCTTCCGTCAGCAACGACCCGGCTTGCATGGCCGCCCGTTTACCATGCTGAAGTTTCGTACCATGACCAACGCCCGTGATGCACAGGGTAATCTCTTGCCCGATGAGCAACGACTCACGCGGTTTGGTCGGTTTTTGCGCAGTACCAGCCTTGACGAACTACCCGAACTGTTCTGTGTGTTACGTGGTGAAATGAGCTTAGTCGGGCCGCGACCGCTGCTCATGCAATATCTCGACCGGTATACTCCCGAACAACGTCGCCGACACGAGGTGTTGCCGGGCATTACTGGGCTGGCGCAGATCAACGGACGCAATGCGCTTTCGTGGGAAGCGAAGTTTGCCTACGATGTCTATTACGTCGACCACCTATCGCTATGGCTTGATCTGAAGATTCTCGCTCTGACCTGCTGGAAAGTATTGCAGCGCGAGGGGATTAGCCAACCCGGTCATGCCACCGCTGAGGAGTTTCGTGGTTCACCTGCGGTCATCCCACCGTCACCCATCCAACCCAAAAGTCCGTTATGATGGCACACGGCAATCTCGACGCATCCCGCTGCCTTGGCCCCGAATCAATGAACAGATACAACAGATACATCGGCTGATCTATGACACAACGCATTCTCATTCTTGGTGCTGGCGGACACGGCCAAGTCGTGGCCGACATCCTGTTGCAGGCGGCTGCAAACGGCAATCCCTACGAACCCATCGGCTATCTTGACGATAATCCGCGCCGCCAAGGTACGCAGGCCCTTGGGTTACCTGTATTAGGGCCACTCGCCGCCGTAAGCGACATATCGCATGAGGGTGTCGTCATTGCGATTGGTGATAACCGGGTACGGGCACGGTTATTTGATACTCTACAGCAGCGTGGTGAAACTATCGTGTGCGCTATCCATCCAACTGCCATCATTGCTGCCGATGTCATCATTGGCCCCGGCACGATGGTCTGTGCCGGTGTTATTATCAATCCCGGTAGCGTGATCGGCGCCAACGTTATTCTCAATACCGGATGCACCATTGACCATCACAACCAGATCGGCGACCATGTCCACATCGCACCTGGCGTCCACACTGGAGGTAATGTTGTGATCGGCGCCGGATCATTGATCGGGATTGGAGCGATTGTGATGCCACAACGCCGCGTTGGTGCGTGGAGCATTGCCGGTGCCGGCGCATTGATCCACCGGGATGTGCCATCTGAAACGGTCGTCGTTGGCGTACCGGCGCGCCCGTTGCGTACCCGCATAGTGGGGAATGATCTGCGTCTCAACACAACCACGCCGCACGATGCTTAGTCGTCGATAATAACGTCCGCAATCTAAACGCGATCGTGTCAAGATGCAGTAATGCTGCGCTTCCCACCCTGCCCTAACGAAGTTGCGCCAAGCTGAGGAGGTAGATTGTGTCGATCCCAATGTCATCCCCAGACATTACTGCCGCCGAGATTGCTGCCGTCAATCAGGTGTTGCAGACCAGCTATTTAAGCATTGGACCGCAGATAGTTGCTTTCGAGCAGGCAATGGCTCGCTATGTTGGTCTTCCGCACGCCATCGGTGTCAACTCTGGAACCAGCGGCTTACATCTCTGCTGTATCGCCACCGAAGCGCGTGACGGCGATCTGGTGATTACCACACCATTCTCGTTTATCGCTTCGGCGAATAGCATTCTCTACGAACGGGCCATTCCCATCTTCGTCGACGTTGATCCGGTCACCGGTAACATTGATCCGCAGCTCGTTGCCGAGGCAGTACACGATCTGATGCGCGGTGGTGCTGCTGCTACCCGTTGGCTGCCACGCCGACACGGGTCAATCGGCACCTTGAAGGCAATTATGCCGGTGCATGCCTTTGGCCAACCTGCCGATATGGATCCGATCAACACCGTAGCTGCCGAATACGGTTTGTATGTGATCGAAGATGCTTGCGAAGCCATTGGATCAACCTACAAAGGGCGCATGGCTGGTACGCTGAGTGATGCTGCTGTCTTTGCCTTCTATCCCAACAAGCAGATGACTACCGGCGAGGGTGGGATGATCGTGACGCCTCACGATGAATGGGCAACACTCTTCCGCTCGTTACGCAATCAGGGCCGTGATGTCTTCGATGCATGGCTCAACCATACGCGGCTCGGCTACAACTATCGACTTGACGAGCTGAGCGCAGCTTTAGGTGTTGTGCAATTGAGTCGGATCGAAGAACTCATTGCCCGCCGCTCCCAAGTCGCGGCGTGGTATCACGAGCAACTGGCCGACCTCGAACTGGTTGAGTGTCCTCAGCTCAGTCCCCACACAACGCGCATGAGCTGGTTTGTGTATGTGGTGCGGATTCTGCCACCGGCCAATCGCAACACCGTCATGCAACGTCTCGCGGCTGCCGGCATTCCTAGCCGTCCGTACTTTACTCCGATCCATCTCCAACCTTTCTACCAAGAACGCTTCGGCTACGAACGCGGTGATTTTCCCATCACCGAACGCCTCGGCGACGTATCACTGGCTCTTCCTTTTTCCAGTGTGATGAGCGAAGCTCAGGTGAGCGAGGTAGTAGAACGGCTGCGCGCTGCCCTCGCCGCCTGAGTTACGGTCGGTTCCTCATGCAAGAGGGAACGGCATAACGTGCTCTTCCGCTCTTTTCAGCACGCTGAGAGGAAAAGATACATACCATCTTCGTTGACATATTCGCTCATTCGATACCCGGCCTCTCCGTCCACTCAGCTTCCTACAAATGTGCCCCCCAACGACGCGGAAGGGCTATCTTAGCATTGACGCTTCACAGAGCATTACCGGCAGTGAGACAATGAACGGTGCAAACCATCTGTACACCCAAGCGAAACGAGAATACTGCCTTTTCTAACAAGATTCTCATCACCTCACTGTCAAACCCACATCACTTGTTCACTTACAGAGCGTAGGATTTTAGGCAGAAAGACGACTAACGAAGTAATAGTTATCTTACTGACCGACAAGTCGTGTTGTACTGATTCCAGCAGGAGCAACCGGGAAGGAGCTCGACTTGAAGCTCGAATTATCTTCACCCACCCGCAATCGTTATTTTTTCTTGCTTGATACGATCTTGTTACCTGTCGCCGCCTACTTGAGCTTTGTGGTACGTCTTGACGAATTACCGTCAGGCGCAGCACTTATGGGTTGGTTTATACTGGCAGCGCTCGCTACACCGATCCACCTCTTTGTCTTTCGACAATTGGGTGTCTATGCACGCTATTGGCGCTACGCTTCCATTGACGAACTACTATTGCTTATTTCAGCGGTGTCACTCGCTATGATCATCACCGCACCAACCACGTTCATCGTCGCCAGTATCATACCAATGGCTCTCCTCCCGCGGTCGGTACCGGTTATCTTCTTCGGTTTTAACCTCGCTGCGATGATCGGGCCACGCCTGTTATCACGCTTGCACTGGCACCATCAGCTAATGCAACGCAAGCGTAAGGGTGAACTCAACGGTAAGCAGCAACGAGTGTTGATTATGGGTGCCGGCTCGGCAGGTACGATGATCGCGCGTGAATTGCGTGATAATCCGCAACTCGGTATGGTAGCGGTTGGGTTTCTCGATGATGACCCCCTTAAATTCGGTATGCGTATCTACGGCATACCGGTACTCGGAAATCGCTTCGACATACCGCGCCTGGCCCGTGAATATAATGCACATCTGGTCATCATCGCGATGCCTTCGGCCACCGGCAAAGAGATTCGTAGCATTGTCGAACTCTGCGAACGAACCGGGGTCAAAACCAAAATTATGCCCGGTCTCTACGAAATGCTCGACGGGAAGGTTAGCGTTAATCAATTGCGTAACGTGCAGATTGAAGACCTATTGCGTCGGAAACCGGTGCAAACCGATATTGTCGCCGTCCATAATCTGTTACGTGGCAAGCGCGTGATGGTCACCGGCGGCGGCGGTTCAATCGGCTCGGAACTCTGCCGCCAAATCCTGCGCGCTCAGCCGGAAGAGCTGATCATCCTTGGCCACGGCGAGAACTCGGTCTTTACCATCGAGCAGGAGCTACGCCGGATCGCGCTGCCAACAACCAAACTGACGACGGTCATTGCCGATATTCGCTTTACCGAGCGCGTTTTGCATATCTTTGAACAATACCAACCCGAGATCGTTTTCCACGCGGCAGCGCACAAGCATGTGCCGTTGATGGAATTGCATCCGTCTGAAGCGGTGACCAATAACGTGCTTGGTACGCGCAATCTCCTGAGAGCGGCAATGCAGGTTGACGTGAGCCACTTTGTGATGATCTCGAGCGATAAAGCTGTTAATCCCACCAGTGTGATGGGGGCCACGAAACGGGTAGCCGAGCTGCTAGTTCACGAAGCGGCCCGATTAACCGGACGAGCATACGTCGCAGTACGTTTCGGCAACGTGCTCGGTTCACGCGGATCGGTCGTATTGACGTTCAAGCAGCAGATTGCCGCCGGTGGTCCGGTCACCGTTACCCATCCGGAGATGCGCCGGTTCTTTATGACCATCCCTGAAGCGGTTCAATTGACCCTCCAAGCCTCGGTGTTAGGGAAGGGCGGCGAAGTGTTTGTCCTCGATATGGGTGAACCGATCCGCATCGTCGATCTCGCGCGCGATATGATCGAGCTGTCCGGTTTACAGGTCGGACGCGATATTGATATCGTCTTTACCGGCCTCCGTCCCGGCGAGAAGCTGTACGAAGAGCTGTTTATCGAGGGTGAGGAATATCAGCGCACCGAGCACGCCAAAATCTTTATCGCACGCAACGCTTCACAGTTTGTCCCTCGCGCACTCGCCGATCAGATCCGTATCCTCGAGATGGCAGCCTTTAATGAAGATACGGCCTTGCTCCTCCGTACCTTGCATCGGCTCGTACCGACCTTCAAACAACCGATGCCACTACCGATGACCGAACCCAAGCCGCGCGAACAGGCTGTGGGTGAACCGCTGTGGAAACGACAGATGGCAAGTGATTAACGTCTGGGCAGAGAATTGTTCTATGTCGCTACCACCTATCTATCGCATTATCCTGATTGGCATCGCCGTTCTGCTCGGATTGGGAGCGGCGAGTAGCACGTTACAACCACCTGCCGTGGCCCAAGTGCTTAATCGCGGATTACATGTGCAAACAGGGCCTGATGGACAGATCGATGTGGTCATGCCATACCGCTTTGCCCTCACGTTCAGCGCTCATGGTATTAGTGCATGGCGTGACTTACGACGTGATCCGGCAGGGAACCATAATCTTGTTGTATCCGATTCGGTCTTGGTGCAAGTGCAAACCTCGGCAAACCAACCGATCACCACTACGCCGATGCTCATGCACTCATCACCCGTGCGAGCACAGATCACCTACACCACCGGTCCTACCACCGTAACCTATGAAGTATGGGCTGGCGGTCAGATTGCCATATCCGTTAACGGCCAGGCCACTATCAGCGGTCCTCATCTCACTCCCGACACCAGTTCTGGAGCTTTTCTCCAACCGGTCGCGATCACACCGTCGAGCCAACATTGGCTCCTCTTCCTCGATGCATGGGCCGGTGAGGCGTTACCTAAAACAACCACTGCCCCGTCATTAGCCGGTATTGCTTCAACGTCTGGGGTCGGATTAGCAGCCAACGGAGCGGTGGCGATTACTCCATCGAACGGGATCGTGCGCTATCCGCGCCTACGAGTGAGAAACTGGACCGGTGGTGCACCATCGGTCCAACGCGCCGGTGTGACCCTTACTCCCGGCATTGATTATGTGACCGAGTATGATGAGGCGACCGGTGATCTGATCATCCAGTATCTCCACCTGTTGCCACCCGGTTCAACCTCAACTCGAACCTTTACCATCCGTCCGGCACAAAGTGAACCGGTGCTCGCCTTAACGATTCTCGATGCCAACGGCACACCACGCCCGATCGATCCGGTGACCGGCATGCTGATCATCGATGCCGATCTCCCGGCAGCTTCATCACCCGCCCCTGGCCCACTGACCACCAAAGATGTGTTTCAGATTCCCTATATTCAGACCGATCCGGTTTTGCGGCTGCAAGCAACCGTAACCGATCCGCCCAGTGGGTTTGATGGGGTGCGCTTTACTGTCAATGGTCCCGGCTTCACCCAGACCATCGACGATACAACGGCAGGCGATGGCTGGCAAGCAACCATTACCTTACCACGCCGTGCCGAGTATACCGTAACAGCCACCATCCTTGTAAATGGCACGACCGGATCGCTGAGCCGCACCATCGCCCCGGTCGGCTACGGACGAGTGTTCATCAGTATTGGCGACTCGATTACCGCCGGCAAGTGGGGATTTTACCGAGTGCCACCGGGTTCAGCCCTTACCGGTGCCAGTGATGGCTACCCATTCACCAGTCCGCCGGTAAGCGGTAGCGGGTACCCACGCAGCAGTGATGGTCGCAACTATCCACAAGCGGATAATACGCAAGCCGACAGTGCCGGCTATACCAATATCTATTATGCTGGTTATCAGATCGAGCTTAACAACCTCTTGACCACTTGTCTCAATAGTCCGGTCTTTATCCTCAATGATGGTTTTAGCGGCATTCGCACGGCTCGTGACCTCTACGGCAATACGACCGGCTCAGACCGGATTGGTATCGCAGGCTACCTCAATGTTCTCGGCAAAGCGGCAGTTTACCGCCAGCACATCGCCGATCTCGGTGCCGAACAGATACTCTTACAGGTAGGTACCAACGACGCAACAGCAACGTCAACCACCAACATCTACAACAACCTTATGCCGGCCAGTGTGTACAAAGAAGACCTACGGGCGGTGATCAATGCCCTCCGCCAGGACCGCCCCGATCTTGCCCTATGGGTTGC
Organism: Chloroflexus sp.; assembly: GCF_049970315.1. Classification (GTDB taxonomy): domain Bacteria; phylum Chloroflexota; class Chloroflexia; order Chloroflexales; family Chloroflexaceae; genus Chloroflexus. Next base: position 317,250 of record NZ_JBMFNE010000001.1, read on the forward strand.
CCGGCTGCCATGGCGCAACGATGGCACGGCAAGCCAAGCAACTATCCGCCGCACCACAACGCAGGCTTTCAACAGCAGCATCGTTGCATTGGTTGACGAACTCGACGATACGACGCCGATTCGGCTCGGCCCTGACTTTTACAGTTATTTCGACGCCCATCAGGATCAGATCATCACAACCAATCCGAGTAATGGGAGCGCCGATAACATCCATCCCACCACTGCCGGGTTTGGCGCAATGGCTACCTTGTGGGCTAACGTACTCTGTACCGATCTGCCGCCTGAACCCGACCCGAGTCCGACACCAACAAACACACCCTCGCTAACGCCGACAAGCACTGCTACTGCTAGCCCAACGGCGACACCGACGGCGACGGCGACGGTGACAGCCACGGCGACACCGACGGTGGCTGCCACAGCGACCGCCACGCCCACCGCTACCCCGACACCAGGTGGCGCACCATCAACCCAAGCTACGATCTACATCCCCTTAGTCAATCGGTAACGAGTGCGGACAGCGGCGGGTATTCACACTCGCCGCAACAATTCGAGCAGAGCTGCCGTCAGCTTTTGACCATCGTGGCGCAATACCCGGACTGCGCGACTCTGTTGTGGATTGTCGAGTGAGGTCGTATATTGGATCACCGCAGCCGACAAATCAGCCTCGATCACCATACTTCCTTCGATGATCACTCCACGTCGGCCATGCACATCACCCGGCAACGTCGCCAACTCTTCGTAATCGCCCGGATCGAGATAGACCGGCGATTGATGGGCAGCGGCATAAATACGTGTCGTTTCTGGATCGATCCGTTGTGCATTCACCAACACATAATCCGGGGTAATCCCGGCATATTCCTTAATTGCCCGAATATGATCGGCCACGCGAAAGCCGGTCGTGCGTCCCGGCTCGGTCATGAGATTGCAGACAAAGATCTTTTTGGCCGGACTCGTGCGTACTGCCTCGGCAAACTCGGCCAGCAAGAAATTCGGCAGAATACTTTCAAACAGGCTGCCCGGCCCCAACACAATCGCATCGGCCTCTTGCAAGGCCTCCACCGTTACTCGAGTTAACGGCGGTGGGTTGGCTTGTGTCAAACGCAATCGCTGCACCCGCCGATCGGCCAATTCGGGATGTAGGTGGATGTGCCGCACATCTATCAGCGTACTATCGTCAAGCTCGGCAATGACTTCGAGTGGAATCGGTGTGGGTACCACGTAGTAGACATTTGGTTGATTGAGCAATCCCGACGCCCGATAATAATACTCTACTGGATCGGTGATCGGAACGATGCAGGTCATCCGGTCGACCTGTTCGCTCAGACTCGACAATACCAGCATCCCGGCTCCACCGGATATGACCGCGATTCGGCGAGGATAACTCGCACGGTCATACCCAAGCACCAACTCATTACTGGTCGGTAACTGACTAGGACGCGGGATCACCACAACACCGCTCAATTGCCAGATCCCACCGACCAAGACAGCCAAACCGGCGCCAAGCAATAAGACCCCCCGCCACGGACGGGGAAGGAATTGGAGCGTCAGCCACCAGACAATATCGGGCAATCCTTCAACAGTGCGGTAGGCGTGAATAAACAGATAGGCAACACCGAGCGACAACAACACGACACCGGCGAAGGTGAGGGAGAGTGATGGGATGAGGTAGCGCAGTGCATTAAGACGGTTAAAGATGTTCTTCATGAGGTAACCAAACGGTCTTTTCTGGCTATTACGTTAACACAATCAGTCGCCAGAACATTGTCAAATCGGTATCCCAGCTTATGCACTAAATTGGCTACGCAACGTGGCACAGAGCGCACGCAACCCACCATTACTCCGTGCTGCCGCCTCGCAGAACAACAACCCGGCCAGTAAACCATCGGGACATGTACTCCAGCGACTGAGCAATGTCTCACCTGCGGTTGTCATTGCCACTACCGGTTGCCGTTCACCGTGCAGGCTATCACCGGCTAACTCGATCTTCATTCCATTCGCCTCTTGCCAGGCCGCCAACTGCTTTGGCTGCGTGCGCAATGAGCTGTGTGGCGATGGTGGGGGAGCGATCACCAACCCTCGCTGCCGGTGATACTGAGCCACATGAGCGGCCAACAATAGGCTCGCCTCGAACGGATCGAGCACCTCGCCCGACGGATCAACCACGGCCAGTGCCGTTCCATCTCCGGCCAGCGCAACACCGAGGTGTGAATCGCTTTCGCGTACTAACTTGCGCAACCGGTTGAGCGGCGACTCGAACGGCTGTGGCGCACCTCGCGCAAAGAGAGGATCGGGATCACGGTTAATCTCAATCGCGCGCGCCTGCCCACCCTCACCGAACAGCGCCGTCACCATACCGGCGGTTGTACCGGCCATTGCATCAACAAAAAACGTCAGCGGCAAGCGCCGGATCGCATCGAGATCGAGGGCATGGCGCAACGCATCGAGGTATGGCGAGCGTAGATCAATCGTCTCTTTAAACGGCTTCGTCGGTGGAAAGACAACCGGTGGGAGTGGATCACGTGCTGGATCAAGACTCAGCCCACTCTGGTCATCAGCAACCAAGAGCAAGCCACCGATATAATACGGCCGATTACGCGCCGATACATAGAGCGCACAATCGGCTATCCGTTGATCAAGGGCGTGGTGAATGGCCGGCAATGGCGCCGGTGCATTGGCCAACATCACCTCAACGCCCTGCGCTAGGAGATCGTAAGCCAACGTTTGCGCAAACAGGTTCGCGAGAAAGCGCGTATCGAAGGCAATCAAGCAACGAGCACGCTGTGATGCCAATACTGCACCTACCGTCGCTGCCCGGCGGCGTAGTTGATCGAGTGTCAGCTCTGCGGTATACGCAGCTTCCCACGCCTGTAACAAAGGGCGTCGATACACGCTCATGCCTGTTTGCGAAACTCCTCAACGACGCTCAACATCTCATCGCGAATTGCGCTCACACGCTCCCACGTCTGGGCCTCAAAACGAGTGGTAATTGCCGGTTCGGTATTCGAGGCCCGTACCAATCCCCAGCCATCACCAAAATCAACCCGCACGCCATCGATGTCAATCAGCGGGTACTTGCCGGCAAACCGCTCGCGCAGGAAGTCGATCACGGCAAACTTGCGCTCTTCGGGGAAGGGTATCCGACCTTCATCAATCGACGGTAACACCGGATATGGGGCCAACACCTCGCGCAGCGTCTGCCCTAGCTCCCCGAGTGCGTGTAACAGCATCGCCCCCGCAAACGCACCGTCATCAAAATAGCGACCGGGGAAGGGGAAGATGGTATGACCACTCAACTCACCGCCCAACACCGCATCAACTTCACGCATCTTCGCCGACAAACTGGTATAGCCGGTCTTCCACATCACCGGCTCACCGCCCAACTCGCGGATAGCCTGTGGCAACACGGCGCTACACTTCACGTCAAAGACCACCGGCCCCTTACGCTTGGTCAGCATGGCCTTAGCCAGCGCGATCAGGTAGCGATCGGCGAACACCACTTCACCGGCCTCATCCACCACCCCTAGCCGGTCGCCATCGCCATCAAGACCAATACCGAGATCAGCGCGATGCTCGCGCACCGCCGCTTGCAAATCGCGCAAGTTCTCAACTTTCAGCGGATCGGGATGGTGGTTGGGGAAGGTGCCGTCCGGCTCAATAAAGAGCGGGATCACTTCGATGCCGAGCGCCTCGTACATCGCCATCGCTAGTGGGCCGGCCACGCCATTGCCGCCGTCGAGCGCCACCCGCGGACGGCGGTGGCCGAAATTGATCCAGCGTCGGGCCGACTCGATATAGGCCGGGCCAATGTCAACCTGCTCGTAATGGCCAGCGCCCTGCGCAAAATGACCGCTAGCGGCAATCGTTCCCACCGCTTGTATCGCCTCCGAAGGCAGCGGCTCGGAACCGAAGCGCGGCTCGGCACGGCGCAGCTTCAGACCGTTGAATTCCGGCGGGTTATGGCTGGCCGACACAATCGCCCCGGCATCAGCGCCTAACGCCTCAACAGCAAAATACATCACCGGCGTCGCTACCATGCCAATATCGAGCACGTCCATCCCGGTGGTGCGCAACCCTTCCATCAACGCCGCCTGAAAGCGAGGCGAACTCAGCCGCGCATCACGCGCTACCACAATCCGCCGGCGACCTTCGTTGCGAAACAGGGTGCCCGCCGCCCGCCCAAGCAACTCATAAATCCCTTCATCGAGATCAACCTCGACGATGCCACGAATGTCATAGGCACGAAAAATCGTGTGATTGAGCGCTACGCCCATGCCTGCCTCAAATCGCTGGATGACGTTCACCGTGAACGTCGCAATCAATATTAGGATCAGTTCGATCCTAGCCGAAAGCACCCTATCCGTCAAGAATGCG
>NZ_JBMFNE010000002.1:0-130523 GCF_049970315.1 Chloroflexus sp.
CTTGTCATTTCGAGCGGAGCGAGAAATCATTGGAAGATGTCTCGCTGCGCTCGACATGACAGAGAGCGGGTGGTACGTTCCGCGCGCCGTGATAGGGAGTGGATGGCGTGCGCCGCTCGCCCTGATGAGTACCGGTGTCCCCGTGTCTGTTCAAGCGCAGCGTGTGTCATTTCGAGCGCAACCTCCCCCTTGTCATTTCGAGCGGAGCGAGAAATCATTGGAAGATGTCTCGCTGCGCTCGACATGACAGAGAGCGGGTGGTACGCTCCGCGCGCCATGTCAAGCTCGTGGGCGGGATCGGAGATGAGTTCCAATAACATCCTACCCACCAATTAGTATTACAATGAAGACGGTGCTCGTAACCGTATTATGATAAGGTTCATGCCAATATGCTAGATTTTGCCATTGATGTAGCCTATCGAGCCGGTGCTCTGATTCGGGCTGGAGCCGAACGTGAGATTACCTACGAACCTAAACAACACGCCGATGTTGTCACCGAAGTTGATCGGGCTAGTGAGGCTCTCATCGTTGGTGCGATCCGTTCTCGCTACCCTGACCATGCGATTATCGCCGAAGAAGGTAGCGGCGTTAGTATGTCTTCACCTTACACGTGGCTGATCGATCCACTCGATGGCACGCTCAACTTTCTCCATGGCTTGCCCATCTTTGCCGTCTCGATTGCCCTCCTTGCCTACAACGAACCGCTGCTTGGCGTGGTCTACGATCCTATGCACAACGAACTCTTCTATGCCGAACGTGGCAAGGGTGCATTTCTCAACGGTCGCCGTCTCCACGTCTCACGAACATCGGTGTTAGCCCGTAGTCTGTTGAGCAGTGGCTTACCGTATGATCGCTTTACACAGCCCGACAACAACTTGACCGAACTGACCTATCTGGCGATGCTGGTGCAAGATATTCGTCGGCCCGGCTCAGCCGCGCTCGATCTCTGTGCTGTTGCTGCCGGGCGTACCGATGGTCATTGGGAATTGGGTTTGAAGCCGTGGGATGTTGCTGCCGGTGGTTTGATTGCTCGTGAAGCCGGCGCAACCGTCACCGATTGGCAGGGTGGCGAGTGGCGCCCGCTCAGTGGTGATCGAATTGTGGCAACGAATGGCTTAATTCACGCCGAACTGTTGGCCGCGTTGGCCGCAGCGCGGCGTCAACGTGAGCAAAATCCGATGTCAGATACGATCTCGCCACGTTCATAACTATACCGCTGTGTCGTCGTTATTCCAGGTAATATACTCATGGCCTACTATCAGCGCGAAATTGCTCCGAACGTACCGCCGCTCAGCCCACGCCGTCCGCTCATCAACGAGTACTTTCTCTCGTCCTACACGATGAGCATCTATGCCGGCTGTGAGTTTGGCTGCCCGTATTGTGACAGTTGGGTCTATCACGAACGACCGCTCAACGAGACGATTGCCATCCCGGTCGACTTACCGCAGCGCCTTGCTGCCATCCTACCGACGATTGATCGTGGGGATTTGATTGCCATCAGTGCCTTGAGCGATCCCTATCAGCCCGCCGAAGAGACGTATCGGATCACGCGGCAGGTGTTGCAACTCTTTGCCGAGCATCGTCAGCCTTGTCTGGTGATGACGAAGAGTCCGCTCGTGCTTGAAGATCGTTCACTGTTACAGAAGATCAACGAGCAGAGTTTGGCAATCGTGGTCACGACGCTACTCACGCTCGATCAGCATTTGGCGACACGCATCGAGGCTCGTGCGCCGTCGCCCCAGTTACGCCTTGAACTGATTACCGAATTGAAGCGGGCCGGGATTCCGGTTGGGGTGGCGTTGGTACCGATTATGCCCTACGTCAACGATAGCAATCTCAATCTGCGCCGTGTATTGCACGCTTGCGCAACTGCCGGCGCCGATTTTGTGATTTGGGATTACCTACACATCTCGAACGAGCGCCATCGACATCGGATCAACGTGTTACTCAACCAGCTTGGTTCCTACCCGCCGCGTTACTACCGTGATATCTATCGCGATCAGGCAACCGTCAATCCGCTCTACCGACACGATCGCGACTACGAATTACTTCAGCGCTGCGACGAGCTAGGTTTAGCACCGCGCGCCCCTCATCATCTCTTTGCCGGCAAACTATCACCGCAGAACGAAGCTGCTTTGCTCTTGCGTCATACGGCTTTTCGTGATCGCGTCCAGGGGCGTGAGCGATTGGCTACGCTCCATCGGGAATTGGCCGACGCCGTCTACCGCGGCCGTATTCGGGCTGCCGATCTCCGGCAAAGCCCGCTCTACCCGACCATTGGCCCGCTGCTGGGATTATCAGCTACCGGCTGATCGGCTTGTTGGCGTAACCGTTCGTATAACTGACGACGCAACTCGCGCAACCGCTCTTTGAAACTGGTAGTTGTGATCGGGTCGGTCCACATGACCAGGGCGTCTTCTTGGTTATCGGTGTAGTAATTGGGGCGCTGACCGACGGGTCGGAATCCGTATTTGAGGTAGAGACGTTGTGCGGCGAGGTTACTCACACGCACTTCGAGCGAGAGATATTCGGCGTTCAACTCATACGCACCGTCGATCAAGGCATTGAGGAGCAGCTCACCGACACCACGGCGGCGGTGGATCGGCGCAACAGCAATGGTCGTAATATGACCACTACGTTCGTTCAGCCAAATCCCACCGTAGCCGGCAATCGGGGGGCGTGCAGTTGGTAAGAGGCTCACCAACCCGATCCGTTGCAGCATACGGACAAGCAACGGATAAGCGGTTGTGGCGGGTGAGCCGTTGGGGGGGCGGGTATCGGCACGGGCAACAACATAGCGGCATGACTGTCGGTTGCGGATCTCGCGGCGGTAGGTCTGGGCCGACCATGGTGCCATCTGACTCTGCCGCTCGATCTGCTGTACGGCGGGGATGTCATCTTCATCCATTGGTTCGATAAAGTAATACACCGCGCTTTACAACCTTTGCCGTTGCCTTGGCGGTTGGTTCGGTTAGGGTTGCAGCGGTCGCGCCGACTCGACAAAGAAAATACTCCGATACGCGCCATCACGACCAAAACCACCGCCGGTTTGGAAGGTACCGGTTACTTCGACTAACCCCCAGACAAAGCTATTGTTTGGCCCGATTGTCAGGGCCGCCGATTGATCGGGTGGAAATTGCTCAACCCAAATCGCACCACCGACCGGTTGCGGACTCGAACCGTCCTCTTCGGTCGAGATACCCTCGGCCAGCACATAGATGACCGAGTTCCAAAAATAATAAGCTTGCGTGGTGATCCGTTGCCCTTGGTATTGCTGCGGGTTACGCAGCAACTCAAAGAAAGAGACCTTATCAGGGCCGAGTGGCCGGTCGGTCAAGCGTTGTTCGATGCGACGGATCCGCTCGATTGGTTCGGCACTACTCACCATCAGTAAAAAGCGGTACGCACCGCCGGGGCCGTAGTTGCCACCGGCTTCAAACCGCCCACGCACACGGACAAAACCGTAGACACTATCACCGGGGCGGTGTAAGTGCTCGGTAACTTCTGCCGGAAATCCTTCGACCCAGATTGGTTCGCCGATTGGCTGAGCATCGAGACCGTTATCGAGCGTACTCACTCCTACCGCCAAGACGGCCAGCCCAGGATCGCCCGGGCGCCAAACGTATGCGCCATCGACGGTTACCTCACGACCGTTATAATCATCGGGTTTGGTCGTCAATTGTTGAACGTACAACGGTGTAGCGAACGCAGTACGATTACTTGCACACGTCGCCAATAACAGCAAACTCAGGAGCAGGATTAACAAGAGCAACGTGGCTCGCCAAAATGGACGTAGCATGCAATCACATCCTCCTCGGACGGTGTCACATAACCGATAGGGCATGCACAACAACGTGGTTGTCCATACATCTCCTCTGCGGGCGATTATAGCAGATGCGCCACTGCCCTTCAACTCTTGGTAAATGTCTTGACAGCCGGTACATCGATCAGTATGATGATGACTATCTAATGGATTAATGATCCATAGTTACAATATCTGTTCGCATACTGCCGGAAAAACACTGTTGCAAACCGGCGCATGCACATTAACAACTACATAGGAGGCTACCGTGACAGAGCTACTCTGGGCCGTCATTGCCCTCTTACTCGGGCTAGTTGGCGGTACAGGAATAGGTATCTGGTGGGCAAACAATGGCGCTAGCTCACTAGTACAACGCAAAGCTGCTGAAGCGCGACTATTAATTGAAGAGGCGCGGTCGCAGCAAAAAGAGATACTTTTGCAAGCCAAAGATGAGGCCTTACGGATTCGTAATGAAGCCGAAGCCGAGTTACGTGAATCGCGCCAAAGCTTGCAAAAACAAGAAGAGCGGCTGCAACGTAAAGAGGAAAATATCGATCGTAAGCTAGAGGGGATCGAACGCCGCGAGCGGTTGATCCAGCAACGCGAGCGCCAGATCGAGCAGTTAGCCCAAGAGGCTGAGCGGCTCAAACGACAACAAGCGCAAGAACTCGAGCGCATTTCCCAGTTGTCACGTGACGAAGCACGTTCGATTATTTTGGCCGAAGTAGAACGCGAAACCCGCGAAGATGCTGCTCGGCGCATCCGTGAACTCGAACAGCAGACCAAAGAAGAGGCCGATAAGATTGCCCGCAAAATTATCGGTTTGGCCATCCAACGCTGTGCGAGTGATTACGTTGCAGAAATGACCGTCTCAACGGTGAATCTGCCGAGTGAAGAATTGAAAGGACGCATTATCGGTCGTGAAGGCCGCAATATTCGTGCCTTTGAGCAGATCACCGGTGTTGATATTATTGTTGACGATACGCCTGAAGCAGTGACGCTCTCGTGTCACGATCCGGTCCGTCGTGAAGTGGCACGGGTAGCGCTGCTTAAGTTGCTGAAGGATGGTCGTATCCATCCGTCACGCATTGAGGAGGTGGTCCACAAGACGCAGCTTGAGATCGAACAGATTATGCGTGAAGAGGGTGAGCGCGTTGCCTACGAAGCAAACGTGCAAGGGCTGCACCCCGATCTGATCAAGCTGCTCGGTCGGTTGAAGTATCGTACCAGTTATGGGCAAAATGTGTTACAGCATTCACTTGAATGTGCCTTGTTGGCGGCGCACATGGCTGCCGAATTAGGGGCAAATGTAAATATCGCGAAGACGGCTGCCCTTTTGCACGACATCGGCAAGGCCGTCGATCATGAAGTACAAGGGCCGCATGCCCTTATCGGAGCAGAGATTGCGCGCCGGTTGGGCCGGTCACCGGCCATTGTGCATGCAATAGCGGCCCATCACTACGACGAAGAACCACAAACGGTTGAAGCATTTCTGGTGATTGCAGCCGATGCGATCTCCGGCGCACGCCCCGGTGCGCGTCGTGAGACGCTCGATCTCTATATCAAACGGCTTGAAGCACTAGAGACGGTAGCAACCTCATTCCCCGGTGTTCAACGGGCATTTGCCGTTCAAGCCGGTCGTGAGGTGCGTGTCATGGTGCAGCCCGATCAAATCGATGATCTGGGCAGCATCCATCTGGCTCGCAATGTGGCAAAGAAGATTGAAGAGAGTTTGCAGTATCCGGGCCAGATCAAAGTAACGATCATCCGTGAAACCCGCGCAGTCGATTATGCGCGGTGATCATATTCGGCTAAATTGCTCGAATTTGTGCAAAATCGGGGCAATTTGGCCTGCAAACCACGATACTGTGTGGTACAATTTCTTCACGCAGTTACTGTCGGCTATCAGGGTTCATGTACACGAGGAGGCTGCGCCGGTATGAGCCTGGCAACTCCGCCCGATGATGCGAGCCGTCTATCTACTCTTCACCAACAGGAGGAAGCTATGAGCAACGCCCAGCCGCTAGAACGGGCAGTCGGCGATAACAATGCGGCCACTCCCGCTCGTCAACAGCGCAGTGCCGAGGTCCTTAAGGTCTCGACCCGCTCGCGGCCGAGTGCCGTTGCCGGCGCTATTGCCGGTGTTATGCGCGAGAACGGTTCGGCTGAAGTGCAGTCAATTGGCGCCGGTGCGACCAATCAGGCAATTAAGGCCGTCGCTATTGCTCGTGCATATCTGAGCGAAGAGGGGATCGATATTGTCTGTATTCCGTCATTTATCGATGTCTCTATCGATGATGAGGAACGCACAGCGATTCGTCTCTTGATCGAACGCCGGTAGCCTCCTGTGTGGTTCCGTCGTCACCTGCGAGGCATCTCCAGTACGGAGATGCCTTTCTTGTATTCATATTCATGAGTGTGTCTGCATGGATGAGATCGCACGCTTTCTTCGCTCCTATCCTCCCTTCGATCGGCTTCCCGATCAGGTGGTAAGCCAGATTGCCGGCGAGTTGCAGATTGAGTTTGTCCGGGCTGGTCAGACGATCTTGACCCGCGGTGGTGAGCCGTCACAGTTTCTCTATATTGTGTGTAAGGGATCGGTTGATCTGCTGCGGAGCGGCGATCAAGTCGTCGATACCCTTGGTCCTGGTGAAGCGTTTGGTCATCCGTCGTTGATCCGTGGTCAGCCCCCGCTCGTCACGGTGCGCGCTCATACCGATACATTGCTCTATCTGCTGCCGGCGCCAATCTTTCACCGCCTGCGTGCCGAACAGCCACAGTTTGCCGCCTTTTTTGCCGCCTCTGTGATCGAGCGTCTTGGCTATGCCCTGCAGTTGCGGCAGGCCGAATCGAATCCGGCGCTGTTTCAAACCCGCCTGCGTGATCTGATCGCGCGCCCACCGGTTTCGATTAGCCCCGATGCGACTGTTGGTGAGGCCGCACGTTTGATGCGAGCCGAACGAATTTCTTCGTTGATCGTTGAACACGATCCGCTCGGTATTATTACCGACCGCGATCTGCGAAACCGTGTGCTGGCTGAAGGTTTGTCTGATGCGACACCTGTTCGCCGGGTGATGAGTGCGCCGGCAACGGTTATTTCAGCCGATGCTTTGGCATTTGAAGGCCTGTTGCTGATGCTCGAACGAGGTATCCACCATCTGCCGCTCGTTGATGGTGAACGGGTAGTGGGCGTGGTCACGCATACCGATATTCTGCGTCGCCAAAGTAATAGTCCGCTCTTTTTGCCTCGTTTACTGCAACGGGCGACATCACTGGCCGATCTACGCCGCTATACCGATCAGGTTGCCGAGGCGGTGATAACCCTGATAGATGCCGGGGCACGGGTGAGCGATATTGGTCGCGTGGTGGCCGTGGCCCACGATGCACTCTTACAACGCTTGTTGCACGATGCTGAGGCGCAGTTGGGTCCACCACCGGTGCCGTATGCGTGGCTCGTACTTGGCTCTGAGGGTCGCTATGAGCAAACCTTGCGTACCGATCAAGATAATGCACTGGTCTACGACGATGAAGCATCGCCAGAAGCAGTACTCTATTTTGAGCAACTGGCCGAGTTGGTAGTCGGCTGGCTGGTAGAGTGTGGTTTTCCCCGTTGCCCCGGTAATATCATGGCCACCAATCCAGAGTGGCGGCAGCCACTGTCGGTCTGGCAACGCTATTTTCGTCGCTGGATCGAGGTGCCCGATGAGGAGTCGTTACTGCGGATTGCTATCTTCTTCGATTATCGACAGGTGTATGGTACCTTGCCTGCTGAATCGATCTTGCGCACGATTACTCAGCATGCCGCCGATCATCGTATCTTTATGGCCCGCTTGGCACGAGCTGCTCTCCGTCAGCCTGCTCCGCTCACGTTTTTCCGGCAAGTAGCACTCGAACGCCGGGGGGAACAGCGTGATCTGCTCGATCTGAAGTTGCGTGGAACTGCAATGGTCGTTGATTTAGCACGTCTCTTTGGCCTTGAAGCCCATAGTAACGAGACAAATACGATTGCACGTCTACGTGCTGCTATGACAGCCGGTGTATTGAGCCGTGAAGATGGTGATAATCTGATTAGCGCGTTTGAGCTGCTCTCGACCCTGCGCTTGCAACACCAGCAACAGCAGATTGCTCAGGGGCTGCCGCCTGACAATCTCGTTAATTTTCACCAGCTTAGCCTGCGCGAACGACGTGAAGTCAAAGAGTCGTTGCAAGTAATTGCGTCGGTGCAGCGGGGTGTGGCGCTCATGTTCCAGACTGACCGGTTGGCGTGACGTCGGCACGGGAGAGACTATGCTTTCGTTTTGGTCACGCCTCTTTCAGCGCACGCCTCCCGCCGATTTTGTGCGCGCCTACGAAGCCTTTCCTGAGCCTGACCGGCGCTTGCCGTGGCGGGAAGTGCCGTATACGGTAATTGATGTTGAAACCACCGGCCTCGATCCGCGCCACGATGCGCTGATTGCGATTGGCGCCGTTAATGTTGAGAATGGGCGCGTCTTGTTGAAACAGACATGGCATTCGCTCATTCGCCCGCCACCCGATCGCGAGCCAAGCGTTGAGAGCATTCGTGTCCATCACCTCACCTCGGACGAGTTGCGCGATGCGCCGCCGCCGGAAGCGGTGCTCGCCGAGCTGTTACAGCGGATTGCTGGGCGGGTTCTGGTGGTGCATGTGGCCGAAATTGATGTGCGTTTCATCAACGCGGCGCTCAAACCGTTTGGCGGGCGCTTGCGCCGACCGATTCTCGATACGGCCCGTTTGGCGATGACCTTGCACCTCAATGCGCAGTGGTTGGGTGAACAGCCGCGTGATATGCCGGCGCCGGCGGTTGAGTTGCGTGGCTTGGCCAGCGCGCTAGGCTTGCCGGTCTATGCTCAACACAATGCGCTCAACGACGCAGTAACCACTGCCCAGTTGTTTATCGCCCAAGCGACGCTGCTGGCCGATCAGGGGCGCAATAATTTGGCCGGTTTGATTCGGGCCGGTGGGGTCTAATCGCACCGGTACGCACGCATCTATCGCCAACGACCGGTGTCCTCGCAAACCAGTCGTTGACTAAGCGTTTGCCTTCAATCGGCGACGCGGTGATGGTTGTGTTGTCCGTATCTTCATCATCAGGTTGAAGCCAATACCCTGTCTGTTGTCGGTTGGCACCGCCGTGGGAAGGTGCGCTTAAAGCGAGTTTCCGCTTGATACGACGGCGGTGCCTGCTACGGAGGATACCGTTCACTACGTTCGCCGTAGGTCTGATGATTATTCGTTCCAGCAACTATTGACAAGACTGTTATCATGCGGTAATCACTGCACACGCTTGACAGGATTGTTAATGGTGTGTTACAATGTAAAACGAATTAGTAATTCGTTTTACTATCAGGTAATACGGTCAATGGACGACCAATCTCGCTCAAAACGGAATCGCCCTCCGTCGATGTATGACGTAGCCCGACTGGCCGGGGTCTCACAGACGACGGTATCGTTTGTGGTGAACAACGTTGTCACCGCTTCGATTAGTCAAGAGACACGCGATCGAGTCTGGGCTGCGATCCATGCGCTCGGTTGGCGTCCCAACGCAATTGCGCGCGGTTTGCGTACTCGCCACTCACAAACCCTCGGTTTGATCTCTGATGAGGTGGTAACGTCACCATATGCAGTACGGATGATCCTTGGGGCACAAGAGGCGGCGTGGTCGGCCCGGCAGATGCTCCTGGTGATCAATACGAGTGGTCAGCACGATATTGAGCAGATGGCGTTGCAGTTTATGCTCGAACGGCGGGTAGAAGGGTTAATCTATGCGACCATGTACCACCATGAGGTGGTACCCCCACCCGATCTGGGTCCGGTGCCGATGGTGCTGGTGAACTGCTTTGTAGCCGATCGCTCACTGCCGGCGCTGATCCCCGATGAAGTACAGGGGGGCTACACCGCGACCGAGGCACTGATTAAGCGCGGTCATCGTCGGATTGCGTTTATCAATGAGATTATCCCAATGCCGGCGCTCTTTGGCCGGCTAGAAGGGTATCGGCAGGCGCTGGCCGATTATGGTTTACCGTTTGACCCAACCCTGGTGCGCAGTGTGCATTCGAATGCACAAGACGCCTTTGCCGCAACCCGTGCCTTGCTTGAATTAGCTGAACGTCCGACGGCTATCTTCTGTTTTAACGATAAGATGGCAATGGGAGCCTATGACGCGATCAAGCGTTTGGGATTACGCATTCCACAAGATGTAGCCGTGGTAGGGTTCGATAATCTTGAGCTGATCGCTGCTCAGCTTTACCCACCGCTGACTACCGTCGAGCTACCCCATTACGAAATGGGACGACGGGCAGTAGAGATGCTACAAACCTTACCGGCAGGTGAGACGTTGCCACCGATCCAGCACTATATCCCCTGTCCATTAATTGAACGGGCGTCAATCTAGTGCGAGTAGCCGTTCGTTGCCCGGCGATGCTTTGGCAACGTGAAGATAGGTGGAGGAGGTGCTATTGTAGCAGCTACATTAAGGTAATCGTTAGGATGACCGCTAGGCTGTGAAAGGAGTAAGTACAATGTCACGTTCGCGGATGACTTTGTTTGTAATGCTGATGACCGTTGCCAGCTTAGTACTGGCGGCGTGTGGCGGTGAATCGACGGCTCAACCGACGCAACCTGCCGGTAGCGAGCAGACGGGACAGACGACCGGCGAAAAGAAGCGGGTAACGATCCTCGGTGCGTTTGGTGGCGGTGAGGCCGATGCCTTCGAGGAGGTAATCAAGGTTTTTGAGGCAGCTAATCCAGATATCGATGTGGTCTACACCGGCGTCAATGGGAGATGGCCGATATTTGGGTATGACGCACTGCGTTACGCCTGACCGGATCAGAACTCCCACCACACCCAGTGATACGAAACGACCGGTAGTGGTCGTGATGGCATCCCAACGCCAGGTTTGGGTAGCTTGTCGTTCACAGGATTGACCGTTGCGCTACGGGCATAGACGTAGGCTGGCTTACCGGCATGCATATCAAACGCCGTCTTGACCCACGCCTGGGCGATGGTTAACTGTGCCCATGGGAAATCGATGCCGAGAAATGAAGGCATTTTCATATTCGCCACTAAGTTGCCGCCAAAAGCGACGTCAGCCATATTGCTGTTGAAACCGAGTAGCATATGGGCGCCTTGGAAGGCGTTGAACCATTTGCGGATCGGTTCGTTACCCGGTGTATACCCTTGTACGCGCAGTGTTTGGCACGACGCGAACCCGACCCAGCGCAGATTTTGGTAACGGGCGTTGTTGCCACTAAACCACGTACTATCTTGGTTCGAGGCCATTACAATGCCGCCCGGACCGCCGTGCCCGGCGTAGTACACGAATGCGGCCCGATCAACTCCTAACGTACTATCGATCCCACCCAAACTGACATCACGCCAATCACGTTCCCAAGCACTCGCATTCGTCCAGTGGAAGCGTTGGGTGTAGCCGTACCCTAACATCCCGCTGCGAAAACCGGTTACATCCGGGATCACGCCCGGTAGGTCAGAGCCACCTGCGCCATAGGGCGGGTAGTCCCAGTTGCCTTCGACCCCAAAGGTGTGGGTGGAGGAAGATTGGGCGAGTTCTACCGCCAGCAGTGTAGCAGTCACAGCAGTGCTACTACCACTTTGCAAAATAGCAGGTACATAAATGAAGCGATAATCGGGGGTGATACTAATGCTTGCCTCACGCTGCACACCATTGGCGTCGATCACGCGCAAGATGATGGTCACCGCATCCGGTGTTGTTTCACGCAGCGCAGCCGGCAAGGTTGTCGAATGGCTAACTGAGCCGGGGGTATTCAGCGTGGCCGGGTCGCTCAGCGGTGTTTCGTCGCCAAGGAGCCACTGGTAGGTGTAGGGCGCTGTGCCGTTGGCGATAGTGCCTGTGAGACTGATCGAACCGTTCGGTGGGAACGAGCTACCGTTGGTCGGTGCCGTGATAGTGACGGTTGGGCTGAAACTGCTCGTGCTATCGTCAACCAACGGGATTGTGAACGAGCGGAGAACGATCACTTCGCCGGTGGATAATGTCACGGTAACATCGTCGAACATAGCTTCTGGTTCGAGGAAGGTCTGCTCAAACGAAGCATCATCGACCATATACATCAGTACCGGTTCGGGTACATTGATGTCCGTCGCATCTGGATAGCTGGCGCGCACCAGTGTCTCAACCTCATTCCGCACATCGTTCAAGCTACGTACCGGTACGGTACCGCGAAACTCTAGCGTGCGCCTGTAAAAGGGCATAGCTACCGCTGTGAGACCGGGAACGGTGCTGTCGAGCGAGTCGCTATTGCTTTGGGCGAGACTGACATCGGTAGTCGTGAACAGGAGAGAGATATGACCACCGGCACCACCGATGGGAATAAACTGTCCATTGTTCACAAAACCAAACGGCACTTCCACCACCACACCAACGATTGTTTCGGTAACTTGACCTAAGCCGGCACCGTTGACGGTGGATTGCGCAGCGCGAATGAGCGTTGTACGCCCGAAGTCCTTGGTTGCGTTGCAGATTTCCGGCATTGATGGTAACCGCACCGGATAGTTGCTCTGACCATTACCGGCAAGCGTGCCATCACGGCTGACAAAATTGTTGTTAACGAGGAATTGACACGCGAATCGCTTCGCTACCTCAACATCGACTGTCCCTGCCGGTGTTTCGCGGCCTAAGCCATCAATATCGTAAGCGAAGAAACCTCCCGATGCTTCGTATTGTGTCAACACCGTGCGGTTTTGCTCGTTCAGGCGAAAGAATCGATTCTTCCCACGAAACTCATCTTGACCAGACGGAGCGGCGCGACCGATACCTTCGAGCACTCCACCCAACTGCTGCGTTGTGTCATTGTTGGTTGCAATTTTGGTGAGGCTAAAGACCGGCAACTGTAACTGCGACTGTGCTGGAGCGGGCGTCACCGGCCAGAGTACAATGATGATCAATGTGATGACTAACAATCCCGCCCACGGTTGCATTCGAACGCCAGGTTGCATTTTCTCCTCCTTTGTAAACGAAGGCACCTTACCTGAACTGTACCGGGGGGGAATGAGAGAGAAGAGTGAGGTTTCAGGTTGGTATCATCTTAAACGTAGATCCTAACAGAATTGATCAACCATTGGTACTACCTTTTGTGACCCGAAAATAGCTCATTCGGATATAATTCCGACAGTACATCCACCTTTTGCACTGTTTGTGCAACAAATCGCAACATTGTGATTATTCGTGCTATAATCGCTCTACCACAACATGGAACGGCCTTCCGTTGCAGGTAATCAACTGAAGGAGAGAAACGATGACCAACAGTTTCGGTGCTCGCGCGACCTTGACGGTCGATGAGCGCATGTATGAAATCTACCGCCTGGACGCTCTAACCAACCACGGTGTCAATCTCACTCGCTTACCCTACTCGTTACGGATTTTGCTCGAAAATCTGCTCCGCCATGAGGATGGTCGTACCGTCACCGCCGATGATATTTTAGCTTTGGCGCATTGGCAACCGCAGGCTGAACCTGATCGGGAAGTAGCCTTTATGCCGGCGCGCGTGATTTTGCAAGACTTCACCGGTGTGCCGTGCGTGGTCGATCTGGCGGCGATGCGCGATGCGATGGCCGAGTTGGGTGGCGATCCGCGCCGAATTAATCCGTTGCAGCCGGTCGAGCTGGTCATCGACCACTCGGTGCAGGTCGATGCCTATGGCTCTGAAGCGGCGCTGCTGATCAATAAAGACCTTGAGTTCCAGCGCAATGTCGAGCGGTATGCGTTCTTGCGCTGGGGGCAGACGGCATTTGATAATTTCAAGGTGGTGCCGCCCGGTAACGGGATTGTCCACCAGGTGAACCTTGAATATCTGGCCCGTGTGGTCTTCACCAGCGACGAGAACCCGCGTGCGAGTGGACCGGTACAAGCCTATCCCGATACGCTGGTCGGTACTGACTCACATACCACGATGATCAACGGGCTTGGCGTGCTGGGTTGGGGTGTTGGTGGTATCGAAGCTGAGGCGGCGATGCTCGGTCAGCCCCTCTCGATGTTAATCCCACAGGTAGTTGGCTTTAAGCTGACCGGTCGTTTGCGCGAGGGTGCGACGGCGACCGATCTGGTACTCACCGTCACCCAGATGTTACGTAAGCTAGGAGTCGTCGGCAAGTTTGTCGAGTTCTTTGGTCCCGGTTTGGCTAATCTGCCACTGGCCGACCGAGCGACCATCGCTAATATGGCTCCCGAATACGGTGCAACCTGCGGTATCTTCCCGGTGGATGAGGAGACGCTCCGCTATTTGCGCTTCTCGGGACGCAGTGAGGAGCGGGTGCGCTTGGTCGAGGCCTACTTCAAGGAGCAGGGTCTCTTCCACGATGAGCATACGCCTGAGGCTGAGTATTCGACAGTTCTTGAGCTGGATCTCGCCAGTGTTGAGCCGAGTGTCGCCGGTCCCAAACGACCCGAAGGTCGCGTGCCACTGACCGATGTTAACCGTACCTTCCATCTGGCCGTGCCGACGATTATCAATCCGTCTCAACCTGATACAGCGCTCTCGGCAGCCGATTTTGCCGCTACCGCCGTGGAAGTCCCCGGTGCCGGTTATAAGCTGCACCACGGTTCCGTGGTGATCGCTGCCATTACCTCCTGCACCAATACCTCCAACCCATCGGTGATGGTGGCGGCTGGGCTGTTGGCGAAGAAGGCGGTCGAAGCCGGTCTCACCGTGAAGCCGTGGGTGAAGACGTCGCTGGCCCCCGGCTCGAAAGTGGTGACGGAATACCTCGCCAATGCCGGTCTGCTACCGTACCTCGAAGCGCTCCGCTTCCACGTCGTTGGTTATGGCTGTACCACGTGTATTGGTAACTCTGGTCCGTTGGCGCCGGAGATTAGCCAGACAATCGAGCAAGCCGGTCTGGTGGCGGTTTCCGTGCTCTCCGGTAACCGTAACTTCGAGGGTCGCGTGCAGCAAGATGTAAAGGCGAACTATCTGATGTCACCGCCGTTGGTGGTGGCTTATGCCATTGCCGGTCGGATCGATATCGATCTAGACAAGGAGCCATTGGGAATTGGTAAGGATGGTCAGCCGGTCTATTTGCGCGATATTTGGCCAGCACAAGCTGAGGTACAGCAGACGATTGAAACGGCGATTCAATCCGAGATGTATCGTCGCTCGTATGCCAGCATCTTTGTAGGTGATGAGCGCTGGGAGAATATTCCGGTACCGGCTGGCGACCGCTTTGTGTGGGATCCCAACAGCACCTATGTTCGCCGTCCGCCCTATTTCGACCAGATGAGTCCGACGCCACCTGAGCGGGTAGCCGAGATTCACGGGGCACGGGTTCTAGCATTCCTGGGTGATAGCATTACAACCGACCATATCAGCCCCGCCGGAAGCATTAAGGTCAATTCACCTGCCGGTAAGTATCTGATTGAACACGGCGTAGCACCGGCTGATTTCAATAGCTATGGTGCGCGGCGCGGTAACCACGAGGTGATGGTACGCGGTACCTTCGCCAATATCCGTCTCCGCAACAAGTTGGCGCCGGGAACTGAGGGTGGTTTTACCACTTACCTGCCTACTGGCGAGGTGATGACGATCTACGATGCGGCGATGCGCTATCAGGCTGATGGTACGCCGCTGATCGTGATTGCCGGTAAGGAGTACGGTAACGGCTCGTCACGCGACTGGGCGGCGAAAGGGCCATATTTACAGGGGGTCAAGGCGGTCATTGCCGAGAGTTTCGAGCGCATCCACCGCTCGAATCTGGTCGGGATGGGAATTGTTCCACTCCAGTTTATGCCCGGTGAGAGTGCAGCGAGCCTTGGCTTGACCGGTCACGAAATCTATGATGTGATCGGTCTGGCCGATGCGATTGCCAGTGGCTTCGCCAATGGCCGCATCCTCACCGTGCGCGCCACTGCTGCTGACGGTACCGTGCGCGAGTTCCAGACCCGTGCTCGGATTGATACGCCGCAAGAAGTCGAGTACTATCGCCACGGCGGTATCTTGCAGTACGTGCTGCGCCAGTTGCTGGCCGAAGATCGCCAAGGCTAAGCTCGCCGCATAGCAGGGCCCCACCCCTAATCCCTCCCCCAACGGGGGAGGGGCGCACCCTTACCCCCAATCTCCTCTCCCATTGGCGCGGGAGAGGGTTATTATGATGTTTCGCTCAATCAGTGCCTGTCGCGAAGACAGGCAGATTTCTCTCTCCCGCCGTCAGGTGGAAGCGGTGGTTGGGGGTGAGGGCATCAACGCAAAGGCGCAAAGGCGCAAAGGCGCAAAGGTGCAAAGGCGCAAAGGTGCAAAGGCGCAAAGGTGCAAAGGCGCAAAGCAGCGCAGAGGGCATCAAGGGATTGGGGATGGTGATCATCCTCCGCGCCCCTTGCACCCTCTGCGGTAAAAAAACCTCCCCCCAGCTAATGCCTTACCCCTCTAGCAGCAACGCTTCCGGATCCTCAATCAACTCCTTCACCTTGACGAGGAAGCGCACGGCGGTGCTCCCATCGATCAGGCGGTGGTCGTAGCTGAGGGCGATGTACATCATCGGGCGAATAACGATTTGCCCATTAACCACGACCGGTCGCTCCTCGATCTTGTGCATGCCGAGGATCCCGACTTGCGGTGCATTGAGGATTGGCGTACTCATCAACGAGCCGTAGACACCGCCGTTCGTGATCGTGAACGTGCCCCCCTGCAACTCGGCAAGGCTCAGCGTGCCCTCGCGCGCCTTCTTCGCCAATTGTGCGATCTCGCGCTCGATCTGCGCGAATGTCTTGCGGTCAGCATCGCGCACGACCGGCACCACCAAGCCTTCATCCACCCCAACGGCGATCCCGATGTCGTAGTAGTACTTGATCACAACCTCTTCGCCCTGAATCTCGGCGTTGACCATCGGGAAGGCTTTGAGCGCACCGACAACAGCTTTGGTGAAGAACGACATATAGCCAAGGCTAACCCCGTGCCGCTCTTTAAACGAGTCCTTGTGACGAGCACGTAGGGCCATCACGGCACTCATATCCACCTCGTTAAAGGTGGTCAGCATCGCCGCGGTATGCTGCGCCTCAACCAAACGACGTGCGATGGTCAAGCGCCGACGGCTCAGACGTTGCCGCTCTTCACGTCGGTCGCCATTGGTTGTCATCACCGGTGTGGCAGGCGGGGGTGTAAGCCGCGGTGGGGTAACCGTAGCCGGTGGCGGGGTGGTCGGAGCCGGTGGCGACGTTGGCTGCGGTGGCGCTGTCTCGATCACCGCCGGGGTCGGATGGCTAACCTTCATCCGCGCCTCGTCAGCTTTGGCTACGGCCTCACTTGGTCCCGTACCTGAAACGAGTCGCATAATGTCTTCTTTTGTTACCCGTCCGCCGGGGCCGGTTCCCTGCACGGTGCGCAAATCAATGGCATGTTCAGCAGCCATCCGCTGCGCTACCGGTGTCGCCAAGACTTCATCGGTGGCCGGCGCTGCTGCCGGTGTTGGAGCCGGGGTGGCCGGCGCCGCTGCCGGGATCGGCGAAGGCTTAGATAGGGCGCCTGCTTCAATTGTACCAAGCAGATCACCAATCGCAACCGTAGTTCCTTCGGGGCTGGCAATGCTCACCAACACCCCGCTCTGATCGGCGGCTACCTCAAGGTTCACCTTGTCGGTCTCTAATTCGACGACCGGTTCGCCGATTGCAACTGCTTCGCCTTCACGCTTCAACCAGCGTGCGACCGTCGCCTCGACAATCGATTCACCGAGCGACGGCACTCGAATTTCATATGCCATGCCGCAACCTACCTTGTGTACAGATCAAACGAGCGCAACGTTTCTTATGCTCCTACGTTGAACCAACGAAGTAGAAAACTACTCTCTGCACTACGTTCCGTCAGATCAGCGGATCACCGTCTCGTGACCGGTTGTTGCCGGTGTAGTTACTTCGGGCAGATTGGCCACTGCTTCACGCAAAATACGCGCCTGTTCACGCACGTGAATGCTGTGGAGACCCTCAGCCGGGCTGGACGATTCGGCTCGGCCAACGTAGTGTAATGTAACACCGGTTGGCAAGAGCGCCTGCAATCGCGGCCAGACGAACGTCCAAGCGCCCATATTCTGCGGTTCTTCTTGCAACCACACCACTTCACGCAGATTCGGATAGCGCCGGATCGCAGCTTGCACCTCCTCCGCCGGGAAAGGATACAACAGTTCGAGCCGGAGCAAATCGGCGCGCCCAGCAGTCTTTTCCCATTCGGCGCTAGAGATGAGGTCGATCGCCACCTTACCCGAACACAGGATGAGGCGGGTGACTCCTTCGGGGGCCGGTGCGTCAGCACCCAATCCCAACACCGGCTGGAAGCGCAGATCGGTCAGATCGCGCAACGACGAACTACTGCGCGGATGACGTAACAAGCTCTTGGGAGTGAGAATGATCAGCGGCTTGGGATCGGCGTAGAGTGAAGCAGCCTGATAGCGTAGCAGATGGAAGTACTGGGCCGCCGTCGTGCAGTTGGCAATGCGAATATTATCGTTAGCCGCCAGTTGCAAGAAACGCTCGAGGCGGGCGCTCGAGTGTTCGGGGCCTTGACCCTCGTAGCCGTGTGGTAAGAGCATCACGAGGGAAGGATTTTGCCCCCATTTGGCGTGTCCGCTAACGATAAACTGATCGATAATCACCTGAGCACCATTGGCAAAATCGCCAAACTGCGCTTCCCACAGCACCAGCGTATCCGGTGCATGGCAGCTATACCCATACTCAAAGCCCAGCACCGATGCTTCCGAGAGGGGGCTGTTGTACACTGCAAAGGAAGCACGTGCCTGTGGAATAGCGTGCAACGGGATGAAACGCTCACCGGTAACGACATCGTGCAGGACTGCATGACGGTGGCTAAAGGTACCGCGTTCGCTGTCTTGGCCGGTCAGTCGAATCGGTGTTCCATCGGCGAGGATGCTGGCAAAAGCCAATGCCTCGGCATGCCCCCAATCGATGCCATTTTCTTCATAGATCGCCTGGCGGCGGCGTTGCAGCATACGTTCGAGTTTGGGGTGAACGGTAAAGCCTTCAGGCCGATCTAGCAACGCCTCATTCAACTCGATCAGCGTTTTTGCCGAGACCGGACGAGCAAAAATCGGTGAGCGACGTGGCGGCAGTGAGTTAGCGGGCGAAGATGCCGGTGGTAGCTCGGCAGCCAATCGCTGTCGTTCGCGCACCTTATCAAACGCTTGCTGTAACTTATTCATCACTGCATTAACCCGTGCCTGCGCCTCTTCGCGGGTAATAATCCCGCGCCGCTCTAGCTCACGCGCCCAAATCTCACGCACTGTTGGGTGATTGCGGATGCGCTCGTACATCTTGGGCTGAGTAAACTCCGGCTCATCACCCTCATTATGTCCCCAGCGTCGGTAACCGACGAGATCGATCAAAAAATCCTTCTGGAATTTCTCGCGATAGGCTGACGCCATACGGGCAGCAGCGATACAGGCTTCCACATCATCGGCATTGACGTGTACCACTGGGATTTCAAGCCCACGGGCCAGATCGCTGGCATAGAGGGTTGAGCGCGAGTCGCTGCTGTCGGTCGTAAAGCCAATCTGATTATTGATAATGATGTGGATCGTACCGCCGATGTGGTAGCCCTTCAGACGCGAGAGGTTAAGTGTCTCGGCGACAATACCTTGGCCGGGGAACGCGGCATCACCGTGGATCAGGATGGCGAGCGACTCCTTCTCGTCCTCTTCAGGGAAGCCGGGGCGATGGCGTCGTTCTTGAGCAGCGCGAGCGCGTCCCTCGACCACCGGGTTGATAAACTCAAGATGACTGGGGTTGGGTACCAACGTGATCGGCATTTCGGCAATCCCGCTCTCGCGGTAAGCCTTGCGTGCGCCAAGGTGATACTTCACATCACCACTCCAACCTTCATACGTATCTTTGGTGTAATCGGGCGAGTGAAACTCGGTCAAAATCAGAGAATACGGTTTGCCGAGGATGTGGGCCAGTACATTAAGCCGACCACGGTGGGCCATTCCGATAACAACCTCTTTGGTGCCGGCCGCAGCAGCGTTGCGAATAATCGCATCGATCATCGGGATGAGCATATCGCATCCCTCGATCGAAAACCGCTTTTGGCCGGGAAACGTCTTGTGCAAAAAGCGCTCGAATGTCTCTACTTCGGTCAGGCGGTCGAGCAATTCCCGCTGACGATCGGCATCAAGTCCACCAAAGAAGCGCCGATCTTCAGCCGCTTCACGGATCCACGCCCGTTCACGGTAATCTTGGATTTGATCGGTCTCGTAGCCGATGGAACCAGAGTATGCCTGTCGTAATCGTTCGACACCTTCAGCCGCGTTACGCACTTGGCTTGCGATCGGGCCACGCACAATGTGGGCCGGTAACGCTGCAAGATCGGCCTGGGTCACCCCGTGCGTCGCCAGCTCCAGGCCGGGATCGCCGGGTGGGTCGCTACCGAGTGGGTCAATTCGAGCGGCTAGATGTCCCAACTCCCGAATGTAGCGGATCAAACGGGCCGCACCAACGATCCGGGTAACGTCAAGAGGTGGTTGTCCGTCCCGTGTCTCCGAGGAGGCGATCTCATCGGGTGGTGTCCATTGCGCAAAAAAGGCCCGTGTTGCTTCATCAACCGAGTTGGGATCGGCACAGTACCGCTCGTACAGTTCGAGCAGATAACCGGCATTGGGGCCGTAGAAACCGTTCCATTCCTTCATGCCTCGCCTGCTCCTTACCTAATTTGTTATGAAAGTCACAAATAATAACGGCAAGACAGCGCTGCGCGCTATAATTTCTGCTGTATTGTACCATGTTGGCTGCGCAGCGTTTCAAGGCAAAAAGAAAACGATGCGACCTTCAAGTCGCATCGTTTGTTAGGTTGGCATTCAAAAAACGTTACAACCCTGCTATTGCATTGCAGCCTGCAGCGACGGCAAACATCACGCCGATTGTAATGAAAACTGCAATACCTTGGGCCAGGCGGTAGGACATGTTAGACCGATTTGCCGTTTGCCGGACGAAAGTTATGTGCTCTTGTTGCATTGTTGCCTCACTTGTATGCATCCTGACCGATATAGTAATCATATTTACTTGATATAACTATCGGCTAGGGAGAATGATCACCAACTATCGGGAAGATTCACCCATGCGCCGTTCCCGTTCCAAAAATTCTGCAAAAATGTTACCGTTCTGATAGTTCTCGTTAGCTATAATTTGGGCAGAGGAGCTAGCCCTCGTCTTTAAAGGGGCGTTTTTGTGGATACCTTCCTCCTGAGAAAGCGGCGAAGCTACTCAGTGTTACTGGCACGACAAGACACCAACGGGTGTGTGAAAGGCGATTGATGTCGGTTACACGAATGGACTGTCATCGTCGCTGCCGCTGCGCGCGGCTGATGAGCGACGCAAGGCAGTGGGGCAGCGTACTCAGCGCGAAGGCACAGCGAATCGCTCCGGGATGCACCTCGGTATCTCCGCACGGAGCCGCCGGTGTTTGGCCGGTGGTGTAACGAACGAAGCACGCACGGTGCAGGATCGAACCGGACATGTCCGGCGTAACGGCTGGTAACCGCAACTGCTCTACCCGTGGTGAGGTCTGACCAGCAATGGCGGCACTCCGGGAGGAGTGAGTGCCCGCGGAGGCGGGATCGTAACGCCTGTCAGAGAAGATTGCGTGGCGCAAATCGGGATGGGAACAGGACGGCGCGCATGTTTGTGCACGTTCTGGAATAGCAGTGTAGTCATCAGGCCCGGAGCACTATTATGGAGTTCTTAGCTTTGCTAGCCTTATGTTGCCTACTGCCGATTCTGTTGGTCACAGGGCTAATCGGTTTCTGGATCGGAACGGCATCAGCAAGATCTTCACCGAAGCCAGCGGATCAATTCGCCAATCTGGTGTACTTTTGGTTAGAGACGAATCAACTGGATACGGATACCGCCGAGCGAGTGTTGCGTTTGTTGGAACAGGAGGGTGCCACACTGCGGACAGAGGCCCAACCGGTTCTACCGGTCTCGCCTTCTCCTGAAGAATCAGAAACGGCAACCTCGGTTTCTCCATTGCGTGAGGTGCTGCAAGCATCTTCGGCTCAGACTGCGGCCGATTTGCCAATACGACCTGCACCTACTACGCCACCATCAACGGTTACCAATCGGATAGGGCCGATTTTTGCTGCACTGCTGTCGCTCGGTACGCGCCGGATGTTGTTGGTCATCGGCACGTTTCTGTTGCTCATTTCGAGCTTGGTGTTGGTGATCTTCAATTGGAACAGCTTCCTACCGATTGTGCAAGTCGGGATCTTGGCTGCATTGACCGGTGGCTTGTGGGGGTTGGGACGGTGGATGGGTCAGCGTGAGGCGCTTGCTACCGCTGGGCGGAATCTGAGTTCGATTGCAGCATTGCTGGTGCCAATCGTGGTCTTTTCTTTCACGCGCCCTGGTCTGCTCAATCTCGCGACTGACACAGCTTTGTTGGTAGTGAGCAGTGTGAGCATGGCCATTTACATCGGTGGGGCGTGGTATACACGTCGTGTGTTTTATAGTCTGGCCGCCAGTTCGGCTGCAATCGGTGTGTTGGTAAGCGCGTTTTGGCAGTGGGATGTCGCGCTTCAGTGGCAACCGGTTTGGGCATTTGGGTGGTGGTTTGCTACGCTGGTGGTAACCCACCGGTTGGCCCGCAGTAGTGCTGCTCTGTTGGCGTTAGGGCCGCGTGTGATGCAGTGGGCCGGCCCGCCGCTGTCGCTGCTGGTGAGCCTCAGTCTCGTGTTGGCTGAGCCTATACCGATGCTTGCTTGGCCAGCAATGATTGCCTTTGGGTTGGGCGGTGTGTTCGGTGCCGGCGCTGCGTGGCTTGAACGGCAGCCACGGTGGGTGTGGGTGACAGCGCTAACGTTGCCGGTGGCAGTGTTGATCGGAACGGTATTGCCCGATCTCGGTCTGCGGTGGGCTAATCTGAGCCTGGCTCTACTGACCTCTGTGTATGTCGGGATGACGGCGCTGATCGAGCGGCGAGGTCAGGCGTATGCAATCCCCTTGTTGGCAAGCACGCCACTGCTGTTGGTTGTTGCGTTGCTCACTGCGCTCGACCGAACGGCAATCGGCCAGAGTTATCCGTTATTGCTGGTAGCCGGTGGGTTACTGGTGGTGCTGCTCGAACGTGGGCAGTTGAGGTTATTGCAACCGAACCGCACGTTGGTGGGGAGTATCGGGTTGGCGCTGGTGATGGTGTTGCTGAACGTGTGGGTGGCTTCGTTTGTCGAGGCATGGGCCCAGCGCGGTCTGATCACGCTTGTGATTGGCGGGATTGGGTTTGGCTTGCACGCAGCCTACGTTACCGCTCGTATCAGTTATGCACCGTTGGTGTTGCGTTGGATCGGGGCAGCCCTGATCGCGATTGGCTCGCTGATGACGGCATTGCTTGATCCGGTATGGTACTTGCCAGCATTGGCACTGGCAGCGATGCTCTACGGTTGGTGTGCCTTCCGCGAACGCAATAGTTTTTGGTCAATGGCTAGCTTAACGGTGGTGTTGGGTTTGGTGGCGAGCGTGCTCGAACGGGTGGGTTGGCTGAGCACGTTTGAGCACTATCTCCTTGCCGGCACGAGCGTAGCGAGTGTCTATGCCATTGGTGGGAGCCTGATCCGTCGTGGTACGTTCGGGTACTGGGCGACGCCGGCGCTCTTTTGGGGTGGTGTGCTCGGCAGTGGCAGCACGTTGTTGCTCATCAGTGCGTTCTTCACGCCGAGCATACCTACCATCAGCGCAGCGCTCATTGCGAGTGCAGTGTGGTTGGGGTTAAGTTTCATCTGGCAACGTTGGCAGTTCGGTTATCCGGCGGCTGCTATGCTCGGTTGGGCGTGGTTGTTGGCGGTCGTCGGCGGATTCTTGCGCTGGGAAGGCGGTCTGAGTGGGATCGGTGTGTTGGCAGTGCTGTTAGGGGTTGGTTATGGCGGAGCGGCGCTCGTTTTGCGGCGATGGGCACCGTTTGACCGTCCGTATGCGCAGTTGGCTATAGCTACAGCCCTTGTCTTACCCATACCGACGTTGCCGGCGGCGCTGGAAGTGTCGGCGTATCGCATGTATCTGCCATTGACTGCGGGCAGTGCGACGCTGATCCTCACGGTTGGCGCGGTCGCGTACCGACGCTGGCGGATCATGAGTCTGGCCTTAATCCAGTTGGTTATGGCGATTGGTGGGACTGCCAATTGGCTCTTCGCGCCCAACGTTTCGCTCATTGGATGGACGTTACTGGCAACCGCGGTCATTGTGGGGCTGGGTGGAGCAGGGACGCGCCGTCAGAGATCGACAGCCGTCTTGCGTGTGCTAGGATTGGACAGTTATGTGGTTGGCGCAGTCACCGGCTTGATCGCGCTAATGATGCTCTTTGACAGCAGTTTGAGCAGCCTTTCATGGCCGCTGTTGATCTATGCACTCGTAATTGGGATTATTGCGGTTTCCGAGCAGAGCGAAGTTGGCGCAGTCCTAAATGTGACAGCGTTGATCGGCAGCACTGCCGGCTGGCTTGCGCAGACCGATCTGACGATACCTTGGCAGGCAGCGTGGTTAGTGTTGGCGCTGGTGCCGCTGATGCTGGCCGGTTGGGCTAGCCGCCGCTATGCGCCGGTGACGATCTGGCAGCGACCAACGTTGTGGTTACCGTTGATGGTAGGGGTGTTCACCGTCATCGTTGCCGCCGACGAGCTACGTGCATTGGTGGTAGCACTGATCAACACCGGCGTTCTCTACGTCACGGCGACGGTCCGCGAACGGCGGAGCGAGTACGCTTATATCGCCGGTGCGGCCTTTGTCGCCGCTAGCCTTGGCCAATTTCTCGTCTGGGATTTGCGCGAAATGCAGTTGTACGTGATACCGGTCGGCGTTTATCTGCTCGCGTTTGCGAATGGCATTCGCTACTTCCAACGCCAAGATCGGCTTGCGCGTATGGTAGATACGGGTGCGGTTGGATTATTACTCAGCGCAACATTCCTCCAAGCCGTCGGATCGCCGAGTAACCTTGGCTACATCTTATTCGTCAGTGGCGAGTCGTTGCTGATCGCTACTTATGGGGCGTTAATGCGGCTAAGGGTACCGTTTGTGGCTGGGTTGGTCTGTTTCGGACTGGGTATTCTCTGGTTGGTGGGTAATGCGGCGCGCATGCTCAATCAGTGGTTATTGCTGGGTTTGGTGGGTCTACTAATGCTATTGGCCTACGTTGTACTGGAACGGCAACAAGAACTATTACGTCGGGCTGGAAGGGATTGGGCGGCACGGTTGCAACAGTGGCGGTAGTAGGGCTGGTTTCCAATCTGCCCCTACTACCGCCCATCCGACTATTCAAACCGATCTGCGACCAGCGCCGTCAGATCGGCGACACGTACCGAATAACCCCACTCGTTATCGTACCACGCGACGATCTTGAAGAAATCATCGCCCATGCTCATCGTTAGGGGTAGGTCAACCACACTACTATACGTGGTACCGATGAAATCGGTGCTAACCAGCGGATCGTGGCTGACACCGAGGATACCCTCAAGCTCTTCGCTCTCGCTGGCCTCAATGAATGCCTGATTGATCTCTTCGACCGACGTCTTGGTGCTGAGGAGAACCGAGAAGTCAACCATTGAGACGGTTGGTGTCGGGACACGCACCGCGTAGCCATGGAACTTACCCTTCAGTTCAGGAATAACCAGCGCGACAGCCTTAGCAGCACCGGTAGTGGTCGGTACCATATTGATCGCGGCCGCACGGGCTCGGCGCAGATCCTTGTGGACGTTATCCTGCAAGTTCTGATCCATTGTGTACGAGTGGATCGTCGTCATCAACCCGCGTTCGATCCCGAAGCG
Organism: Chloroflexus sp.; assembly: GCF_049970315.1. Lineage (GTDB taxonomy): Bacteria > Chloroflexota > Chloroflexia > Chloroflexales > Chloroflexaceae > Chloroflexus. The sequence goes on from NZ_JBMFNE010000002.1 coordinate 25,596, forward strand.
ATCATTGAGTACTTTGGCCACCGGCGCCAGACAGTTGGTGGTGCAGGAGGCATTCGAGATGATATGGTGCTTCTCATGATCGTACTTGGCGTCATTCACACCCAGACAGATGGTGATGTCTTCGCCCTTGGCCGGTGCAGTAATGATCACTTTCTTGGCACCTGCGGCGAGATGAGCTTTAGCCTTTTCGGCATCGGTAAAACGGCCGGTCGACTCGATCACAATGTCAACGCCCAGTTCTTTCCACGGCAGCGCGGCAGGATCACGCTCGGCTAGGGTTAGTAATTCGTAGCGCACATCGTCTTGCTCGACGATAATGGACTTCTCGGTTACGGTTACTTCACCTTCAAACGCGCCATAGGTCGAGTCATAGCGGAGTAGATGTGCTAACGTATGCGCGTCGGTCAAGTCGTTAATTGCCACGATCTCGAACTCGTCTGGGTAATACTCCAGCATCGCCTTAAAGCTCTGGCGCCCGATCCGGCCGAAACCGTTGATTGCGACGCGAACCATGTAATTCCTCCTTAAGCACTCAAACGATTGCGCCTCGGTAATATAAACCACCGCTCGCAATGGTACGACAGACAACTGTTGTCTGATGCGGTCATTATAGCATTTTTGGTCAGTCGCTCGGATGCCGATTTTTGCCCGTCAGGTGAAGAAATGCCTACTCAGCTCCTACAGCGTGATGATAGGCAACAGTGTAGCAGGTTTGACGGATCTGCTACAATAGGTAGTAAAATTGCACGTGCAATACGAAGGGGCAGCGAGATGATCATTGATGCGGGTGCGGCGGTCGTGATCCTGTTATTTATTCTGGTCGGTCAGCGGCGAGGGGCAATACCGAGCGGTCTGGCGCTTACCGGGACGCTCATCGGTGCAGTTTTGGTCGATATTTGGCAAGATGGTGTGATCAATCTGCTGGAACGGCTGGGTTTGGCGACTGAATGGCCACTCTTTCTTTGTTTAAGCGGGTTGCTACTGTTGGCTGTGATCGTCGGTTACGGGATTGATACTATCCTTGAGTTGGGTTTAGAGGACACCGATGAATGGTCGCAGCGTCTGATCGGTGCTCTGGTCGGGTTGGTGAACGCCGGGCTTGTGATCTACTATCTCGTTCGCTATGCCGAACTGGCATGGTCACCGCCGTTCATTGAACGGTGGTTGAACGCGGCGACGTTGGTACCGACGGTGGTTGAGTGGTTGCCGTGGGCAATGCTCGGCTTAACCTTGGGTGGCAGTATCATGTTAGGTTGGCGCGTCTTTCACACGATACGTTCCGAGCGCGCATTACAATCGCACGACGACACACCCCGCTCGCGTCAAGATGTCTATCTGCGCGTCCTCGAGGAGATCAACCGGGTGACCGATCGCCGAAGGTAAGATCGTGATCCGTCCGCTCAAGCATCGCTAGTTCGCCACACTGTTGCAGCTTAGGGTGTTATATCCGGCAACGGCTTCCCCAACCACTCATAGTACAGTTCACCAAAGCGACCGGCGGCGATAGCGGCACGTATCTCGGCCATCAGGTTCAGTAGGAAGGCGACGTTGTGTAAGCTGACCAGCCTGATCCCAAGTAGTTCTTTCGAGCGGTAGAGGTGATGAATGTACGCCCGTGAGAAATGCCGGCACGTATAACACGGACAACCCGCTTGCAATGGTCCTGGGTCATCACGTAACGTCGCATTTGTCACATTGAGCCGCCAGTTGCGTTCGCGATTGCGAATGAGGGCTGCCCCGTGTCGTCCGAGTCGCGTAGGGCTGACACAATCGAACATATCGATCCCACGAGCGACTCCTTCAAGGAGATCATCAACGTCGCCAACACCGAGGAGGTGGCGAGCCATACCGTCGGGTAAGTAGGGTACGGTCATATCAACCACCTCATACATCTGGGTCTTATTAGCTCCTAGTGATCCGCCGATACAGAGACCATCAAACGGCATACTGCTGATGAACTCGGCGCTCGCGCGGCGTAAGTCGGCAAAAATACCGCCATGCACAATCCCAAACAGGAGTTGGTCGGGGTTAGGGAGTGCAGCACGGTTGCGCCGTTGGTGGGCTACCAAACAGCGCTCGGCCCAGCGGTGGGTACGGGCCATACTCTGTGCAGTGTAGTCGTAGCCGGCGCGGAACGGCGGAAGTTCGTCAAAGCAGACGATAATGTCGGCGCCAAGGTGATGTTGTACCTCGATACTCCGTTCTGGCGTAAAGACATGACGCGAACCGTCAAGGTACGATTTAAAGATAACGGCCTCCTCGGTGACGGTCACCATATCGGCCAACCGTGTCGGGTGGGCGGGTCGGCGGCCTTTTACTTCATCGGCAATCCCACCGTACACCAGGGAAAAGACCTGAAAGCCGCCACTATCGGTGAGGATTGGACCGTTCCAGCTCATAAATCCGTGCAACCCTCCGTGACGGGCGATCAATTCGTGACCGGGCTGCAAATAGAGATGATAGGTATTCCCCAGGATAATCGATGCGCCGTGTTCGCGCAGTTCATGCGGGCTGAGCGATTTAACCGTAGCCCGAGTACCTACCGGCATAAATACCGGGGTTTCGACCGCGCCATGAGCTGTTCGTAAGCGCCCGGTGCGCGCACGACTGTGAGGATCGCGGGCGGTAATCGTGAAGTGTGTCATATCGTTGCTAGTCGGTGAGCGAATTCGATAGCAGGTTCTGCTCCAAGACGGCAATCGTCTAACCACAGGATCGGTATTATAACCGAGACCCAAACAGGGTATACACAACAGCTACGACCGGTATTCGTGATGAGATCGGCTATAATGCCTATCATTCGGATGATATGGAATGAGGCAGAACGGTGAGTAAGCGTTATATCCTGGCAATCGATCAAGGTGGTAGTGGTAGCCGCGCAGTTGTTTATGATGAAGAAGGACGGGTACGTGGCTATGGCTACCGTGCCGTGGGTCGAATCTGTCCACAACCGGGATGGGTGGAACAGCATCCGCGCGCGATTACTCGTAGTGTCGCCGAGGCAATTGCAGAGGCACTAACACGGGCCGGTGTGCGTGGTAGTGAGTTGATTGCATGTGGCGTTACGTCGCAGCGTGATACGATCTTTGCGTGGCATGCCCGTACCGGTCGGGCGATCGGGCACGCTATTACGTGGCAAGATCTGCGCACGGCACCGTTGGTCGCAGCGCTCGATAAAACACCTTTAGGCCCACTCCGGCGCGAACGATTGGGGCAGTTTCCTGGGGCGTATGCTGGCGCTATGCATATGGCGTGGCGCATGCGCCATGACGCTGCTTTTCGTCGTGCTGCCGAGCAAGGTGTCTTGCGTGTATCGCTGGCAGCGGGTTGGATTGTACAAGCGCTGGGGCGTCCGGCCGAGCATGCGCTCGATCATTCTCTCTTGCAGGCGATGACAGTGTATGACCCCCGCCGAAGAGCGTTGTGGGAGGAATGGATCGAGGCGCTCTCGATCCCGCGAGCAGCTTTACCTGTGGCTCGTCCGACAATCCATCACTTTGGCGAGCTGCACATTGATGGTGCAGAAGTGCCGGTGGTAGCGATGATTACCGATCAACAGGCTGCTCTCTTCGGGTACGATTGCCGTGCAATTGGGCAGGCAGTTGCCACGCACGGCACCGCATCATTTGTCAATGTCGTGGCCGGCCCGGTAGCACCGCCACAGGGAATCTGCAAAACGTATCTGGCGTGGGAAATCGATGGGATCGTAACCTATGCGCTAGAAGCCGATATGACCACCACCGGTGCAGCAGCAACGTGGTTACGCGATCTGGGATTGGTCCGGCGGGTGACCGATCTTGACCGATATGCGGCGCGCGTTAATCACAGTGGTGGTGTGGTGTTTGTTCCGGCCTTGAACGGTTTAGGTGTGCCAAGTGAAGATCGCAGCGCGCGCGGCGCGATCTTTGGATTAACAATAGGTGTAGAACTGAGCCACCTTGCGCGGGCCTTTTACGAGTCGATTGGCTTTCAATTAGTCGATATTCTGACGACAATGAAAGCCGAAGCCGGTCTCGACGTTCAGGAGTTGCGTGTTGGCGGTGGTCTGGCTGCCAGCGATCTCGCTTGTCAGATACAGGCTGACATCAGTGGGGTAACGTTAGTGCGGGCGCGGGATACCGAAACAACGGCGCGTGGTGTTGCGCTCTTGGCCGGGATCGGGGCCGGAATCTGGTCGCTGGGGACAATGCCGGTGCTGGTTGATGAGACGGCGCGACGGTTTATACCGCAGTTGTCGGCAAGTGAACGGGCTGCACGTTACGCACAATGGCAGATGGCAGTCGAGCGGGTGAAGGGATGGGCACGACCGATAAATACCCCCACAGCAGAGCAATCTTCTGATGAAGAGTGGTTGCTGAAGCATTCAACAGCTTCTATAATAGAGGAACAGGCGCGTTAACGGTTTTTCATAGTTTAGCACGGAACGAGGCTGCTTATGGGCTTGATCAAACGGGTAGGCACCAAGGCTATCAACCCACAACCGCCCGATGGTGGCGTTGCTGGTGAGGGCACGCGCCAGATCAGCCCCACCGTACCTCCATCTGCGCCGGAAGAGGCTACACGCCGGATGACGGTGCAACCCGCCGGAAACGCCGACGATGGCATGCGGCACATAGAGGAGCAACCGACCGGACAGGCGCGCGCTGCAATGCCGACAATGCTGAATGCGGGCACTATCTTGCAGGGGCGCTATCTCGTCGAAGGGCCAATCGGGGTCGGCGGTATGAGCGTGGTCTACCGCGGACGCGATCTCCGGTTTAAAGATGTTGTGCGCTATTGTGCAATCAAAGAGATGGCACAAAGTGCGCCGGACTCCAAAACTCGCCTGCTCAATCTGAAAAACTTTCAGCGCGAAGCAGGTTTGTTGGCGACGTTGCAGCATCCGGCGATTCCCAAAGTGTACGACTTTTTCGAGGAAGACGGTAAAGTCTACCTTATTCTTGAGTTTATTCCCGGTAAAGACCTCGAAACGGTTCTCGAAGAACATGGCAAGCCGCTTGATGAAGCGCGGGTTGCCCGTTGGGCGGTGCAGATTTGCGCGGTACTTTCGTACTTGCATAATCACAAGCCGGAACCGATCGTCTTCCGCGATATGAAGCCCTCGAATGTGATGGTCGTTGATGACGATCGGATCGTATTGATCGACTTCGGGATTGCGCGTACCCTCAACCGAGGCGACCGTAAGGGCACGATGATCGGTACTGAGGGCTATTCTCCCCCCGAACAGTACCGAGGTGTGGCCGAGCCGGTTGGTGATATTTATGCCCTCGGTGCGACGTTGCATCATCTCCTTACCAATACTGATCCGCGTCTTGAAACACCGTTTACCTTCCAAGAACGTCCTATCCGCCAGATTAATCCCTCCGTCTCGCCGGAGATGGAGGCGGTGGTCACGCGCGCACTTGAATACGACATGGCAGCACGTTGGCAGAGTGCCGAGGAATTTCGGCAGGCGCTGTTAGCGGTACCGTCGCTCGCTGCGACGGTGACCGGTAAAGGGCCGGTCGCTGCACCGGCAGTGCTCAAGAAGGGGGTGCAGACAACCGAGCTGGTCTGGCGGTTTACGTGTGAAGATGAGATACGTTCATCACCATTGGTAAGTGGTGGGTTGGTTTTTGTCGGATGTTACGACACGAATATCTATGCCATTGATGCGGTGCGCGGCGAATTTCGCTGGAAATATGCTACGGAAGGTGGGATTAGCTCGTCGCCGGCAGTGTGGCAGGATATGGTCTATATCGGCTCTGAAGACGGCAAGCTCTATGCGTTTGATGTGCGCCGTGGGAGTGTGCGCTGGACGTTCCGTAGTGAGAAGGCAATTCGTTCATCGCCACGGATTGAAGATCGAGTTGTCTTCGTCGGCTCAGACGATCAACACGTCTATGCAATTGATGGTCTACGTGGTACGTTGATTTGGAAGTATCGCACGTGGAATCCGATCCGCTCTTCGGCATGCATTCATGGCTCATCGGTGTATATCGGTGGCGATGATGGTAATATCTACTGTCTCGATGTTCGTACCGGTGCGGTTAAATGGAAGCAGCGCACTCAGCAACCGGTACGTTCGTCGCCAACGTACAGTGATGGCTTGGTATTTGTCGGTTCGCTTGATCAGAACCTCTATGCGCTTGATGCCGAGGGTGGCTGGCCGGCGTGGCGGTTTCGTACCGGTCACTATATTAATTCGTCACCTTTTGTCGTCGGTACGCGCGTTTTTGTCGGTGGGGTTGATGGTAATCTCTACGCTCTCGACACCAAGAATGGTCGTTTGGTGTGGAAGTATGAGGTTGGTAGTCAGATTACCTCGTCGCCGCGGGTAGAAGGTGGTCGGCTCTACTTTGGTGCAGTCGACCAGGCCGTTTACTGTCTTGACGCCGGAAATGGGCAGTTGATTTGGAAATACCTTACCGACGGTCCAATTGTCTCGACACCGATGATCGTGAACGGGATCGTCTATGTTGGCTCGATGGATCATCATCTTTACGCATTGAGGGCGTAGATAGGTTGTTTAAGGGATAGGAACACTATGCCGGACGAAACTGCTCCTTCATCAGACGAAACACCAACCGAGCCAATGAGTTTGGCTGCTATCGAGGCAGAACGGCAGCGCCAATTGCGTCTAACCCCTCCTGACGAGGATGGGACACGCCAAATCGGGCAGAATTACCAGCCGGCGCTGACCTTGCTTCGTTCGGTCCAAGGGTTTGCCGCCGCCGCATTGCGGGATATTGGTCGGGTGCGTGAGGTTAATCAAGATTGTACCTTGGCGATGATCATGACCCTACCGCGTGAAGGGAGTGATGTACCGGTAGGTCTGTTTGTGGTTGCCGATGGGATGGGAGGTCATCAGGGGGGGGAGGTCGCCAGCCGGTTAGCCGTTCAGACGGTGCTGACCGGTGTGCTGGAACGGTTGGTGTTGCCAGTGATTGAGGATGGGATCCTCGAAGCACTCCAGCCCCTAATGATTGAGGCAGTGCAAGAAGCGAACGCCGCGATTTGGCGAGAAGCGCAGGCGCTTGGCTCAGATATGGGCACCACCTGTACTGCTGCGTTGGTCATTGGGCATGGTCTCTACGTGGCGCATGTCGGCGATTCACGCTGCTATGTCTATGAACCGGGTGGGTTACGTCAGCTTACGACCGATCACTCGACCGTCGGGCGCCTGATTACACTTGGTCAGCTTAATCCTGATGAGGCACGCGATCATCCGCTGCGCAACCAGCTTTATCGCACGGTCGGGCAGCAGCCACAGATAGTAGTCGATTTTGTTTATCACCAGCTCAACAACTGCTCGCACATCGTGCTGTGTAGTGATGGTCTGTGGAGTATGGTCGATGAAAAGGCCATTGAGCAAGCACTCCAACATAGTCCGTGGCCGCATGATGTCTGCCGTGAGTTAATCGCCTTGGCGAACCTGGCCGGTGGTGATGACAATATCTCGGTGGTCGTCGTGTCACTTCCGCTCGATGAGGGGCAGCGATGAGCAAGGTTGAACTGCGTATAACGCCTAGTCGCAGTGTGTTACCGGCCCTTAACGAGCCACAAGTCTTGTATGCGCTGATCGAGTTGTCGGCACAGAGCGGTGCAACGAAGATGCCCCGTTTGCCGCTGAACTTGTGTTTGGTGATCGACCGCAGCTCGTCGATGCGTGGTGAGCGTTTGCAACAGGTGAAGCAGGCCGCGATGCAGATTCTCGACCTGCTAGGTGATAACGAGAGTTTTGCATTAGTCACGTTCAATGACCGGGCCGAAGTAGTGGTATCGTCCCAACTGGCACGGGCACGGGCCGAAATTAAACGCCAAATTAGTGCGATTGAAGCTGCTGGCGGTACCGAGATGGCAACCGGCTTGGCACTTGGTGTGCAAGAATTGCAACGGGCGATGATGCCGCGGGCAATTAACCGCTTATTGTTGCTGACCGATGGCCGTACTTACGGTGATGAGAGCCGTTGTGTCGAGATTGCGCGGCGTGCCCAAGCTCGTGGGATTGGGATTACGGCATTAGGGATCGGTAGTGAGTGGAATGAAGACTTGCTGGAGACTATCGCTGCGCGAGAGAATAGTCGCACGCACTACATTACGTCTGTCGCCGACATCACTAAAATTTTTACTGCCGAAGTTGAGCGTATGCATAGTATTTTTGCCCAAGATGTGCAGGTGCGACTAGCCTTGCCGCCGCAGGCACTCGTCCGTTCGTTCGACCGGGTGCGTCCTTTCATCGGGCCATTACCGGTGATCGAAGAGGCTGATTCTGTCTGGACGGCCACGCTCGGTGATTGGCCTGAGCAGGACGTACAAGCTTTTCTGGTTGAAGTGGTGATACCGCCGTTGCTAGAAGGTCGTCATACGCTGATCCGATTCAATCTGCGTTTTCGCATGCCCGGAAATGATAATGTGGTGCAGAGCTATGACCAAGTGTTGCAGGCTGTAGTGCACAATCCGGATGAGGTAAGCACTGATGTTGATCCGACGGTCAAGCACTGGCTTGAGCGGTTGGTTGCCTATCGGTTGCAGGCCAGGGCATGGCAAGCGGTTGAGGAAGGAAAACTAGAAGAGGCGACGCAGCGGTTGCAAATGGCCGGTACACGCCTGTTTGAGGCGGGCCAGGTTGAACTGGCGCGTGCCGTCCAAGAGGAAGCAACGCGCCTGCTCCGCTCCGGTCGAGCGAGTGCCGAGGGTCGCAAACGAATCAAGTATGGTACGCGCGGCTTGATCGGGCGTGAAGAGCAGTCATAGGCCGGAGTAGGAGGCATGATTATCTGTAGCCATTGTCAATCCCAACAACTCGATGGCACGATCTTCTGTACCGTTTGTGGGGCAAGCTTGATCAGTACAACCTCGCAGCGCCAAACAACCGCGTCGCTGAATCGGGCAGCAGAATCGGTCCAGTTGGATGATACTGCTACGGTGTTACCGGCACCAGAACCAACCGAAAGCGGGCCAACGGTTGCGCTCGTCGTGCTCAGCTCGGGACGCCGGATTACCTTACCGGTTGCTGCTGAAATTGTCATCGGGCGGAAGGATCAGCAACGCAATTTTTTTCCCGATGTCGATTTTAGTCTTGATGGTGGCTACGATGCTGGTGTTTCGCGCCGGCATGCGCGGATTATCTGCCAGAACGGCACCTACGCCCTCGAAGACCTCGGTAGTTCAAACGGTACCTTTCTGAATCGGCAACGGGTACCACCCGGTCAGTCGATGCCATTACAGCACGGCGATGAAGTTCAGTTTGGGATGTTACTGGTACGCTTTGAATTGCGTCACTAGCTATAAATCTTGCGGAGGATTCTCTATGCCGAAAACGGTCGTCCTACATCTCACCGGCGAAGATCCGCTGCTGGCCGATATTGATCAGGAACCACAACCCGGTGATATGTTTATCAAAGTCACTAATATGCGTAAACGTGATGGTAAACCGGTACCGTATCTGGCTGCCGGCGTGCAGGCAGTGATCTTTCCTTGGCACCGGATTACCTTTATCGAGTTGATGCCCAGCGAAGAGGAACGCAGCCAAGTTATCGAGTTCTTCCGTCAGTGACGTCGCTCTTCCAACAACTTGTTCCGCCCGCGCGTGCATTGTTCTATCACCGTGATGATCCCAACGACCGGCGGCTGGGTGAGTTCGTTACGCCCGGGATTGCCGGTTATGATTCGGCGAAGGTGGTGCTCCTCGGTTGTCCCCAAGATATTGGGGTGCAACGTAATCGGGGGCGCGCCGGTGCCGCTCAGGGGCCGACTGCTATCCGGCGCTGTTTCTACCGGCTTGGTGTGGCCGGATTGACCGATCTGCCGATCTGCGATCTTGGTGATGTGCCGGTTGATGCCGATCTCGAGACGATTCATGCGTTGCAACGTGCTCTGGCTGCGCAGATTATCGAAGACGGTAAATTGCTGATCAGTCTTGGGGGTGGGAACGACATTAGTTTTCCCGACTTTGCCGCGTTGGCTACGGCGGCTATACCGCCACCGCTAGCGATCAATGTCGATGCGCATTATGATGTTCGAGCCGATTGGCCGGCCAATAGCGGTACGCCCTATCGTCAATTGATCGAAGCTGGCCTGATCGATCCACAACGCTATTGGATCATTGGTGCTCAGCCGTTTGCTAATGCACCGGTATATACGACGTATCTACTTGCACAAGGAGCGACGATTGTCAGCTTGTCTGATGCGCGTCGTTTGGGTGTTGCCGAGACGGTACGGGCAATGCTAGCAGTAAGTGATGCAGCAAGTATCGGGTGGGGTTTCGATCTCGATGTTGTTCAAGCCGCCGAAGCCCCCGGTGTGAGCGCACCCAACCCGCTTGGAATGCGTGGTGAAGAGTTGGTGGCATTGGCAACATTGGCCGGCGCCGAACCACGGACTCGTCTGATTGAGGTAAGTGAACTGAATCCAACTTATGATGACGATGATCGCACGGCCCGCCTTGCTGCGGTAACACTGTGGTATGCGTTGTGCGCCTTTGCCCAGCAGCATGGTGTTTAACGCTATCAAATACCAGAGTTGATGAGGGTTGGCCGAGCGGTATCGTATACAAGCAATGCAAACAATCTCTCATTCGTATCGTCGCGCCGTACAATTTATTGTCCTGATGGGTGTGGTCAGCCTGCTGGCCGATATGGTGTATGAAGGCGGACGCAGCCTGAGTGGTCAATACTTGGCCTTGTTAGGCGCGAGTGGGACGGTCGTCGGATTGACTGCCGGTGCCGGTGAATTGATCGGTTATGGCTTGCGGTTGGTATTTGGCTATCTGAGTGATCGCACGCGACGATATTGGTTGCTGACCATTCTTGGTTATACGCTGACGATCATTGCGGTGCCAATGCTTGCCTTGGCTCAAGCTTGGCCGCTAGCCGTTGGTTTATTGATGGTCGAGCGGTTCAGTAAGGCGTTGCGTAGTCCGGCAAAGGACACTCTCCTTTCATATGCCGCAGAACGGGTTGGTACAGGGAAGGGATTCGGCTTACACGAAGCGCTCGATCAGATCGGCGCAGTGGCGGCGCCGTTGGTATTGGCGGCGGTGTTGGCAGTGGGTGGTAGTTTTCAGATGGCGTTTGCGCTCTTGATTGTACCCGGTGTGGCCTGTCTGATCGCCTTAATCGTGGCGCGGTTCTTGTTTCCCCAACCGTCTGATCTGGTGAGTAAGACTCCTGAGCTATTGACCACCGGTTTGCAGGCACGCTTTTGGTGGTACCTGCTCAGTGTCGGGCTTTTCGCCGCAGCGAGTGTTGATTTTGCCCTTGCAGCCTATCATTTTCAAAGAACTCAACTTATTAATGCAGCAGCGATACCGGTTTTGTATGCACTGGCAATGATAGTTGATGCAGTCGCTGCACTGAGTTTTGGGTTTCTTTATGACCGGATTGGTATGCCGGTTTTGAGTGGTATAACCTTGCTTGCTGCACTGAGCACACCGTTTATGTTTAGCGGTGTATTCGTGGTGGCAGTATTGGGTGTGGTGATTTGGGGGATAGCACTTGGCGCACAGGAATCGATTCTACGGGCTGCCGTGACACGATTTACCCCTGCTGACCGGCGTGGTGCGGCCTATGGTCTGTTTAACGCTTGTTTTGGTTTGAGCTGGTTCATCGGCAGTGCGCTGTTTGGTGTATTATACGATGTAGCATTGCCGATCCTTGTCGGTGTATCGGTTAGCTTGTATCTGATAGCAGTCTTGATCTTGTGGTTCGTGGTAGCGCGCCAACCGTGATGTTGGCACACAGTAGCTCTCGGCCATGATGCCGTATGATAACACTCGCATTTGAACTGGTTTTGGTTTTACTTGTTGCCAGTCTCCTCGCGTTCTGGAATGGATGGGGACTGGCACGTTTGTTGCTTCCGGCAGTCGTTTGGCCCTGGCGAGCATTATTGACCCCCATCCTTGGCTATGTGCTGACGATCCTCGTTGGTTACTGGGTGGTACGGTTTATCGGTGGTTTAGGATGGGCATTGGGATTGATTGCTCTCTTGAGCGGATGGTTCAATTGGCTCACATGGCGACGGTATGGTCCACCTCAGATCATTACAGCAATACGCCATCATTGGCCGGGATTGGTTGTAGCCGGTATTGCGGTTGCGTTTGGAGTTGCACCACTATTGAGTTATGGCTATGCTGCGCCCATCGGTGGCGGCTGGGATATTGAGAATTACTGGCCTACTGCGCGCTATCTGGTCCGTGGTCCGGTGAGTGCCATCGCAACGGCACCACCAAACCCATTGCGTGATATCAATGCTGATCCGCCGCGAATTGGCTTGACCCTTGGTTTTAGTATTTGGCAAGGTAGTGTTGATCTCGTGAGTGGGAGTGAACCCCTCGTTAGTTTCGCACCATTGCTCGCATGGCTACGTGCACTTGGTGTCGTCGGGATATATGTGCTTTTACAAGCAGTGTTTACCATGCGGCGTGGGCCGGCAGCGTTTGCGGCTCTTCTGGCGGCTCTTAACGGTCTGTTGCTCTGGACGAGCTACTTCAATTTCGGGATGCAATTAGCAGCATGGCCGCTGCTGCCGTTGGTGCTAACGCTTGGTTTGGCAACCGTGCGTGCCGATACCGAACGTTGGGCTGCACAATCATTTGTCGGTCGAGTTGCCCACTATTGCGCTGCTGCCATTAGTTTGGCGGCTGTACCGGTTGCCTACTATCCAGCCCTTGGCCCGCTGGGATTGATGGCAGTGGGAATTGGAGTCGTTGGGCTTGGGCAGACACGCGATCGTTGGCGGCTGATTAAACGGGCGCTGGTGCTTGTTCTGTTGACGCTGGTACTGGCTGCACCGACGATACCCGATTATTTTGCCGGCTTTAACTATCGCTACAGCTTGCCGCTCACGACACTTGTCTCTTTCGTTTTATACCACTGAGTGATATTGTTGGTTTCACCACCTTCCGCCTACGTGAGTTGCCCGAACCATTAACAGTACCCGCCTGGGTAGCAACGATGATGCTCATCGTCCTCGTCGGGTATGGCTTGATCACCAGCCCACAACGTTGGTACTGGGTTGGGATGCTGGTTAGAGCAAGTAGCTTTTTACTCTACCTGCGTTTTGGGTCGGCATACCACTACGGCTATCTCAAAGCTGCGGCGTATGTGGGGTGGGTGGCCGGAGCACTGGCAGCAAGTGGTTTGCAAGCCATGCTCGATCATCTGCGTAGCCGTTCGGTGTGGCAACGAGTGTTGGTTGCCGGTAGTGTGGCTTTCCTGATCGGTAATCCGGTAGCATTAACAGCCATTCGCGTAGTTGCCGATCATTGGGGTAAACCCGCCTTATTTGCCGATCAATTACCGGTATTACGCGAGCTGCGTCAGCTTGTACCTGCCGGTAGCACGGTGCGCCTTACCGGTGATCCGCGAGTAGAGGGAGTGACGAGTGCACTCGCAGCGTACCTCCTCGATCACGCACATGTTTGGGGGAACGTTCGCACCGGTTATGCTTCATCGGTCAGCGGTGAACCCAGCGCTATTGCCGAATACGCGCTTTTACAGCGGGATGAAGATCCGACCTTGTGGGGTTACACCGATCCGCCGATCTGGAGCGGTGGATCGTATCGCCTGTATCGGCGTCCTTCTGAGACAGTAGCACATCTTATCTGGCAGCACATAGTAGGCAAGGAGACGGTGACACTGCCAATCATCGGTGAGCGTTCGGCTTCCGATGGGATGATTTTCGTGACGGAGCGTGAACCACGCTGGATCGTGTTACAAACCGCTAGTTTCACACCGGCTAAGCTGGTCATCAATGGTGAGCGGTATGAGATACCGGCCGGTCGTGCGCGTGTGGTTATTGGTCCGCTGCGAAAGGATCAAGCGCTCACACTCCAAGCCGTTGATCAGCCGGTTCAGATTCAGACGGTGAGCTTGCTCACGACTCCACCAAAGAGTATGGTGACAAGATTCGCGCATAGTGTCACGATCAAGGCTGCCAGTGTTGCGGATGGTTCGACGGTGGCAACAAGCATTGATATGATCAACGTAGACAGTAGCCCGGTAGTTGTAGCACTTGAATTGTGGGATCGCCGGCACGGATTGTTGTTCGGTCGCTATGGATTGCGTTTTATGCCGTCAGCAAAGGTACAACAGGCCACGGTAACTCTCGATCTTGCGACCAGTGCAGCGCGTGCGCAAGATGCTGCTGGTGCGCCGATAGTCCTGGGGATGTGCCAAGGGACATCTTTACCCGGTACCTATATCGCTCGGCTGTGGGTTGGTACTGACCAGCGTGCATTACTGACACCGGTTGATCTGTTTTCCTTCACGATAGATCGGCAAGGGGTGGTGACGGTCGATTGGACGACACAATCTTCCTTGTTAGCGGCGCAGATTGGGCGACCATTACAACCGCTGAACATTCAATTCGGCGATGATATGCTACTCCGCGGTTACGATCTAAGCGCGACACAGGCTGTACCCGGTGAGACGATAGCGTTAACACTCTGGTGGCAGGCGTTGCAGAGTAATCTCGATGAACGGAGCATCATGGTACACGTGCGCAACGGCCAAGACGAGCGAATCATCGACGCCGATGGCCCACCGGCGGGTGGTGGTCGGCCAACGAGTGTGTGGCAAGCCGGTGAGTTGATTATCGATGAGCGATACATAACGATTCCTACCGATGTGTTACCGGGTCGCTATTGGTTGGTTATCGGGAGTTATCGATGGCCCTCGCTTGCCCCAATTCCGCGGGTAGATGCCGATGAGTCGGTGTGGCGTATTCCGATTGAGATTGTGCCACGACGTTGATGGTGGTTGAAGTGTGGCGATAAACCGTAACAGCTCGTCAACACGGTAATTGGGGTTGTGGGTCGGGAATGACAACGGAATAGCTGCGAAGATACGGCGACCGTGTGTCGACAACACCGGTTTTTATCAATTTTTACCATCTCACCGTGTTGACTGCTCTTGCGCCATCTATTATCTTACCCCGCTGACACGACATCTCGGCTCTTGCCGGTTTGTTTCGCTAAACAAGATAACTCTATCACACTGCCCAACAACTATATTTAACTGGGTAAAGCCAACATAAGGTAAGCCTGTGCAATTTGTAACAACTTTTGGTACAATGTAGAAGAATTACATGACACAATAATTTTCCGTGGCTTCCGGTATGCCGGATCTATAAACGGCACACCGATGTATCAATGGCGATGCAGTCGTAGTGAAATGAAAGAGCACGGCTATGACAAAAAACTCCCTCACTGTTATCGACAACCGTACCGGTAAGACCTACGAAATTCCGATTGAGCATGGCGCCATTCGGGCAACCGATTTACGCCAGATCAAAGTCTCTGACGACGATTTTGGCTTGATGTCGTATGATCCGGCTTACCTCAATACTGCTTCGTGCAAGAGTAGCATCACCTTCATTGACGGTGACAAAGGCATTCTCGAGTATCGCGGTTATCCGATCGAACAGCTTGCGGAACAAAGCTCGTATCTCGAAGTAGCCTATCTCTTGCTCTACGGTGAGCTACCATCGAAAGAGCGATTGGCGTGGTGGGAATATCGCATTAGTCGCCATCTGTTCTTGCACAATAGCCTCGTCGAGTTGATTCAGGCCTTCCGCTACGATGCGCATCCGATGGGTATCTTGATCAGCTCGGTGGCGGCGATGTCGACGTTGTACCCCGAAGCGAAAAACATTCACGATCCTGCCGTGCGCGAGAAGCAGATCTGGCGTATCATTGGTCAGATTCCAACCATCGCTGCGTTTGCCTACCGACACCGCATCGGACGACCGTTTAACCTGCCCGATAGCTCGCTGAGCTATACTGCCAATCTGCTCTACATGATGGACTACATGAACCAACGCGAATATGAAGTCAATCCGGTGTTGGCTAAGGCGTTGGATGTGCTCTTCATCTTGCATGCTGACCATGAGCAGAACTGCTCAACCTCGGTGATGCGTAGCGTCGGTTCGAGTCATGCCGATCCCTACAACGCGCTGGCAGCCGCAGCGGCAGCATTGTATGGGCCGTTGCATGGTGGGGCCAACGAAGCCGTGTTGCGGATGTTGCAGCAGATTGGCCATCCCAAGAATGTGCCGGCATTTATCGAGCGAGTGAAGAAGGGTGAGACTCGTCTGATGGGCTTTGGTCATCGCGTCTACAAGAACTACGATCCGCGGGCCAAGATTATTCGGCGCATTGCCCATGAGGTCTTCGCGGCTACGGCGGCCAATCCGTTACTTGATGTAGCAATGGAACTTGAGCGGGTGGCATTGGAAGATGAATACTTCGTCTCGCGCAAGCTCTATCCGAATGTTGACTTTTACAGTGGTTTGATCTATCAAGCGTTGCGCTTCCCCATCGAGTACTTCCCCTTCCTGTTTGCCATTCCACGCGCATCGGGTTGGTTGGCGCAGTGGCTTGAGATGCTCGAAGATCCTGAGCAGAAGATTACGCGACCGCGGCAGGTGTATATTGGCCCGCAGCGGCGTGATTATGTGCCGATTGATCAGCGCTAAGGGATAGAACGGATCATCCAAACGCATGGCATGTAGGGCCGCACGGTCGTGCGGCCCTACATGCCATGCGGGGATGGGCGGGGGCCGCACCGCCGTGCGGGGGTCGCACCGCCGTTCTGGGGCCGCACCGCCGTGCGGGGGTCGCACCGCCGTTCTGGGGCCGCACCGCCGTGCGGCCCTACATGCCGTGGGGGATGGATGTGAATGCGTTGCGTCCGGCGTATTGCGCGGCGCTGCCCAATTCTTCTTCGATGCGCAATAATTGATTATATTTGGCAATACGGTCGGTGCGCGCCGGTGCACCGGTCTTGATCTGGCCGGCATTGGTTGCGACGACCAGGTCGGCGATGGTCACATCTTCGCTCTCGCCCGATCGATGCGATACCACCGCCGTCCAGCCACTGCGCTGGGCCAACTGGATTGCGCTGAGGGTTTCGGTGAGAGAACCAATCTGATTCAGCTTGATCAGGATTGAGTTGGCTGCGCGTGCATCGATAGCTCGTCGCAGTCGCTGTACATTCGTTACCAGAAAGTCATCACCGACTAACTGAATCTTGTGACCGAGTTTGGATCGCAATAACTGCCATCCCTCCCAGTCGTCTTCGGCTAACCCGTCTTCGATGGAGATAATCGGGTAGCGATGAACCAAATCGACCCAGTAATCAACCATCTCGGCACTGGTGAGGACGCGGCCCTCGCGCTTGAGGTGGTATTTACCATCCTCGTAAATCTCAGTTGTGGCGGGATCAAGGGCGATATAGATCTGCTCACCGGGACGGTAGCCCGCTTTCTCAATGGCCTCCATAATCAGTTGCAGGGGAGCATCGTTGGTAGGTAAGCTCGGTGCGAAGCCACCCTCATCACCGACGGTGGTGCTAAAGCCGCGGTCGTGGATGACCTTCTTTAGGGCGTGATAGATTTCAGCACCCCAGCGGAGACCCTCGCGGAAGCTGTCGGCACCGACCGGCATAATCATGAACTCCTGAAAGTCGGTGCTGTTAGTCGCATGCTGTCCGCCGTTCATGATGTTCATCATCGGTACCGGCAGTATGTGAGCATAGACGCCACCAAGGTAGCGGTAGAGTGGTAGTCCAAAAGCGGCAGCAGCAGCTTTTGCCGCTGCGAGTGAGACACCCAAAATCGCGTTGGCGCCCAGCTTGCTCTTGTTGGGAGTGCCGTCAAGCGCAATTAACTCGTTGTCGAGCGCAATTTGGTCGGCAGCGTCGAAGCCGATCAGCGCTTCGGCGATGTCTTCGTTCACGGCCTGCACTGCCTTGAGAACACCCTTCCCGTTGTAGCGCGATTTGTCGCCATCGCGTAACTCAAGAGCTTCATGCGCACCGGTTGAGGCACCACTTGGTACGATTGCCCGCCCTACATCACCGCTTTCCAGTCGAACATCGACTTCGATCGTTGGGTTGCCGCGTGAGTCGAGTACTTCACGAGCAATGATCGCTTCGATTAGAGTTGACATAGTTCCTCCGGGTAACAACGCCCGAAATCATTGGCGCGACAGCTACATGCTGCGTGCGTCGCTCAGTATAGCACGAATTGTACGGTAGGCTTGGGAGGTTAGGTGTGGAAGGTTTTCTGTCACTTTTTTTCATGCCCCTACATTGTGCTTGTTGTCGTGATCCAAACTTCTCTGATAAGCCAAATATCCGCCTATAGACGCTGGTTATGACCACTAATTTCGTGTACGCTATGTTTAGCGGCGAAATACGCCGACGATTATCTATACCGAGGTGTCTGTGACGAGCACGACTTCCCGTATCGAGCAGCGGGTCTTGTTCACCGGTTTGACCAAAACCGATCTCACCATGCTGCTGGTGGTCTTGATCTGGGGTGCGAATTTTAGCATTGTCAAAGCGGCCTTAACCGAGATTCCGCCATTGGCGTTTGCGACGTTACGCTTTGTCAGCGCAAGTGTGTTGCTGCTAGCCTTTACGTTTTGGCGTGAGGGCCGGCGTGCGCTACCTCCCGACCGTGCAACGTTCTGGAAGTTGACTTGGATTGGGTTTATCGGTAACACGGTGTATCAGGCGCTGTTTACCTATAGTTTGACGCTAACCACCGCAGCAAATGGCTCGCTGATTATCGCGACTACGCCGGCTTGGGTAGCACTTACCGCTGCTGTGCTCGGTATTGAGCGGGTACGACGCACGATGGCTATGGGAATTGCGCTAGCTATCGGTGGCGTGATGCTGGTCGTTGCCGAACGTGGGCTAAGCCTCGGTGGTAGTGGTTTGCTCGGTGATCTGTTGATGCTCGGTGCTGCACTCTGTTGGATGATGTACACACTTGGCGTTCGCACCCTTGGTCAGGGTTTATCGCCATTAGCTATCACTGCTTGGACGATGGTGACCGGTGTGCCGGGGATGGCTTTGATCAGCATACCTGATTGGGGGCGAGTGGCTTGGGATAGTGTGAGCTTCAATGCGTGGTTTGGTCTTTTGTATGCGACACTGTTAGCCCTCGTGTTGGCTTATGTCCTTTGGAATAATAGTGTGCGCGTGGCCGGAAGTGCGCGTACTGCTATCTATAGCTGCGCAATTCCATTAGTCGCAACGTTGTTGGCGTGGCCGCTGATTGGGGAACAGCCGACATGGGTGCAGGGTATCGGTGGGTTGTTGATTATTAGTGGTGTGTTGCTGACCCGTCGTCCGTAATCGTCGGTGTTCCTCGTGGTACTATACTAACAGTATTGTGCAAGGCCGCATGGAGTTGAACTTACACGTTGCGGCTTCTTCTTTATTCAATTCAAGTACACCGCTTCGCTTATGACCTCATTACCGGCAGTCTCGTGGCAATGCTCAAGTGTCAGCGCGTTGGGTACAGTGCTCGCCGAGCTACCTGTACTCACAAGATTGGCAGCCACTCTACGTCCCGGTTATCAGACGATAGCCCCGGTGCCAACTGCGGCTCGCCCGGCCTTGATCGCTGCTTTAGCCCGTCGTTGGCCGTTGCCGGTTGTGTACGTGACTCTGAGTGCCGAGAGTGCGCGCCGCGCCGTCGATGACCTATGCCAATGGTTATCTCCTGACCGTGTCCGACTGTTTCCCGCCGCCGATGCACTCCCTTATGAGCACATGTCCGCCGGGAGCGATGTGATCGCGCGTCGGTTGGCAGTGCTGCGTGGCTTGCAAACCGGTCAGTGGTCGGGCGTTATTGTGACGCCGATTAAGGCATTGATGCAGCCAACAATGCCTCCGTCCGAGTTAGCCACAGCGACGATCCGACTGCGGCGTGGTTTGCAGATGCCGATGGACCAACTCCTGCATGGATTACTGGCAAACGGCTATCAGCGTGTTGCGATGGTCGAAGTCCCCGGTGAGGTAAGCCGCCGTGGTGCCATTCTCGATGTCTGGTCGCCAGGTGATGAGTTGCCATTGCGGATCGAGTGGTTCGATGATGAAATTGATAGTCTGCGCCGGTTTGATCCGGCCACGCAGCGCAGTGAGCAGCGGTTGGAACATGCTGAGATTGGCCCACCACACGAGATTCCGCTCTGGCAGCGTGAAGAGGCTTTACATCGAATTGATGCGCTCGATCTGCGAGGATTACGTCGTGAGGTAGCTGAAGAGTGGGCAGTCGTGCGTGAACAACTGGCAGCCGGCCAGCGCTTTGAAGGTCGCGCTTTCTACGCTCCATTTTTCTTTACCCAACCGGCTACCATGCTCGATTACTTACCGGCAGAGAGTTTAGTGACACTTGCCGAAGCCCATCTCCTCGAACAGCACGCCACCGAGATCGACGTGCAAGCCGCTACGTACCGCGATCAATTAGTGACGATCGGTGAACTACCGTCCGATTTTCCGCGGCCCTATCTGCGCTGGGAAGAGCTTGAGCTGCTCGGTCAGACCAAGCTGGTCGTGGCTGATCTGACCCACAACGAGTATCCCGACGCACTCGTTCCACCGCTGTTTGGAGTACCGCCGTTGTATGGTGGTCAGATGCGTCGCCTTATCGAGACGATTGTCGAGCAGGTGCGGGCCGGTGAGGTGGTGGTAGCAGTGACCGCGCAAGCCGCTCGGTTGCAAGAGTTGGTCGGTGAACGGTTGACGGGTGAGACTATAAGCGGGCGCTTTATCGCAATTCACGGCGGGCTTGAAACCGGCTTTACCGTACCCGATTTGCGCCTAACCCTGCTCACCGATAGCGAAATCTTTGGAATACGCCAACGTCGTCCGCTCAGTGAACGTCGGCGTAAGACGACGATAGTCGATCGCACTGCCTTTCTGCGCTCACTCAAACCCGGTGATTATGTAGTGCATATCGAGCATGGCATCGCCGTGTTTGATGGCATGATCCGCCGTACCGTCGGCGAGGTCGAGCGTGAATATCTCGTGTTACGCTATGCCGGCGAAGATAAAATCTACGTTCCGGTCGACCAAATTGATCGGGTCACACGCTATATCGGTGCTGGTGATGGCCCCCCGACCCTCACTCGGCTTGGTACGCAAGATTGGGAACGCACAAAGCGTAAAGTACGTGCTGCGGTGCAAGAGCTGGCCGAGGAACTGCTCCATCTGTATGCCCAACGTCAGCTCAAGCCCGGTTTTGCATTTTCACCTGATAACGAGTGGCAGCGCGAGTTGGAAGCTAGCTTCCCCTATCTTGAGACCGATGACCAACTACGTGCTATTGCCGAGGTGAAAGCCGATATGGAGCGCCCCATCCCGATGGATCGATTGGTTTGTGGTGATGTTGGGTTTGGGAAGACCGAGGTGGCCCTGCGCGCTGCGTTTAAAGCCGTACAAGACGGAAAACAGGTAGCTATCCTCGTGCCGACGACGGTGCTGGCCCAACAGCATTTTGATACGTTCCGTAAACGGATGGCGGCATTTCCGGTGACAGTCGAAATGCTCTCACGCTTTCGCTCGCCGAAAGAGCAAGACGACATCGTGCGCGATTTGGCCCGAGGTAAGATCGATATAATCATCGGTACGCATCGATTGCTCTCCAACGATGTTGTGTTTCGTGATCTCGGTCTGGTGATCGTTGATGAAGAGCAACGGTTCGGTGTTCGCCACAAAGAGCGGCTCAAGCAGTTGCGGGCCGAGGTAGATGTGTTGACGCTAACGGCCACACCCATTCCGCGCACCTTACACATGGCGCTGTCGGGTATCCGTGATTTGAGTGTGATTGATACACCGCCTGAAGACCGTCTCCCGATCAAAACGTATGTCGTTCCTGCCGATGATCATCTGATCCAAGAGGTGATTCGGCGCGAACTCGAACGTGAGGGACAGGTGTACTTTGTCCACAACCGGGTACAGAGTATTTACCACGTTGCAGAACGGTTGCGTCGGCTGGTGCCGGAAGCGCAGATTGCCGTCGGTCACGGTCAGCTCGCCGAGCGTGATTTGGAACGAGTGATGATGGATTTCTTCGAGGGGCGGTACGACGTGCTCGTCTGTACCACTATTATCGAAAGTGGTCTTGATGTTCCCAATGCCAATACCATTATTATCGATGATGCAACGCATTACGGACTCGCCCAGCTTTATCAGTTGCGCGGCCGAGTCGGGCGTGGTGCAACACGGGCGTATGCGTACCTTCTCTACAACCCGGCCGCCCCCATGTCATCCGATGCCCGCCAACGACTAGAGACGATCCAAGAAGCGACCGAACTTGGCGCCGGATTCCGTGTAGCAATGCGTGATCTTGAAATACGAGGTGCCGGTAATCTGTTAGGTGCCGAGCAGTCGGGGCACATTGCTGCGGTGGGTTTCGATCTCTATTCACGCCTTCTTGAGCAGGCTGTGCAGCAACTCAAGCGGGATGTCGATGAGATGACCGTTGATCGAGGATTCACACCTTCCCCAACGGCGATGGCGGCTGGTTTGCGCGCGCCTACCGTGTCGGAAAAAGTGTTGGTGGCACCGTTGGTGACCATCGATTTACCGTTGACCGCCTACCTTCCCCCCACCTATATTGCTGATGAGACGGTGCGATTGGCGGTGTACCAGCGTATGATCGATGCCGACACCATCGAGGAAGTGCGTAGTCTGCGCCAAGAGCTGATCGACCGCTTTGGCGGGCCGCTGCCAGAACCGGTGTTACACTTGATCCTCTGGTTGCAAATAAGGTTGTTGGCGCTGCAAGCTGGTGTAGTGTCGATCACGACGGAAGGCGATGTGTTTCTCATCCGCCTGATGACCAGCTTAACGCCGGCAATGCGTGATCGACTGCGGCGACGGTTTCCGCGCGATGCGGCGCTCAAGCTTGGGCAGCAATCGATTAGGTTAGATCGACGGTTAGTTGGAGCACAGTGGTCAGAACGCTTGTTGGCAGTTATTGAAGTATTGGCGGCTGAAGCAGGTTGAGGTACATTGTGCTCACACTCGTACCAATTGCCCACGGCGAAAAGCAACAATGACTTGATTGCACCGATAACGCTGGTCTGCACCGGTAAAAATCACCCCATCGTACCCATAGCGATCGATCCACCACTCGATGGCAGCATCGGTCTCAACATCAAGGCCGAGGGCGGCTGCCTCTTGTCTAATCTGTTTAACCTGCCGGTTCCAAGTGGTCAAATCAACCGTCAATGGACGCTCAATCCGCACTCGATAACGGGCGGGTGTGACGACAAATAGCCGTTGCAACCAGTTGCGCTGTTCCTCTTCGACGACTTCAACCAGTAACAACCCGCGTCCGGCCGGAGTCCGCTGCTGGATGTCACCGCCGAGGAGCTGGTAAACGCCTTGAGTGACGCTACCGACGAGCCAGCGGTCGGCTTCACTGCGACTCATGCGTCGGATTGTCTCGTTCAGATCGGAGACGCGCGGAATCCGCGGTGGTGCCATAATCTGAATTGCCGGAATCGGCTGATTTGGCACCGGATGGCCATCGCTCGTGCGCCACTCGGCGTACCGTACCTCCATTGGCGGATCGTCACCGATGCGATAGCGAAAGCCGAGCCGTTCTCGTCCCTCTTCAGATTCGGCTATGGCAGCAATCGTAACATGCAATTGTAAGCCGCCACCACATCCTGGCGCCGGAAACCAAACTCGTTCGGCCAAGAACGTAAACAGCATGCGAGAACCGGCCAGTGCCTGTCGCTCGTCACGCCGCCACCCCTGCCCGCTTAATCCGCTCCAACCGCCGACAATTGCCCGTAATGGTGCATAAATCGCGACGACCGCTTGCGCCGAAGGTGGTTCATCAAGCACCCACATCCCCGGTGGGACTGCGCCAGATGATGGAAGTTTGACCGTACCGCCGATCACACTCTGCGCGACACGCGCATTGGGTAAGCGTACTGTCATCTGGCCGGCAGATGATGGGAGTGGGGTAGAGAGGGTATCTTCGTTTTGGGCTGCTAATGGATAGCCACATTCAATGCAAAATCGTGGGTTGCCCGGCGGCAACGGTGCGCCACACCGTGGGCAAAAGGCTATCGTTGGGCGCGAGTTGTCCATAGAATCCTCGGTGAGCAGCAGGTGTAAGCTGGTGTGATCATCGTTGAACGATTATACTCGGTAATGATTACACTGAGCTGCGTGTAAAATGCGCCAATAACGAGATGAAAAACCGCTACTTGACGACATCTGTGCAATCATCTACCATACCTGACAATGTATGTGATACACAAGACAGTTAGACGGAGAATTCTTGCATGGGACGTATTCTCGAACAACTCGGTCTTTGGATAGAAAGCATCATTCTTGCCATTGGCTACCCCGGTATCACGCTGGTCATGTTGGCCGAAAATCTCTTTCCACCAATCCCGTCTGAGTTGGTGATGCCGTTTGCCGGCTTTCTCGTTGGGCGTGGTGAGATGAACCTGTTTCTGGCAATTGGCGCCGGAACGCTTGGCTCGGTGCTCGGCGCAATTGTGCTCTACTATATCGGGATGCTGGCCGGTGAGCCGTTAGTTCGTCCTTTCTTCCGTCACTACGGTCGTTTTTTTCTCCTCTCTGAGCAGGACCTTGATAAAGCATTGCATGCTTTTACGACCTACGGTGATGTGATCGTGCTTGGAGGCCGTGTGATTCCGATCATTCGCAGTCTCATCTCGTTGCCTGCCGGTATGAATCGTATGCCAATGGGGCGCTTCTTGATCTTTACAACTCTTGGTTCAGCCGTTTGGACGTCATTACTAACCATTGGTGGCGTCATCCTCGGGGCAAACTGGGAGTTTGTGATCGAAATTATCGATCAGTACCAGAAGTTGGTATTGGTGGTATTGGCAATTGGGGCAGTGGTCTTTGTGGTACAGCGATTACGCAACTTGCACCGGGTTGCCCTGAGCCGTAGCGAATGATAGTCTCACCTATGCATAGCGATCATGAATCACCATGCCGACCGTTCACCTTCTCGGTATGATCTCGTCCTTGCTTCACTTTCGCCACTAACGGTGACGGAACGAGCATTGTGCCGGGCAATAGCTCCACTAGTCCCTGCTGCAACATGGTTAGTTATCGGTCCGGTTATGTGGTCGGTAGCCCAGGGCACAGCTCAACCAACACTGATGTGGCCCTTGCCGACTCAGCATGTGATTATCGGTGAGACACCATCGTTACACGGACTAAGAGAGTTCGCCGATCATTGGCAGCCGTTGGTTGTGCATGGTCGACTGATCGGTGGTTTGCTCGTTCCAGGGGCAATGCCCGATGTATCGCCCCTGCTTGAACAGATCGCACCTCTCGTTGATGCCCTGTTCTGCCGCCGTATGATGACGCGGCACGTGATCTGGCAACACTTACTGTCACAACTGATGGTACGCTATGCCGCCGGTGAAGCGCGAACGGCGTTGTGGGCTGAAGTAGTCGTGCGTAGTGTTGGGCAAACCCTGTCCCTACCTGACCGTGTGAATACGGTTGTACCGACGCGACCATTATGGCCTGATGCGGCCCGTTTCGTCGAATTGGCAACGGCGATATTGCATCCCGACGTAATCCAAGCGCGTGTGCTGGGTTTGGCAACTACGGGGGTTGCCCACGACATTAATAACCTGCTGACGGTCATTTTGGGTCGAGCACAGTTACTCGAACTCGACGCTGAAGGTGAGCAACGGATCGATCTCCAGATGATTGCCACGGCTGCTGAAGTTGGTGCAATGAGTGCGCGTCGCTTGCAGCGCTTTGCACAGCTCGAATCACTCCACATCCAGCCGGTTGATCTGGTAGAAATTGCACGGTTGGCGATCGATACTGCTACCCACAAGTTGGCACATCGCGCTGCGATCACTATTGTTGAGTCATTGAGCACCTTACCGGTTGCTGCCGGCGAAACCAACCTGCTCCACACCGCACTCACTGCTCTTATCGTTGCAGCGGCGCAGGCGAATCCGGACGGTGGGGTTATTCAGGTTGGTAGTGGGTCTGATGAGCAATATGTCTGGATTGAAGTTGCCGATCCTGGCTTACCACCAGACAGTGACCTCCATAGTGTTTCGATCCAAACACAACGAGCGCATACCATCGAGTTAGCAATTGCTCGCCAAACTGCTCGTGTCCATGGAGGACAATTACAGATCGAGACGAATACACTGCAAGGTACGGTGATCAGATTGATGATCCCTCGCTTTAGAAGAGAGGCTTGATCATGCCACCATGGCAATTACGCAAACGGGAAGTCATTTTACACCAGCCACCATTTTTGACAGTCGAACGCCATCACGTCGTTCTTCCCGATGGTCGTGAGATTCCGGATTGGCAGTGGATTATCACACCGGAATATGTGAATGTCGTCGCAATCACACCTGACCATCGGTTTGTTCTCTTTCGGCAGGAGAAATACGCGGTCGAGGGTTTATCGCTGGCGCCGGTCGGGGGCTATCTTGAACCCGGGGAAGACCCATTGGGAGCAGCACAACGCGAACTCCGCGAAGAGAGTGGCTATATTGCGAGTGATTGGGAACATCTCGGTCGTTATGCGGTAGACGGGAATCGCGGCGCCGGTGTAGCCCATCTGTACTTAGCGCGTGGCGCGACATTCGTGGGTAAAGGCGCGAGCGATGATCTTGAAGCGCAGGAATTGGTTTTGTTGACGGTCGATGAGGTACGGCAGGCACTCGCTGCTGGTGAGTTTAAGGTGTTGGCATGGGCAACAGTCGTCGCCCTGGCCTTGTTGCGCTTACCAGAGTATAGCTAATTTCACATCTCTGCGTTCTTTGCGTTCTTTGCGTTCTTTGCGTTCTTTGCGTTCTTTGCGTTTATGTCTTAAGTGTTACCGATATGGGTCGAGGTCGTTATCCTGCACGTTTAAAGGTCACAGTACCACCACCGGAGATAGCTGAACGCTATTATCGTTCGTGGTCGGCCCACGAACTCTATCACTATCCTGCCCGCTTTCCGTTGCTGAATGCTGAGAGTCTGTTTGGGCGTAATGCACCGCTGACTCTTGAGTTGGGTTGTGCAACCGGTGAATACATCTGCACCTTGGCCGCAGCACAGCCAGATGCCTGTTTTGTTGGGGTTGATATTGTTGCCAAACCGCTGTACCGAGCGGTGGAACGAGTAGTTGAGTTAGGTTTAGAGAATATCATCTTTCTGCACGCCGATGCACGTCTCCTCTACCAGCGTATTCCCGATCGCGCCTTGACGGCGATCATTCTTCACTTTCCACCGCCGCTGTTACGCAACCGACAACGCAATCAACTACTCGTTTCGGCGCAGATGCTGGGCTGCGCTGAGCGTGCGCTCGTACCGGGTGGGTATCTCAGTTTTCTGACCGATCATCCAGACCTCTTCACCCTGATGCAAGAATTGCTGCCCGCCTTCCCGCAGTTGCGTGGATTACCCGCTTCACCAAGTGAGTTGGCCGTGTTCGAGTCACATTATCACCGACGTTGGGCAGCACGGGGGCGAGAGATTCGTGGGTTACGGATCGAGCGTATCGCGGAGGAGTAACATCGTGCTGATCGGTGCGCGAGGAGCCTGCGATGGAATGTCGAGTTGGTTGTGGCGCGTGTTGTATCGCCCCTTCGATCTCGTCACCGATACCGGGTATGCCGAATGGCAAGCCTGCCGGTGTGCGCTGTGTTCAGTTAACCACCGACAATCGCTGTGCGTTGTATGGTAAACCCGAACGTCCGGCAATCTGTGTTCGTCTACGACCATATCCCGACATGTGCGGTAACGATGCTGATGAAGCACTTCGCTTGCTGGCTGCACTCGAGTTATCAACGCAACCTGAAAGATGACTGAAATGTTATCAAGTGCGGCCGGTTTTGCAACCTAATCGTCGTGATTTGCGTTATTATTGCAGAAACACAAAGATCGCTGCTGTTTACCCCCCGTGGAAAGGTTCTTGTAACAAAATTGGGGTATGATACATGTGGGGGACAGGCAGGCGATTAACGCACACCGCAGTGCGCGCTACCAACCCAAGGGATTCTGTTTATGGATGTCGAAGCGGGCCGGTTCGGTGCGGCATAGAGCACATCGGATCGACATCCCGGGAAAGGAAGCCGCAGTGATTGACTTCGATCTAGAAAGTTTGAGCATACCTGAGCTCGAACGACTGCGGGACGCAATTAATCAGCGCCTGCTGCAACTGCGTTACAGTACGCCGCGCTCGTTGCCGGAACTGTTGCGCATGTTGGAGGAGGTCAAGGTCGTCCTGAGCGATCAGGGCAAGGAGTGGCGCTCGCTTGAGCGTTGGCAATGGATGGACGGCCAGATTCGTTTCTGGCTTAATCCGGCCGACCAAGTCCATTATCGGCCGGGATGGTATACAATTGACGAACTCATCCTCTGGTCGCAGGATCGTGGGCCGGTCCTCGTCCCGCAGGAGGAAGAGGAAGAAGAGCTTGAGGGCTGGACGGAGATCAACGGTGTACGTATCCGTTGGTTGCCGGATGGTACGATGGAGCGGATCGAGGGTTAGTACAACCTGCTTGCTATCCGCATGCAATGGCTTGATGAAGCGGGATGAGAGTGCGGTTGTTCCCCTCTGCCTTCTATCGCCGAATAGAGGCAGGTAAGCGTTCCATCTTACCTGCCTCGTCCTCCATCCATACGCAGCTCTCATAATCCGAGTCAGTGTGCCAGCAATGGCACGAGGAGCGACGTTAGTGCGCCGTTTAACCCCATTGCCAAACCGGCTAAGGCTCCCGCTTCACTACTAAATTGTAGTGAGCGTGCAGTGCCCGGACCGTGCGATGCTAAGCCTGGGGCAAAGCCTCATTCACTATCATCGTGGATACCTGCCAAGCCGAGCCGCTCCCAGCCAAACAGCGCCTCCACCATACCGGTAACGATGACAATGACGGCCGTCAGTGAGGGTAGGCCGCCTAGTTGTTCGGCAATACCCATCGCAATGGACGTCGTAATCGATTTGGGTGCGAGGGAACGTACTGTTGCTTCAGATAGTCCCATAAGCCGTTTCGTAGAGCGGAATAGCCAGCGCAACCGTCGCCGGTCCAAGCAGAAAGTGAACGAACTGGGCTCCATCGAAGTAGGTGGCATACGGAGTGTCGGTGACAAGCAAGATACCGACCAGCATATTGATAAGAGAACAGGATTGAGGAACGGGGGTGAACCCAATCTGCGGCTGATAATCGTCATCAGGCGATAGATGGTGATGGTCGTGGTGAGCCAGAGGAGTGGAGTTTGGGCTAAATATACCCAGATCGAAAAAATTCGGTCATCCATACGTGTGGATCACTTCCTCCGGTACAGCCGATGGACGGTCAGGCCGGTTACGAGTAGCGTAATTGTCGTTGAGACGATAATTGCGGCGAATAACGGCAATCCTTCGCGAATGAGCAACGGTATATGCACGATAACCCCAACCCCGGCAGGGACGAACAGCAGGGGAAGGTGGGTGAGCAGTCCGTGGGCAGTGGTGCTGAGTTGGGGTGGTGGTCCACCGCGCCAGCGTAAAATGGCAAAGAGCAACAGCATACCGACTACCGGGCCGGGTACCGGTAGTCGAAGCCCACGACTAATCACTTCACCGATCAGTTGGCAGAGTAAAATCCCAAGCAGTGCATCGATCATAGCAAAAACTCCGTCGGACGATGGCCGCATTACGATGAATACTATGCAACGTCTATCCCGACACCTACTATAATAGAAAGCGAGGACGCACAGGATTGGCGTCCGGGAGGAGTTATGCCAAAACCGATTGTGGCCATTGTGGGCCGTCCGAATGTAGGAAAATCAACCTTCTTCAACCGCTTGATCGGCGAGCGACGGGCGATTGTGGAAGATATTCCCGGTACCACCCGTGACCGGCTGTACGGTGATGCTTTCTGGAATGGACGTGAGTTTACCGTTGTTGATACTGCCGGTCTTCTATTTGGTGACGAAGATCCTTCTTTGCCTGAAGCGGAGATCGCTCGTCGTACCCGTGCCCAAGCCGAACACGCGATTGCCGAGGCCGACGCGATCATCTTTATGGTCGACGGGTGTGATGGTCTGACGACGGCTGATGCCGATGTAGCCGATATTTTGCGTACAACTGCAAAGCCGGTTGTGTTGGCGGTGAACAAATGCGATAGCCAAGAGCGCATGCTCGATGCAGTTGAGTTCTATGCGCTGAATCTGGGAGATCCGATCCCAATGAGTGCCTTCCACGGGCTTGGTACCGGCGATGTTCTCGACCGCTTGACCGAGTATTTTCCGCCCAAGACATTCGAGGAGGATGAGGAGCGCCATCTGCGAGTGGCGATTGTTGGTCGCCCCAATGTTGGTAAGTCTTCGTTGCTGAATCGTCTGCTCGGCAAAGAGCGCAGTGTGGTCAGTCCAATTCCCGGTACGACGCGCGATCCGATTGATACTACGATTACCTACCACGGCGAACCGATTACCCTGATTGATACCGCCGGGATTCGGCGTGCCGGTAAAATTGAGCGCGGGATCGAGAAATACAGTGTCTTACGCACCTTGCGTGCAATCGAGCGGTGCGATGTTGCGATGTTACTCATCGATGCAACCGAAGGCGTTACCGCTCAAGATACCCACATTGCCGGCATGGTGCTCGAAGCGAAAAAAGGCTTGATCCTGGTGGTCAATAAGTGGGATGCGATCACCAAAGATTCGCAAACCTACTACGAATATGAACACCGAGTACGCGAAGCGTTTAAGTTTGTCGACTATGCACCGATCGTCTTTATCTCGGCATTGACCGGTCAGCGGGTCGGTCATTTGCTCGATTATGCCCGTGAGATCTACGCTCAGCGTCAGAAACGGGTACCGACGAGCGAACTGAACAACTTTTTGCGTGAGGTGGTTGTCCAACAGCCGCCGATGGCTGTCAAGAAGGGTGCCCATCTCCGTTTATACTACGCAGTACAGCCCCAAACTGAGCCACCGGTGTTTCTCTTCTTCGCTAACGATAGCGAATTGGTTCACTGGTCGTATGCCCGTTATCTTGAGAATCGTCTACGCGAACGCTATGGTTTTCAGGGTACACCGATTGTCATCGTCTTCCGCTCGCGTGAGCGTAAGGAGGAGCGTTAATTCGGTAGGGTTGTTACCTCTAACTTCGTGCGATGTTTATCAGGGTTTGAGATGAGTCCTATCGCAAGGTAGCGTGCAGGTGGCAATTGCTGTCCAGTCTGCACGCTACCAGTGTTTATCTAGGGGAGGATTTGCGTGCGAATTACCGATGTTTGGCCAGGTCGTCCGTATCCGCTTGGGGCAACGTGGGACGGTGAAGGTGTAAACTTCGCGATCTTCTCAGCGCACGCGACGCGCGTTGAGTTGTGTCTGTTTGATCGTCTTGATGCACTGCATGAGGCTGTGCGTATCACTCTTCCCGAACGGTCGGCTGATGTCTGGCACGGCTATATTCCGGGATTACGTCCAGGTCAGCTCTATGGGTATCGTGTATACGGTCCCTATACCCCGCAACAGGGCCATCGCTTCAACCCGTATAAGCTCTTGATCGACCCGTATGCCCGTGCGTTGGCGGGTCAATTGCGGTGGGATAAGGCCAATTACGGTTATCGCGTTGATAGTCCGTATGGTGATTTGACCATCGGCAAGCGTGATAGTGCACCCTACGTGCCTCGCTCAGTTGTGATCGATCCGCAATTCGATTGGGGCAATGATCGACCACCGGATATTCCACTGGCCGATTCGGTGATCTATGAGCTGCACGTGAAAGGCTTTACCAAACTGCATCCCGCCGTGCCAGAAGCATTGCGTGGGACGTATGCCGGTCTGGCGACACCGGCCGTGATTGACTATCTGAAGGAATTGGGGATCACGGCGGTTGAACTCTTGCCGGTGCAAGCGTTTATTACCGATCAGTTCCTTACCGATCGCGGTCTTACGAACTACTGGGGCTACCAACCGATCAATTACTTCAGCCCTGAACCGCGTTATGCCAGCCAGAGCGACCCACAAGCTCAAGTCAATGAATTCAAAGCGATGGTCAAAGCCCTGCACGCTGCCGGCATCGAAGTCATTATCGATGTCGTCTACAACCACACCGGCGAGGGTAACCATCTCGGCCCAACGCTCAGCTTTCGTGGCATTGATAATGCCTCATACTATCGGCTTGTCCCCGATCAGCCACGGTTCTATCTCGACGATACCGGTACCGGCAATAGTCTTAATATGAACAATCCACGTGCCTTGCAGATGGTCCTCGACTCGCTCCGTTATTGGGTGACCGAGATGCACGTCGACGGGTTTCGGTTTGATCTCGCCCGCACGCTCGTTCGTGGCCCGGCCGGTTCTGAACAACCTAGCCTGTTCTTGACCATGGTGCAGCACGACCCGGTGTTACAGCGCGTGAAACTCATCGCCGAACCGTGGGATGTTGGCTTTGATGGCTACTGGGTTGGTCGCTTTCCACCACCATGGGCCGAATGGAATGGTCGTTATCGTGATACGGTACGACGATTTTGGAAGGGTGATCCCGGTCAGGCTGCCGAATTTGCTTCGCGGTTTATGGGTTCGATGGATCTCTACCATCACAACGGGCGTCGGCCGTATCACTCGATCAACTTCGTCACTGCGCACGATGGTTTTACACTGCGCGATCTGGTTTCGTACAATGAGAAGCATAACGAGGCCAATGGTGAAGAGAACCGCGACGGCGACTCATACAACAACTCGTGGAATTGCGGTGTTGAGGGACCAACCGATGACCCGGACATTCGCGCACTGCGGTTGAGGCAGATGATGAACTTTATCGCTACGCTCTTCCTCTCGCAGGGGACACCGATGGTGCTGGCAGGTGATGAACGTGGGCGAACGCAGCAGGGTAATAACAATGCGTACTGCCAAGACAACTCGATTTCGTGGGTGGATTGGCAATCCGACCCTGAGGCCGAGCTGCTGTTGACGTTTACCCGTCGTCTGATCGCGTTCCGTCGTGAGCATCCCGTTTTGCGCCGACGCCGCTTCTTTGTCGGTCATCTTGCGAATGCTGAGTATGACGTCGAATGGTTAAGCCCGGATGGGCAAGAGGTGAGTGCTGAATTGTGGCAGCAGCCCGATTTGCACTGTATTGGGGTGTTGTTGAACGGCGCCGTCATTGATGATCGCACCGAAGACGGTAAACCCATGCGTGACGATGTATTGCTCGTGTTGATCAATGCCGGCAACGAGGAGGTGCCGTTTATCTTACCTGACTGGCCTGACGATGCTGAATGGCACGTTGTCATTGATACCGCACATCCCGATTTGCACGAACCGGTGCGGGTAACAGATCAGTTGTACCACATTAAGCCACGTGCGCTGGCGGCATTGATTGAGCGGATCGAACGGGATCCGCCGGTTCACATCGACCAAACAACCTTGTAGTACCGTTTGGTGGATGGGTCATATCGGGCTATTCGGTAGGGGTATAGTATTGTTATACCCCTTGTTAATTGTGCATACCTGATAAAAGAATCCACATCAATTCGAGCAAAAATGGTATCATACCACTAGCACAATTCCTTGTAGTAAGCAACAGGTGGTTTCAAGCATACGTACCAACTGGTTAAGGAATTGGGATTCATGGAGCATTCCGCACCCCCGTCTGCTTCCGAGCACTCGGCGCAAGAAACCGAACTCGCTCAGCAAATTGCCGATTTGCAAGCAGAAATTACCCGATTGCGCACCCAAAACCGGTTTCTCCTCGCTGCTGTTAACGAAATGGCGAGTGGGATGATCGTGACCGATGCCGGTGCTGATCAGCCAATTGTGTTCGTCAACCGGGCATTCAGCACGATTACCGGCTATGCTCCCAATGAGGTTCTTGGCCGTAACTGCCGTTTTCTGCAAGGTCCACAGACCGACGCGGCAACGGTGGATCGGCTACGCGAGGCGATTGCGGCGGCGCACCCAATTCAGGAGCGTATCCTCAATTATCGCAAAGATGGGCAACCGTTTTGGAATCAGCTTTCGATCAGTCCAGTACGCGACGAGACCGGGAATGTTGTCGCGTTTGTCGGTGTGCAAACTGATATAACGGCACAGGTTGCCGTTGAGCAGGCGCTTGCCGAACGTGAACAATTACTGCGCGCTGTGGGGAAGATGGCAAGCGTAGGTGGCTGGGAGCTTGATCTGGCAACGGGAACAATGGTTTGGTCGGAGGAGATGTTTGCTATTCACGAGTTGCCGGTCGGTGACATACCACCATCTCCTGAGTTGATAGATTTCTACCCTGCCGAAGTACATCATCTGATCAGTGAAGTGTATGAACGGTGCCTTGCCACCGGGGCCGAATGGGATCTCGCCTTACCGTTTCGGACAGCAAAAGGCAATCTCCGTTGGGTGCGTTCGATCGGCCAGCCGGTCTGGGAGAATGGGCGCATAGTCAAGCTGCGCGGTACGTTTCAAGATATTACCCGCACCAAAGAAAATGAGCTAGCACTTCGTGCGAGCGAACAGCGCTATCGCATGCTGGCCGACATGCTACCAGGTACCATCGTGTTGATGTTCAACACCGATCTCCGCCTTACGCTAGCTGCCGGTCCTGAATTAGCTCGCTTTGGCGTCACTTCAGCACAGCTTGAAGGTCGCTTGTTGCCTGATCTGCTTCCTGAACCGTACTGTTCAAAATTACTATCCCTGTGTCATGAGGTCTTGAACGGTGCGACGCATCGCATCGATTATCCTATCGATGATCAAGTGTTTGATACCGTCTTACTTCCCGTCGAGATCACACCAGGGCAAATTAGTGGTGGTCTGATTGTTGGTCGGAATATTACCGTCGAGCGACAGATCGCAACCGATTTACTGCGCGCCAAAGAAGCTGCTGAGCAGGCCGAACGTGCTCGAACCTCGTTTCTTGCCGCGATCAGCCACGAAATGCGGACACCGTTGAATGCGGTTATTACGAGTACGGAGGTCTTGTTGCGAGGAGGCTTGACCGACAAGCAGCGCGACTTCATCGAGACAATTCGGATCGGGAGTGAATCGCTCCTAACTCTTATCAATAATGTGCTTGACTTTTCCAAACTGGAGGCGGGGCAGGTAGAGCTAGAGCCCAAACCGACCGATCTGCGGGCAATTATCATGGCTGTGTGTGAGTTGTTTCGCCGCGAGGCCGTGCGAAAAGGCTTGCACATGGGTGTCAGAATCGATCCCGCGCTTCCAGCGTTAGTCATCGTTGATGGGATGCGAGTACGCCAAATCGTGACAAATCTGGTCAGTAATGCAATAAAGTTCACCGATCATGGGAGTGTCTCGATAACAGTTGATCTGCTTGATGTCGCCGATGACCGGTGTCAAGTAGCGATCAGGGTGAGTGATACCGGTATTGGGATCACATCCGAACATCTGCCCAGGCTCTTCCAGCCGTTTATCCGGTATCGTAGCGAACAAGTACGGCGTGATGGGGCCAGGTTGGGTTTGGCGATCAGTGCTCAATTGGCTTCCCTGATGGGTGGTGAGCTACGGGCCGATAGTCGTTTGGGCGAGGGTTCAATCTTTACTCTTAGCTTACCAATGCAACGTGTGGTAGCGCCGGTAGAACCGTTGAAGTCGGTAGGATCACCCTCGTCTGTTCAGACACCAGCACTGCACGTCTTAGTGGCCGAGGATAACGAGATCAACCAGCAAGTGGCGTTGCATCTTCTACGGGTCTTGGGGCATCACGTGACGGTAGTTGCGAATGGTCGTGAAGCTTTACATGCCGTCCAACATGGCCAGTTTGATGTTGTGCTAATGGATCTACAAATGCCGGAAATGAACGGGGAAGAAGCGACGCGCCACATTCGTGCGCTTGGCAATCGCATCCGGCAACCACGGATTATTGCTCTCACCGCCTATGCCTTTGCCGGTATCCGTGAGCGTTGCCTGGCAGCCGGTATGGACGGTTTTCTTAATAAACCGGTTCGTTTACAAGATCTTCGCGATGCCTTACATCCACCCACCGACCGACGTGATCAGATAGTCCATAGTACCGCTACAGATGAGGAGCTGGTGATCGATAGGGCAATGTTCAACGAGCTGTTGGCCGCACTCGGTGGTGATCAGATCGAAATAAGACGCACAACCTGTGAGCTGATCCGACACGAGTTCCAACAACAGCTCGATCAGGTAACTGTGGCCATTGCCCGGCGTGATCGTGAACAAGTACGACAGATAGCCCATCGTCTGAAAGGCGGTGCTCGTCAAGTTGGGGCCGTGCTGGTGGCAGCCGCAGCGCAGGCGCTCGAACGTGCAGCTACCACCGATCAGCCGCTTGAAGACTGCTTGAGCGGTCTCCAGCAGGCGGTCGCCGAAACGCTGCGCGTATTGCAGGTTGGTTGACCGTTCCCTTGAACTGTGCTACAGTAAAGTTATCGCAGCTCGCAATATACTGACAGAGTGGTCAGCCGGTCATATATCAAGAGGAGTAGTGTATGGCGAAGAAAATTCTCTTCCTCGTCGGCGATTATGTCGAAGATTACGAGGTCATGGTGCCGTTCCAAGCACTTGCCGCTCTCGGCTATCAGGTGCATGCCGTCTGCCCCGGTAAGAAAGCCGGCGAATTCGTGCGCACGGCAGTTCACGATTTTGAAGGCGATCAGACCTACAGTGAGAAGCGGGGTCACAACTTTGTCCTTAACAAGACTTTTGATGAGGTGAATGAACACGAATACGATGCCCTGGTCATTCCTGGTGGTCGCGCACCGGAATACATTCGACTCAACCCGCGTGTGCTCGAAATTGCCCGCCACTTTTTCACCGCCAATAAGCCGGTGGCAGCGATCTGTCACGGTTTACAAGTACTGGCAGCGGCCGGCGTCTTGAACGGTCGTCGCTGCACCGCGTATGCAGCAGTTGGCCCTGATCTG
Source organism: Chloroflexus sp. (assembly GCF_049970315.1). GTDB lineage: Bacteria > Chloroflexota > Chloroflexia > Chloroflexales > Chloroflexaceae > Chloroflexus. The sequence continues at coordinate 62,239 of NZ_JBMFNE010000002.1, forward strand.
CCGTTAATTGGTGCTGAGTATCACGAACTTCCCGCCGATCAGGCGATCACCGACGGCAATTTGGTCACTGCACCGGCATGGCCGGCACACCCGGCATGGCTGGCGCAGTTCCTGAAAGTGTTGGGGGCTAAGATCGAGATTGAGCCGCAAACTGAGCCGGTCACTGCATAGTGATACGCTTTGTACCGCATGGTTTGCCCTGAGACGCGGACCAAGGAGATGCCATACCTCCTTGATCCGCGTCTTGTTTGCGCAGCAAACGGCAGAATAAGCGATTGTTTTAGGCTGTGCAGTGGAACCTGAACAACGGTAGCTACGTCTCAGAAAAGAAGTGAGGTTTTGTCTTGTCAACGCGGCTCATTATCGGTACAATGCCAATACATTCCATATTCAGGTAAGTATCTACCGGCGGACGGATGCCTATGCCCTATATCTCGTTCATCTACCCCGAAGCGTTGTGGTTACTCATCATACCGGTTGTGATGATTGCGGTCGCGCTGTTAGGCCCGCGCCGCTTATCACCAATGCGGTTCTGGGGTAGCTTGATCGTGCGAACCTTGATAGCGGTATTCCTGGTGTTTGCCTTTGCCGGCATTCAATTTGTGCGTCCGGTTGACCGACTTACGACTGTTTTTTTACTCGATGGCAGCGACTCAATGCCGGCATCGACCCGTGCTCAGGCCGAAGCCTTTATCCGTGCGGCGTTGCAAGAGATGCCGCCGGACGATCAAGCGGCAATCGTTGTCTTCGGTGGTAATGCCTTGGTTGAACGAGCCCCCGATAGTGATCGACGATTAGGACGCATTACTTCAATTCCCATCACTAACCGTACTAACATTGAAGCCGCCATTCAACTAGGCATGGCATTATTCCCCGCCGACTCGCAAAAGCGGCTCGTGTTGCTCTCTGATGGTGGCGAAAATAGTGGGCGGGCGATTGATGTGGCCCGTTTGGCGGCTAGTCGTGGTATTCCTATTGACATTGTCGATCTGACCCTCGTCGAGACCGATGCAGAAGCATTGGTGGCCAGCGTTGAAGCGCCGAATAGTGTCCGCGATGGTCAAGAGGCGTTGATCGTGGCAACTGTCGAGAGCACGGTAGCGCAGCGTGCAACGGTGCGCCTGATCGATGATGTTGGGGTCGTCGCGGAACGTGAACTCGATCTCAGACCCGGTGCGACACGGGTTGAATTCGTGGTTCCGATTAAGGGAAGTGGTTTCCAACGCTATCGGGTGCAAGTCGAGACTGCGCAAGATGGGCGGGTACAGAATAATGAAGCAGCAGCCTTAATTCGGGTCCAAGGGCCGCCGCGCGTCTTGTTGGTGGCACGCAACGCCACCGATGCTCGTCCGTTAGCGACGGCGCTTACTGCAGCCGATATTGTGGCCGAGATTATTGCGCCGGAGGCTGCCCCACGTTCGTTGGCCGATCTCAGCACTTACGATGCGTTGGTATTAGTAAATACACCTGCGCGGGCATTGCCGGTTGGGCTGATGCAGGCTATCCCCGGTTATGTGCGCGATCTCGGTCGTGGTTTGTTGATGATCGGTGGGGAAGAAAGTTTTGGCGTCGGTGGCTATGGTCGTACTGCGGTCGAAGAGGTATTGCCGGTCTATATGGACGTTCGCAACCGTGAGCTACGGCCCGATCTGGCAATTGTGTTTGTGATCGATAAGTCAGGCTCGATGGATGCTTGTCATTGTGCCAATCCCGATCGCGGCGGCCCCATTACCTCTTCGACCGAGCGAAAAATTGATATTGCCAAAGATGCAGTGGTGCAAGCGACGGCATTGCTCAGTCCACAAGATACGGTCGGGGTGGTGACGTTCGACGGCGCCGCTTTTCCGACGTTTGCCGCTACCCGCGGGGCTACGGTTGAACAAGTGATTGATGCAGTGTCCGGCGTTGAGCCGCGCGGACCGACTAATATTCGCGCCGGTCTGCTGCGCGCCGAAGAGATGCTCCAGCAGGTCGATGCCCGTATTAAGCACATGATTTTGCTGACCGATGGTTGGGGGAGCGGTGGTGATCAGCTCGATATTGCGGCTCGTCTGCGTGAACAGGGAATTACATTGACTGTGGTGGCAGCGGGAAGTGGTTCGGCAACCTATCTGCAACAGTTGGCGGCTGAAGGTGGTGGTCGGTATTATCCGGCGGCTGATATGGCTGATGTACCGCAAATCTTCGTCCAAGAGACCATTACGGCGATTGGTAATTACATCGTTGAACAGCCATTTGTACCGGTACGCTACAGTAATAGCCCTATTTTGGCCGGAATTAACGCAGTTCCACCACTCTACGGTTACAACGGCAGCACGCTCAAAGATACTGCGCAGTTGATCCTGGCGACCGAAGACCAGCAACCAATACTGGCAACCTGGCAGTATGGTTTGGGACGCAGTGCGGCCTGGCTTAGCGATACCAAAGGCAAGTGGGCCCGTGATTGGTTGACATGGGACGGATTTCCACGATTCGCAGCTCAGTTAGTCGGGGATCTGACACCACGTGGTGGTTCCGATGTCCGCGCCGAGGTGACGGTTGCTGGTGGTGAGACAGTTGTGCGACTGATGACGGCTGCCGGGCAAAATGATTTGACGGTGACGGCTACGCTGATCGGTGGCGATGGTTCGCGTCGTGAAGTGCGGTTGACACAGGTTGCACCAAACCAGTATCAAGCGCGGTTAGAAAGCCCCGTGCCCGGCACGTATTTAGTGCAAATTGCCGGCACTCGCGGTGATCGGGTGGTCGTCCAAGAGACAGCTGGAATGGTCGTTCCGTATTCTTCGGAATATCGCAGTGCTCAAGCCAACCCCGGCTTATTAGCCGAACTGGCGAATATGACCAAAGGTCGGTTTGTTGAACAACCGGCTGAGGTGTTCAGTCGGATCAATCTGGTTTTCTCGGCACAAGAGATTGCGTTGCCGCTGCTCCTATTGGCGTTGATCCTGTTGCCCATCGATATCGCCTTGCGTCGGCTGATGTTGCGGCGGAGTGATTTTGGCGCGCTCGGTACATTGGCCGGACGCTCCCAACCGGCCGGCTCAGTGCCGGTTACGCCTGATCCGGTGCTCGGACGATTGCGGTCTGTGCGTGATCAAGCTCGCCGCCAGATGGCCGGTGCCCAGCAACCGCTGACGCCACCACCGTCGGTTCCTGCGTCATCAACCTCGTCGTCGCACCCGGTAGCTCCTCCCACGTCTGCGACCGAAGATGCGCTGGCGCGTTTGCGGGCTGCTAAGGAGCGTGCGCGCCGACGAATCACCGGTGATGAAAATAACGGTGAGGGAACTACTTCGTAGGCTTACATGGTGGTATCTCCTTTTGCTCGTAACTGGCGGTAGCAACTAATACAGTGCTGGTTCGTTTGTGGTGCGAGTAGTCGCTCGGCATTTGCATAACGTGTTGGGCAACCGACCTTGCCGAGCTAAGCTTGCGTCGGTTTGTAGTCAGCTAAGGGTGGAGTGATGAGCATCGCACATAACGCGACGGTACCGCAGCGGAACTGGCTCGGCCGATTAGTATTAGCCCTCTTGATCGGGTCGCTGGCCGGTATCCTTACGTACCTGACTGCAAGTGCCATCGGATCGGTATGGCTACTGGTGAATCAACGTGAGCTGGTCGAAGCAACCCAACAAGCTCTCCAGCAGGGAGTGATGGGGTTGGCAAATAGTAATCTGCGCACCCTACGCATGATTGCCGAGGCTCAGCAGCGGTGGAGCGCCGAGTTGAGTATATGGCTAGGGCTTGGCGTAGGATTGGTAACGGCCATTGGTACGTATATCCGGCTTGAGTTAAACGCCGGTGCATCATAATGTAGTTTCTGTTCAGAATTCACGCCTATTTTTCTTCCCACTGCCAAAGTTCATTCGGCAAATCGAGCACAAACGGTGACGGTTGATCGGCATCGGCGCATACCAGGAGGGCGCACATTGCACGGCTACACCCAACATAAAACAGGCGGCGCTCCTGTTCGATCATCTCGTCTCGTTCTTCCGGTGGTAAATGCTCGAAACTATGCGGCAAATGGTCTTGCGCTAACCGCAGCACCGCCACAAATGGAAACTCAAGCCCCTTGGCCGAATGGATGGTCATTACCTTCACCACCGGCTTACAGAGATCGATCTGCCTCTTTTCGGTAAGTTCTGCCGACAACCCGATCTTTTGTAATTCATCACAGATCTGCTGGGCTACCTGCCGGCTATGGCAGAGTACGGCACCGGCGTGAATGGGCAAGCGCCACTGGCGGGCTGCGGTCATCAAGAAATCGCGGATGGCGATAGCCTCTTCGCTAACGGAGCGGCAACATCGCACGACCGGACGGTGGCCTTCGTGGATGGCGTCGATTGAGATGTGGCCGTCGGTTTGATTGAGAATAGCAGCGCACGCCATCGCAATTTGGTCTGTGTTACGATAGTTGCGGCGCAAGATGTAGCTCCGTCCACGCACTTGCAACATGGTATCGATATGTTGCCATGCAAAACCGCGTTGGTACAATGACTGCGCAGCATCTGCTGTTAAATAAATTGACGCTCAAAAGTTATGGGGCAAGCTAGTTTTGATAATTATAAAAACAACCATCACGACTCTGCAAAGCAGGGTCGTGATGGTTGTGTCCTACTAAACCGGTTTAGATTTAGGGTCGGAACGGCTGCGGTTCTGGAATGGTCGCCGGATCGAGATCACCACTGACCGGATCGACGCCGGTTGTCAACTCACCCTTGGTCAGGGCGGCAAGAATCTCCTCCATCCGGCGCTTGACCGCATCAGGTACATCATCGGCGGTGTCGTGATAGTCGGCGTAACCGATACCACCGTTCGCTGCCTCGTACATCGCGATACCGTTCCCTTTGAAGGTACCGTTCACAACCGCCTTGATTTGATCGTAGACGGCAACATCAACCCGCTTCAATGCCGAGGTCAGTAACCGGTCGGCACCGGGGGCGGTACCACGGGCGAATGTCGTAAAGTATTCATCTTGATCAACGCCGATCACATAGACACCACGCGCTGCGGCCTCTTTGATCGCACCGGAGCCGGTAGGTCCACCGGCGCCCATAATGACGTCTGCCCCCTCACCGATCATCTGCTGGGCCGTGCTCGCACCGAGGGCGGGGTCGATGAAGGTAGGCAGATAGACGCCGAGCAGGTTGATGTTGGGATTGACATAGCGTGCGCCGTTATCAAAGGCATTCTTGAAGCGCTTGACCGGTGGGATCTCTTGTCCGGCAACAATACCGACGGTGTTGGTCTTGGTCATCATCCCGGCCAGCGCGCCGACCAAGAAACCGGCCTGATCCTCACGGAACTGCAATCCGACCAAATTGTCGGTCACCGTGCCCGGCTCGTAGAACTGGTCGACCCCAATGAAGATAATATCAGGGTGTTCGGCGGCGAACTTCTTGGTAGCGTCGGCAATGAGGAAACCGACGGTGATGATCACATCAAAGCCCTCATCAATGAAGGTCTGAATATTCTTCTCGTAGTCGGCTTGGGCCTGCGTCTCGATGTACTTGTACTCCAGCCCAAACTCTTGCGCCGCCCGTAACGCACCGAGGTGAGCCGACTCATTAAAGGTTCCATCGTTGACTTTGCCCAGATCGGTCACCAGCGCGATCCGGGGTAGCTTGACATCTGAGGTGCGGAACGGCTGCGGTGTTGGGATAGTCGCCGGATCAACATCACCGCTGACCGGATCGACGCCGGTCGTCAGTGTGCCGTTGGTCAGCGCCGCGAGGATCTGCTCCATTCGCACCTTCACTTCAGCCGGCACGATGTTAGCAGTGTCGTGGTAATCAGCGTAGCCGATACCCCCGTTCGCCGCTTCGTACAGGGCGATACCGTTTCCTTTGAAGGTGCCGTTCACAACCGCCTTGATTTGGTCGTAGACGGCGACATCGACTCGCTTGATCGCCGATGACAGAATTTTATCGGCGCCGGGAGCCGAGCCGTTGGCAAAGGTGGTGACGTATTCGTCCTGGTCGACACCGATGACAAACACGCCACGCGCTGCCGCTTCTTTGATCGCGCCGGAGCCAGTAGGGCCGCCCGCACCGAAGATCACGTCTGCCCCCTCACCGATCATCTGTTGGGCCGTGCTCGCGCCGAGGGCGGGGTCGATGAAGGTGGGTAGATAGACACCGAGCAGGTTGATGTTGGGATTGACATAGCGTGCGCCGTTATCAAAACCGTTCTTGAAGCGCTTGACCGGTGGGATCTCTTGACCGGCAACAATACCGACGGTGTTAGTCTTGGTCATCATCCCGGCCAGGGCACCAGCCAAGAAGCCGGCCTGATCCTCACGGAACTGCAACCCGACCAAATTGTCGGTCACCGTGCCCGGCTCGTAGAACTGGTCGACGCCGATAAAGATGATGTCAGGGTGTTCGGCGGCGAACTTCTTGGTAGCGTCGGCGATGAGGAAACCGACGGTGATGATCACATCGAAACCCTCATCGACGAAGGTTTGAATGTTCTTCTCGTAGTCGGCTTGGGCCTGCGTCTCGATGTACTTGTACTCCAGCCCGAACTCTTGCGCCGCCCGCAACGCACCAAGGTGGGCAAACTCGTTAAACGTTCCATCGTTGACCTTGCCCAGATCGGTCACCAGTGCGATCCGGGGCTTGCTGGAATCTGTTGGAGCAGTAGTTGGAGCGGTGGTTGGTGCGGCTGTGGGAGCCGGTGTCGCTGTCGGTTGAGCCGTAGGCTGACCACACGCGGTCAGTACCGGCAGGAGTAGCGCGAGGAGCGCTATCAGTGTAAGAAGAGTCTTTCGCATGCTTCCTTCTCCTGATCTACGATGACCGGAACACTTGCGAAGAACCATGCGGGCGACATGGCCCTTCACTTGTCGGCGCGCCGATTGGCTTGCCATGACATTCTGGGTTAGCGCGATTATAGCACAATTGCTGTGCAACCTTTCTGGGATGAATCCGTATGTTATACTGACAGCACAAGGAGAGGATACACGCAATGGCCCTCATATCGGTTCCGTATATCGCTTACCGTCGGCATTCAGGTGTCTTTCTCATGCGTTCGTGGTGACGACCGCGAACGCATATCTTTTTCGGTTGATAGCGCTGGGTCGTTAGCAACGACAAGGAAGGTGGTTGTATGGACGTTACGCTTGGGGTTGTCATCGGACTGTTAGGGTGGTTTATTGTTCGCTACATCGCCTTCAGCTTTTACACTGTCGATCAAAACGAGCGCGCAGTGAAAACCATCTTCGGACGAGCTGAACGCCTGCCGGGACCACCGATGGACGATCCATTTGCCGAGTATTTGCGCCCGGATGAACGCGAACGTTATCGCTATCCGCAGGTGCGGGTTATTCCTCCCGGTGGTCCTTATTTTAAATGGCCGTGGGAACGTGTGTACAAGGTGTCGGTCGCAACCCAGACCATCAACATGGCGCTCGATCTGGAAGACCCGACGGCGAATCAGGGTGGTCGTGTGTTGGAGGCGGTCACCAAAGACCAACTGAACGTCGGCCTGAAAGGCCAGATCCGCTATCGGGTATCGGAGCGCCACCTCTACGCCTATCTCTTCGGGGTGAAAAATCCGGTGGTTCACGTGATGGGATACTTCATCTCAATCTTGCGTGAGCGGATCGCCAACTTTTCGGCACCGGCTACAGAAACCGGTCAGTTAAATGCGATGGCTGGGGAAGGGAGCGAAATGACCGGTGTTTCGATCAACGATCTGCGCAAGAATCTGCGTGACCTCAACGAGCTAATGGATCGCGAGTGTCTGTCATCGGCGGCACGCTACGGAATCATTCTTGACGCTTCACTAATCACCGAAATCGATGCACCGCCGGAAGTGGAGTCGGCAATGGCAGCGATCAATACAGCGCACAACCAGGTATCGTCGGATATCAGCCTCGCCCAAGCTACAGCCGATCAGAAGATCGTACAGTCGAAGCGGGCGGTTGAGATCGAGACGCTGAAAGCGCAGGCCGAAGTTGAGCCGTTGCTGGCGTTGGCCGAGCAGTTACGAGCACTCAAAGCGAGTGGGCGTGATGCGCTCAATGCCTATCTACGTAACGTTCGTTTAGGTCTCTACCGGCAAGCTGAGCGTGTTATTCTGGAGGTGGAGCAATGACCTTTCTCTTGACCGTGATCATAGTTGCCACGATGACCTTCATCGGCGCATTTATTGTAGTGCCCACCTTATTTGGCCTGCTGCGCTTATTCGGTATCTACACAATTGTGCAAGAGGGTACATGCCACGTGTATACCCTCTTCGGTAGCGTGGTTGGGGTATTGCGTGAGCCGGGGTTGGTGATCTTACCACTCCATTTAGGGATAAACGCTTTCCTAATCGGCCTGTTTGGTCGCCGTTATGTGATCGATATGCGGCTTGATCAGCGTTACCTACGCAGCCAACCGGTGAATTCCGAAGAGGGTGCGCCGATGGGTATCGGTGTTTGGTACGAGATGGCAGTAACCGATCCGGTGGCCTTCTTGTTCAAGAACGCCGACCCGCAAGGTTCGTTAGCGGCGAACGTTAGTAACGCTGTGGTGCGAACCTTGAGCAATATGCCGTTGGCGCAAATGTTGGAAAACCGGCATGCAATGAGCCAAGCGGTGCGTGCTGAGGTATCGCCGAAGGCGGCAGAGTGGGGGTATCGGTTGGGGTCGGTGTATATTCGGAAAGTTCACTTCCGCGATATTAACATGATCCGGCAGATCGAGGCGAAGGTAGTGAACCGGCTGCGCCAAGTGACGTCGGCGATTTTGCAAGACGGTGCTAACCGGGTGAATATTATCACGAGTACTGCCGAGCGGCAGGCGGCTATCGAATTTGCCCGTGCAAAGGCGGTCAGGCCCCAGATTTTGGGGCAAGCACTGGCCCGTATCGGTACCGATCCTGAAGTGCGCGATGCGCTGTTTACTATTCTCGAGTTACAAAACTTAGCCGAGAGTAATGCCCGGGTGACGCTTGTACCAGCCCAAACCGATCATCGGATGATCCCGGCCTTGATGGCAGCGCAAAACGAGCGACACTAGAGCATTCCTAACGATGACTGCCCGTCATCATGGTGATGACGGGCAGTACTGGTGTATGAAGAGATCATCGTTCGTTGTCTCCGGCTCGATCAGGCTTCTCGCTGGCGGGCTTGCTCGGTTTGTAGGGCTAAGCTACGGAGTTGCTCGAACAGTTCGATGTTCAGTAACACTGCTGATGGATACCCCTTTTGTGTGATCACAACCGGCTGCCCGCTCTCTTTCGCCCGCCGGATTAAGGCCGCTAAACTAGCCGCAGCTTGTGAGATTGGTACTACGCCTCCCTGTAAGTCGATATTAATTGACCGTCCCATGTTTGTACCCCTTTGAACGAGCACTATTAATAGTACAGTTCCATTGTATCACGTTGTATTCTCGCTGTATAGATCGAATGTTCAAGATTTTGTAGAATGAGAGGCTATTTTTTCAGATACTCTTCCGATGATCGCATTTGCATCGTTACGATTGAGATAGGTTTGTAAAAACTTTGTATATTCGATAAGCAGGGATTGGCGTAGCATATTTGCGTAATCAGCCAAATTATGCTGGCGTCCACTTTAAGAAATGCGTGCTAAGCATAGACACAGTTTTAATACTCTGCCAACGTCATTCTAACAATCACCTGTTAATGTATAGGCAGGCTCGAATGAGAGCACTGCTCTGAAAAGAATCAATACCATCAATACCAATGATGCAAGGAGGACGGCTATGACGAACATCACCCGTTGGGATCCCTTCCGCGAGATGACGCAACTGCTCGATGACACTTTCTTCACCGGCTTCACCGGTGTGATGCCACGCAATGGCAGCCTGGTGCCGGCGCTTGACCTGAGCGAGACCGCCGATGCCTATCATATTGAAATGGCGGTGCCCGGCATGACGGCCGATCAACTCAACATCACCTTCGAGAACAACGTGCTGACGATCAGTGGTGAAATTACACAGAGCAACGATCGCAAGGATCGCCAATATCACGTGACCGAGCGCCGCTATGGCCGCTTCAGCCGCAGCATTCGCTTGCCCAACCAGATCCATCCGGATCGGATTGAGGCCAAGCTGGAGAATGGTGTGCTGACGGTGACGGTACCGAAGGCGGAAGAGATCAAGCCGCGCAAGATTGCGGTCAACGTCGCTCACTAGTCGTCGCACCAAGCATCGTCGTGGCGTATACGGTGCGCGGGGAATGTACCTCCTCGCGCACCGTTTTATATTTGCAAAGCTGATCCTGTTGTCGGCGTGATCGATAACCTTGATCGCGTGATCGGGTACAATACCTCTAAATAAATCCCCAATTATTTACAAGACGGCAATGCATGTAAGTGAGCCTCGTCTGGCTAAGGAGATGGCATGAACGCGATCGATGATGCCTTGTTGCAACAAGCACACTACTGGATGCGGTTGACCCGCGCACTTGACGACCGAGGCACCTTTCTTCACAAGCAAAGCAAAATTGTTGGCGGCTATTTTTCCCAGATCGGTCACGAAGCGTTAAGCGTGGCCGCTGCCATGAGCCTTGGTCCGCGTGATATTATCGCACCGATGCATCGCGATCTCGGTGCGTATCTCGTCCGTGGCCTGACTCCGCGCCGGATTTTGGCCCAGTGGCTGGGCCGCGAAACCGGAGTAACGCGCGGGCGTGATGCAAATCTGCACGGGATGGGTGATCTTAGTCTGGGTATTATCGGTTTTATTAGCCATTTGCCCGCCTCAACCGGCGTGATTACCGGCGTGGCCCACGGGATCAAACTCAAAGGCGAACCACGAGTAGCGATGTGTTTCTTCGGTGATGGCAGTGCTTCGCAGGGCCTGGCACACGAGGCAATGAACTGGGCGAGTGTGTTTAAGTTGCCGATGGTTATCATCTGTGAAAATAACCAGTACGCCTATTCGACCCCTCTCAGTCGCCAGATGGCCATCGAGCATATTGCCCAACGTGCAGCCGGCTACAACATGCCGGGCGTCATTGTTGATGGCAACGATTTTGTGGCTGTTTATCAAGCAGCTACCGAAGCAGTTGAACGGGCACGGGCCGGTGGTGGTCCAACCTTTATTGAGTGTAAAACGATGCGAATGCGCGGCCATGCTATCCACGATAATATGGCGTATGTGCCGAAAGAGCTACTGGCCGCATGGGAAGCACGTGATCCGATTGCACGGATCGAAGCCGAGTTGCGTGCGCGGGGCCTGCTCGATGATGCGAAACTGTCAGCGCTACTGACCAAGATCGAGGCCGAACTCGATGAGGCACAAGCGTTTGCCGAGGCTTCGCCCTACCCCGATCCGGCTACACTCACCGATGGCGTCTATGCATAATATACCGGCAGGAGGAGCCAATGACATGGGATCAAGGTTTGCATAAGCTGACAACAACGATCACCGACGAGCAGGGAACGCGCGAACTGACCTATCTGGAAGCGATCCGAGCGGCATTGCGGTACGAGATGCAGCGCGACCTGCGGGTGCTGATTATGGGGGAAGACATTGGCGTCTACGGTGGCGCATTTAAGGTGACGCAAGGGTTGATCGAGGAGTTTGGCGAAGATCGGGTGATCGATACCCCGATGACCGAGCTGGCAATGATCTACGCTGCTATCGGTATGTCGTTTGAAGGTTTCTTGCCGGTAGTCGAGATGCAGTTCGCCGATTTCATCTCAACCGGATTTGACGCCATCGTCCAGTTTGCGGCTACTAACCATTTTCGCTGGCGGCAGCCTGTGCCGATTACGATCCGTGCGCCTGGTGGCGGTGGTTTGCGTGCCGGTCCGTTTCACTCGCAGTCGAATGAAGCATGGTTTGTGCATACTCCCGGATTGAAGGTCGTGGCGCCGGCTACGCCTGCCGATGCCTATGGTCTATTGCTGAGCGCTATCCGTGACCCCAACCCGGTGATTTATTACGAGACCAAGTATCTCTATCGGTCACTGAAGGGACCGGTGCCGGAAGGGGAGAGCTTGGTACCGATCGGTCAAGCGGCATTGCGACGCAGTGGTGAAGAGTTGAGTATCATCGCGTATGGCGCGATGGTGCAGGAGGCGTTGCAAGCGGCGATCACCCTGGAGCGTGAGGGTCATAGTGTTGAAGTGCTCGATCTGCGTACCCTCAAACCACTCGATGAAGCGGCAATTCTGGCAACGGTACAGAAGACCGGCAAGGTGCTGATCGTCCATGAAGCGAACCGCACCTGTGGCGTAGGCGGTGAAGTGGCGGCGATTATTGCCGAGCGTGCCTTTGAGTATCTCGACGGGCCGATTACTCGCCTTGCGGCGCCTGATACCCCTGTCCCTTACAGCCCTCCCCTCGAAGACGCATACCGACCAAATGCCGCAAAAATCCTCGCCGCAGCACGAGAATTGTTGGCATACTAAATATAGTACGGTGAAGACGCAGAGCGTATCTTGTGCTACCTCTGCGTCTTTAGGCCGATTGAGAATGTGCTATCATAGCGCGGAGGCAAGCAGATGAATGAGATAAGCTAACGCTATGGCTGCGATTGAATTGCATGCGTGGTATCGCCAGTATCGCAAACTAAAAGAAGAGGCTGCCGATGCGATTTTGCTCTTTCGCTTCGGTGATTTCTACGAGACGTTTGATGATGATGCAAAGTTGATTGCAGAATTACTTGACGTAACGTTAACACGTAAAGAATACGCCGTTGATAAGCGAGCGCCGAAGGATCAGCAGAAGCTGTATGCGCCGATGGCGGGAATGCCTTACCACGCCGTTGATCGTTATGTGAGCGAATTAGTTGCCCGTGGTTACCGGGTGGCTATTGCCGAACAGTTGAGCGAGACGGAGGCGATGCGCAATGATACGCGGCCTCGTTCGGTCTACGCTGCCGGTTTGACCCCGCTCGAAAGCAGCGGCAAGATGGTACAGCGGGCCATTGTACGGATTATTACGCCGGGTACAGTGATCGATCCGGCGATGTTGCCCGATCGCACGAATAACTATTTGGCAGCAGTGCTGGTTGAACAAGGGAAGGTAGGGTTGGCGTATGCCGACCTTTCGACCGGGGAATTTGCCGCTGCCGAGTTTGTTGATGCACGTGCACTGACCCAGTTGCAAGCCGAGCTGGCGCGTCTTCGTCCCGCTGAGGTGCTCGTCCCTGACGATGAGGCGCTCCGTTTGCCAAACCTGGCCCCGGTACAGGCACGTTTGAGTCAAGACTTGGCCCCGCTCACCAAAGAGGAGCGTGAGGTATTGTTGCCCCACGAGCGGGTGGCCCGTCGTCTTGATGCCCCCAGTGCTGCCAGTTGGACGCAAGGTCACGTGACCGAGTGGCCGACGTGGCGCTGGGAGTTGGCGACGGCTGCCTCCGCGTTGTGTGAGCAGTTGGCGGTTGCGACACTGGCGGTGTGTGGTCTTGAAGACCGCCCGTTGGCGACGCGCGCTGCCGGTGCATTGATTCAATACGCCCAGACCACGCAACGCCAGCGGGTCAACCAGTTGCGGTATCTACGGGTGTACCAGACCGGTGCATATATGCTGCTCGATCCACAGACTCGGCGCAATCTTGAATTGCTGGAAAGTAGTGGGCGGCAAGGGGCAAAAGCTTCGTTGATCGGCGTGCTCGACCGCACGTGTACGGCAATGGGGGCGCGTTTGCTACGGCGTTGGATTGCCCAACCGCTGATCGTTTTAGAACCATTGCAAGTGCGTCAGCATGCTGTAGCACGCCTGGTCGCCGAGACGATGGCTCGGCTTGAGCTTCGTGAGGCACTGGCCGAGTTGCCCGATATGGAGCGGGCGCTCAATCGGATCGCACAAGGTATTGCCGTGGCAACACCGCGTGATATGGTTCAGTTGCGGGCCGCGTTGCGTAAACTACCTGGCATCGCGCAAGCTATCGCACCGTTGTTACCCGACTTGCTCGCCCCTGAAATAGACGGCGAGCCGTTGCTCATGTTTGATCCGTGCAGTGATGTGCTCGATCTGCTAGAACGGGCACTCGACGATGATCCACCGGCGTTGCTCGGTTCGTCAAACTATCTGCGGGCTGCCGAAGAGGGTGGCGAGCGACCGCGCCGTGTGATCCGGCCCGGTTTCGATCAGCGTCTCGATGCACTGATTAAGGCTAGTCGCCATGCCCAAGAGTTCATCGACCGTCTCGAAACGAAAGAACGTGAGCGGACCGGGATTCGTTCGCTCAAAGTGGGTTACAATCAGGTGTTTGGTTACTATATCGAAATATCGCGCGCCGTTGACCCGAAACTGATCCCATCACATTACGAACGCAAGCAAACGCTGGTGAATGCTGAGCGTTATGTGACTGAAGAGCTGAAGTACTACGAAGGGTTGCTCAGCGATGCACGGTTAAAGCTGGTTGATCTGGAACGAGATATCTTTCAACGGTTGTGTGATGATATTCAGCAACACCTCGACCGGCTACGGATAACAGTGGCTGCGGTGGCCCGCATCGATGCGTTAGCGGCCCTGGCCGAGGTAGCAGTGCGTGGCCGCTATGTCCAACCGACCTTGCGAACCGATCGGGTATTGCGGATCAAGCAGGGCCGTCATCCGGTTGTTGAGCGGACGCTGGGTGAGCCGTTCATCGGCAACGATGTCGATCTTGATGGTGATAATGTCCAGATTTTGATCATTACCGGCCCGAATATGGCTGGTAAAAGCACCTTCTTGCGCCAAGTAGCTTTGATTACCCTGATGGCGCAAATCGGCTCGTTTGTCCCCGCCGATGAAGCCGAAATTGGCTTGGTGGATCGCATCTTTACCCGGATCGGTGCTCAAGACGACATCGCCACCGGTCAGAGCACCTTTATGGTCGAGATGACCGAAACTGCTGCATTGCTTATGCAGAGCACACCCCGTTCGCTGATCATTCTCGATGAGGTGGGGCGTGGGACGAGTACGTATGACGGTATGGCAATTGCCCGGGCCGTAGTTGAGTACATCCATAACGAGCCTCGGTTGGGGTGTCGGACGTTATTTGCGACTCACTATCACGAGTTGACGGCACTTGATGCCGAACTACCTCGTGTGCGCAACTTTCACATGGCGGCTGTCGAGCGTGACGGCCGAGTCGTCTTTTTGCATGAGCTGCGTCCCGGTGGCGCCGATCGCTCGTATGGTATTCATGTCGCCGAGCTAGCCGGGATTCCGGCGAGTGTAATCAGGCGGGCCAACGATTTGCTGGCCGAACTCGAGGGTCACACGGCACGACCGATGGATCAGCGCGTCGAACCAAGTTCGGATGGGGAGCGGGTATTGCCACCGGCGCCCTCAACCGCGGGTAGTATGCAATTATCGCTGTTCGATCTCGTACCGCACCCGGTGGTGGAGTACCTCCGTCGGTTGCGGATTGAGGAACTCACCCCGCTAGAAGCGTTGAACCGGCTGGCCGAATTACAACGGCTGGCTCAGGAAGGATAGAAACGGAGCAGAAAACCTTGCAGATCGCCCGTGATCTTGTTCCCGGCTTGGCCAACCGGGCGACGGTTTTGAGCATTGGCCGTTTCGATGGCGTTCATCTCGGTCATCAACAACTGATCCGTACCACAGTCGAACGGGCACGTGCCTTGGATATGCTTAGTGCAGTGCTGACGTGGGAGCCGAATCCGCGTGCCGTGTTACAGCCCGGTCAACCATTACAGTTATTGACGGATCTCGATGAGAAGATCGAGCAAATTCGACGACTCGAACCGGATGTGCTGATTATTGCGCCGTTTACAAACGAGATCCGCCAACTGAGTGCTGCCGAATATATGGCGCGGATCTGCGCTGCATTGCCGGTACGTGAGGTTTGGGTTGGTGAGGATTTCGCGATGGGACGGGGACGCGAGGGTGATATTCCGCGACTAATGGAGATCGGGTGTGAGCTGGGGTTCGCCGTCGGTGCCATGAACAAGTATACGATAGCCGGGATTCCGGTCAGCTCCTCACGTATCCGCGAACTGGTGCTGGCGGGAAACGTCGCCGGTGCCGGTGCGTTGTTGGGACGGCCTTTCGCGCTGCGGGGCCTCGTTACTCGTGGTGATGGACGTGGTCGCCAGATTGGGTTTCCTACTGCGAATTTGCAGGTGAATCCAGATGTAGTAGTGCCGGCGCATGGGGTCTATGCTTGCCGTACCTATCTCGCGACCGGTGAGGTTGTGCCAACGGTGACAAATATCGGGGTACGTCCGACGTTCGATGGTACCCGCCAAGTGGTTGAGGCCCATCTCATCGATTGGCAAGGTGATCTGTACGATCAGTATGTGCGGATCGAGCTGTTGATGCGGCTTCGTAACGAGCGGAAGTTTAGTGGTATTGATGAATTGGTCGCCCAAATCCGCCATGATGTTGCCGAGGCACGTGTAGTGTTAGGTATCCCTCCAACCTCGTAGGATGAACTGCCACAAGGGCACCCGCTAGGGGGGCTATCCGTTCGCAATAATCGTACACGTCGGCGTGCCGTTCGTTTGTGTGTTTCTCCCCGAACGTCGCGGCTACTCCTTGTGTTATGCCACGGTACCACCTGCCCTTGTGGCGGTCTTGCCGAGTACAGATCGCCCTCTCGGTCGGTGCAAGGTCTACCGTGCCGTCCAACCTAAAGCAATTTCGTACACTGAGCCGGTAATAGCACCAGCGGCGTCGGAGCAGAGAAAAGCTGCTAAGCCGGCCACTTCTGATGGCTCAATGAGGCGCTTGATCGCTGCCGGTTCGAGCATTACCTTCTCGATCACCTGATCTTCAGGAATACCACGAGTACGGGCTTGATCGGCGATTTGCTTTTCGACCAACGGTGTGCGCACATAGGCCGGTGCGATTAGATTGACGGTAATTCCGTAAGGGCCTCCTTCGAGAGCAGCCGTGCGGGTAAGCCCAAGCAAGCCGTGTTTGGCCGAGATGTAGGCACTCTTAAACGGCGATGCCCGTAGACTATGCACCGATCCGATGTTGACAATCCGACCACGACCGTTGGCTTTCATGCTCGGCCAGACATACTTGGTCAAACGAAACGGTGCAGTCAGCATCACTGCGATCATCGTTTCCCAACGATCTTCGGGAAAGTCTTCGATGGCGTCAATGTGTTGAAAACCGGCATTGTTGATCAGAGCATCGACTCGGCCATAAGTATTGAGCGCGGTATCAACCGCTTGTCGGCAACCCGCCTGCGTTGCTAAATCAACGCCAACAAACATGCCGCCGAGCCGTTCGGCGACTGCTTCACCGGCAGAGCCGGGGAGATCGACCAACACCACCCGGTAGCCGTCGGCAGCAAATCGTTCGGCACAGGCTAAGCCGATACCGCTGGCTGCACCGGTAATTAGGGCAACGTACTCGCTCATCACTGAACTCTCCTGTCCTGTGGCGCATAACAGTGCGGTTCTTTTCCTACAGATTCATCTGCTGGTGCGCTATCTCTTCGCCGGTCGGTCGTGCGGTGATTGTAGCACACAGCTTCCTAGTTCAGATTTAATCGTCTTGCAGCACCTTGTTGATCACAGCGACGACCATTTCCGGTGATTGATCGGCGTTAATATGGTGGACTAAACCACGATGCCTGTAGAAATCGAGTACTGGTGTTGTTTCTTGTTCATAAAGACGGAGGCGAGCGCGGATTACTTCGGGTCGATCATCGTCACGTTGACGAAGGACGCCTCCTTTTGCCAAGCATTGTGCTATCCGTTCGGTGTCATCGATGTGCAGCGTCACATCGTCTCCAGCAGGGCTACGACAAACCCGGCGTCCACTGAGGCGATGAAGGATCGCTGCCTCACTGAGATCGAGCACGATGACGTTATCGACCTGTCGTCCTAGTTCGGCCAGCATTGTTTCAAGCATCTGTGCTTGTGCAACACTACGAGGATAACCGTCGAGAAGGCACATTTGTGATAGCGGAATTGCCTGCAACCAGGCACGCATTAGCTTGGCCATCACATCGTCGGGCGCTAGCCGACCTTGTTCGAGCAATGTTGCAATCTGCCGACCGATAGGACTTTGTGCGCGAATCTCGGCCCGGAGACGCTGACCGGTGGCAACAACGGCCACCCCGGACTCTTGGGCAAGCAGGTTAGCGATAGTCGTTTTGCCTGTACCAGGTGGGCCGATCAGGAGGAGCGTTTTTCCAACTGTCATTGTTTATCTGTTATGATGATACGCGCTCGATCACTTCATCGATGTTCGGATATGTTGGATCGAGCTGCTTTACCGTTTGAAAGGCTTCTAGTGCTTCGGCAAAACGACCTTGCTCTTCATACGACCGACCTAAACCAAAGTAGGCGTCAGTGTAGGAAGGTTTCAAGTCAATTGCTTGTTGGAAGAACGTTTCAGCCTCACTGTAGTGTTTGCTATAAAAGTAGGACCACCCAAGACCGTTAAATATTTCGGCGTTTGTATTATCGAGGCGAAGGGCTTTTTGCAGCACTTCAATTGCCTCATCATACCGATCTTGGTACAAGAGGATCCAACCGAGACCATTGTACGCAAACGCATCGTAATCATTGCGGTTTAGCGCTTCACGGTAGGCCGCTTCGGCCTGCCTGTACCAATCGCCGGCGGTTTCACTGTCAGAGCTTTGAAAACCGATAAAGAGCTTTGTCTCACCGAGATACGCATATGCGTTGGCGAAGTGTGGATTTGCATCGATTGTCTGCTGAAAGTAATCCAACGCTTGTTCAAAATTTTTATCATCGAAGGCCAGCCGGCCCAACCCAAAAAGTGCCAAGCTCTCATCAGGGTTCAATTGGAGCGCCTTCTGAAACGCCGCTTGCGCTACATCGGTTTGATCGTCGCGATAGGCCAGCCCACCCAATGCAGCTTGGGCTGCGCTGAAAGTTGGATCGAGCGTCAGTGTGTTCTGAAGTTCATCACGGGCCAATGTGCTATCCTGATCGGTAGTGAGATAAATCGTCCCAAGTTCATAGTGAAAGAGGGCGAGGGTTGGGAAGCGATCGATGGCTGCTTCAAGGCTACTAACAGCCTGTTCCAGCGTGTTTGGATCGTCGCGCAGGAGAAAATCCCGGCTAAAAGCCCAACCAAGAAGGGCATGTGCAAAGGATTGGTTAAGCGGATCGGAAGCAGCGAGTCGATCTTCCGCCTTACCGATCGCGTTAAAGGCGCGATCCATCAAATCGTTATCGTGACTATCTGCCGCATCGGTTGCCAGCACCGCTGCATAGAGCGCGTGGCCGAGCGCTTCGTTGTCATCCGCCTTGATCGCACGTTCGCCGGAGAGACGTGCTTGAACTCGATTACCGAGATGCAGATAGGCGTATCCGCTAATACCAAACCCCATAGCTTGGGCGCGTCTATCGGTAGCATTTATCAGCGGATCAGCCGCCGCAATTACTTCGTTCCAACTCCCTTGGGCCAGCAATGCGCCGGCCAAACGCGCATGGGCTGTCATGTCGTCGCTGTTCGCAGCAACGGCTTCGCGGTAAGCTGCAATAGCCTCAGCCAATCCGCCAGAGCGGGCTAATGCAGTATCGCCGGTGCTTATCAACGACGCAGTTTCATCGGTAGGAGGAACCGGTGGTGATGAAGATCGGAACAGCGCAAACAGCGCGACCCCACCACCGGCAAGCAACCCAAGCGTGATGACACCCACCAGAATGCCTATGAGTAGCCCTTTTCTGGTTGAGCGGGTAGGGGTAGCGGGTACGTTAAGCGGATTAGGAGCTGGGGTAGTAGGGGCAGCAGCGTAAGGATGAGATGCTGGCATCGACGGTGTTTGGAGGTAAGCCGGTGATGGGGTGGTTGGGCCGTACACCGGCGGTGGCGTAGCCGGCTGGGTCGGCGGGAAGGGCGTAGCCGGATGGGTCGGCAAAGGAGATGGTAGTCCGCTGCCGATTGCCGGCATCCCACCTTGTGGAGTAAGTGGCCGGCTCAGCTCACTTTCACTCATCCCAACCGCTTGGCGTAGGGCTGCCACCATCTCGGCTGCGGTGGCAAAACGAGCTTCCGGCTTACGAGCCAGTGCGCGCATAATCACATCTTCCACTGCCGGTGGTAAATCACTGCGCACATCGCGCGGTGGGATAGGAGCATGGACGAGGCGCGCGGCCAGCATCGCCATTGGGGTCTCGGCTTTAAACGGAAACGCGCCGGTTAACAACTCATAGAGCATCACCCCAAGCGCGTAAATGTCGGTTGGTGGCCCAACGTTTGGCAGACCCTGTGCCTGTTCAGGTGACATATACTCCGGGGTTCCCATCACCGTACCGGCAATTGTGAGACCGCCGTTACTCCCCGTACCACGGGCAAGACCGAAGTCGGTGAGATAAATCCACCCCTCGTCGGTAATCATTACGTTAGAGGGTTTAATATCGCGGTGAATGATTCCCTGTCGGTGAGCGTAATCGAGTGCTTCACCAACTTGCGCTAGGATCTGAGTGGCGCGCTTAACAGAGAGGGCACCCTCTTGTTGGAGCAATTGCTTGAGCGTGCGGCCCTGAATAAACTTCATAGCGATGTAGTGGTAACCCGCTACCTCGCCGACCTCATAGATCGGCATAATGTGAGGATGTTCCAGCCGGGCAGCGCTGCGCGCCTCTTGCCGAAAACGGGCGATGTAACTCTGATCGCTGGTCAGGCTAGGCGGTAAGATTTTGAGCGCCACTATCCGATCCAAATCGGTCTGACGCGCTTTATAAACGACCGCCATACCTCCCCGTCCTAATTCTGACAGGATCTCGAAGCGCCCAAGGGTCTGACCAACCAGAGAAACATCGCTCATAAGATACTCACCCACACGCTATGAAGATTTTGTTTACCACATCGCAGGAAAGCCTACCCCTGCCATCACGAATCATCACCAAACCCTACGCGCCGGCTGCATAGGTATAACGACTGACAAGGTTCCCATTTGCATCACGCAATATTGCACTATCACCGCTATTATTCCAAATTGGGCGGCGTGATCCCCAATACAGGTTATTGGCGTCATCGGTACCGGCTTTCGTCCACACTTTCACCTCGGCGCCACTGGTCAGCGTAAAATGCGGGAAGGTGTATGTGTGATGTCCTCCTTCATCGATCAACGTCCACCCAGTAAGATCGACGGGCTGGTGAGATACATTCGTGATCACAACAAACTCACCTTCCAGATCGCTACCGGGCGGGTCGTATTCAATATACGTAATACTCACATTCGGCGGTTCAGCTATGAGCCGTTCAATATCGGTAATCGATGCGGAAACCTCGTCGGTGATCAGCTCGGCAATGTCTTCTTCAATCGGCTCGTCATTGCTGGGGGGCGATGGTGGTGTTTCTTCCCGCAGTGGTGATGCAAGCGGAACCTTTGCTTCTTCCGGTGTAATCATGACTGTCAAGTGTTGTTCTGGTTCATCACGGCGACGGTACCGTGGTTGCTCGTCTACCCAACGAATGATTTCACGTTCAGCAATGCGGGCGAAATCACCAGGGAGGCTGGCAAAGGCGCGACTCAGTTCATAGATAGCGCGTTCCATATGGGTACGACTTTGTGCAGGTAACAGACCGAGCGGTAACCGTAGCAGACCGTATCCAATACGACCAATCTGAACCGTCGTCGTCGTGATTGCGTTGTAGAGCGGATCTTCACTTCCTGAGCGGGTAGACATTGCCCCCTCCTCGTCTGTATCCAGTCGGCAGTTGCCAATCGACTGCCGGTTGCTACTGCAAGCTCGTCACCAATCCGGCATATTTATCGGTGAGTATGCGGGCGTGCTCTTCGCTACTGCCTTCAGCAATGACGTGAAAAAATGGTCCATCGGGATCGGGTAAAATAAGGACCCATTCTTGTCCCAATTCAATTTTGATTCCGTCAATTTGTTCGCCGTGTCGTTCGTGGTATTGTTGATTGAGAATACGCATCACTTTGCCTTTGCTTTCCCAGCGACACGGCACGCGGGTTTGCCAAATATAGTAAGGTGGGAGATCGGCCAGAACCTCACTCAGAGTTGTTTGATTGAGCGTGAGAAGTTCCATCAACCGTGCAATTGCAAACATGCCGTCGGCGACAGGGTAGAAATGGGGGAAGATATAGTTGCCGGTACCATCACCAAGGAGCAAGAGGTCAGGCCGTTCGGCGGCGAGGTTCATCAATGCGCCGAGGTGAGCGCGTGTGCGAATGATACTTCCGCCATACCGTGCGGCAATCTGTTCAAAGGCACGGGGTGCTGTCACCGGGACGGCAACGATCCCACCGCCGTATGCGCGCATCGAGAGCGCCGTCATGGCGGCCAACGCACGGAGCGGGTGCAAGCGTTGACCACGATCATCGATGAGAAAAATCTTCTCGCCGCCGGGATCGAGACGGACACCGAACTGTGCGCCAACTACCGGCGTGATTTTGGTCAATCGCGTCATTGCGGCCTCAAACTCTGCACCGGTCTGAAACACCATCCGTTCATCGAGATAGACGTTCAGTTCGACGGCATCGGCCTGCATCCGACGCAGAATCTCGGCCATGACCGTACTGGTACTGGTGTTCGCGTAATCGATCACGATTGGAAAACCCTTGCCAAAAGCGGCATTTTGGCCAAGGGCTTTCATAAACGCGGCTCGGTACGTCTCTTCCACATCTTCGCCGTAGAAAATGCGGCCAATTTCATCCAGATAGGCACGTCGGTAATCTTCACGGAAGAACGTACTCTCGATTTTACGCTCGATCGTACTATTGATGTCAAGTCCGAGATGGTTAAAGAATTTGATCTCGGCAACTCGGTTATCAAACGGTGAGATTCGGACATGGACACCTCCGGCGGCGCCGATCGCATGGGTATAGTAACGGGCTAATGGGATTGGTACATTGCGTAGATCGCAGACATTCACCCCCGCCGAAGGCAAACCGGCAATAATTGCACGCTTCAGCATGCGAGGGGTAAAATGTGCATCGCGGTTAATCGTCACCGTAGTGCCACGCGGTAGTGTCGCACCGTATGCTGCACCGAGCCGGGCACACATTTCAGGCGTAATCTCGATATTAACTAAACCGGTAATCCCATAGCGGCCAAACAGCACACGGCGTCCTTGGCTCCCCCAAATGATACTTGACGTAACAGTTGCGCCTTCATCTACCTCTTTGGAGGGCCAAATCTTAACGTTTGGTTGCACCACTGCACCAGCGCCGATCTGAACTCCATCGCCGATCACAGCTCCCTCGAAGATCATTGCCCGGGAGCGAATGTTGCACTGGCGTAACACAATCGCACCGCGCAGCTCGGCCCGTTCACCAATGTACGAGTTACGCCAAATGATCGAGCGATCGATATTGGCCCGTGAATCGACAATGGTGTAGTCACGGATCACCGACGGCCCGTGAATAATCACCCCACCTTTGATCTTAGCTCCGTGACCAAGGTAGATCGGGCCGTGCAGTTGGGCATCAGGAGCAATTTCGGCATCGCGATCAATCCAGATGTCGCCACCAATATTGTGACCGATGCGCGGTAGATTGACTTTGCCCGACAAATAATCGCTGCAAGCGCGCATGTAAGCCTCGATAGTACCGACATCGGTCCAATACCCATTGGCGATATACCCGTACAGTCGATCACCACGGTGCAACATACGTGGGAAGACATCTTTCGACCAGTCGGTGACGCGGCCTCGTTCAATGTAACTAAAGATATCGGGATTGAAGACGTAAATACCGGTATTGACGGTATCAGAAAAGACCTCTCCCCAGCTCGGTTTTTCGAGCAACTGACGGATGCGGCCTTGTTCGTCGGTGATGATCACGCCGTATTCAAGTGGATTAGCGACGCGGGTGAGGGTGACGGTTGCGGTCGCACCGGAGGCCATATGGTACTCGATGATCTGAGTCAGGTTAAAATCGGTCAGAGCATCACCGGATATAACGAGGAAAGGTTCGGTGAGCAGGTGCTCGGCATTTTTGACACTACCGGCAGTGCCCAACGGTATCTCTTCCAGCGAATAGGTAATATTAACCCCATACGCGCTGCCGTCACCGTAGTAGTCTTGGATAACATTTGCCAGGTACTGCACGGTAATGATAATGTCGGTGATACCGTGCAGTTTGAGTAATTCAATGATATGTTGCATCACCGGTCGGTCGACCAGTGATACCATCGGTTTCGGGCGATTTATCGTGAGCGGTCGCAGGCGAGTACCCTCGCCGCCGGCCATCACAACGGCTTTCATGGCGGCTCCTGCTGACTGTCGATACCGCGACGGTATACGAAATGCGCGGCGGAAGGGGGCTTCTGTCACATAGCCCCTTTAGTATAACATGTCACGAACCTGCCCGGCAACCTCTTGCCGGAAACAGCTTCTCGTGCTATACTCGCCAGCGGGGGACGTGGCGGAATGGCAGACGCGCATGACTTAGGATCATGTGCCGCAAGGCGTATGGGTTCAACTCCCATCGTCCCCACCAGGCTCCGCCCATCATGCGAATGATGGGCGGTTTTTTATTGCAGTTCATTCATTAACACTCAGCGCAATGCGTCGGTGTTCGTTATCGATCGCGAGGATCGTGACCATCACCTGACTACTGAGTGGGAAGCATTCACGTAATGGTCGGCGCTTCGCCGGAATTTTGCTAATATGGACGAGACCTTGGATGCCGGGTAAGAGTTCGACAAACAGACCAAAACCGGTGATACCGGTAACAGTGCCTTGCACCGTCATGCCGCCGGCAAGGCGTTGCGAGAGACTTGCCCACGGATCAGGGGTGAGTTCGCGGATGCTTAGATTGATACGCAGATGCTGCCGGTCAATGTTGGTAATCATCGCACGGACCGGTTGGCCGGGTTGCAGGACGTTGCGTGCGTCGCTGATCCAACGCCAGTCGATGTCGCGCACGTGAACAAACCCTTCTATCCCACCGAGATCGATCACTGCTCCATAACTCAATACGCGCAACACCGTTCCCTCAACGATGCTCCCAACGCTGACGGATGCGATCCGCTCTTGTCGTTTGCGGAGGCGTTCACTCCATAACACCGTTGGTGCAGGATCTGGCGACGGTGGCGATGGTTCCTCGGATGTAGTGGTCACTTGCTCTAGGATGGTGAGGCAGCGGGCCGCATGATGACGAATTTCGGCGTTGGGAAAGCTCTCAGCCAATTGGGCAAGTAATGGCATACTCGCCCGGTCATTCCATTCGACCAGAATCTGCATAATCTGGATCGTCAATGACCGTCGGTTGGGGGCAGAGCGTTGGAGAAGAGCACGTAGTTCCGGGAGTGCAGCTCGATAATCGGCCATCTTCACCAAACGAATAACTTCGTGTGAGAGATGAATGCTTTTTTCATTCAAGAGTGATACAATCTCCGGAGCGGCTTCAACCGCTTGGAGTTGGTTGAGAGTACGCACTGCTAATGTTCGTAGGCCGACGACATAGCGGGCAATTTCAACGAGGAGTGGTATCGCCGTGCGGGCACGTAAGCGCGCTAATGCCTGCATTGCGACACTTGCCGCTCGGCTGGGAATATGGGGCTGAGTTTCCTGCCACGCCGTTATGCAATCTTCGAGCAAGCGTAACAGCCCAGGGACGGCTGCCGGGGTATGCAGCATTCCCGCCGCCTCGGCAGCCGCGATGCGGATGGCAAGGTGTGGGCTGTTGAGAAAGTTGGGAATGGCTACAGCGAGCGTGGTATCACCAAGGCGGGCAAGTGCGGCGATGGCGGCAGCAACGATGGGAGGATCTGGATCATCGAGACAAGCTGTGATTTGTTCACGTGCCTCTGCGATCTGTTTTCGTCCTAACGTGCGGATTGCCGCGGCGGCTACAAACGGTTTCGGGTCATCGATACTTGCTAATAAGGCATCGATGACCGCAGGACTCAGCGGTTTACTGGTATACCCAATCGCTTCGATGGCAACTTCACGCACGGCCGGCCAATGATGGTGCAGGGTCGGTAACACCAGATCAGGATCGACCTCAAGATTGACCAGTCGGCTGGCCGCACGTGCGCGCACCAGTTGATCGCGCGAATGGATCGTGCGGGCCAGCTCTTCGAGCTGATCGGTTAACAGTTCACTCAGGCGCTCACGGTTGAGAGCCGGATCGCCTTCGTAATCATCGAGATCACTCATCGCTGTTCCTCGGCTACGGGTGGATCGATTCCGAGTAGATGACGTTGTACCTTCCCCATGGCATTGCGTGGTAATGCCGTGACGAAGCGGATCTGGCGTGGCCGTTTGTACGCAGCCAGTTGATGACGACAATGATCAATCAGTTCTTGTGCTGTGGTATGGATGCCTGATCGTATCACTACATCGGCCACCGGTACTTCGCCGAGATCGGGATCGGGTTGGCTGTAAACGGCACATTCAGCGACTGCCGGATGCTGGGCGAGAACTTCC
Organism: Chloroflexus sp.; assembly: GCF_049970315.1. Taxonomy (GTDB): domain Bacteria; phylum Chloroflexota; class Chloroflexia; order Chloroflexales; family Chloroflexaceae; genus Chloroflexus. Next base: position 88,497 of record NZ_JBMFNE010000002.1, read on the forward strand.
TCGACTTCACGAGGATAGATATTGTAACCGCCACTGATGATGAGTTCACGACTACGACCGGTAATGTGAACATAGCCATCGGTATCAACGAACCCGATATCTCCGGTGTTAAACCAGCCATCGTTAGTAAACGCAGCCGCTGTAGCACGCGGATTACGCCAGTAGCCACGGAAAAGGTGTGGTCCGCGTACTTGGATCTCGCCAACCTCGCCTGCCGGTAGCGGTTGGCGTGTTGTCCGATCGACAATTCGAGCCTCTTGACCGGGAAATGGCATGCCAACACTGCCGGGGCGGCGCTCGCCTTCGTAGGGATTGGTCAAATTCATTCCCGTTTCGGTCATGCCATAGCGTTCGAGGATGGGTTGTCCGAAGAGAGCAGCAAAATCGGCAAAGGTCTGCGGGCTGAGTGGGGCCGAACCGGAAACAAACAGTCGCATGCGATGACGAGGAACGCCGTGCTGGCGTGCTGCTTCGATCAACCGCACATACATAGTAGGTACGCCGAAAAAGAGGGTAATAGCCGGGTCGGCCATGCGTTGCAAGGCCAGTTCGGCATCAAATCGTGCGTGCAATTCAAGACTCGCGCCGCTTCGGATCGTGCCATGGACACCTACACCTAGTCCATGGACGTGAAACAGTGGCAACATCAAGAGTAAACGATCGGCCTCGGTCCAGCACCAAGCGCGGATAACCGCATCGCAATTTGCGGCAAGGCTGGCGTGGGTGTGGACTGCTCCTTTGGCTCGACCGGTGGTGCCCGATGTGTACGCGATCAGTGCCATATCGTCGGCAGCCGGCGGTGAAAATGCAGTCGGGTCCGCCGGTGATGTACCACACCGTGATGTGTCGGGTTTGATCATGTGTGAGTGTGGAGCCGTCATTGCCTCACGCAAGATCGCTTCGTTCTCGTCAGTTGCAACGACGATGAGCGGTTCAGCATCGGAGAGCAGATGGCTCAGTTCGGTGTGGCGATACTGTGGGTTCACCAGAACGACGGCTGCCCCGGCCAATTGAGCGCCGAAGTAGGCAGCGAGAAAGGCCGGTGAGTTGGGCAGAGCCAACGCGACACGATCGCCATGCGCAATGCCGAGGTCGCGATAGCGGGCGGCCCAGCCGGCAGATGCTGCTGCAAGATCACGATACGTTATTACGTGATTCTCAACCACAACACATGGTCGGAGCGGTTCGGTAGTTGCGTAATGGAGGAGGGTGGCAACAATTGGCAGTGGCGACATAATGTGACCTCATGGACATCGGAAACTACGAACGATCGTCAACGCATCACGACCGGTATGTGTTGCGTCTGATTGGATCGCATTATACCGAGAGGGATGCGTAGATTGGGTTATAAAATCACGACAAACGGCGAAGCTCTGGTGAGCCTCGCCGTTCGCAACGTGGTTGAAGATGAAACCTACTTATCGCGTTTTGCCTCACCTAACGCTGCTTGAGCTGCGGCAAGGCGGGCAATCGGGACACGGTAGGGCGAACAACTGACGTAGTTGAGACCGACGCGGTGGAAGAACTCGACGCTTGCCGGATCACCACCGTGCTCACCACAGATGCCAACCTTCAAGTTCGCGCGCGCCGTGCGTCCACGTTCAGTACCGATTTTCACCAATTGCCCAACACCACGCTGATCGATGGTCTGGAACGGGTCATCAGGGATGAGCTTCTTCTCGACATACGCCGGCAGGAAGCGACCCGAGTCGTCTCGTGATAAGCCAAGCGTGGTCTGGGTAAGGTCGTTGGTACCGAAGCTAAAGAACTCGGCGACCTGAGCAATCTCATCGGCGACCAGCGCAGCCCGTGGCAACTCGATCATCGTTCCGACGAGATACGGGACCTCGATCCCACTTTCGGCGAAGACCTCAGATGCCACCCGGCGCACGATCTCTTCTTGGAGTTTGAGTTCGCTGACAAACCCAACCAGTGGAATCATCACTTCGGGGTGAACGTCGATTCCCTCCGACTTAACCTTGACAGCGGCTTTGAAAATGGCCCGAGCCTGCATCTCGGTAATTTCGGGGTAGAGAATGCCTAAACGGCAGCCGCGAAAACCGAGCATGGGGTTTGCTTCACGCAAGCTCTCGACACGAGCCTTCACTTTGTGAGGATCGACGCCGAGCTTGGCAGCGAGTGCTTCAATCTCCTCGTCATCGTGCGGCAAGAACTCGTGCAGCGGTGGGTCAAGTGTACGGATGGTAACCGGGAGGCCGGCCATTTCACGGAACAGACCTTCAAAGTCGCCCTGCTGAAGTGGCTCGATCTTCGCCAGTGCCGCGCGCCGCTCTTCAGGTGTATCGGCGAGGATCATCTCACGCATTGCATCGATGCGGTCACCTTCAAAGAACATGTGCTCGGTGCGGCAGAGACCGATCCCCTCAGCCCCAAACTGGCGGGCGACGCGGGCATCGCGTGGAATGTCGGCATTGGCACGCACGCCAAGTTTACGAAACTCATCAGCCCACGACATCAAGGTAGCGAAATCACCCGATAACTCCGGTTCAACCGTCGGCATTTGGCCGGCAAAGACCTCACCACTTCCACCGTCAATCGTGATCCAGTCACCTTTACGGATGGTTGTACCATTAACCGTCATCAATTGATCGGCGTAGCTAATCCGCAGATCACCGGCTCCGGCCACGCACGGCTTACCCATACCACGGGCGACAACCGCAGCGTGGGAGGTCATACCGCCCCGCGCGGTGAGAATGGCTTGAGCAGCGACCATACCGTGAAAATCTTCGGGCGCCGTCTCAATCCGTACTAATATCACCTTTTCGCCGGTCTTAGCCAGATCTTCGGCCTCGTCGGGGTCAAAGACGGCCTTCCCAGAAGCAGCACCCGGCGAAGCGGGCAAACCGGTGGTGAGCGGTTTGGCTCGTTTGCGGGCTTCAGGATCGATCATCGGGTGCAGCAACTGATCGAGTGAATGCGGATCAACCCGCTGAACTGCCGTCGCCTTATCGATCAGCCCCTCACGTACCATATCGACGGCGATCTTCACCGCGGCAGGGCCGGTGCGCTTGCCGGTACGGGTCTGGAGCATCCACAGCTTGCCACGCTCGATGGTAAATTCAACATCTTGCATGTCTTTGTAATGACGTTCGAGCTGTTTGGCAATCTCGTGGAATTGGGCATAGACCTCCGGCATCTCCTCGGCCAACTTGCTGATTGGTTGGGGGGTGCGAATGCCGGCAACAACGTCTTCACCCTGGGCATTGACCAGATACTCGCCGAAGATTTCTGGATCGCCGGTGCTCGGGTTGCGGGTGAAGGCAACACCCGTTGCCGAGTCGTTACCCATGTTGCCAAAGACCATAGCCTGCACATTGACCGCCGTTCCAAGGTTATCGGGAATCTTATTCACCCGGCGATAATCAACCGCACGGCGACCGTTCCACGAACGGAAGACAGCAGCGATGGCTGCACGTAACTGCTCGAAGGGGTCTTCAGGAAAATCAACTCCAACGTCCTCCTTGATAATCGCCTTGAACTTCTCGGCTAAGGCGAGCAGCTCTTCGGTCGTCAGATCGGTGTCTTGACGTTGGCCGTGTCCTTTCGCTTCTTCCATCTCGTGCTCGAAACGGTCACCGTCAACACCGAGCACAATTTTTCCGAAGAGTTGGACGAAACGGCGGTAGGCATCGGCGGCGAAGCGGGGATTATCGGTGAGGCGAGCTAGTCCTTCGCGGGTCTGCTGATTGAGGCCGAGATTAAGCACGGTATCCATCATACCGGGCATGGAGAACTTTGCCCCTGAGCGAACGGATACCAAGAGCGGATTATTCGGATCACCGAAGCGCTTACCAGTTTGGGCTTCGATGTCCTTGAGACCTTCGAGGACCTGTTCCCACATACCTTCGGGAAAACGTTGACCGTTCTCGTAATAGGCATTGCACGCTTCGGTGGTGATCGTAAAACCGGGAGGCACCGGGACACCGGTACGAGTCATTTCGGCAACACCGGCGCCTTTTCCGCCGAGGAGATCGCGCATGCTTGCGTTTCCTTCGCGGAAGAGGTAGACCCATTTCTTTGACATAACCTGTTTCCTCCTTAAACAAGGTGGCGGAAGACAATACGATTGCACCCTGTAGCATCGTGATATGTGCTACAGGTGAGAAGATAGTCGTACCAGCGACACGAATGGGCCCCCATCTTGTGTAGTATTGTTGCCCCATCGCAGATCATGGTATTCAGCTTGTGCAAACGCGAACAATGGTAGATAGCGCAACTATACCGCGCTGAATCACAACTGTCAACGCAGTCGGTTTATCCTGTTGGGTGGAACCGACGCGAGATCAGGGAAATAATTTCGTCAGCGCTCTCTTCAATCGATTTATCGGTCACGTTAAGCGTCGTCCAGCCATGCTGGCGGAAGATGCGACGTGCCCATTCCACTTCATCAATTGCCGCTTCAAGGTTGGTGTACGTGCTACCCAGGTTGATGCCCATCCGGCGTTGCCGCCAGCGGCGGCGGGCGGCGATTTGCTCCGCTTCGACGATCAGACCGATGACCCGACGCGGATCGACCTGTAACAGGGCTTCGGGCAATGGGATTTCACGCACCAGTGGTACATTCGCCACCTTCCAACCGAGGACGGCCAAATACATGCTCAGTGGAGTTTTACCTACCCGTGAAATACCCACCAGGACAATATCAGCCTGATGCAGCTCGTAGGGTTTGTTGCCATCGTCGTGCGCAACGGTATACTCAATTGCCTCCAACCGGGCAAAATAGGTTGAACGACGGGCTTGATATAAGCCGGGTTTTCCCAGCGGCTCTTTTTGGAGGACGGTTGCCAATCGTGATAGGACACTACCGACGAGATCGATCTCGGCAACGCCCATCGCGCGCGCGAGACGCATCAGCTCACGGCGTAAGGTCGGCTCCATGAGCGTATGCAAAATGGTGCCGTTTTGCTGGGCGGCTTGCGCAACGACTTCAGCGATCTGTTCGGGATCTCGTACATTCGGCACAATGATAAGTGGGACTTCGGCGCCTTCAAACTGTGAGAGAGTTAGGCGCGCGACTTGTTCGCCAACGGCGCCGGCGCCGCCGGAAACAATGTAGAGTGGAGGGGCAGATTGATTAGTCGGTTCGCTCATTCGCAAACGTTTCGTAATCCACAATACGCCCGTAATTCGGCAAAATGAGATTATAAGGTTATAGACGGATACAGCCGTGTACTGGTATGATACCACACAACGGGTACAGCTCGTGGCGGGTAACACTATGGAAGTCTTTTCAATTGATGGTGCGCAGATACACGCACTTGATGTCGGACCGCGTCACGCCCAAATTGTCATCCTTATCCACGGCTGGTCGAGTTCGTCGTTTGCGATGTCGCCACTCATTCCCCTGCTGAGTCGGCGGTTTCGGTGTATCGCAATCGATCTCCCCGGTTACGGTGAGTCACCGCCGCTACGTGAGCGAGCGACGATTGGCCGCTATGCCCAACTGGTTGGGCGTCTGATTACCGGTCTCAGTGAACATCCGGCCGTCTTGATCGGTCACTCGATGGGTGGCATGATCAGTACGACGTTGGCGCTGCAAGTGCCCCAGTTAGTTGACCGCATGGTCTTGATTTGTCCAACCATTTCCGGTCGGCTCTCGTTCTGGATCAACACCTTTGTCTCGCCCATTACGATGATGGAGCGTTTTCCCTTCTTTAGTCGGTTGTTGTCGTTGCTCGAACCATCAATGCTGTCTGTCACCGATAGTTTGATGAAACCGGCGTCATTTGCCGAACGCTCAGCAATTAGTGAAGCTGATTATTTGCGGTTGCGAGCTGATGCACGGCGGCCGGGGCAGGGTCGGGTGCGGGCGGAATGTTTTGTCGCGATGCGTCGGCAGGATCTGAGTGGCCGTCTCCGTGAACTTGAGACTCCAGCGTTGGTGATTTGGGGAGCTGAAGATAATACGGTTCCTTTACGTGATGCCGGCGTAGTCGCCGATGAATGGCAGAATGCCGATTTACGGATCGTGCCGAAGGCAGGGCACTGGCCCCATTTTGAGACGCCAGAGGTCACGATGCGCTATATCGCCAGTTATCTCGGCTTACCCTCACTCATTAGTCAACCTGATACTTTGGTGCAACCGGCAGAGATGACGACCCAGATCACCGAGTTTTTGGTCAATTCGCAGCTCGGGAATGGTCTCAGTCTGGCCCAACGCACACGGCTGGCCGCCCATCTCGAACGGCGACGCTACCCGCCGCGTGCTTTGGTTGATCGTATGAATCAAGAATCGACCGATCTCTATCTGGTACAAGAGGGGACGTTGGAGGTTTGGAGTCCGCCGATCGATGGTAATCCGACCAGTCAACGCTTGTTGATGACGGTGGTCGCCGGTCAGATTACCGGTGAAATGTCATTACTCGATGGTGGACGCCGTAGTGCCGATCTACGGGCGGGTGAGGATGGCGTAGTGGTGCTAGCGTTACGACGCGAACGGTTGCGAGCGCTGGCCGAGGACGACCCGGCGTTAGGCAATGCCGTCCTCTGGAATATTGCCAGTGCGCTGGCATTACGTTTGCGCTTGGCGAACTGGCAGCAGCAGGGATTGGTGCGTGAGTTGCAAGCGCTGAAGCAATAGTGCTATGCTGTACGTGGGTAGATTGAGTGCAGAGAGCCATGTTGCTCAGAAGAGGTGGATAGTGATATGGAAGCGACCAATCGTCATGTTGTTACGACGGCGTGGTCGGAGCGTGCCACTCTGATCGGTGGCGATGCGATTGTCTTCATCGTGTTTGCGCTGCTTGGCCGCAGCTCGCATGGTCTGATTGATGAAAACCCGTTCCTTGCCGCGATACGGGTTGCCCTTCCCTTCTTCATCGGCTGGCTGGTCGTTGCGCCATGGCTCGGCTTGTTTCGTCGTCAGCCGCCGGTGCAGATGGTTGGGTTGACGCTGGTAGCGTGGCTGCTTGCCCTACCGGTTGGTCTCGGATTGCGCTGGTGGCAACTTGGCCGCTCAAGTCCGTTCAGCTTTGCGTTGGTTACCTTTCTGACAGTAGTGGCCCTCTTGTTGATCTGGCGTGGTAGTTACAGTTGGTGGCTAAGACGGCGTTCTGCTTGATATAAAGACGCAAAGGGTTGCTGCTTTGAGGCATCAGTCACCCTTTGCGTCGCAACCATCCCATCCTAACCACTACACACCGACGGCCAATTCGAGCGGTAAGCGCTCATCGATCCAGTACCGTAGACTCGGATAGCGAAGTTCGATACCGAGGTCGTGACGCATTCGCGCGTTACTCATTCGTACCGATGAAGTGAGCGCCCCGATCACCGAGCGATCAAGACCGGCCCGCAGTCCCACTTGTGGGTCAAACGTGCGTGGTGGTAGCATACCGAGCCGGCGACGTACTTCGCTCACGATCTCGATCAGGCGGAGCGGTTCATCATCGCAAACATTGTAGATGGCGCCGATCTGCCCCATCTCGACGGTACGGATCAACACCTCTAATGCATCATCAATGTGAATATGAGGCATAAAATTACGCCCGTTGCCGTAAATAGTCAGTTGGCCGCTGGCAATCGCTTCGAGTGGATCACGGTCAGGACCATAGACGGTGGCCATACGCAGGATTATTGCCGGGAAGCGATAGGCTCGCACCGCTTGCAAAATAATCTGCTCGGCGGTTGCAAGGATTGTGCCGAGCGGGTATGACGGCGCGATTGGGCTATCTTCATCAACCCACTTTTCGCCATGATCGCCGTAAGGGGCTGCGTTGGAAGCCCACACATAGGCACGCACCGTGCGGGCTCGCACCGACATAGCAATCAAGTGTTGATTCCCGTCAACGTAGAGGGAGCGAAGAAGAGTAGAGCCATCGATTGGCATACGGTTGGTGAGGTTATACACGACCTCAATCTCGTCGGTGATGCCGTCGATGGTTTCAGGGCGGGTAAGATCGCCGATCCAGACTGCCATGCCTAAAGAGGCGAGGCGTTCGACCACGGGGTCTTCAGCGCTATAGACAAGACCGCGCACGCGGTGGCCAGCAGTGAGGAGGCGCGCTGCCAGACGCGAGCCGATGTACCCCGCTGCGCCGGCAATCAGATAATTGGTCATAGGTCACCTCGTCGTGTAGGGGCGGGTGACTACGATGACACCGCCCAACTGATAGAGCAGGCTGCACATCGGCGAGTGCGGTGCTTGTCTGTGTAGGTGCAGCGAGTTACTGAATATTGTAACACTCAGTTGATAAGGTTGCCAGCGGAAAATTACCTGACAAAAGATTGACAGAAGGTGGATAGAGTAAGTGAGTTGGATTGGTAGATTGCTCGCTCCGCGCGAAATGACAAGGGGGCATCGTAGTGAGTTGGGTTGGTAGATTGCTCGCTCCGCTCGAAATGACAAGGGGGGGCACCTGACCAGGTCACGATGAGCGCAGCATACCATCCTCCCCGTGTCATGTCGAGCGCAGCATACCATCCTCCCCGTGTCATGTCGAGCGCAGCGAGACATCTTTGTAGTGCGTTGAAGCGGTAGATTGCTCGCTCCGCTCGAAATGACAGGGGGGCACCTGACCAGGTCACGATGAGCGCAGCATACCATCCTCCCTGTGTCATGCAGTACATTCTAGAGAGCACAGCGCAACAAGAGCAAGCGAGGGAGACGCTCGCGTGGTCAAATTACAATGTCCCTTACCGGCTCGGCGTATTCAGATGACCATCACCAAACCGTATTACGGAATACGGTCATACGCCGGCAACGTCAGAAACTCGACGAAGTTTGGGTCGGTAGTGATTTCATCGAACAGTTCGGCGGCCTCTTCGTAGCGACCATCTTCGTAGGCCGGGCCGAGAATCTCGCGTACCTTCGCCAGCTCTTCGGGAAGCATTTGCCGGAACAGTTCCACGGTCACTTTACGACCATCCTCCAACACTCCCTTCGGGCTGCGGATCCACTGCCAGATCTGAGCGCGCGATATTTCAGCAGTCGCCGCGTCTTCCATCAGGTTGAAGACCGGCACACAGCCATTACCGGCCAACCATGCGCCGAGGTATTGAATCCCGACATTGATGTTGAGCCGTAGTCCCTGCTCGGTAATCGGTTCACTCGGGCCAAAGGCCAGCAGATCGGCGGCTGTCACGTGGACATCATCGCGTTGGCGGTTAATCTGATTGGGAGTGGGCATCAGGCGATCAAAGACCTCCATCGCGACAGAGACGAGGCCAGGGTGAGCCACCCACGTACCGTCATGCCCATCGTTTGCCTCACGCTCCTTATCGGCACGCACCTTTGCTAACGCTGCTTCATTTGCTGCCGGGTCGTTCTTAATCGGGATTTGCGCGGCCATCCCCCCCATGGCATGCGCTCCGCGCCGATGACAGGTCTTAATCGCGAGCAGCGAGTACGAACGCATGAAGTGCGTTGTCATTGTGACCAACGCGCGGTCGGCGAGACAGAAATTGGGGTCATTGCGAAACTTCTTAATGCACGAGAAAATATAGTCCCAACGTCCACAGTTGAGGCCGGCTGAGTGTTCACGTAGCTCGTAGAGAATCTCGTCCATCTCAAACGCAGCCAGAATCGTTTCGATCAGCACGGTCGCTTTAATCGTCCCTCGTGGAATACCGCGCAATTCTTGGGCCAGCACAAAAATGTCGTTCCACAGCCGTGCTTCCAGATGACTCTCGAGCTTGGGTAGGTAGAAGTATGGTCCGCCCTGTACCTCAATAGCCGTCTGTGCATTGTGGAAGAAATAGAGGCCGAAATCGAAGATAGCACCGGCGATCGGCTCACCATCGACCAGCATATGCTTTTCCGGCAAATGCCAGCCGCGTGGGCGGACAAACAAGATCGCCGGATTGGGGTTGAGTGCGTAATACTTGCCTTCAGGACTGGTATAGGTAATCGTCCGGCGAAGAGCATCACGCAAATTGATCTGTCCTTCGATCTGGTTTTGCCATGTTGGCGTATTCGCATCCTCAAAGTCGGCCATAAAGACCTTCGCCCCTGAGTTGAGCGCATTGATGATCATCTTGCGGTCAACCGGACCGGTAATTTCAACGCGGCGGTCGTTGAGTTGAGGAGGGAAGGGTGCAATCGTCCAATCGCTTGCGCGGATATGGGCCGTTTCAGGAAGAAAATCAGGCCGTTCACCGGCGTCGATGGCTCGTTGCCGTTCAGTACGGCGGGCGAGTAATTCAAGCCGACGTGCATTAAAGCGACGATGTAGGGTAGCGAGGAACTCTAAGGCTTCAGGGGTGAGAATCTCGGCGTACTCTGGAGTGATGGGTGCGGTGATGGTTACACCGGCCGGAAGGTGGGGGGTGGCCATACAACCCTCCTTTCATAATACGGAAAACATTTCCGTGTACTATTATACCAGAAAAGGTTACTCCATGGTGCAGGTTTGCGTTATGAGCAGGTTTGACCGTGTCTCTGCTCAGTGACATTAGGAAATTGCCGCTATCCTGTGCTATAATTGGCTAGAATTATGCGTTCTATAAGATTAGGATGACCATGAGCGACTTGATTACCATCAAAGGCAGCCGCGATGGGCTACGGCTTCGTTTAGATGCCAACGCTGCATGGTCGGAACTGTTGCGTCGGCTCGACCATCACCTTAGTGAACGGCGCAGCTTCTTTCACGGTGCCAGTCTGGTGATCGATCTTGGTGAGCGTGAAGTCTCTGCGTTGCAGCTCGAAGAGATGCTGGCTTTGATCCGCCAGCATGGGGTGCAAGCAACCGCGATTGATTCGTCGGAACGAACAACACGGATGGCGGCGCGGGCGGCCGGTTTGGCGACACGCCCTCTACCGCGCTATACCGAACCGACTCCGGTGGTGGAATCTGAAGCCTTGATGGTCATGCGTACATTGCGTTCGGGTCAAGTCTTGCGTCATACCGGTCACCTCACCTTGATCGGCGATGTGAATCCCGGTGCCGAGATCATTGCCGGTGGCAGTGTTGTGGTCTGGGGGCGGCTACGTGGGTTAGTGCATGCCGGTGCGTTGGGTGATCCTACGGCAATTATCTGTGCCCTCGACCTTAGTCCAACCCAGTTGCGCATCGCCGATTTCATTGCGCGTCCGCCGGATCGTGATAAAATGAGCCGCCCTGAGTTCGCCCGGATCGCCGGCGGCGAGATTGTTGTTGATGGATGGGAAGCGTTCAAGCGTTAGCGGGGTTGTATGGGACGAGTCATTACCATCACTTCGGGTAAAGGGGGTGTTGGCAAAACGACGACCACTGCCAATTTGGGGACGGCACTCGCGATGCGGGGAGCACGCGTGGCTGTAGTAGATGCCGATATTGGCCTACGAAACCTTGACGTAGTGATGGGGCTCGAAAACCGCATCGTCTACGATCTAGTGGATGTGGTTGAGGGTCGGGCCCGGTTGCGACAGGCGTTGATTAAAGATAAACGGTTACCTGAATTGTGTCTGTTGCCAGCTGCCCAGACTCGTGATAAAGACGCGGTTAACGCGCAGCAGATGATCGATCTGACGAACCAACTACGTGCTGAATTTGACTTTGTCTTGATTGATAGTCCGGCGGGGATCGAAGCCGGTTTTCGTAATGCGATCGCCGGAGCCGATGAGGTCATTATTGTAACGACCCCGGAAGTGTCGGCGGTGCGCGATGCCGACCGTATTGTGGGTTTGGTGGAAGCGGCCGAAAAAGGGCCGGCCTCATTGATTATCAATCGGATCAAGCCGCGGCTAGTGAGCCGTGGTGAGATGTTGTCGGTTGAAGATGTGTTGGAGTTGTTGGCGATCTCGCTGCTCGGTATCGTGCCCGAAGATGAGACGATTGTGATCGCGACGAATCGTGGTGAGGCTGCTGTTTACGATGCCAATTCGCTTGCCGGTCGCGCGTATATTAACATTGCGCAACGACTATCCGGGGAAGATGTGCCGGTGATGGCGATCCCTGACCAACAGGGAGTCCTCGATCGTCTGCTCGGTTTGTTTGGACGGCGACGGATATAGACGAAAGGAGTGCTCGTGTCCTTTTTGAATGGCCTCTTTGGTCGAAAACGCGATTCGAGCGCCGAACTGGCTAAGCAGCGGTTGTTGACGGTGCTGATCGATGATCGCTATAAACTGACTCCAGAGATGATGGCGCAGATGAAAGCCGATCTGGCAGAGGTGCTGAAGCGCTATTTGCCGGCGATCGATGCCGAGCAGATCGAGGTGACGCTTAGCCGCGGTGAGGCCCACGATTTGCTTAAGGCCGATGTGCCGTTGCGCCGCACGTTAGAGGGCCCGTCACATCGGTAACTGCACTGTTCGTTATTCTCGGTATAATGAAGGGCAGCGAATCATCGAATGTGGTGATTCGTTTGCCCGTTTTCTGTTAATCGGGGGTTGAGGAAATCGCGATGGAAAATGACGCACGACCGATCCGCTTTTCTTATCAAGCAAAATGGATTACAAGCGCAATTGTTGTTGGGTTAATAATCGTTTTCTTGCACGAGATTACGCATATTTTGCCGCCGTTTATCGGAGCAATTATTACGGCGTATCTGTTTAATCCACTCATCGGTTGGTTGCACCGGCGTACCGGCATTAGTCGGGCGATCTGGATTGTGATCTTGTATATTGTGGCCGGTTCTGTGCTCTATGGACTGTTTATCGCTCTCTGGCCGCGCATCGGGCAACAGAGTCGCGATTTGGCGGCGAGTGCACCGATGATAATTCGTGAATTGACTATCTGGTTCGAGCAGAATGAATCGATTGTTCTTGGCGATGTAGTGATTAGCCTTGCTCCGCTCGAGGCACAGTTGATCGGGTTGATCCGTGATATTGCTGGTTGGTTGAGCGGGAATGTGCCCAAGATTGTCTTTTCAGCGCTCGAAAGTGTGATTTATCTGTTGGTCTATTTGATTATTACATTTTATCTGTTGTTACAAGCACCACAGTTGAAGGAATGGGCACGGAATCTAATCCCATCGCCCTACCGACGTGAAATTGGTGATCTCGGCTATCAAATAGATCGCGTGTTTAATGCCTATATTCGAGGGCAATTAATTCTCATCGTGATCATGTCGGTTCTGCTCTATATTCCGCTCTCGATTTTGCAGGTACCATACGCACTCGTGATCGCGATTGCCTCCGGTGTGCTCGAGATTTTACCGATTATCGGGCCGTGGTCGGCAGCCGGGATTGCGATGATGGTGGCGTTGTTTCAGCCGGTTACACCGTTTGGGTTGTCGAATGTCTCATTGGCGATTCTGCTCGGTGTTATTTATTTCGTGTTACGCCAGATCGAGGATCATTTCATTATTCCTAATGTTATGGGGCCATTGGTGCGTTTGCATCCGGGCGTAGTTATCTTTGCCATTCTGGCCGGCGGTGCTTTGGCCGGTGCATTTGGCCTCTTTATCTCGATCCCAATCGCGGCTGTCATTCGGATTATTCTCAGTTATCTCTATCGGAAGTTGACCGATCAGCCCGAACCCCCGTCGAGCGCCGATCATCCCAACCCGGCTCCTCAGGCTGAGCCGGTGGTCGGTGAGGCTGCGCTGAGTTCACAAGGATAAGGATAAGGTATGAAATATTGTTCGCTGGATCAAGATGTCGGTACGCTGTACTTCTATTTTGCCGATCTCGCAGAGGGCCAGGTGGTGGCAGCGATGGAGTATCCCGCCCACCTCCTCCTCGATGCCCAAGGAGCTATCTTTGGCTGTCGGATCGATCTGGACGATGATGTCATTCTGAGCCAGCTCGAATTGGTGCTCGATGGGCCGTACAACTGGCTCGATGGTGAGTATGGTCATCTCTATGTCCGCGTCGCCGATGAAGAGCCGGCGGAAGTAGTGGCGCTGCACGACGTTGCTGTGCTTGATCTCGATGCCGACGATGTGGTGCTCGGGATTGAGGTATTGCTGTCGGAACAGTGGCGTACTTCCGAACGACTGTCGCGTTTGGCTCCGCTGATGGTGTCTTTCGACGATGAGCCGGTTGCCGGTGAGGGGCCAATTGTGTTTACCCCTACGTCTCCTACCGAGGAAGAAGCTCAGGAAGAAGGCGTTGAAGGTATTGAAACCTTGGCGGATACGACTGTCCCCCTCGACCAATGGCGTTCCGGTTTTGTCGCTCTCGTCGGTAAGCCAAATGTGGGTAAAAGTACGCTGCTCAACGCCCTGCTCGGTCAGAAGGTAGCGATTGTCTCACCACGCCCGCAAACAACCCGTGTGCCGGTGCGTGGTATTCTATCGCGGCCCGGCGAACAGATTATCTTTATCGATACGCCCGGTATTCACGAGTCAAACCACCGGCTCGGTAAGCTGATGGTTGAGTTGGCCGAGCGAACCTTGCCCAACGCCGATGTGATCTGTTTTATGGTTGATATTAGTCAGCCACCGAGCCGACTCGACCGTATGATTGCCCAGGAAGTCCAGCGGGCGCACGGTCATAAGCTGCTCGTCCTGAACAAGGTTGACCAAAAGCCACGCCAACCTGGGGCGAATTACTTACCGGCGTACCGTGAGTTGGGTGAGTGGGAGATGGAGATTGCCATCTCGGCTCGTCGCCGGCTGGGATTGACGGCATTACTGAGCGAGATCGGTCGCCGGCTGCCATCAGGGCCACCTCTCTACCCACTCGATCAGATCACCGACCAAACCGAACAGCAACTCGCTGCTGAGTTTGTGCGCGAGAAGGCACTCTTCTATTTGCAACAAGAAGTTCCGCACGCAATCGCGGTTGAAGTTGAGGAGTGGATCGAGAAGGAAACGGCTACGTATATCCGCATGACGATTAATGTGGAAAAAGAGAGCCAAAAGGGCATCCTGATCGGGGCCGGTGGGAGTATGCTGAAGAAGATAGGTAGTGCAGCGCGTACCTCGATTGAGCGGATGTTGGGCCGTCCGGTCTATCTCGATCTGTGGGTGAAAGTGCGGCATAACTGGCGAGATGATCCATCGGCACTGGGGTGGCTCGGTTACCGGGCGAAGAATTTTCTGTAGTTGAGTGTAACGTGTACCGAGCGCCTTGCCGATAGTTCGGTTGATAGTGGCGCACTTCACATTGGTGCTGCGTTGTGTCAAAGGTGGAATGCGGCAGCCTTGTTGCCGCACCCCATTAAGAGGTACGGCACATCGCACAATGCGGTAGGATGTGATACGATAGTTGTGAGGCAGCGTATACCGGCTATTCGTTGATGATGTCTCCACCTGCCTGATGAAGCATAGGACGCGAGCTGCTGCATACTTCAATTGCAACTTTGCCACCGGCAATTGCGTATGATCCGTTAGATTAGCCCATTCTCATACACCGTAAAGCGTGCTAAAACAATGGCAAGCCACCGCCCGTCTCCTGCTCTAAACCAAAGTCCTGGGGCTGAGGTGACCAGCATCCTCTGTCCTATCTGTCTCAAGCCGAACCTGCGGCGGGCACGGTTTTGCCAGCACTGCGGTCACGATGTTGTGCTGAATAATGACCAGCCCAGTGATCATCGTCGCTATGTGATTACACGCATCATTAAGCGCGGCGGTCAGGGTGCTGTCTACGAGGGCATTGACCAGGACGGCAATATCTACGCGATTAAAGAGATGCTCGACCGCTTTACCGACCCAAAAGAACGGGCCGAAGCGGTTGAACGATTTAATGCCGAGGCGGAGTTGCTGCAACAGCTCCGCCATCCGCGTATTCCCCGCGTCTACAGCCACTTTACCGATGAAGGTCGCCACTATTTAACGATGGACTTTATTCGCGGCGAGGATCTCGAACAGATCGTCGAACGCGAGGGTCGGATTGATGAGCAGCGAGTACTGCGGTGGGCCGATGAGCTGTGTGATGTGCTTGGGTATCTGCACAGCAAGGGCTTGATCTATCGCGATATGAAACCCTCAAATGTGATGATTGAACCGAGCGGTGACATTAAGCTGATCGATTTCGGTATTGCTAAGCTTTTCAAACCTACCGAACGTGGTACACAGATCGGTACACCGGGCTATGCCCCGCCTGAGCAGTATCAGGGGCTGGCGACGCCACAATCTGACATCTACGCATTGGCCGCAACGTTACACCATCTGCTGACCGGGCGCGATCCGACCCAAGAAATGCCTTTTTCATTTCCACCGGTTCGTTCACTGGTACCGACTATTTCGGAACGGACAAGTGCGGCACTCGAAAAGGCGTTGCAGAAGGTGCCATCGGATCGCTATGCGACGATGGAGGAGTTTCGTACTGCGCTCATTCCACGTGTCCAGCTCCAGTCGCAACCGGTACAGGTACGTGTCGCACCGTCGGCCTCGGCCAAAGCGCCAGTACCGGCACGACCGGCTGCACCGGTTCTACCGCCGCAACCGGTGGCGCCCCCTGCCCAACCGGTCCAAGCGGCTGCACCGGTTCCACCGCCGCAACCGGTAGTATCCCCTGCCCAACCGGTTCAAGCGGCTACACGCACGCGACCATCGAGGCGGATGGCATTTGGGCAAGTTGTCGTTTCCCTGATCCTACTCGCGTTGATTGGGTTGACCCTCGTGAGTAGCTATGTGATCGCCGTGCGGCCAAGTTGGGCCGAACCGCTGATTGCACCGATATTGAGTACGACGGAACAATCCCGTTCACCAACCGGTGAGCTACGCGCAGTCGAGTATGACCTAGAGGTGACGGTACCGGCGGATGCTAATCAGCAAGCCTTGCGAGAAGCGTTTCTACAAGCCTATCGCGAACGGATACGGAGCGAGTTTGGGGAGACTGCCCTGATTAACCCTAACGTACCAATCAGCTATATCGTTCAACCAAAACCCATTGATCAACGGGATGGTCAAATTACTTACCGTGCCCGCCTGACGGGTAGAGTCTGGGTGCAAGAGCCGTAGGACGGTGAGGTAAGAGAACAATGTGGGGGCGAACCGCGATGGTTTGCCCCCTTCATTATGCCGGCACGGAATAGCGTTACTCTTCGAGCGTTGAAATATCGCCTTCGGGTAGGCCCAACGCACGGGCACGCAGTACACGGCGCATAATCTTACCGGAGCGTGTCTTGGGTAGCGACGTTACAAAGGTAATCGAGTCGGGGCGAGCAATCGGGCCAAGCTCGTGACCAACGTGTGCGCGCAGTTTTTCTTCCAGCTCGTGGCTCGGTTCGTAACCGGCACGCAGAATAACGAAGGCGTGGATCGCGTTGCCCTTCACCTCGTGCGGCAACCCAATCGCGGCGGCTTCGGCAACTGCGGGGTGGCTGACCAACGCACTCTCGACTTCGGCGGTGCCCAGCCGGTAGCCGGACACCTTGATCACATCATCGAGGCGGCCAATTACCCAGATATAGCCGTCCTTATCTTTCCGTGCGCTGTCACCGGCAGCGTAGTACGGCGGCACCTTCTGCCAGTAACCTTCGACGTAGCGCTGTGGATCGTACAAGATCGTGCGCATCATTCCCGGCCACGGTGTCTTGATCACCAGCAGACCATCTTCATCGGGTGCGCAGGGCGTACCATCTTCATGCACCACATCGACCTCGATGCCGAGGAAGGGGCGGGTCGCCGAACCGGGTTTTAGCGGTACAGCCGGGGTCGGTGTAATCATAAAGTGGCCGGTCTCAGTCTGCCACCACGTATCCATGATGGGGCAGCGATTATGGCCGATCTTTTCGTAGAACCACTTCCACGCTTCAGGGTTAATCGGCTCGCCAACCGAACCGAGCAAGCGCAGAGTGCTAAGATCGTGGCGCGAGGGCCACAAATCGCCGAAGCGCATCAAGCCGCGAATAGCAGTCGGGGCCGTGTAGAGGATGGTAATCCCGTGCTTGGCGACCATGCTCCACCAGCGATCGGGGTATGGATAGTTGGGAGCGCCTTCGTACATAAACGAGGTAGCACCGTTGATCAGGGGTGCATAGACAATAAACGAGTGGCCGGTAATCCAGCCTGGGTCGGCGGCGCACCAGTAGCGATCTTCGTCTTTGATGTCAAACACAAACTTGAGCGTCGTATAGGTACCGACCATATAGCCACCGTGGGTGTGTACTACACCTTTGGGTTTACCGGTTGTGCCCGATGTGTAGAGGATAAACAGCATATCCTCGGCGTCCATCTCTTCGGTGGGGCAATGGCCGTTGGCAATCGGCAAACCGAGGAGATCGTGCATCCAGAAGTCTCGCCCCTGCTCCATTGGGGCACCGTGGTTGGTGTGGCGGAAGACGAGACAGGTTTGGACGGTGGGAGTCCGGGCCAACGCCTCGTTCACGATCTTCTTCAGTTCGACGATCTTGCCGCGCATGTAGCCGCCATCGGCAGTGATCAGCACCTTGCTCTTGGCATCGGCTAAGCGGTCAGCAAGCGCCGCTTCCGAAAAGCCGCCGTAGACCACACTGTGAGCGGCGCCGATCTTAGCACAGGCCAGCATGCTAAACATCAGCTCAGGGATGCGGGGCATATAAATGGTAACAATATCGCCCTTCTTCACCCCCATGCTCTTCAGCACGTTGGCAATCCGCGACACCTCGTAATTGAGCTGGTAATAGGAATAGGTGCGCTGGCTCCCATCCTCACCTTCCCAGATCAAGGCCAGCTTGTTCTTGCGCCACGTCTTGAGGTGGCGGTCGATTGCATTGTAGACGATATTGGTTTTCCCACCAACAAACCACTTGTAGAATGGTTTGTTGCTATCATCGAGCACCTTATCCCACGGTTTGAACCACTCTAGCTCACCGGCCATATCGGCCCAAAACTCTTCGCGGTGGGTGATGGTCCACTCGTATAGTTCATCGTAGGAGTTGAAGCCCTTGCTGCGAGCATACGCCATCACGTTGGATTGCTCAACCAGCGCCGGATCAGGGTAGTACAGTTCACCGGTGTCAGGCAGCGCCACATCGCGAGTCTCAGTCATGAGTCGAACCTCCTTGTTGCGTGTTTGCGCGGCAGTTCAAGCGAATGGATACACGAATTATAGGCGTGGCCGCGCCTCCATGTCAAACCGTATCTGTGTGGATATTTTCACAATAGCGCAAGATTGTGAGCAGAGATTAAAGTTCCAGTAAAGTTTTTGTGAACGAGCGCACCTTACTATCCGAGGTAAGGTGCGCCGATGCCTTATGAGAGATCGCTGCGGAGCATTGCGATTGCTTCGCGCACCATATCGACGGTGGCATCGTCTTCGATGGTGCTGAGATCGCCAATATTGTCACCCTGATAGACAGCGCGGATTACGCGGCGCATGATCTTACCCGACCGCGTCTTGGGCAGCATGCTGACAAAGTGAACTGCTTTAGGCGTCGCGATGGGGCCGATCCGCTCGCGTACCAGTTGTCGAATTTCGTTAGCAATGTCGTCTTGCATTTGTGGCGTGATATGCTGTTTGAGCACGGCTACAACCAACACATCCTCGCCTTTAAGCTCGTCGCGTACACCGATCACACTCGCTTCGGCGACCGCCGGATGCGCCGAAACTACCTCTTCGATTTCGCGGGTACCGAGGCGGTGACCGCTCACATTGAGCACCTCGTCGGCGCGACCCAGCATAAACAGGTAGCCGTCTTCATCTTGAATGGCGTAGTCGCCAGTCATGTAGCGCAGTTTGTCTTTGAAATAGCCCCAGTATCCCTTCACAAACCGCTCGTCATCATTCCAGAGTGTGAGCAATGTACCAGGGGGCAATGGGCCGTGCTCGACGAGAAAGCCTTTCTCACCGGGTGGCACACGGTTACCATCAGCGTCAACCACCTCAAGACGATGACCAAATGCCGGTTTTGTCGGCGACCCCGGTTTGATCGGCAACAGCTCGACACCGACCGGGTTCGTCACCATCGGCCAACCGCTCTCGGTCTGCCAGTAGTGGTCGATGACCGGTACGCCGAGGGCTTGAGTTGCCCACTCGTAGGTCGGTGCGTCGAGTGGTTCACCGGCGGCGAAGAGGATCTTCAGCGAGCTAATGTCGGCATCACGCATCCATTGCTCAGGGAACTTACGCAACGCGCGGAGTGCCGTCGGTGCAGTGAAGACGTGGGTCACACCGTACTTCTCGATCACCCGCCACCAGACACCGGGATCGGGGTGATCGGGGCGACCCTCGTACACGACGGTGGGTACACCTTTCAACAGAGGGGCATAAACAATATACGAATGGCCGACGACCCAACCGATGTCACTGGTACTCCAGAATACGTCACCGTCACCACAGTTATAGATGGTGCTCATGCTGGCGTAGAGTGCCACCATGTAGCCGCCAGTGTCGCGTACTACCCCTTTAGGCTTGCCAGTGGTACCGGAGGTATAGAGGATATACGAGGGATCGGTACTGAGCATACGGGCCGGCTCAATGTATCGCTCACCGCGTTTAGCTAACTGCTCATACCAATCGAGATCGCGCCCCTTCTTCAGCTCAACCGGTACGATACCACGGTTGAGGACAAGCACATCGCGCACGCTATCGGTGTTAGCTTCTTCGAGCGCCTTATCCACGATCTCTTTCAACGGAACCGGCTGGCCCTTGCGCATCCCAGCATCAGCAGTGACGATCAACACCGGCTCGGCGTCATCGATCCGCGAGGCGAGTGAGGTAACCGAAAATCCGCCGAAGACTACCGAGTGGATAGCGCCAATGCGAACACACGCCAACATGGCAAAGATCGCTTCGGGTACCATCGGCATGTAGATGATCACGCGGTCGCCTTTTCGCACGCCGAGATTGTGGAACAGACCAGCAAGCCGATTCACTTCGCGGTACAGCTCGAAATAGGTCAGGGTGCGTGATTGGCCGGTCTCAGCGCTCTCCCAGATCAAAGCTGCTTGTCCGCGTCGTCCGCCAAGCGCGTGACGGTCAACTGCGTTGTAGCAGAGGTTCGTCTCACCACCGACAAACCAACGGGTGAACGGTGGGTTGCTGTTATCGAGTACCCTATCCCACGGTTTGAACCAGTGCAGTTCGGCAGCGAACTCAGCCCAGTAGCCTTCGGGGTCTTCAATCGATCGGCGATAGACGGCTTCGTAGCCCACAGTGCTCCTCCTCTGCCAGTTAACACACATGTGTACGCGGAAAACGAATGGTTACCTTAATTATATCATTGTGAAGTCACATACGAGTATCTGAACGCTACTCAACGGTTCGTTGGGTGTCAGCACCGCCTTATTGTGCTGCGCTCTTTCCGGTTACCAACACCGGCACCGGGCTGCGCTCAAGCAAATCGCGCGTCACATCTTGGAATGAAAGGCGCTGGATCACGCGGAGCCAGCGCTGATCGGCCGGTCTCCCTATCGGTGTCGGTTGATGACTTCCGATGACAAGGAGATCGTAGTGCTGACATTCGGCGAGTACCGTTTCTTCAACAAGGCCGTTGAGGATTTGGAGATGGGCGGTGATCCCTTGAGCTTGTAAGCCGGCAACCAGTTGATGCAGCGTCGTACCGGTCATCTGATCAAGGTTGAGCACATCCTCACCTGAGAGGGGTGAAGCAGCAAACCCTTCAAAATAGACTAAATCTTGCGAAGAGACATGCAACACTGTGACCGTCGCATGGTAGGCGCGGGCCAATTGACCGACGAGGGGAATGCTTTGTAACGCTTGTTCACCACCGGCGCTAGCGACGATGATCTGATGGATCGGTTTGACCTTCCCCTGAACACGCAAAAACGGTATCGGTAATGAGCTAAGTACGTTCAATTCACGACGCCGTTCGCGCCAGCCGAGAAGGGTTGTCGGTGAGGTAAAGGCTGGAATGAGCAGCAGATCGGGTTGCTCACGTTGAAGTGCTGTTTCAATAGCGGCGGCGAAGGTATTCCCGTGTGTCTGGAGGTGGACGGTCAGGTCAGCTATGAGCGGTAATTGGCCGAGTGCTTCATGCGCCAACTCGGCTTCGTCTTGAGGAGTAATCAGGGTCACGCGATGGGCTAATGCGGTGATCAACGGGATGGAGAGCAAGATCAGCTCGTTCCGTTGTGCATTCTGCCCGGCATACAAGGCAATATGCATTGTTGTCCTCACCATCGTACAAATAGCAGCACTAGCGGTATGGCAAATATCAGGCCTAAAAAGCCGATCAGACGCGGCGTAGAGCTAACAATAAACGCTTCAGTGCCGAGCACAATGCGGGCAAAGGGACGGTAGCATAGCAAGAGGATCACTAGGGAAAAGAAGGTGACACACATCATTTCGACGAAGACAATCGTAAACGCCGCGGCGCCGCCAATGATGAGCGCGGCGACGAGGGTGTCGATGAAGGTCGTGATGTTTGCTCCCATAATGTAGGGTAGTGCATTTTCACGCCGGATAAGGCCTCGTATCGTGAGGGGCACCAACATTGATAGGGAAACCGAGACGGAAAGGGTAAACGAGGTAATCAATGCGCCGAGTAAGAACATCGCCCATGGCCGGTAGAGTAACTGTCCTACCTTACCAAACACGCTTTGCCCACCAGGTACATCGGGGATGGCACGGTCGAGCAGACTAAACGCACTCAGGAGGATCAGGGCGCCGATGATTAACAGCAACCAATCGGGTGAGATATGAACGATGAATGCTACGACGGGATCGACGATAACGTCAATCACCGAATTGAGCGGGCTGTCAACAGTGGCTGTCATCACTCCGATCCATTGGGATTGGAGCAACCAGTAACCGAGCACCAATGCAGGTATGTAGATAGCTGCCGTTGTAAGCAGTGCCAACACCCCGATTGCAACACTCGCTGCGCGTTGGTGGCCGCGCAGATGGTAGAGAAAGCCAACAAACAAAACGATAAAGGATGCACCAAGCCGCGAGCCGGTGATCATCGTAAAGGTTTGCAACCCATCGATCGTGCCTGAGGCGAAGAAAGCCACCGCGATGGCAGCAACCGGCGATCCACTCAGAAAGATGTAAGCCAGCAGCCAACCAAAACCGAGCGCACTGCCCAGTGAGGTGATATTCAGTTGTTCAACGAGCAACTTGCCATAGCCGGCTGCACCGCGTTTGAGCAATTCTAATGCGAGCACAAACAGCAGGAGACCGATCAGTGCGTAAGCAAGACGCTGCACCACGGTTAACCAAGTGGGTTTGTGTACACCGATGGTAATCTCGCTCGTAGTGACGGGTTTTGCCGGTTTCACGCTCTGCTGCTCTTCGGCTAGCACCGTTGCCGGGAGGGAAGTGGTCTCGCGTGGGGGAGGTTGTTCCATTCGTATATCCTTATCCTGAACTGACCAACCACTTCAGTATTGTTGTAATAGTCTGATATGATAAGAGATGACAGAGTGGCTGCCAAGAGAGGTTCTTCTATGAATCAAGGATATGTCGTCCAAATCAATGTCAATCCCAACGGTGGTGTGCCAAAACATCCGGTAGCGGTTGCCGAAATCACCTACGACGGAGTGCGGGGTGATCGGCAGCGTGACCGCGAGCACCATGGCGGGCCGCGACGGGCTGTCTGTCTCTATTCTATCGAACGGATCATAGCGTTACAGGCGGAGGGTCACCCCATTGCACCTGGTACCATCGGCGAAAATCTGACGATTGGTGGCCTCGATTGGGATCGATTGGCGATTGGGGACCGCTTGTTCATCGGCGCATGGGTTGAATTGGAGATTACCGAATACACGACACCGTGCAATACGATTGCCGGCTCATTTCAACGGGGCTGGTTCAGTCGCGTCAGTCAACGCCTCTACCCTGGATGGAGCCGGCTGTATGCACGGGTAATCAACGAAGGCGAAGTGAAGGTTGGTGATGCGGTCATCCATCTTTGTGCCGGTGAGTAGCAGTCTCATGAGACGATGGATAGAGCGCCAGCACCGGTACCGGACTACCCCGAATCAGCTTGTCGGCAGTACTTCCCACCATCAACTGTCGCCAACCACCTTGTCCACGTGTTGCGAGAGCAATCGTGTCTACGTTTAGCTCACGACTGAGGTTGAGCAACGCGCGTGCCGGTTGGTCGGCTGTACCGACGGCAATGTCGGTAGGGGTACCTTGGGCTTCAAGTCGAGTTGCCACTGCCTGTAAGTAGGCTTCGATGTGCTGCGTGTCGATGTCTGGGTTCGGCGGTGAGCGGAGTCTATCAATGACGCGGGCTAAAATCAGCCGTGCATTATCGAGTGCGGCTAAGGCTTGCACCACCGGTAGAATCTTCTCGGCAAGTGGCGAACCATCAAGTGGGACGAGGATACGTTGGAGCGGTTGAGCGGCGCGTTGAGCCGATTCGCCCGGTCGCATAATCCAGAGTGGTGTATGGGTTAACCGCAACAGGGCCTCAGTAACGCTTCCCAGCCAGAAATATTCAAAACCACTCCAACCGTGTGTTGTCATGACGATCATGTTGGCCTGAATGGTTTGCGCATGCGCAGCCAACGTCTCAGCGACCGGACCCTCAAGGCGTGTGGTCACAACATCTAACCCATGCAAAAGGGGGGATTGAGCGGTTTGTGCCAGATAAAACCGTTCGTGCTCAGCCGCCAATGAATGCAGTTCGGCATCGATTACCGGTAACGTCTCGATCACAATCGGTGTCAACGCATTTGGATAATGGACGTGAACGAGATGGACAGTAGCGTCTGTGGCGCGAGCCAACCGAGCGGCCGCAGCAAGCGCTTGCTCGCCGACCGGAGAGCCATCGAGGGGAATGAGAATGGTACGGAACATGGCGCGCCTCCTTCTCTGTGTCGTAGTTGGCCGTTACCGAAAATCGATCCGGATCAATCGCCATTGATCGTTTTCTTTGTGTAATCGAGCGGTAAATGCTTGGCTGGAGCCATCGGTGTACATGATCGATCCACCGATCTCGGCGCTCTCCCCCTCAACAAGATTAACGGTAAAGTTAAAACTTGTGATCGATACA
Source organism: Chloroflexus sp. (assembly GCF_049970315.1). Lineage (GTDB taxonomy): Bacteria > Chloroflexota > Chloroflexia > Chloroflexales > Chloroflexaceae > Chloroflexus. The sequence continues at coordinate 113,216 of NZ_JBMFNE010000002.1, forward strand.
TCCTGAACCTCACGGAACAATCGGCGGTTGGCAAACAATTGTTCAAGATCGCGGCGTGTTACCCTAGTTTGAGTGGAATCGGCGAAGATTGCTAATGCAGCAGCGGTATCGTTTCGTCGACCTGCATCTATGAAATCGATCACTACCTGTTTAATAGCCGCCAGATCGGTGCGCGAATAATTGAAGAGTTGCCAACCACTAAAGGCAAGTAGTCCGCAACACGAGACGAGAGCTATTCCTCCGGTGATTGCGATGATGAGGAGAACTCGTGAACAACCAAACGATGATGACTGTATCGGCATCGGATACTGGTCCATGGCTCGGTTCCGCTTTCTAGTATATTCACTATAGCAGAAGATTTGGTATTGTTGCGGTTGGAGATGGTGGCAGTTAAGCAGTCATCGCACAACCGAGCTGTATGTAATCGTAACAACGCTTGTGACCCTCCGCATTGCACGATCACTCACTTGCCTTTACAATCGAAACGCAGCCGGGTTTTGCAATGGTACGGGAGGCGTATGCGAATTATAGCAATGATTATGGCAGGCGGCGAAGGCACTCGTCTGAGTGTACTTTCGGAAAAGCGGGCAAAGCCATCGGTGCCGTTCGCCGGTAAGTTTCGCATTATCGATTTTACCCTCTCGAATTGCGTCAATTCCGGCATTTTCGATGTAGCAGTATTGACGCAATACCGACCCCATTCGCTCAACGAGCATATTGGGATCGGCAAACCGTGGGATCTCGACCGGAACCGTGGTGGTGTGCGGTTGTTGCAGCCGTATCAAGGTCGACGCGATGAGTCGTGGTATCGAGGTACCGCCGATGCGATCTACCAGAATCTGAACTACATTCAAGAACGACGCGCCGATCTGGTATTAGTTCTCTCCGGTGACCATATCTATAAAATGAACTACAACGACATTATCGACACCCACCTGCGCAAACGGGCCGACTTAACGGTGGCAGTAATGGAGGTCCCTCTGGAAGAGACGGATCGCTTTGGGATTATGACGACCGATGAGAACGACCGGATCATCGAGTTTATCGAGAAACCCAAGGCGCGCGATAAGGGAAATCTGGCCTCGATGGGTATTTATGTTTTCAATACCGATATCCTCATCCGGCGTTTGTCGGAGGGTGGGCCGGAGCGACCGCGGATCGATTTCGGTAAAGATGTCATTCCGGCGATGGTAGCCGAGGATCGCGTGTTTGCCCATCGCTTTAAAGGTTATTGGGTTGATGTTGGGACGATTCAGTCGTATTGGGAAACGAGTATGCAACTGCTCGATCCCTCGCTCGATTTCGATCTGTTCGATCCAAATTGGCTGATTCGCACTCGTAGCGAAGAACGACCACCGGCCAAGATCGGGCCACAAGCGCGGGTTCATCAGTCGATTATCTGTAACGGTTGTACGATCCGTGGTACGGTAATACACTCGGTGTTGTCGCCGGGCGTGTATGTGTCACCGGGTGCGATTGTCCGCGATAGCGTGGTGATGAACGATACGTGGATCGGTCCTGGGGCGGTGCTCGACCGCGTGATCGTCGATAAAAAAGTTGTGGTCGGTGCCGGTGTGCGACTCGGTTTCGGCGATGATTTGACGGTGCCCAACCGCAAACAGCCCGATAAAATCAATTGTGGTGTGACCGTGGTCGGTAAAGCGGCGCATATTCCTGCCGGTGTTACCATCGGGCGCAATGTGGTGATCAACCCTGATCGTGATACTGAAGATTTTCCTGCCGGTGATGTGCCGTCAGGAGAGACGATCTGATCGACCGGTCAAGTGATTCGCCGAACACAGCGTTGGAGTAGTTATGTTACGTACTCTTGTGATGATCCTGGCCGGTGGTGACTCACCGGCGTTGAGCGTGCTTACCGCTGAGCGTACCGAAGCGGCGGTACCGTTTGGCGGCAAGTATCGGATTATCGATTTTGCCCTCTCGAATTGTGTCAATTCAGGGTTATACAATGTTGCAGTCCTGACCCAGTATCGACCTCGTTCACTTCACGCCCATCTCGGTGTTGGCCGCCCATGGGACTTAGACCGTGCCCAAGGTGGGTTGCGTATCCTGCATCCCTCACCAACACCCGATGGTGGTGGCTGGCAACGCGGTACGGCCGATGCAGTGCGCTACAATCTCGATCTGGTCGAGGATCAGCCGGTTGATGCCGTGCTGTTGTTGGCCGGTGACCATATCTACAAAATGGATTACCGTCCCTTGCTTGAGCTACACGAAGAACGCAATGCCGATCTGACAATGGCGGTACGGAGTGTCAGCCCACACGATGCGTATCGCTATGGGATCGTATCGGTCGGTAGTGGCGGGCGGGTTGACCGTTTCGTTGAAAAGCCGCGTCGCGCCGACTCGAATCTCGCTTCCATGGGCATCTACGTCTTTCGTAAACAGTATTTGATCGATCTGCTACGCTCGACCGATGCCGTCGATTTTGGTCGTCATATTCTGCCACAGATTGTCACAACCGCTCGTGCCTATGCCTATAATTTTCAAGGGTATTGGGCTGATGTCGGTACGGTGCAGGCCTACTATGAGGCTAATCTGGCCTTACTGGCCGAAACACCGGCGCTCGACCTGTACGATCCAGAATGGGTGATCCATACGGTTAGTTCCGACCGGCCGGGAGCCGAGATTGGTGTACAAGCACGGGTCGAAAATAGCTTGTTGAGCGATGGTTGCCGTGTCTATGGCACCGTGATCGGGTCGGTGCTGTCGCCCGGCGTGGTGGTCGCACCGGGGGCAATTGTGCGCGACTCAATTGTGCTTGGTGATGCAATCGTTGAGGCAGGGGCAGTGCTTGATCGTTGTATCATCGATGAAGGAGTGCGGATCGGGGAAGGGACACGGGTTGGTGATGGCGATGAAAATACGCCCAATACCGAAGCACCAGAACGTTTGAATACCGGTTTGACGCTGGTTGGTCTGAAAGCATGCATTCCTGCCGGTGTGCGAATTGGGCGGAATGTTGCGATCCGACCACGGACGCAACCTTCGGCGTTTCCTACCGATGGGTATGTGCCGAGTGGGGCGACGGTGTAAAGCACGCCTGGCTATCGAGGCCGCGATTATGATGTGAATGACGCTATGCCACCAATTGCCGATATAACTATCGATCCGTCACTTCGGACTCGGCTGCAACAGGGGCATCCGTGGGTCTACCGTAACCATCTGATCGGCGCCGAACGGTTGCATTCCGGACAGTGGGTGCGTGCTCGTTGTGGTGGTCTTACCGTCTACGGTCTGTACGATGCGCATAGTCCGATTGCTCTCCGTATCTACAGCCGCAACGGTCCACCCGATCAAGCTTGGATTCGCGAGCGGGTGTGGGAGGCGTGGGAGTTGCGGGCATCGTTGCGTGATAATGGTCAGACGACGGCTTACCGCTGGATTTATGGTGAGGGCGATAATCTACCCGGGATCGTCGTCGATCGCTACGGTGATTATGCCGTGATCCAAACCTACGCCGAAAGTGTGCAAACCATTGTGCCAACGGTGACTGCCGCATTGCGTGCGGTTGATCCTCAGATACGTGGTGTCGTACAGCGTCCGCGGCTCGATGATGATGACGCGGACGCTGCCAAGCCGGTCTTGTTGTGGGGTGAATGGCCGCCGCGTAATTTGGTCGTGCAGGAGAATGGCCTGTTTTTTTACGTAGATATGCTCTATGGGCAAAAGACCGGCCTCTTTCTCGATCAGCGTGATAATCGGCGTACCCTTGAGGGGTTCGTTGCTGGGGCGAGTGTGCTTAACTGCTTTGCCTACACCGGCGGTTTTTCGCTGTATGCGTTGCGTGGCGATGCTGCGGAAGTAGTGAGCTGTGACGTGGGGCGTGGTTTAGCCGAAGCCACTGCCGCCAATATTGCGCTCAACCGCTTACCGGCGGAACGCCATCACTTCGAGACAGAGGATTGTTTTACCTTGCTCGATAGTTATGCCAAAGTGGGGCGTACATTCAATGTCGTCATCCTCGATCCACCGAGCTTTGCCCGCTCGCGTACCAATCTTCACGCTGCACAGCGCGCATACATTCGGCTCAACATGCTGGGGCTGCGCTGTGTTGAACCCGGTGGCTTACTGATCAGTTCTAGTTGTACCGCTCAGATTGGCCCAGAACAGTTTCGTCATCTCCTCGGTGAAGCTGCGGCGCAAGCGCATCGCCGCCTACAGATTATCCATGAAGCCGGTCAACCGCTCGATCACCCGGTACCGGCCGGCTTTCCCGAAGGACGTTACCTGAAATGTATTATTGCTCGTGTGCAACCGTTCGTGTAACGTGAACCGTTTAACCGGTTGTTTGTCGTGGGAGCAGATGGCGGTGGTGAACGTCGATTGATAAGCTCCTATGACGTATTTGTTATGCCTCTGTAAAGCAATTATTGTGTTGGCTATGCTATAATCTGGGCCATGCATGTACTACAGATTGCGTGGGAATACCCCCCTCACATCGTTGGCGGTTTAGGCCGCCATGTGGCAGATTTAGTGCCGGCATTGATCGAACACGATGTAACGGTAACCGTCATCACTCCACAATTACGTGGCGGTGAGTCGTTCGAACGTCAGCAACAGATCACTATCTGCCGGGTTGCCATTCCGCCGCTCGATACCGATGACTTCCCCGGCTTTGTCCATCACGCCGGGCGGCATCTTGAACACGCAGCCCATGCCCTGTTTCCCGGTGGCCGACCCGATCTGATCCACGTCCACGATTGGTTGACCGCCGAGGTTGGGATTACGCTCAAGCACCATTGGCGCGTCCCGCTGATTGCTACCATCCATGCGACCGAACGTGGACGTGGGCGTGGTGATTTGAATGGGCATCGAGCACAGCACATTAACGATCTCGAATGGCGCTTGACCTACGAAGCATGGCGGGTGATTGTTTGTTCGCACTTTATGGCGCGCCAGATCCGTGAATACTTCACGACGCCACCAGACAAGATCGATGTTATTTCAAATGGAGTTCATATTCCACCACAACCGTTTGAAACGCCGGCGGAATGGGTCGCCTTTCGGCGCCGTTTTGCTGCCGATAACGAAGCATTGGTGATTTTTGTCGGACGGCTCGTTTACGAAAAGGGTGTGCATGTCTTACTTGAGGCATGGTCACGGGTTATTGCAGAAATACCGGCTCGCTTAGTGATCGCCGGGACCGGTGGTGCTTTCGATGAACTCAAGTGGCAGGCCGCAGCGTTGGGGGTGCCGGTTGAGTTTCTCGGCTATATCAGTGACGAAGATCGGAACCGGTTGTATGCCGTGGGTGATGTGGCCGTCTTCCCCTCGCTCTACGAGCCGTTTGGGATTGTGGCGCTGGAAGCCTTTGCAGCCGGTTGTCCGGTGATTGTCTCTGATGCCGGTGGGTTGGCCGAGGTTGTACAGCACGAACTGAACGGGTTAGTTGTCCCGGCCGGTAATGCGATGGCGCTCGCCAATGCGTTACTGACCACGTTACACGCCCCCGCCGAGTCGCGGATGCGTGCGGCACGTGGGGCTGCACTGGCCCGCGCTTACTACACATGGAACCGAATTGCCGGAGAGGTAAAGGCGGTGTACGATCGGGTATGGACGGAGTGGAAGGCTGGTGCATGGGGAAAAGAGATTATGCGTCGCGCATGACGCGAAGAATACCGGCACAGTGCGATTACCTGGCACCGCCAGCGTAACAACGTTAGCGCTTACGTGTGGGTACAATCAAGAGAGACTTTTACATGAACAAAGGGGTACCGGCGAAGATGGTCGCAGATCATGGTTAATTGAGGGAGCGGATATGCCCGGAAATAGCTTTGGTCACGTCTTTCGGTTGACAACGTGGGGTGAATCGCATGGTCCGGCCGTAGGGTGTACCGTAGATGGTTGCCCGGCCGGGTTGCCGCTCGATGTGGCTGATATTCAACGCGAACTCGACCGGCGGCGGGTTGGTCAAAGCCGGGTTAGTTCGCAACGGCGCGAAGCTGATGAGGTACAGATACTCTCCGGTGTGTTTGAGGGTCGCACCACCGGTACGCCGATAACGATGGTTGTTTACAATACCGATGCTAAATCTCACCACTACGAAACTATCAAAGATGCCTACCGGCCCGGCCACGCCGATTACACGTGGGACGTAAAATACGGCTTTCGCGATTGGCGTGGTGGTGGGCGTTCGTCGGCCCGCGAGACGATTGGGCGGGTAGCCGGCGGTGCCATTGCGCGTAAGCTGTTGGCGACGGTGGGGGTAACGATTGTGGGGTATACCCTCCAATTGGCCGATTTGCGCGCCGAGGTCTTTGACGAAGCAGAGATCGAACGCAACATCATGCGGTGCCCTGATGCGCGGGTGGCAGCGTTGATGGTTGAACGTGTCGATCAGGCGCGCCGCGAACTCGACTCGCTGGGTGGGATCGTTGAAGTGCGGGCGCGAGGGGTGCCTCCCGGTCTCGGTGAGCCGGTGTTTGATAAGCTACAAGCTGATATTGGTAAGGCCATGTTCTCGATTCCGGCGATCAAAGGGGTTGAGATTGGTGAAGGGTTTGGGGTGGCAATGCTGCGTGGCTCGCAGAACAACGATCCGTTCATCCAGCGCGATGATGGTTCAATCGGTATGGCCTCTAACCATCACGGTGGTATTCTCGGCGGCATTTCAACCGGCGAGGAGATCGTGGTGCGATTGGCAGCCAAACCCCCGGCCAGCATTGCCCGCCCGCAACAAACGGTTGACCGCGACGGTAACCCGGTGACGATTGAGGTGCATGGTCGTCATGACCCAACCGTCTTGCCGCGTCTCGTACCGGTGGCCGAAGCCATGCTGGCATTGGTACTGGCCGATCATCTGTTGCGACAGCGGCTTGCTCGGGTGTCGTGGTCGGAGCGTGATGATGGGTGAGCGGGAGCGACCCAAGCTACCGGTGCGGCATTTACCGGCCCTGGCGAGTGTCGCCGGAATAAGCTGGGCGCTGGTAATTGGGATGGTGATCGGTGTTGATCTGGCACGAGGGCCAAATCTGCTCTCACCACTGCACCTGGTCTTTCACGGAATGGCTCTGCTGACCGGGATAATCACCTTTTGGCCGTTAGAACGTTGGCTCGGTTTACCCGGTCTGACCGTCGAGGGTGGGTTGGGGGTGTGGTTGTTGCTTACCACGATCGCGATTGTCCCGGCGCCGACCGGTACATTACTTGATCCCCCAGACATGCCGGTGTATGCCCTGATCCTGTTTGCCGTGTTTCTTTGTGTGGCTGTCCTGATCAGGCCAGTGATTGCAGTTTTGAGTCGGCGGTGGCTAGCGCTGAAAGCCTGGGCGCTCGACAATCGGCGCGTGCGACGTGAAGCGTATGAAGTTGGCCTCTTTGCAGCGGCTACCTTAGCGTTAGCCGCGCTGCGCATTCTCGATCCGATCAAACTCATCGCGCTGGCTATTATCCTAGTGTTGGTCGAAATCATCTTGTTGTCATTCATTGGCGTCGAATCGACGGGATAATGTAGAGGAGCGTATGATCCGAATCGCAATTATTGGGCTTGGTCTGATCGGGGCCTCACTGGGGATGGCGTTGCGGAACGCCGATCCCAAAGAGTCGCCGCTCGGCCCGATTGAGGTAGTGGGGTTTGATCGCGAGCCACGGGTGACGCGCGAGGCACGCGGGCGGTTGGCTATCGATCGGGAAGCGCGTACATTGGCCGAAGCAGTGCGCGAGGCGCAGATCGTGATCGTGGCGACACCGGTGCGTGCGATGCAAGAGGTATTCCAGGAGCTTGCCACACTGTTGCCTGCTGGGGCAGTGGTGACAGATGTTGCCAGTACCAAGGCCCAAGTTTGTCGTTGGGCTAACGAACTATTGCCGCGTACCGTGAGTTTTGTTGGCGGGCACCCGATGGCCGGGCGGGAAAAATCGGGTCCGGCAGCCGCCGATCCTGACCTGTTCCGTGAGGCGATTTACTGCCTTACTGCAACGCACGATACCGTATCGCAAGCGGTCGAAGCGGTCGAAGTACTCGTGCGCACGGTTGGGGCTAAGCCCTACTATATCGACCCCGAAGAGCACGATGTGTACGTTGCCGGCATTTCCCATCTCCCCCTCCTCCTCTCGGTGGGGTTGGTCACCGCCACCGGTAGTAGCCCGGCGTGGAAGGAGATGGCGCCGTTGGCGGCCACCGGGTTTCGCGATGTCTCACGCCTTGCCTCCGGTGACCCACAGATGCAACGCGACATTTTGCTCACCAATCCGCATGGCTTGACGCGCTGGATTGATGAACTGATCCGGTTTCTGGTCACAGTCCGTGAGCAGATCAATGCTGGTGATGTGGCTGCCATTGAACAGATACTACAACAGGCCAAAGCTACCCGCGATGCCTGGCTCGAGAGCAAGCCGCACTTGCGTCCTGGTGAAGCCGATTTCACGGCAATGCCCACTGTTGAGCGACCTAGCCTGCTCGGTTTTCGCTTGCCCAAGCGCGAGCAGTGAGATTTGACAACTAGGCTGTCATTTCGTATAATAACGAGGCGTTGAGCGCCCAGGTGGCGGAATTGGCAGACGCGCTAGGTTGAGGGCCTAGTGAGCTAACCACGCTCGTAAGGGTTCAAGTCCCTTCCTGGGCACCACACGTTGGGGGCGATTAGCTCAGCGGTAGAGCACCTCGCTTACACCGAGGGTGTCGGCGGTTCGAACCCGTCATCGCCCACCACTTCTGATGGGTGGTGCGCCAAGATAGCTCAGTTGGTAGAGCATCGCGCTGAAAACGCGAGGGTCGCCGGTTCGAGTCCGGCTCTTGGCACCATAATACATAGCACCCGCTCTGAATTCTAGAGCGGGTTTTTTGTTGTCTCGAATTCCTCCGATCAAAGGCTGTAATGGTGAGTAAGTGTACATGAGGTGTCGCTCGCGCTCTGAGCGTATCCGCGGTGTATCGAACGGTTGTCCTGATGCGGCAAGACCCCCTACATATAGTTGTCTTATCCACATCTCTCCACAAAATGTGGATAGCAATTATTATTATTCGGTTAAGCGACGATAAAATGTGCTAGATTTAGTGGGAGGGGCTATGTGTGAATAAAACCACTGACCCCTCAACACCTTTAGGCATCCCGTCTGTGGAACGTCTTGCTCATCAGCTTCGAGCCAGCGCCGGAATGATAAAGATGTCGGCCACCATGGCCACAAGGCTGAGGCCGTGCAACCACACAGCAGCCCAGACGTTGCGGGTGCGTAGCACCAGATAACCGCCAATGATCCCAATCGGTACGGCCATACCCACCATCAGCCAGCGCTCGAACATCGGCACCGGCGCGACGAAGAGATGATTGAGCGCGTAGAGTAGGGTGGTGATGGCGACTGTCAGATGAGCGTTAAGACCGGCATCGCGTAAGCCAAGGAGCAACACACCACGCCAGAGTAGTTCTGCGGCCAGCACCAGCACCGGGAAGAGGTAGAGGAAACCCATTCCGACCAGAATCGTCTCCATCGCCTCCATCGGTGCGCCACCACCACGGTAAAGGTGTTTACCCAGTCGAGTAGCATGAGCACAGCTCCAATCCCACCACCCCAGATCGTAGCAGCGCGCAGATTTGTGCGGGTGACACCGAGCATAGCCCAACTACTGCTGCGCCCTTTGCGCCTTTGCACCCTTTGCGCCCTTTGCGCCCTTTGCGCCTTTGCGTTACACCATTGTACACGTTCCGTATCAATTTGCGGCAAAACATCACACAACGAAGGTTGCAGTCTTTCGCCACGTTGCACAAGAAAGGCGAATGTGCTACACTATTGACGCCGAATGGCCCGGTAGCTCAATGGATAGAGCAACGGTCTTCGGAACCGTTGGTTGGGGGTTCGAGTCCCTCCCGGGTCGCCAGCGCGCCCGACGCAGCAGCGCCGGGCGCAACCTGTTATCAGACGACACCGCAGCACAAGGAGGTGTGCGATGCCGTTTTACCAGCGTCTCGGTCAGATCCCTCACAAGCGCCATACCCAGTTTCGGAAGCCAAATGGTAAGCTCTATCGTGAAGAGGTGATGGGGCTAGAAGGCTTTCACGGGATTCAGTCGATCCTTTACCACCACTTCTTGCCTCCGCGTGTCCTACGTGCCGAGTTGGTGGGTCCGGTCAAACCGGAGTATGTCGAGTTCGGTCCGATCCGCCACCGTGCTTTTGCGACGGCTCATATCCCTGCCGGTGGAGATCCGGTTAGTGCTCGGATTACTTTGCTCGGTAACAACGATGTTACGATCGGTGTGAGCCGCCCCACCGAGAGTATGACCGGCTTCTATCGCAATGCACAAGCGTATGAGGTGTGGTTTGCGCACGAGGGCAGCGGTGAGCTACTCTCGCAGTTTGGACGCCTACCCTTCAATCCCGGCGACTATCTGGTCATCCCTTTCGGTACCACGTGGCAAATGCGGCTCAACGGTCCGGCGCGCTTTTTAGTCATTGAAGCCGCCAGCCAAATTGCCCCGCCCAAGCGGTATCGCAATCAGTTTGGTCAGTTGCTTGAGCATGCGCCCTATTGCGAGCGGGATATTCGCGGTCCTGGTGAGTTGCTCACCTTTACCGATACCGGCGAGTTTGAGGTGTTGGTGAAGGTACGCGATCAGCTTACGCGCCACGTCCTCGATCACCATCCCTTTGATGTGGTGGGCTGGGATGGCTATCTATACCCGTGGGCCTTTTCCATCCACGACTTTGAGCCGATTACTGGTCGTATCCACCAGCCGCCGCCGGTACATCAGACCTTCGAGGGCCATAATTTCGTAGTGTGTTCGTTCGTGCCGCGTCTGTTCGATTATCATCCTGAAGCGATCCCGGCTCCGTACAATCACTCGAACGTTAACTCCGATGAGGTGATTTATTACTGCGATGGTAACTTCATGTCGCGCCGTGGTATTGAGCGATGTGACATAACTTTGCATCCTGCCGGTTTGCCGCACGGTCCGCAGCCGGGTAGCACCGAAGCTAGTATCGGTGCCAAAGAAACGCGCGAGTTAGCCGTGATGATCGATACCTTCCATCCGCTGCATCTGACGACTGCCGCGCTCGAGTTGGAGAAGGCGGGGTATATGGATTCGTGGAGCGTGGGTGATCCGGAAGGTTAGTTGGTGGATGTCGTTCTGATTGTTGGTTCCCTCCCTTCCTATCTCGCCGTGAGGTGGGTGGGGAGGTAAGGTATATGATAGCGTAGCCCTCTTGCATACCAAATCTATGCCATTGCAAAGTTTTGTTTCTATTACACCTGACAGTGATTTTCCGCTCGAAAATCTGCCCTACGGTGTCTTCCGTCTGCGTAGTGGCGGTACGGCGCGGGTCGGGGTGGCGATTGGTGAATACGTACTCGATCTCGCAGTGCTCGATGAGGCCGGTTTGTTGGCTTCGACGCCGGTGGCCGGGCAAGGGTTGTTTGCCCGTGATACCCTTAACGGATTTATGGCTGCGGGTCCGGCGGCGTGGCAGGCAGTGCGGAGGACGTTGCAACGGCTGCTTGCCGCCGATGAGCCAACGTTGCGCGATCACCAGTCGCTGCGCGACGCCGCGCTGATCCGGCAAAGCGAGGTTGAGCTGCTGCTGCCGGTGCAGATCGGCGATTTCACCGACTTCTACTCGTCGCTTTACCATGCCACCAACACCGGCAAGATGCTGCGTCCTGATAGTCCCCCACTCTACCCAAATTGGCGGCATATGCCGGTAGCTTACCATGGTCGGGCTAGTACTGTGGTGGTCAGCGGTACACCGATTCGCCGTCCCTGTGGTCAGATTAAGCCATCCCATAGTCCAGAACCGTTCTTTTCACCGTCACGTGCCCTCGATTTCGAGGTTGAGTTGGCGATGGTTATCGGTGTGGGTAACGAGTTGGGGGTTTCGGTACCGATTGCGCAGGCTGAAGAGCACATCTTTGGCTTTGTGATTCTCAATGACTGGAGCGCGCGCGATATTCAGGGGTGGGAGTATCAGCCGCTTGGCCCCTTCTTGTCAAAGAGTTTTGCGACGACGATTAGCCCGTGGGTGGTTCCACTCGCAGCACTCGAACCGTTCCGCTGTAGTGGTGAGCCACAAGACCCGCCACCGTTGCCGTATCTGCAACCGCCACGACCAGGACATTTTGATGTCACGCTCGAAGTCTGGCTCAACGATACGCGCGTTTGCCAGACCAATGCTCGTCATCTGTACTGGAGTTTTGCCCAGCAGCTTGCACATCATACGGTGAATGGTTGTCGGCTGCGGCCCGGTGATCTGATGGGTTCGGGAACGATCAGTGGTCCAACGAAGGAGTCGCGGGGTTGCCTGTTTGAGTTGACGTGGCGTGGTACTGAGCCGATCCAACTGGCCGATGGCTCAACGCGGCGTTGGTTGGATGATGGTGACATGGTGACGATGCGGGCGTGGGCGCAGGGTGATGGGTACCGCATTGGGTTTGGTGAGGCGACGGGGACGATTGTGGCAAATTCGTCGTAGTGGGGCGCACGGCTGTGCGACCCACCGTTGTGTACCCCACCATTATGCGTCCCACCGTCGTGTGTCCCACCGTCGTGCGCCCCACCGTTGCAACCATCCTGCTGCGCCTAGACTTCTTCCAACAATGCACACAACAACGCAGTGCGTTCGATCAGTCCACGTCGGCTGATCTGTTCGTGGTCGGCATGGGCACCGGCACCGGGACAACCCAAGCCGTCGAGGGTGGGAATGCCGAGCGCAGCGGTGAAATTGCCATCACTGCCGCCGCCGGTGCTGCCTTCACGGATATCTAACCCTAACGCTGCACCAAGTTCTTGCGCGCGGGTAAAGAGCGCAGCACTCGCCGGCGTGCGTTCCATCGGTGGTCGGCGTACACTCCCACTTACTTTCACCTGTGTTCCCGGAGTTACCGGCTTGAGGGCCATCATACCTGCTTCGATCCGCTCCGCTTCGGCTTGTGTCCATACCCGCACATCAACCTCCATCCACGCTTCGGCGGGGACAACATTGGGGCGGGTACCGCCACCGGCTACGCCAACGTTCACCGTCGTGCCAATGGCCGGATTGGCCAACGCATTGATCGCCAGAATCTGGTGTGCTAGTTCGGTCAAGGCGCTAACCCCTTTCTCCGGCTCAACACCGGCGTGAGCGGCACGACCGGTAATGGTAACCCGGAAGGCACCACCACCCTTGCGCGCCGTCTTCAGCGCGCCATCCGGTTCGGTTGGCGGTTCGATCACCAGGACGTGGGCTGACTGTTGGGCAGTTGCTTCGATCAGTTTACGCGATGTGGGACTACCGATCTCTTCATCCGATGTCAACAGCACGATAACCGGTCGGCGTAAGCGTGGTGCAGGGTGACCAAATCCACCGAGTGCGGTGTAGACCATCGCGATACTCGCTTTCATATCATACGCCCCCGGCCCGAACGCGCGGTCATCGGTCAGGGTAAAGGGGCGTTGAGTGACCGTTCCTGCCGGCCACACCGTATCGTAATGGCAGAGCACCAGCGCCGGCGGTAACGATGGCTCGGCGACATCGGTTATAGTCACGCGCAGATGGTCACCGCCGGCAGGGTTGGTAATGCGCTCAACGGTGCCAATGCGGGCGAAGAGAGCGGCTAGCTCATCGGCGCACGCATCGAGTAAGACTTTATCGGTACTCGGTGATTCAAGGTGAACGAGGCGGGCGATGAGGTCGAGCATTGCCGACTCGTGGGTAGCGATATGGGTACAGGTAAGCATGTCTTTCTCCGCAATCAAATTGAAGTGTAGCGTAGTATAACAGAGGTCTCTCATTTCATAGATATGTGTGTTATAATGAAGATCGTACCCTGATGAACGAAAAGGAGGATTGTTATGCTAAGTGAACAGGTGTTACAGGCACTGAACCGTCAAATCACCTATGAGTATGCCGCATCGTACACCTATCTAGCGATGGCTGCTTATTTCGAGTCGCTCTCACTCACCGGTTTTGCTCACTGGTTTCGGGTGCAGAGTGAAGAGGAGCGCGAACACGCATTGCGCTTCTTCGATTACGTGAACAACCGTGGTGGGCGGGTGATGTTGGGGGCGATTGATGAGCCTCAGAATGAGTTTGCTTCGCCGCTCGATGCCTTCGAGCGGGTGCTGGCCCACGAGCAGCGGGTAACTGCGTCGATCAATGCGATCTATGCTCTCGCAGCCCAAGAAAACGACTACGCCACGATGAGCATGCTCAAGTGGTTTATCGACGAGCAAGTTGAGGAAGAGAAGAGCGTTGACGAAATCATTCAGCATCTCAAACTGATTGGCAACGATGGGGTTGGTCTGCTGTTGCTTGACCGGCAATTGGCAGAACGGTCGGGAGAGGAAGAGTAGCCCTGTTCGGCACCGGTCTGTCCTCTCCGCCTACCGATAGGTTGTGGAGTGACGACAGATTCAGGCGGGTGGTGCCGCGCCGCGGGGTGATGCGGCGTGGCCGTTCTCCAACCAGTAGAAGCAAGGTGGCTATTTCGTAGCAAGCGACCGGATGGTGGTGTGCCTTAGCATCTTGCAACCCACTCGCCTTACACTGGATTGATCCCCGGGCAAGGTTACCGTTGGTTGCTCAACACACGACTCACTGTGATTGCGGTACGTGTGGTGATAAACAGCAATCAAATATCCTTCACCGAAAAAGCCGGCTTACCGGCAACGCTAACCTTCAATCGCAATCCATTCCGTGTGCATCCAAATCCGGTAGCACCTTACTCCCGTCAGGAACGGCACGGCGCAGGGCGAGCACGACATATGAAGTTGGCAGACGCACGATGCAGTAGTTCGTTCCTTGACAAACGCACTGCATATATTCGATAAACTTCGCAAATCCCAATTTGCCCAGTTGAAAGTCGGGAATGGCATACATGACAGCTTCTTTGATGACCGGAAGTGCTATTCCTTTCTGAACTAAATCAACTGACGTTGTTGTATTTTGTGCGTATCAATCGAGGATCTCTCTGGTTTTGGCAACAATGTTCTCTGGTGTAGGCTCGGGCACTTTCGCCACCTGCTCGGCGAGGCGAATATTGCGCGAGTCGGTAACCCCGATCTGACCGAGGGCATGCACTGGCTGAACCTTCTCTTCCGGGTCGGTAATCCAAACGAATTCGTCACACACCGCTTGAAACGTCTTGTTGACTGCCGAACGGTACGCGCAACCGATGACCGTCTTGCCATATTCGTGCAGCTTTTTGGCCAGAGCGGCAAAACCGCCATCACCGGATACAATTACAAACACAAGCAAACGAAGCAGCTTAGTCCGCAAACTCAAGCGGTGGCGGCAAAACCGCCATCACCGGATACAATTACAAACAAGTTGAGACCAGGACGGATATACGCGAGATCGATGGCATCAATCGCAAGTTGCACATCGGCCGCATTCCGCTTCGGTTCTCTGGCAAACCCGAAGACTTGGATCGGATCGATACCAAGTCCGTTGATTTCATCGCGCATAACGCCAAGGCGCGGATCACTCCAATTGGCGTAAGCGCGCTGCACAGCGATATGGCCGATCTTACCCGTCTGCCGGAGTGCTGTGAGTATCTTCCTGAGCGACACGTTAGTAATCGTCTGGGTTGAGAAACCGTAGCCCTTAATGAGGTTCTCGATATCGTAAAAGATGGCGGTATTGAACGACATTGGTGTTCGCTCCCTCGGTGTCGATGTAGGCGCGTCAGACGTCTCTGTGTCGTCCATTGTAAATCGCTCCTGCCGAAACTACTGACTTTGCCACCATCCCTCTTTCTGGATGGCAAAGCGGTGCATATTCGCGGTGGACGATCCCGGTTCCCAAGCACCGTGCGCCGACATCATACTTCCCTTCACCATATCCCATCCACCGATGCAGGTCCAACTTCCGATGAACGATACGCTACTATTGGGCAGGGTGTGCGCCAGGACCCGTTGCGTCTGCACGATGGGGACAGGGGACTGCAAATCGACCTGGTTACCGAAGAGGTGCTGGGCTTCATCAGGTTGATCGTATCTTCGCAAATGGCCTAACCCGTAACGCACATCTTGGATTTTGGTCTATCAGGTTGAAATCGGCGATTACCGTTCAAATGCGATGGTCACCGGCAGTTGCACCCAACCGGTCCCAGGGAAAGGTTGAGACAGCACTATGGTGAACAACGCTGTTTTCAGGGAAGGGGTAGTCAATTCGCCGAGCAGGTGCGCACACACAGCATCCGCATATGCCGGCAAAACCACGGCCTGTTCCCCACGTTCCGTCAGCAGCGGCACAAACGAATTCGGCGGAAGACCATCTGCGATGTGTTTGGCTCGCCTGAGTCGTTTTAGTGGTCGCACGGTTTATGAACTCAGTATTCAGGAATAACGTCGTTGCTCATGTTATACCAATCCCTCTGAACTATACTGTAACCACGGCACAGATCACTGCGCTCGATCTGCCGGTCGGCGCGGCAGGCGATGGCATGCAGTTGAGCGGAATAAACAGAGAGAGGCAGCGTAGGCGCCACCCGTATCAACGCCATGTGCGCGCGGTCCGAATAGCGCGCGACTTCTGTCGGTGAGCCGTCGAGCGAACTGCACCGCGTGCGACGTTCGCCGGAACGTCTCATATGCGCGTTACAAACCCGCCAATGCTTCAATACTGCGGATGTAGTCGTCTGGTAGCCGATGCTGGCGCACTCCTGTGAGGATTGTCTCAAGATACTCAGTGCTCAGCTTGAGTGATTCGGCGGCGAGAAACTTCTCCCCGGCCACGTATGTCACTGCATCTCGTTCCTCACCATTATCAAGTTGGACCCGAATCGCGTGTCGCTGATAGTGCTCACCCTTCACTCCCTCATACCGGTCCATCTTTTGGAGAATCATGACTGCACCGGTACACAACACCCCAGACGGTCGCGCCTGCGGCTGGAACGATGTTCGCCTTACTTGTACCATCGTTGCTGCGCTTGTTGAACGCTAGCCGATACCCGGTGAGCCGCGCTACCTGCCCCTCCCTGATGGAACCGATGCGCTCTTTCATCTGTTCCTTCGATAGATTGCTGCCGTAGACAAAGTATCACTGATCCATAGGAAGCTCCTTTCACTCGGTCCTGACGACGTATGCATCAGTGCCCGCTGTTCATCCGCGAACCAATGTGTAACCCTTAAACGGCTGCACGAGAAACGAGGCGTAACCGTGCTATGTTGGCTTATAACAGCACATGCAAAGGATGATACCGTATTCCAGAACTGGCCCTCCCCCCTCACGCTGCCCATAACCTGAGCGTTCTTGGCCTCCTTTGCGCCTTTGGGTAAGGGATGCAGGATTGGCCCCCCTCACGCTGCCCATAACCTGAGCGTTCTTGGCCTCCTTTGCGCCTTTGGGTAAGGGATGCAGGATTGGCCCCC
>NZ_JBMFNE010000002.1:130621-305966 GCF_049970315.1 Chloroflexus sp.
CCCCTCACGCTTCCCACACCCCAAACTCCTTTACCGTAAAATGCTGTTGTGCGGTGACCACACTGCCGGGGCTGAAGCAGACACCGCTGAACGCGATGCGCTGACCGGCATACCCATCGGATCGCCATTCGCGGCCAACCAACGGTTCGAGGTTACCAATAATGGCTGCGTTGTCGGCTTTGGTGTGCGCTAGCAAACGCCCGTCTTTTGGTAAGGAAATCGTGAAACTGTTATTACTTTGCTGAAACTGTGCGACACCGCCAAAAAGTTGATCGTCCTTACACGGAGAAATTTGTACTAATTCGGTGGCTCCCCACCCATACCCGCGCTCGCCGCCAATGTGTAGGCGTTTGAGCGCCGATTGCCAAGCCAACGTACACTCTGCTTTTGCAAAGATGTAGCCTTTCAAGTAGACCGGCTGACCGGTATCCAGCGTATAAGGGGCGATGTATTCGACTTCGTGTAGCATGCCCTCAGCGGCTGCATGCTGCGGGTACGTCAAGGCGGTGCTCTGATAACTGCTGAGAAAGCGACGGCGGAACAGGGTTTCGTTGTCCCAGGGCCAGACGACCTTATAGTCATTCCCTGAATTCAGCGCCGGGTAGAAGTAAGTGAAGGCGAGATTCCGGTGAACTTGCTGCCCGATTGCGTCGTACTGGTGGGAGTCGCTGGCTGGCCCACTCCCCTGAGCAGCATCGCGTGTCAGGCGCATCGTCAGGGCGCCCCACAGCGCCCGGCCGGTGACGTAGGGGCGGGTGCGTTGGACGTTGCCCACTTTGCTGTAGCCGATGTGTAAGGGTGCACGGAGGCGCAAGATCACGTGATAGACCTGCCAGGTCATTGCCACCTCCCCTATTCCCGTGCCTTCGCGCCGTAGCGGGCGTAGATCAGCATCTGTTCGAGCGTCTCTTTGGCAAGCAGCAGGCGCTCCAGATCGGTTGTTACCTTTTCGGTGATATGCTTCAGAACCACGTCAGAACTCAGGTCTGACTGCCCATTTCTCATCGGTTTTTCCCATTCAGAGAATAGACCTCCTAGTAAGCTCAGCATCTCGTCCACCACTACGCTGCCGTTCTCTTTCTCGCGCGCCAACAGGTAGAGGAAGCAGGCATAGACGCCGTTTTCTTGCAGGACGCCCAGTGCTTTGGTGATGGTGTTGTCTATGCTCGTAGCCAGTTGCTGCTTGCTTTTCTTCTCATTTTCTCGTTTATTCTTTTGAGTTTCTTCTTCATCGACCACACGGCGAATGATTGCCTGCGCGCACTCCGCCGCCAGCCGATCCAGGTTGAGTTGGGTGTTATTGCTCATTGCCACGCTCCTCGCCGTATTTTTGCTCCAGCGGTTCACCGACGATAACCAGCCGGCCAAAACCGCGCGTGCCCATGCCGCCTACTCCCAGCCACTCGATCATGTGCAGACCGGCTTTGACCACATCCAGCGGCCCATGCCATGGGTCACCGGGCAGCGGGTTGTTCTTGTCAGTCTTTCCTGCGCCACATTTATCTTTGGGAAACGCCTCCCGATAATCGTCCAGCACCACCTCTGTCGTCAGGAAGGTCGCGCGCGGCAGCGCTTCGTAAGTGAAGAGCGCCTTATCCTCCGCTGCACCGCGTTCCGGGTCAATCGCTACCGACGTGCGCACTTCGAGATTGCTGTTGACCACGTGGCTGAAGAGGGATTCGCTCACCAGCACGATGTGATCGTTGATTGCCTGCCAACGTTGTTCCTTTTGCCATTCGACGGGAGCCTCGACGGAAATCTGCGCCTTTACCTCAACCATCAACCAACCGAGGTTCAGGGCATGTTGCCGCGCCCAGGTAAGCAAGACCGTGCCGGTCTGGGGTTCGGTAGCAAGATCGGCGCCGTTGTGCTTCACGGTAAAACCGGCCTCGCGCAGCCGTCCTGGAGTAGTGACCCACACCGGCCCGGTCATCGAATAGACCGGGAAAAGCAGCACGTGGGCGTCAAAGATGTTGACGACGCCGGAGTAGGCTTTCACATCGTTGCCGTTGTTTGTCTTTTTGATGTAGCCGAAGGTGTAGCAGACCGGATTCTGGTCGGGATTCTGCACCTTGTCCTGGCTTTGCCCGGCGGCTTCGGGCGTCTCGTAGAGTTGCGCGGCATATGAACGGGCCGCGCCGTGCAGGCTGGTGCCGGGGATTTTGGGCACGCGGGTGCCCGGCTCACGCACGATGCTGTTGTCCACCCGACCGAGCCGGTACCCGCCGGCGCCGATGTGAACCGGATCAACCGTCATCAACAGATATCGTTGTCGTTGGTAGGTTGCCATCTGGGTCTCCTCACTCTTTCAAGATTTCCATATGCAGTTCGGCTACATCCGCCAGCTCACCGCGCACACCGGCCTGGATGAGCTTTTTCCGCCATTCCTCGTCAATGCTGCACCACGGCTGGCCTTTTGGCCATGCTGCACCGGCTAGTGTGTCGGCGACGAATTGCTCGAATACCTTGTCGGTTGTTGATTGACCATTGTCGTCTGGGCCATACCACGCCTCGCGGGTGGCTTCGATAGTGCGGATCACCTGATGGCGTTGGGTTTTGGTCAGGCGCGTCATATAGCGCCAGAGTTCCTCCAACCGATCCAGGTCTTCGAGGTAGAAGGGGCGGGTACGGCGCGGACGGCGGCCGTGCGCGTCATAGGAGATCTCGAAGCGGCGGGCTGTGGTGTCGAGGAATTCAAAGTCGAAACGGGAAGGAAGGATCCATGTCTTCCAACCCTTATTCGATGGTATTCTAGGGTTTCTTACCCGCAGATCATTCACGTGCTTTGATTGTTTGTTCCCCCAATTGTCGCCCTCGTATGGTCTGGGATACCATTCATCTTTGATTTTGCAATCACCCGTCAAAATAGATATTCGCCAGGTGATCCCATTATCAAAGACCAACTCACATTCAGCGGAATTGGATGAGTTTTTTTTCATTAGTCGCCAACCTTCCCATCCTTTCCCGGTATTCATATCAAACGGACCGGCCATATCCATCATCGAATAGCCGGCTTCCAACACTGCGCGGATGGGGGTGCGGCGCTGGCAAAAGACCAGACCCAAACATAGGGGTAACCGGTCGCGTACCTTGCCCATTTGCTTCTCATACTCGCGCTTCACACCGTGGGCTAGTTCAAGTGCCTTATCGGCCGGGACCACGACCATACAAATGCTCGGCTCGGCCAGCAGGGGAATATACGGATGGTAGCCCTGTAGGGTCTCTAAGCTCTTAATCTGCACTTTAAGTAGCGATCGCCCTGGTCGTCCGTATTCGGAAGGTTCCCGAATATCAAACTCTTGCCCTTTCAAACTGGTATATGGTGCGTTCAGGCTTTTTCCCCAGCGTTGGGCAAAATAGCTCAAGTTCTCAGCGGTCAGAAAGCGCCCGTTCGGTTCATCCCACACCACACTCAAGGCGATGCCGTCTATATCGAGTTCATAAGCGTGAAATGCACCTAGATCGGGCAGATTATTGCTTGGAGGGTACAAGGCCAGACGAAATGGGCGCTGCCCAACACTAGCAGGTGTCAGGTTATCGCGCACTCCCTCCCAGAAAGCGCGGGCGGTTTCGGCAATACGATACAGCCGAGCCGACGATGGAGTTTTAGTGGCATTGCTTGTAACCTGGACGGTATCCAACAACGTCCCGTCTAACCAGCCTTCCAGTCCCAGTTTGCCGACAAACAAGGCCAGACGTCCGTTATCATCGGCTACCTCATCCGTCCAGATTGTGCCGTGTACACCGTGTTCGATCCATTCCTGAGCACGGCGACCACGCCGATCCAGGCAGACGCGACAGATGTTGCGTTGTGCAGCCTTTTCCTGCGTTGCCCAAGGTGCCAGCTCTTGCTCTATGGCCGGAACAGTTCCTTTGCGGGGATAGCCCACCGGTCGGACGCCGCAGACGGTGCAGATTTCGGCGTTGTCCGGCCGCCCTTTGCTCCATTCACCTTCAAACAGGTAAAGATTGTTGTTGGCGCTCACAGGGTGCTCTTGTAGCGCATACTGTCGCGGTTCGGCCACCAGTTTTCTTGACAGCTTTTTGTTGTTGTCCAATTCGCCTGCTGTAACTTGTTCGCACCAATGGACTTGGGGACGCAAATCTGGCGGAAATTGGGCCTGGATCGCCTGGCGCAGTGCGGCCATTTCATTGTCGTTATATCCCAGGTCGGCGAAGAGGTAGTAAGCACCAGTTTCATCATGGTAGAAGCAGTTTCCCAGGGCATAGGTCTCTTCAAGTAACTCCTGCACTTTTTCAAAGGCATCATCGAGCACCTGGCGCACGCCCAACAGGTCGGTGATCTTGTCGCTGCGGGCATAACGTTCCAGCCTGTTTATATTGATGCGCAGGGTGCGAAAAGGTAGGTCAGTAAGGTTCGCTGGCCAGCCGTTCTTGTAAATGTAGGCCGCGGCGGCTTTGGTCATAGTAGCTACGGTATAGCCCCAGTCCCACAAAGATACTTCGTTGTGCGGTCGCCGGTTATCGGCCAGGCCACGGCGCATTCCGGCTCTCATTTTCGCAAGCCAATTCCGTCGCTGAGCCGTGGTAATTTGCTCTATGTCGGCCAGAGGCAAAGCCTTGAGCGCGTCGGTTAATTCCGTCGTCGTTCCGGTCTCTATCCGTTCCTCTCGGCCAAACGGTGAAGCGCGGAACACGTCACTGTAGAGCTGCTTGTACTGTTGAGGGTCGCCTTCCTTCTCGATATGCGCCACACCGTGGAGCGCACCAATCAGCAATCCCGGCTGCATTTCCTTGCCAAGCACCTGGCGCCAGTCAGAAGAAGAGACGGCATTTTGCCCCCAAGCGAGACTTGGCTTTGCCACCAGCGGTGTCAACTCGGCAAATGTATATGCTGTTCCCGTCCAATCGGTGAATTGAACCTGGTTCAAAATGGTAGTAAGATCAGCCCGCTCACCAAAAGCACAACATATGTTGGCTGCCTCATACAACCACTCTTGTACCTGGCTTGTGGCCTGGCTATTTGGAACGGCGGTAACGTTTTTGTAAATCGCAATGCAGCGGGGATCGACCAGGAGATTGTGATTATAAGCGAAAGTAGCGGAGGGTTCCTGGCTTCGTAAAAAAGTATCACTTAGTTTGCCCAGGTCGTGGATCAGTCCCAACGCTTCCAAAAGCAAAATCGTGCGTCGCTGTTCGTCGGATGGTCGCCAGAAGGAACTGCTCATACTTCACCACTCTCTCGCAACTGTTTCGCCACGCGCTGCGCCACATCACCGAGTTCGCTCAGCGTCCGAAACGTGAAGGTTGTGACCGGTGAGGATTCCGGCGGGGCAGGCTCAGGCGTCGGTGTAGGTGTCTGCTGGGCCAACGCCTGCCCTTCCCGCTCCCACCACTTTTCTGCTTTGTCGTACAGTTGTTTTTCCTGCTTGCCGTACTTTCGTCCTTGACTCTCGATGAAGCGCCGGTACTCCGCTTCAGATTTCAGGGTACCATCTTCACGGCGCAGGTCGGGGTGTAGCCGGGTCGGTGATTCGAGGTAGCGAGCTAGTTCGGGTTGCTGTGGCGCTGGCGGAGCAACAGCGGGGGCAGCCTCACCGGCCAGTTTAGCGCGGAGGACGAGTTTGCCCTCGCCGGCTAAGGGTTCTTCGGCGATACCAAACCCGCTGCTGGTCTTGGCGCCAAAGCCGTAGACGGTGAGCATCACGCGTACACTCTCGGCCACTACGTGCAGATCGTCCGCTATCTCGGCGCGTCTGTGGTCGCCAGATTGTTCGAATGGACCGAACGGCACGTAGAGCACGAAGAGATCGCCGCGCGCGCCCTGCGGTACGCATTCCAGCAAGATCGGCCCCCGCGCCCCGACGCCGGTGGTGCGGTCGTGGGGATTGATCACCTCTAGGCCGACCTTGTCAAAGAAGGTTGGAAAAAAGGTGAGGCGGCCGGCAACAAAGTCGCTTTCGGCTGCTCTGACATTACCGAACAACCGTATCATTTGCATATCCTTGGCTTCATCATTGAGCGTGGTGTATCTGCGTTGTTGACGCATAGCGGAACGCAGCGCGCCTTTCCAGCTTGTGGATGCCATCATCGGCGTCTGAAAAACCTTCTCCCGGCGCAAGGGGTTTTCGAGCAGATAAAAATCACGCTCATCTTTGCTGTGGTAGGGTTTGTGCAATTTGAAGGGGATGTGCAGCAGAAAACTGAGCGAAGGCAAATGGGCAACAGCCGATAGGTCTGGGGTAAAGTGAAAAGCCTGTGGGATAGCACTGGCCTTCAAAGACTTCTGCCAAGCATCGCGGATGGAGTTGTCAAGTTCAGAGTCATGGGCTTCAAACCAGAGGTAAGCCAGGTGAGGCTCAATGCTCACTGCTCCGCTGGCGACCTGTTTCATTTGGCTCTCGGCTTTGTCGCGAGCGTTTTTGTCTTTTGCCTGTTTCGCGTTCTCAAGGTCCTTAACCGCTTGTTCAAGGTCATTTAAGCTGCTATTTAGCTCTACTCGTTTGAAAGCATAATAATCTCGCTGCATGGTCTTCCTCCTTACAGCAAACTACGTAGGAACTCACATGTATCGCTAAGGTCCGGCTTTACGCTGTCTCGCGCCGAGTTCATCTCGCGCCAGACCGTCAGGGTGTAATTCGTTCTCAAGTGCTGGTAAATGGCATCTACAACGCTGTCTCGGTTCCAAGAATTTTGATATACGTCTGCCTCTTCAGGAATCCATCCCCATACGCGCATTTCTTGATCATCGCTTTGACCCATGTTGTATGGCCGCGACATCTTGACCTTGGCCGCGATCCGTTGGTCTTTGATCGTGCCCATGATGAAATGGCGCAAGGCTTGGTCATTGGCAAATAACCGGCGCAAGTCGTATTTGAGGTTGAAGGTGTCCTGATCGCTGAATGTTCCGCCATTCTTGGGTGAGATACGCGCCAGAAAGATGTTTTTCAGCGAAGGCAAGCGAGGGTACGCCTCAGTGCCAGCCGCGGCGACGACCTGGTTGTAGAAGGGTGTTGTGTCAATGCGCCGTTCTAGCTTAATCACGCCAAAGCCCATTTGCGCCCTTGCCCCGATGGCGGCCCAGTCGGCGATGAACTGGACCAGGCCGGCGATGATTTCAGGTTGAAAGTTTGGCGCCAGACTTTGGATGCGAAGGGTGAAGGTGCCTGAACGTGGTTGATCGTTTTGATTATTTGGGAAATACCATGTTGGGGTAATTTGCTTTTTATTGCGGGTGTATGTACGATTGACTTGAATTTTGGCCCGGATTGCAGGATCCGGTTGGGTTTTGTCTGCGACAACGGCCAGCCGAAACCGTCGTCGCCACCCCGTTGCGCCGAAGAGTTGGCACACATCGCACAGCCCGGCATCGCGCAGGCGCTGGCGCTCATCAGTTGCCGTGCTCTTCTTGTGTTTCTCGTATTTCTCGGCATCGAAACGGCATTCGCCCTTGCTCGGATCGCAGGCCCTGCCACCTAACCCGCGCACGATGGCTTCGTACCACCAGCGCAGTGAGCCGAGTATGCCGGTTTCGTGGATGCGGTCAACCTTTCCCGTTTCTATGCCGCCGGTCCATAGTGGGGTGAGGGTGCTGATGGTTAGTTCCATACGTTTTGTGCTAGTTTCTATCGGTTCGACGCGGTCGATCTTCAGGTGTTGCCTACGAGGTACGTTGATAATATCACAGTTCACAATCGGACGATGTACTGATATTGTGCCATATCTGCCTGCGGTATGACAACGTGTACCGACCTCACAGGAACGCAAAGGCGCAAAGGCGCAAAGGCGCAAAGGCGCAAAGGCGCAAAGGCGCAAAGAGCGCGAAGAGCGCGAAGAGCGCAACGGGGAGGTGTGCCCACTCTTCACGGATTCCTGCATTTCGTGTACAATTATGACATTAGTGTAACAACATCGAAAGCACCGGCTATGAACTTCATGGAAATTACCCTGTACTACCTGTTGCCACTTTTCACCGTCGTCACGTTGTGGCTTGGCCTCACTTTCGGTCTGATCTGGCTCAACCGACGCGGGCAATGGGTGGCAGGGTGGGCGGTGTTCCTCAGTTTGCCGCTGCTTATCGTTGCGCACAGCGAATTGCTGGTGACCCGCCACGATCTCAGTGCTCTCGGTGCGTACCGGGCGTTTACCGCCGGTCTCGTGGTGTGGGCGTGGCACGAACTGGCCTTCTACAGCGGGTTACTGGCCGGGCCGCGCCGGAAACCTTGCCCACCAGACGCACGTGGGGTGCAGCGCTTCTTCTACGCCCTCGGCACTCACTTCTACCACCAGCTCGCCTTCTTGCTTGAGATGGGTTTGCTGATCTGGCTGTTGCAAGACGCCAGCCATTGGCTTGGCCCGCTCACCTTTGGGCTAAGCTGGGCCTTGCAGCAGAGCGCCAAGCTCAATGTGCTCTACGGAGTGCGGGCGCTGCAAGTCGAACTCTTCCCGGCACACCTTGCCTTTCTCGCCAGCTACTGGCGACCCGGCCCGCCGAGCGCGTTTTTTCGCCCTAGTGTTTCCGTCGCTACGTTGCTCGCGATTATGCTTTGGTTTAGCATTGGGGCGCATCTTGGCGATCCGGCGGCCATTCGCTTGGCCCTGCTCGCTAGTCTGTTTACCCTTGGTGCGCTCGAACACTGGCTTCTGCTGCTCCCTGCTCTTGCTCCCACCACCGCCCCGGCCACCGATTAACCGCGCCGTGTAGCCGCGCTTGTAACCTTGCGTGCTACTCTGCATGCAGGGAGCTGCATGCTCCTTGGTCGTGTGTGCGATACGCTGGAATTGCCGGCAATCCTGCAACCTTCCCCGCATGCCGGTCGCATACTCGTCTGCACTACAGCAATTCACGATCGTCATATTTGCGCACCCTTGCATCATTGCGGTAGTTGCACGAAACATCGCTTGTCGCAATATCGCGTATCGGTTATGATGAATGAGCAAGGTGTGCGGAAAAGGAGCATCCGCGCTATGTTAGAGGCCATTTTTGACCCTCAGTCGGTAGCTGTGCTTGGCGCGTCGCCTGAACCGGCGCGTCTCGGTCATCGTGTTCTGAAAAATATTATCGATCACGGCTATCAGGGTCGTATCTACCCGATCCATCCGCGCGCCACCGAAGTGCTTGGCTTGCGCGCCTATCGCTCGGTGCTTGATGTGCCTGATCCGATCGACTTGGCGGTGATCGTTATTCCACCCCAACACGTCAACGCTGCGGTTGATGAGTGCGGTCGCAAAGGGATTCGTGGCTTGGTCGTGATTACCGCCGGTTTTAAAGAGGTAGGCGGTGCTGGGCGTGAGCTTGAGCGCGAGTTGTTGGCAATCGTGCGTCGTTATGGCATGCGTATGATCGGCCCTAATTCACTCGGCATTATCGATACGATCAGCCAGCTCAATGCCTCGTTCGCCAATGCGATGCCGTTGCCCGGCAATATTGCGCTCATGTCGCAATCAGGTGCGATCTGTACGGCTATTCTCGATTGGAGCTATCAGCAAGGGATCGGCTTTTCGCGTTTCGTCAGTCTCGGCAATAAGGCCGATGTTGATGAGGTGGTGCTGCTTGAAGTGTGGAATCGTGACGAGCATAGCAAGGTAATTTTGGCCTATTTGGAAGCAATTGATGACGGTCCCGGCTTCATTCGCGTTGCGCGCGAGGTGACCAAGTGTACGCCGGTGGTGGCGATTAAGAGCGGTACTACTGTCGCCGGCATCCGTGCTGCCTCGTCCCATACCGGTTCGCTGGCCGGTTCTGAAACGGCGTATGAGGCCGCTTTTGCCCAGAGTGGAATTTTGCGTGCCCGCACGATGAATGAGTTGTTCGATCTAGCCCTTGTCTTTGCCTACCAACCGATGATCCGGGGGAATCGGGTAGCAATCGTGACAAACGCCGGCGGTCCCGGTATCATCGCTACCGATGCCGTTGAACGCAGCGGCTTGGCAATGGCCGAGTTTACCCCCGAAACCATCCGCTGCTTGCAAGAGAAGTTGCCGCCTAATGCGAATTTTTTTAACCCAATTGATGTTATTGGTGATGCGACACCGGATCGCTACGCTTGGGCGATGAAAGCGGCACTGGCCGATCCGAATGTCGATGGCTTGATCGTCCTTTTTACGCCTCAAGCCGTCTCTGATCCGGTAGTAACGGCACGCTTGATCGTCGATCTGACCAAGCAATCCACCAAGCCGGTTGTTACGAGTTTTATGGGTGGGTCGAGTATTAGTGAAGCGGTGCGTGTGCTGAACGAAGCCCGCATTCCCAATTATCTCTTTCCCGAACGGGCCGTTCAGTCTTTGGCTGCAATGTATCGTCAATCGCTCTGGCAGCAGCGTCCGGCTCCGACCTACCGCTATTTTGAAGTGGATCGCGCGCGTGTGGCCCAATTGTTTGCCGATGTGCGTGCTGCCGGTCGCGTGGAGTTGGGTGAGGTCGAAGCCCGACAGGTGATGGAAGCCTACGGAATGCGGTTGCCCAAGAGCCGCCTGGCTCATACCCCGGAAGAAGCGGTTGCGATTGCCAATGAGTTTGGCTATCCGGTGGTGATGAAGATTTCTAGTCCTGATATTCTGCACAAGAGCGATATCGGCGGTGTGCGCGTTGGGTTGTCAGATGCAGCCGCTGTTCGTGATGCATTTGAACTGATCGAATACCGTGCGCGAAAGTATGTGCCTGCGGCACGCATTTGGGGTATACTCGTGCAAGAAATGGTGCGCAAAGGGCGTGAGGTGTTAGTCGGTGTCAGCCGCGATCCACAATTTGGGCCGCTAATCGCCGTTGGTATGGGAGGCATTTATGTCGAAGTGTTGAAGGATGTTGCTTTCCGGCTCGCACCACTGAGTGTCGAGGAGGTACAAGAGCAGATTCGGTCGATCCGCGCCTACCCTCTGTTGCGTGGTGTTCGCGGTGAACCGCCGGCCGATATTGCCGCCCTCGAAGAGACAGTGCTGCGGGTAAGCCAACTGGTCACCGACTTTCCAGAAATTGTCGAGATGGATATTAATCCGCTCGTTGTCCATTATGAGGGCGAGGGCGCTGTTGTCCTCGATGCCCGGATCATCCTCAACTAGTGGAGGCAATGATGGCAACACTGTATGTCGCCTCAACTGAGACCTATGTTGGTAAGAGTGCCGTGTGCGTGGGTTTGTTGCGCCGAATGCAACAAGACGGCTACCGTGTCGGTTATATGAAACCGGTAAGCGTTTCGGTCACCCACACACCCGATGCGGTGCTTGATGAGGATGCCGCTTTTATCCGCCAGACCATTGGTCTTGACGCACCGATGGAGCAGGTTGCGCCGGTGCTCATTACACCGGGCGTTATCGAGTCGATCTTGCGCGGGCAACCCCATTCATTTGCGAAGACCTTGCGCGATGCCTATCTGGCCGTATCACGCCAGAAAGATGTGATGGTGTTAGAGGGAACCAATACGTGGGCCGAGGGCGCGCTGGTCGATCTGACGGCCGATCAAGTGACCGATATGTTGCAAGCGCCCGGCTTGCTCGTGTGTCGCTACACTTCGACACTGTCGGTTGATACCATTCTCAGTGTCCAACGGTACGTCGGGGATCGTTTGTTGGGGGTGTTGATTAATCAGGTAGAAGAGCCGCACCGTGAGTTTGTCCGGAATCGCGTGACTCCGTTCCTCGAGGGACGTGGCATTCCGGTGTTAGGTGTTCTTCCCCGCGATCGTTTGCTGTCAGGAGTGACGGTCAACGAACTGGCTCAGCATCTCGGCGGACAAATAATCGGTCGCCCTGAGTGGGGTGAGAAGATGCTCGATTCCCTGATGATCGGTGCAATGGGTGCCGAAGCTAGTCTCTCATTCTTTCGCCGGCGCGCGAATAAGGCGGTGATTACCGGTGGCGACCGGAGCGATTTGCAGTTGATTGCCCTGCAAACGAGCACGAATGCGCTGGTACTTACCGGCAATATCCGACCAACGATGCAGGTGATGGATCGTGCTGCCGAATTGGATGTGCCGATTATTCTCGTCGCCGATGATACGCTCAGCACCGTTGATCGAGCAGAGAAACTGTTTGGTCGGGTTCGGTTTCATCAAGAAGCCAAGTTGCGCCGTTTCACCGAGTTACTTGATACACACTTTGATTTTGATCGTTTGTATCGCCTCTTAGGACTAAAGATTCATTAGGAAAGGCTATGTCGACCGATCCGTTGCCCGAACAGGCTGAAGTGATTGGGCCGTTGGTGTTTGTTCCCAATCCCGATTACCCTTATCCCTTTCCGGTCCCCCGTCCCCCGCGGTTTTGGATGGAGGAGACAACCGGGCGATTAGCTGCTGCCGTTGAGCATTACATGCAGGGTGAACCACTGACGGCGGATGAGTTAGAGGTAATCAAGATTTATCTGACCCAGTATCTGGAACGGGCAGTGATCGAGGGGAGTGCCGACCGGAAGCGGTTGTTGAGCCGGATTCCGCGACTCCGTACCACCCGCGATATCGAACGTTTTGCTGATGAATTGTCTGAGGTGGGCGTTGAACCGTTCTGAGCTGACGATCTACCGCGTGTTGTTGCGCCCGATCTTGTTTCGGTTGGGTGGAGGTGATGCCGAGACGGCGCACGAACGTACCTTGCATCTGTTGGCGTTGCTGAGCCGTTTACGTCCGTTGTGCCGCACGCTGGAGCTACTGACGACCATTCGAGATCAACGACTGTCACGTACCGTCTTCGGAGTTCAGTTTCCCAATCCGGTCGGTTTAGCTGCTGGTATGGATAAGGATGGTGTGGCGTTGCCGGTATGGGCAGCGCTTGGCTTTGGCTTTGTCGAGGTGGGGACTGTGACGCACCATCCGCAGCCCGGTAACCCCCGCCCTCGTCTGTTTCGGTTACCGACCCACGAGGCATTGATCAACCGTATGGGGTTCAATAATGCCGGTGCAGCCGCCCTTGCCCATCGGTTGGCATCTTTGCAGCCGGCGCCTGTCCCGGTTGGTGTCTCGATTGGTAAGTCGAAAGTGATACCACTCGAACACGCCATTGATGATTATTGCGCTTCGTTTCGCGTGTTGTTTCCCTATGCCGCATATGTGGCGATTAACGTAAGCTCGCCGAATACGCCCGGTCTCCGCCAATTGCAAGATGCCGATCATTTGCGCGCATTGTTGTCAGCTCTGCAAGATATCAACACCGAGTTGGGGCGTACCCATCTGCGCGGGCCGCGCCCGTTATTGGTAAAGATTGCGCCCGATCTCAGTGAACCGGCGTTGGATGAACTCTTGACTGTTTGTGCCGACCATGCCGTTGCTGGGATTATTGCGACCAATACGACGATTAGTCGTCACGGTTTGGCCGGTGCTGACCCGGTGTTGGTTGTCGAGACCGGTGGCCTCAGTGGGCGACCACTGACGTTACGTGCCCGGCAGGTAGTACAGTATATTGCCCGTGCAACCGGTGGTCGGTTGCCGATTATCGGGGTCGGTGGCATTCATTCACCGGACGATGCACTGCGTATGTTCGAGGCCGGAGCGACGTTGATCCAACTCTACACCGGGTTGGTATATCACGGGCCGCTACTGCCGCGGCGGATCAACCAAGCTCTGCTGTCGTATCGTAAGAGAGCTTCATGACCGGTTTTCTTGGCACAAAAGCTACCTTTGCTCAAGATGTCTCGTTAGTAGGCAGCATTGTTGTTGCGATTGCTATGACGATCGGTGCGTATCTTGTGGTACGGGGCTACTATACTGCCCATCGCTGGGTGCAAACCGGTGCTGTCGCAGCGAATCTGATACTGGTGTTTGGCGTCATGATCCCATCGTTACTGTCAGTAACGCCCGATGAAAATCTGAACTTGCCGACAGCCGCGTTTGTGGCGATGCCCGCTCACGAAGTCGTCGGTACGGTGGCGATGCTGTTTGGGGTGTATGTGGTGTTGGTCGGGAATAGGTGGCTACCGGTCCGCTGGCGCTTTAACAACTACAAGCCATTTATGCGGCTGGCGTTTGCATTATATCTGGTCGCTACTATTGTTGGTGTGGTGGTATATTGGTTGATCCATACCTAAGCTGGCTGACAACGATGTGGTAGAATTGGGGAGTATTGTGAGTAGAATAATATTCGGTGCAATCTCTCGCTATCGTTGGTTTGTGGAATGAAAAGGGCCGTTGCATCGCAACGGCTCTTCTCACGAAACTTGTCCAAGTCGGTAAGATGTAACACCGGTTTGTGATCATCAAGCCTATGTCTATCTCGGCTCGTGAACGAATCTTCGTAGCACTCGATACCCCTGAGGTAGCCAAGGCAATAGCCCTGGCCTCCCGGCTACGCGGGTTGGTTGGCGGTTTCAAAGTGGGGTTGGAGATTTGTACAGCAGTAGGTGCTCCACAGGTAGTACAGGCGTTGGCCGATGTTGGCGGAAGCGTGTTTCTCGATCTTAAATTGCACGATATTCCCAATACGGTAGCCGGTGCTGTGCGGGCAGTTTGTGCATTGGGGCCTGCGGTGCGTATGCTCACCCTTCACTGCACCGGTGGCAGCGCAATGTTGCGTGCCGCAGTTGCCGCTGCTCAATCGATGCCACAGCGCCCGTTGTTACTCGGCGTTACGGTACTGACCAGCCTCGATGCAGAGGCGTTGTCCGGCGAATTACGAGTTGTACCCTCAGTGACCGAGTATGTGGTACATTTAGCCCGGATGGCGCAGACTTGTGGTCTCGATGGAGTTGTTGCTTCACCACACGAGGTAGGCGCGATCCGAGCTGCTTGCCCTGATATACTCATTGTTACGCCGGGTATCCGGCCGCAGTGGGCTACTGAGGGCGATCAACGACGGATCATGACGCCGGCTGATGCGCTACGTGCCGGGGCTGATTATCTGGTTATTGGCCGCCCGATTACAAACCCGCCACCGACAATCGGTGATTCGGTGGTGGCAGTTGACCGGCTCTTAGCTGAGATTGAACCAGCGAGTACAATGCAATGAATAGTCACGAACCCGATCTCTTGACCATGCTACACCAATTGGGTGCTATTGTGACGAACGATCACATAGTCTATACCTCAGGCCGACACGGTAGCAGCTACGTCAATAAGGACGCACTCTACCCACACACGACGGCAGCAAGTACGGTCGGTGCGGCGTTAGCGCGCCATTTCGCCGAACTCGATGTGGAGACGGTAGCCGGTCCGACGGTTGGTGGTGTGATTATGGCCCAGTGGACGGCCTACCATCTTTCGCAGCTTTGTGGGCGAGAGGTGTTGGCAGTGTACGCCGAAGAAGAACATACCGACGCCGGCAAACAGCGCGTATTCCGGCGCGGCTATGATGCCTTGCTTGCAGGCAAGCGCGTGCTGGTGGTAGAAGATGTCATGACAACCGGTGGTTCAGCCCGCTTGGTCGTTGAGGCTGTCCGTGCAGCAAGTGGAACCGTTGTTGGGGTAGGTGCGCTCTGTAATCGTGGTGGAATTACTGCTGTTGACCTGAAGGTGCCGATTCTTGTTGCTCTGACCGAACTACCGCTCGAAAGTTATCCTGCCGATGCATGCCCACTCTGTGCCGCCGGTATTCCGATCAATTCTCGCTTAGGCAAGGGGGCGGCTTACTTGCGTCAACACGCAGATCAGTTGTAAATGGTTGGGAAACGCGATGGAGTCACTGAACTATTTCTTGCGATTAAGTACTGCCGGACTGTTGCTCGATGTCGAGAGCTTTCGGATGCAGCGTGATAATCCGAGTACGCTACGCGATGGCTTTGTCGTGGTTCTGCTCATCGGTGTGCTGGTCGGAGTTGCTAGTATCATTGGTAATCTGCTGAGTATGCTGGCAATGCCTGATCCGCAGGCGTTTCTCGATGTGATCAAGAGTCATCTCGAACGTGCAGCATTTGTGACCGAATTGCAGCGCGGGAATCCGGGTTTCAGTCTTGATCCGGTTTTTGACCAACTGACAAGTCTCGTTGATATCTTACGCTGGAGTGGTCTGATCGGTGCTGTGATGACGCCGGTTGTCTATCTCATCAGTTGGCTCGTCTATGGTACTGTTGCCCATGTGGCAGCACGTATGTTGGGTGGTGAAGGGTCATTTGCACAGACCTTGGGTTGCACTGCGCTTGCCAGTGGCGCCAATTGGTTGGCGGTGGTGCAGATTGTGCCATTCGCGCAAGTCGCCGGTACGACGCTGCTTGGCTTAATCGGGTGTTATCTTGGTTTGCGGGCAGCGCATCATCTGCCGGCGTGGCGAGCGTTTTGGGCAACGCTCATCGGGCCGATCTTCCTCGGTCTGTTGCTGATCGTACTCGGCTGTGCAGCGTTGGCAGTGTTGATCGCGGTCGGTCAAGGGGGGCGCTAACATGTCGGTGATTGATACGTTCAACAAAACCTTGATGCTCAACCAGAGTGTCTTTATCGAAATGCGCGATGCTCGTGATGGCGTCCAGCGCGGGCTACTGCTGATTTTAATGGTCGGCTTGCTCGTAGGTGCAATCCAGAGCATTAATGGACTCATCGCATCTATGAATCCCGAACGGGTTGTACAAGATATCTTAACAAGCTATCGCCAAACGATTGAACAGCAACGCGCGGCTGCTACGACACCTGAACAGCACGAAGCCATCAGGATACTCGAAGAGAGCGAAACGTTCATTGCCGATCTCGTGCGCGATCTCCTAAGCTTGCCGTCAACGTTACCGCGACCGGTTGCATTGCTCTTGCAAGTCCTTGGTCAAACCGTCTCAGCGCCGCTAAGCTATCTGGGTGACATGCTGTTGGCAGTGGTATTGACGCATGTTGCAGCGCGTCAGTTGGGTGGTCAAGGCGGTATTCGCGCTATGGTTGCCGTTGGTTCATTGTCGGTAGCACCGCACGCGCTCGATGCACTGACCTTCATCCCTATTCTCAGTTTTCCCTTAGGAGTGATTGCTTGGGGATGGGGATTGATTATCTTAATCAACGGTACGGCGGTGGTGCATCGGTTTGATACCGGTAGAGCAACGTTGGCCGTGCTTCTTTATCCAAGTTTGTTGATCGTACTCGGCATTCTATTCAGTTGTTTGCTCATCGTCCTGCTGACGACGTTGGTAGCGACGGTATAGCGTAAGCGAAGAGAGGTGGGCGCCTCGTCCCACCTCTGTTGATTATGCCTAATCACTACGCCCGTACTCATATACGAGGCGATCTTGCCAAATCGGCAATGCCCCACCACGACTGATCAGCGCTGCCCCTAGCCCCCAACTTGCCACCGCATAGCCTATCGCTAGTGCAACGGTAGGTGCAACCGTACTTACGACAACGAGCGGTGTGATAATGATGAGTGTACCAACTGCGGCAGCCAGTGGTGGTCTGAGTGCCCATGTCGGCGGCCAAGCAGCCGTAAGTGCGCGGGCAACACCGGTAAAGCCAATCGCATATGGGACGTGCAGAAGGAGGCTAAGTGGGAGAAAGAGGATTGGCCCGATCAGGGTTAGCGTCAGGAGGCCAACGACAAACGGTAATGCCGCGAGTATGAGCACGGTCGAGAGAAAACCGACCAGCGCACTGCGCAGTGGTGCGGCACGCAATGCGCGACCAATGCCTGCGGTCCGCCGTGGCCAGATCAGCGTCAAACCTACCGTAAGCAGGATAGTGATAGTTGCACCGATAATACCGCTTATTCCTGTGGGGAGAAAGCGGCGACTTTGCGGTTGACCACGCAGTGCATTGATCAATGCAGTCGTAACCGTTGAACCGGCAAGCGGTTCGATCCCGATCACAGCACCGTTGGCTTCAGCTCCACTCTTCATCTGCACACCACCGGTGAGAGAGAGAACATTCCCTTCCACCACTGCACCGCTGTCTAGCTCAATTGAACCGGTATAACTGACAATATCACCCCGAACGACACCTCGTACCGTGATCGAACCAAACCAGCTCGTTATATCGCCATCAACCTCGCCGAGCACGAGCACCGGTTGATCGAAGGTAGCAATATCACCGTGATACAGCTCATCGACGGCAATTACCAACGGTGCTGGCTCTTGGGCAGCAGCCGATGTTGGCACGGCAACCCACGTCAAGATGATGATAAAAAGAACAAGCCGACGTCGTTTCATCACTCAACCTCAGCTAATGGCGCGTCAATGATCAATGTACGCCAAAGCCAACCACCGCCGATCAAGAGGAAGAGACTTGGAATGAGCCACCAGGCTGTTGTAAACCACAGATTCCAGATCGGTTTAGCGATCAACGTTAGCGTGACAAGCAACCGTCCGGTGTCCGTCTCCAGACCACCGACGAGCAGAGCCGGGCCGGTACTATCAATCCATAGGCCCCACGCGCCAATTGCCAGTAATACGAGTGGTAATACCGGCCAAAGTTGCCACCATGGTCGACGGTATGTCGGCGTCGGCGTTACGCCAAAAAGCTGTCGTACTACCCGTGCCGACAGATCGGGTGGCGGTGGAGCCATCTGTGGCTCACCCCAGCGGGCTAGTAACGCGCGGGTTTCGGCTTCAATTTGAGCCATCTCTTCGTCGGTGAACTCATCAGACCCTCTCATAGCTCCTCCTCCATCGCGAGGGCCTCTTGCAACATTTTACGTGCTCGGTGTAGCCGTGTTTTGACGGTCGCTTCGGTAAGACCGAGGATGGTACCGATTTCTTCATACGATAAATCGTGCCAGTAGCGCAAGACGGTAACACTCCGGTACATTTCGGGCAAACGCTGCAAAGCGCGCTGAATAATTTCCCGACTAGACTGCTGTAGCGCGCTCCGTTCTGGTCCTAGCTGCGTGCTTGGCAACCAAAAGGCGACGTCATCGAGTGTGATCCAGTGAAACCGTCGTCTTCGTAGGCGGTCGATACAGTAGTTTGAGCCGATGGCAAGGAGCCAAGTCGCCAACCGGCGTGACGGATCATAACTCTTCAGATTACGAAACGCGCGCAGGAATATCTCCTGTACTGCATCTTCCGCCTCGAATGCGTCACCGAGCATACGATACGCTTGATTATACAAAACTCCGGTGTAACGCTGTACAATCAGCGCGCAAGCCGATTGATCGCCGGCGCATGCTCGGTTAACGAGGTCAACTTCATCACATTGTGGATCGCTCACACGCGCTCCTCATCGCAATCATGTACGTATTAGTTTACGAAAGGTTACCGTCAGCACGAACTTGCAAGACAACGCAGGTTCGTGTACCATCTTCGTGATGCGGCGGTCTGCCGTCAACCGTTGTCGATCCACTGGAGGAAGTTGTGGCTGCTCATATTAATCGTGAACAAATTCGCGCCGCACTGGCTGAAACCGATCCGGCTGTTAGCTTTTACCTTGATTTGAATTCCGGTGAGGTGTTGCGCGTCCCCGACACCGATCCGAGTGCCGAAGCTGAAGCGCTGCGCAATCAGGTGATGGAAGGGTATGGGGATCGATACCGCTACATTCCGGGCGGAAAAACCAACCCGACCGATAGCGATGTGCAGCTCTGGCTCGAGGCAGAGGGATTAGCCTAAACGCCGGATACCGGCAAAGTGAAGGATCGTACTGCTCCTGGGATACGTCGTACTTCATCCCCTATTCCATCTGGATGGGCGGACATTGGTTTCCGCCCGCTATTGCTTGTACGCTTGCTTTGAACGATATTCAACGGAACCGAACCGCTTCGTCTGTTCACAGAACGTTTACGTATACAGTAGGTAGAGCTAAGGAACTTTCCGGCGATGATGCGTGAATTATTGTTTTTCGTAAGGCTTACCCACTGCCGCCGGTCCAACGGCTCGCCCGATCAGTCCGGCTAGCACGATCATCGTGACCACATAGGGGATCACTTGCAAGAACTGCACCGGTACCGGTCCACCCAAAACTTGTAACTGCAAGATTTGGAAGCGTGTTCCTAACGCCTCGGCGAACCCGAACAGCATCGCACCACCAAATGCGCCAAATGGCATCCATTTTCCGAAGATCATTGCCGCCAGCGCGATAAAGCCCTTACCGGCTGTCATCCCATCGTCAAATTGACCAACGGTCTCGATTGAAAACCACGCACCTCCCAACCCGGCAATACATCCGCTAATGAATACATTGATGTAGCGCATCCGATTGACGGCGATGCCTACCGTATCTGCCGCTTTCGGATTCTCGCCGACGGCTCGTGTCCGTAAGCCCCAGCGGGTCTGAAAGAGGATGATATGGGTGATGACCACCAGCAGAAGCATTGCAAAAAAGATCGGTTTGCCACCAAAGACTAAGGGGCCAATGATGGGGATCGAATCCAGCGAGCGGGCCAGATCGGGAAACCCGGCATTGGCGATCATTGCCGAAAGCGAAGGTAATGTTACCCGTCCACCACCTTCAACGACGATGTACTGACGGCGGAGATAGCCGGTAATGCCAATGGCTA
Source organism: Chloroflexus sp. (assembly GCF_049970315.1). Classification (GTDB taxonomy): domain Bacteria; phylum Chloroflexota; class Chloroflexia; order Chloroflexales; family Chloroflexaceae; genus Chloroflexus. The sequence goes on from NZ_JBMFNE010000002.1 coordinate 150,899, forward strand.
AGATATTAACGACCGTACCGCTAATGATCTGGTCGGTGCGAAACGAGATTGAGAGTACGCCGTGCAGTAATGCCATCATCCCGCCGATAATGACGGCGCCAACCACACCAAGCCAGATATTACCGGTAAAGATGAAAATGGCAAAGCCGAAGGCCGCACCCATTAACATCATCCCTTCAATGGCGATGTTAATGACCCCCGAACGTTCGGCCCAGATGCCAGCTAATGCACCAAGTGCCAACGGTGTGCCCAGGCGCAACGACTCACTTAGCATGACGGTCGCGTTAGTTTGCTTACCGGCAGCGGCCCAGATTAAAATCGCCGGGAACAGGAGCACGGCACCGATCCAAAGCAAGCTATCAGTCCAACGCGAGACGAGATTGCTCAGCCCAAGTACCCCGGCTACCGTTGCAATGAGACCGATCACGCTTAAGCTCCACGCCGTTGGAAAATTGATAATCGGCTGTGGCACGGCCAAGGCAATGCGACTCACTACGTCATCACCTGCCAGTGCCGGCGGAAGATAGTTAAACAACATCAACAAGCCTAATAAGGTAAAAAAGCCAGCGATAATGTGCTGGCGAGTAATGCCACGACGGCTTTTGCTCATTGACAACGTCCTTTCCTGTTCACACTTGCAGCCGATATGATACCATAAGCAGCAAGCTTCTGAATAGATCCTATGGGGGAATGACTAACAATGAGCGATTCGGAACAGCTTTCATCTGTTTCTGATCAACCACCTCTGTTTCCACCTTTACCCACACCCTCATTACTGCAACTTATCGAAGCTGTACTGTTCGTAGCCGGTGAGCCGGTTACACTTGAGCAGTTGGCTCGCGTACTTGAAGTTTCACCAGAGCAGATTGAAGCCGCTATTGAGGAATTGAGTGCGAGCTATGCGCAGCGCGGTATTCGCCTCCAACGCCATGGCGATCAGTTGATGTTGGTGAGTGCCCCAGAGGCAGCCTCGGTGATTCGTCGGTTTCTTGGTAGTCAAAACGGCCAGCGTCTTTCCCATGCAGCACTCGAAACCTTAGCAATTATCGCGTACCGACAACCGATCACGCGCGCTCAGATTGAATCCATTCGTGGTGTTGATAGTAGCGCTGCTCTCCGTGCGTTGCTCGCACGCGATCTTATCTGTGAGGTCGGTCGTCTGGAGACGTTGGGTCGCCCTATCCTCTATGCTACTACTCCGACGTTCCTCCAACAATTCGGTTTAACCAGTTTGGCCGATCTGCCACCGGTTGATCTCCCAGAATCGTAATTGCCTGGTATGTCTATCCACCATCTTCTCCCTATCTGTCCACCCGTTATCCACAAGCGAGGGGTGACAATTCAGCGAGCGTGCGTAGCGGTAATAGGCGCACTCTGATGCGATCAAACGCTGTTGTCTTAAGAAGTGAACTGTCATGTTATCCACATTTTTCCACAGTTCACTCTCAACATAATACGTTCTGTGCTAGATTACGTTCGCAAGAAACTCTCCACGACCATAACTTATCACTATAAGAAACGTTTATAGATTACCCGCGTTATGTTGCTTGAAATATGAGAACAGATCGAGTATGATGGCGCTACATCAATTGAAAACTTGCTGCCCGCGCTGACCACAAGCGCACCGCGCAGACTCAGGTATGGCAACCGATCCCGCGTTTTGGCGCGGGTCGTTCATTGTGTGCGGAGAGGTTGGCGTGGCTTGCAAGGAGGCGCAGCGTGAACCTAACTCAAGTTTGGAAAACAACACTTTCCGCTCTACAATCGCAAACCTCTCGTCACGACTACGAGGCATTATTGCGACCGGCAATGTTGTTGTCGCTCGACAACGGCATAGCTCGGATTGGGGTCTCCTCACCAAGCCAGAAGGAGGTGTTGGAGAATCGATTATTGATGCCGCTGCGCAATGCACTAACCCGTGTGGTTGGCTATCCGGTGCAAGTACAGGTACTGATCGCTAATCAAGCGTTGCGACCCGAAATGACAGCGGCGCCCCGCAACGGTACGCATGTAGCATTGGAGCCAGAACCATTGGTGACCGCGTCACCGACGTCAGCCTTCACATCCGTTAATGGCAACAGTGAACGTGCGGTACAGCTCGATCTCGCCAGTGCAATGCGTTCAGGCATGCTTAACCCGCGCTATACCTTTGCCAGCTTTATTGTCGGTTCGAGCAACCGGCTCGCTCACGCCGCTTGTCTTGCTGTTGCCGATAACCCCGGTCAGGCTTACAATCCGCTCTTCCTTTATGGCGGTGTTGGTTTGGGTAAAACCCACTTGCTGCACGCGATCGGTAATCGCGTGCTCGATCGCGATCCCGAAATTAATGTGCTGTATGTCTCGTCAGAAAAGTTTACCAACGATTTGATTAATGCGATCCGTCGCCAGCAGACCGAAGAGTTTCGGATGCGTTACCGGAATATCGATGTGCTGCTGATCGATGATATTCAATTTATCGCCGGCAAAGATGCAACGCAGGAAGAGTTTTTTCACACGTTTAATACGCTTCATTCCGCAGCTAAACATATTGTGATAAGTTCCGATCGTCCACCGAAGGCTATTTTGACCCTCGAAGAACGGTTACGCTCACGATTTGAATGGGGGTTGATTGTTGATGTCCAGCCACCCGATCTCGAAACGCGCACTGCTATTTTGCGCGCTAAAGCCGAGCAGATGAGCGTGAATGTGCCTGACGAAGTGATCGATTTTCTGGCGCACAAGATTCAGAGCAATATCCGTGAGCTTGAGGGTAGTCTTAATCGAGTGGCTGCCTACGCCGAACTCAATCGGTTGCCGATAACGATTGATACCGCGACGGCGGCACTCGCCGATCTGCTCGGTAATCAGCGACGCCGGCGGATTAGCGCTGAAGCGATTTTACAGATCGTAAGTGAACATTACGGGATTGAGGTGGAACAATTGCGCGCCCGTAACCGTTCACGTCACGTAGTCGTACCACGCCAGGTGGCGATGTATCTGTTGCGTGAAGAGACCGAAAGTTCGTTGGTCGACATCGGCAACCTGCTTGGTGGACGCGACCATACCACCGTTATGTACGGCTGCGAGAAGATCGCCGAGGAAATCAATACCGATAGTCATTTGCGCAGCGAGGTAATGACCATCCGTGAACGCATCCAAATGATGCGTGGCCTGTAACGCCGCACGGCGCGCGGCACACGCCGTGCGGTCCCCACAACAATGCAGGTCTACGATGGTCGAATGCGGGCTAGTGCGGCTTGCAGTTGTGGGTCTTGTTCACGCGGGAAGCGCCACCAATCTACTGCGATCAAGACATCAGGGACAACACCGGTTCCCTCGATCAGAGTACCGTCGGGGAGCTGGTAGGCGACTTCAGCCAGGAGAAGCCGTGAGCCATCATCGAAGTTGTAGCCGTACAGGTTTTCGGTATTCCCCGCCGAGGGCACACCAACAATCATCGCTTGACGCAAAACCCGCATCCCCGCGGCAAACATCTCGGCGGCGCTTGCCGTCTCCTCACTGATAAGTACCACAATCGGGATGTCGGTCAGACCGGCGATAGTTTGTCCACGTGGAATGCGCTGTTCTTCACGCTCGTTACGACCTACCGACGCGCCAATACTGCCTCCGTCGTGAAAGAGGGCGATAATGTTGCGCATGATATGAATATAGCCGCCACTGTTATCACGGACATCAATAATCATCCCGCGGACCGGCCCCTCTGCTAACAGATTAGTCAGGGCGTCGCGCGCTTGGCTGTCGGCATTGTCGACGTAGAAGCTCGGGATGGTGAGCAAGCCAACGTCACCGGCGAGCCGTTCGGCAGTAACTCGATTGAACACGGCAATGTCGATCACCGCTCGGACAACTTCAACCTCTCGTAACGGCTCGTTGCCGCGCTTTATTGCCAGCCGGACACTCGTACCGGGAATGCCACGAACTGCCCCAATTGCACCATCTGGGCCGAATGCGTCGGGATCGTTGAACGGAATCCCATTAACGGCCACAATAATATCGCGCGCAAGAATACCGGCTTGGTCTGCCGGTCCACCGGGCACCACGCGGGTGATGAGGCCGCCTTCATCAATGGTTCGCACACTCACACCAATGCCGCCGTATTGTAGTTGACCACTAGCCTCAGCAAGCTGGGCAGCAACTTCTTGCGGAGACTCGAAGCGTGAGTGGTCGTCACCTAAGCGATTGATCATGTCGCGCACAATCCCATAGAATGCTTCCGGTGTAGTGGCAGCTTCAACTTTTGGTTGTAGTTCTTCCCGAATTGCCTGCCAGTCTAATCCGTTGTAGTCAGGGTATACATACTTGTCACGTACCGTTTCCCAGACTTGCTGAAAGATCTGCAGACGTTGGTCACGACTGAGTGGAGCTAGTGTTGGAGTAGGGGCAATCGTTGCAATCGGTTCGGTAGGGGTTGGTGTTGGTGTTCGCGCGAGATCTGATTCACCGGTAGGAGCTGGCGTGGTGCTTGGTAAAGGAATCCGGGTTGCCGGTGCTGCCGGTCGAGCACCGGTGAAGGTAGGGTCTGCGGTGTGCTGCCCAAAGGTACAGCCGCTCATAATGATCGCGGCCAGCAGTATGAGAAGAATATATCGATGGCGCATAGTTTGTCTGATATGTTCGGTATGTCGGCTACTGTTTAACTGTATGATACCATTAGCACAGTCTTACCACGGTGAGAGCTTGCTGAGGAATTGACACCTTTCCATCAAAGAGCAGACCATATGCTACCGGACATCCAATTTTTCCAACGACCGGGCATGATCGAATTCGGTTGGGGCCATCTAGCAGCCGATCTTCTGCCAAGTGATGAGCTGTTGCGGGCTGTAACGCATACGTTAGTGCATGATGCACCGGCGGCATTGACCTACGGCTTTGCACAAGGGCCGGGGCGGTTGCTGCACCTACTCGCTACCCGGCTATCTGTTTCAGAGGCCGAGATAATGATTACCGGTGGCACCTCGCAAGCACTCGATATGCTGTGTAAGTTGTTGACCAAGCCGGGTGATGTCGTACTCGTTGAAGCGCCTACGTACCATTTGGCACTCCGGATCTTTCGTGATTACGGCTTACGCTTTGTCACGGTGCCAAGTGATCAGCAGGGATTGCACGTCACGGCGGTAGCAACGTTAGTTAAGTTGCTACGTAATCGGGGGGAGCGGATTGCCTTTCTCTATCTCGTTCCTACCTACAACAATCCAAATGGAGTCACCTTACATGCCGAGCGTCGGGCCGAATTAGCACGATTGGCAACAGCCCTCGAGCTAACTGTGATTGAAGATGAAGCTTATGCTGAGTTGTGGTACGATGCGCCGCCTCCACCACCGATTACCAGTTTTGCCCCCGGTGGTCCGCTCATCCGCTTGGGAAGTTTTTCTAAGGTATTAGCCCCCGGTCTGCGTATAGGATGGATGCAAGCGCCGGCTGCCATTGTGCAACGTTGTACGCAAACCGGTATGCTCGATAGCGGTGGCGGCGTCAATCATTTCACCGCTCATGTCGTGTTGGCTCTGTTACAGGCCGGTGATTTTGAACCACACCTGCTTCGTCTCCGTGCGGCATTGCGTGAGCGACGCGATACGCTACTGTCGGCGTTAGCACGGGCGATGCCGGCAGGGGTGACGTGGCGGCCACCGCTCGGTGGTTTTTTTGTCTGGCTCCGTACTCCACCCGATGTCGATACTACGGCTTTGCTCGCCCAAGCCGAAGCTGCCGGTGTCTCGTTTATTCCCGGTGCACGGTTCTACGCCAATGGCGGTGGTCGAAATGAGTTGCGCTTGGCGTTCTCGCTCTTACCCGAGGCTGAACTGATCGAAGGCGCGCGCCGATTGGGTCGGGTGGTAAAGCAGGTGATTGGGTAATACGTTCGTGTCATCAGCGATTATCTCACTTGTCATCACTGAATACGAGGCCGGCCAATCACTTGGCGCCATTGTCGCCAATCGGCTCGGTGAACGTGGTCGTCAGGCAGCAATCCGTGGTGGGTTATGGCAACATGGCCGCCGCGTAACTGCCGACACTCCAGCACGTGCCGGTGAGACCCTCTTGGTGCGTTTGCCGCCGGCCGGTGGCTACCGCGATGCTCCCCTCACCTTGAACCATATCATCTACGAAGACGATGATTTGCTCGTGATCAATAAACCACCTGCCTGTTACACTGGCGACACACCGTGGGATACGCAAGGCAGTGTATTGGCCGTGGCAAGGCGTCTGCTTGCCGAGCGTGATGGTCTGGTGCCTACGTTGCATCTCGCTCACCAACTCGATGCCGGTACCTCAGGGATATTGGTCATCAGTAAACATCCACGCGCAAACGCACCTCTGCAAGCCGCTTTCAATAACGGACAAGTAGCCAAACGTTACCTTGCCCTCTGTGCCGGGCATCCGCCGACGGTAACTGAGCTGATTACCGGTCATGGCCGTGCTGCCGCCGGGCGCTGGCGACTGTACGATCAGACTGAGATCGGAAAGGTGTTACCCAACGGTCAGCGGGTCAAACGCGCTCATACCCAGATCGAGTTACGCCGTCAGTATGGCGATATTGCTCTGGTATGGGCTAGGCCACTTACCGGTCGCACCCATCAAATTCGTTTGCACCTCGCCGCCCTCGGCTGCCCATTGCTTGGCGATGAACGTTATGGTGGACCAACAACAGTCGCCGGTATGAAGATACCGCATCCGCTCCTCCACGCCGCCGAGTTGACCCTTCCTCATCCACGCAGTGGTCGGTTACTTAACATCTTCTGTCCTCCACCATCAATATTTGCCATTGTACTGAAGTGTTTTGTCTAGTATTCTGCATTACAAAAGCCGAACGTAAGGTTGAAGTCTGCTTATCATGGTATAATTGTTAAGAATGCTTCAAGCGAGTGACGTTCTACGCAAATGCACAACGATTCCCAACTAATCGCCGCTATTACTGCCATCGTAACTGCGTTGCAGAATCAGGCCCAGGTCGATGCTTCCTTACGTCATCATCTGCGGGTTCTCGGTGAAGCACTGCTGGCAATAGCCGACGATGCGTCGGCCACAGCGGTGTCCGAGCCGGTACAGCCTGACTACGACGAGCCATCTGCATCTGAGACAGTTGCCGGCGAGGAAGAGGTCGTCGCTGCATCTGCATTATCACAGGCTACCTTGCCACGGGCTACTGAAGCAGATGTATTACGCTTAATCGATCACTTTTCCGGGAAGAAAACGTATTTATCTCCACCTACACCAATCCCGAAGTTGGTACCCAATGTTGTTAATGAAGTAGAGTTTCTCACCAGCCTTAGTACCTGTTTATTTAACAAGGCAGCTTATATCAGGCAAGCGCTTGATGAACCGGGATCGGTACCCGACAAAACTGAACCGTGTACGGAGTGGATTGCCAATCAACTTACACAAACACTTACAACACAACGCGACGATTGGGAGGTGTTGGCCGGTTCGTGCGAAGTGGCAGCCATCGTTGTCGACACTCTAAGTGAAATCGTTGACAATCCATCCTTCAAAAAAGAGTTGAAAGAAGGGTTATCCCTTGCCGCTGAAGCTCAATCAGCGCTCTTTGGAGCAGTTCAACGGTTGCGCAAGACGCCCGATCCAACGCAATTACAGCTCTTTGAGTGGTTGCAACGGCGTACCAAGCAAGATGGTATCTACCTTGCTCGCTATATGCGGCGTGCCGATCAGGCCGATCCGAGCCAATGGCAGACACGGCGAGCACAGGTGGAAGAATGGCGTGCGGCTCTTGATCAAGTGATCTACCGCCGTCGACGGCAACGTAAACTCCTAGACAAATTGCGTTATCAGCTCGATCAAGTTCAACTTGGTGACGATGAGCAGTGGCCTAAGGCGCTCCAAACAATTATCGCTTTGATCGATCTTGGCATACCGCCGAGTGATCGTACTCTGCGCCGCTTACTCCTCCCGTTTCGTGAACGACTACACACGGTAAGCGAGGAGGCGCGTCAGTTGGCGTGGGTTGTGCGTGAGTTAGACCGTGCCGCGCTGACGTTACCTGATGGTAAAGAGGTATCAGTTATCGAAGAGGTGCGTGATAACCCATTGGTGAAGCAGGTGGCTGGGCTGTTGCAGAACAAAAGTGTGGTCTTGATCGGTGGTGATGAGCGCCCGCAGATCAAACAGATGATCGAGGAAGAGTTCAAGCTACGTGAACTGATCTGGTGTGATACGCGACCGCATCACAGTTATGTCTTCACCGAACCATTCATTGCCCGGCCAGAAGTTGTCGTGGTTTTGCTTGCCATCCGCTGGGCCAGTCACGGGTTAGGTGCCGTCAAAGACTTTTGTGATCGATACAATAAACCACTGGTCCGCCTACCGGCCGGCTACAGTGTGAGTCAGGTTGCCTACCAAATCTGGGAACAAGCGAGTAGCCGACTCCGCGATAGTTCAGGCGCAGATGAATAATACGTTAACCGATTTTTGATATCTTGTGCATCCGTCCCGCTATTGCCCCACCTAACGCACCGAGGATGCAGCCAAGCACCTGTCCTAGCAGAAGCAATTGTGGTACCTCAATGCCCACATTGGCCAATGCAGCCACCAAAATCCCGACGACCCCCACCAGCAGCCCGTGAATGGCGAACGCATTGTCGGTCAGCCAACCGGCGACAAAGCCACCTAGACCGGTAAGGCTAGCGCCACAGAGGATTAGCAGCACATGGATCGGATTTTGCCACGATGGCTCGGTAAATACAGCACTTTGGCCGGCAGCGATAATTATCACCTGTAAGATGATGGTCAGCGCGAAATCGGCCATAAACCCGGAAATAACCGCCGTCCAACGAATGTTCACGCCGATACCTTATCTACATCGAGTGCAGTTTCTCAGCCGGCCATGTGCCACACAAAGAGGAAGACCAGCAGTGACACTTGTAATGCGTGGGCCACATCATACCGCGCCGTGTTCCAGAACTCCTCTTGACCAAGCCACCACCAAATCCGGTTCAGGCCAGAACGCACTCGAATGTTGCTCTCCCACCGATGAAGATGAGAGACCCGTGCCAAGCGCATTAGACGACGAAAACCGTTGATGAGCGTAAACATCCACGCTCCCGCAACTAATAGTTGCAGTAGCACCTCCATGTAACGTGCTCCTTCGATGAATGTGATGATGAGAAGATGGGTTTATGAGCGCCGGCGCTGGCGCGGAGTGACAGTATGATCACCCCTTTTATAGTATGCACCGAGTTTGCTCGAAAGCGCAAGGGTGGAGTATGAAAAATTTCCCAACGACGAAGTGAAGTATCTCCCAATCAGCGATACTTCTCTCGTTCGTTGCATTCTCGTATATTAGAGCGAGACCGACAGATAAGGCGGGGTTTGCGGCAGATGAACACGATGAATTAACGTCGTCTACATGACGACCTCATCGCGACCTGTCCCTCACCGATCATCATCGTCGCCGGCGATTCGTCGCATCTGCGCGGCAATCGCTGCTGCACCGAGCAAGGCCAGCGTTGAACTGCACACTATCAGCATGAGCCAGGTTGCATAGCGACTCAGCAACGCGCTGATCAGCCCCATCAGCGACGGCGCCGGTTCTTGAACGAGGCGAGCCAAGGATGTATCGGTAATCGTCCATGACGTGTAATGAGGTGGCACAGATGATACACAGGCGTTGACTACGCCGGTTGGTGTGATGAAGACCATCACGGCGATAGTGCTGACGAGCAGAACATGGCTCAGATAATATTGCAACATACCGTAGAATCCCCCGCGTAGCAGTTCTACGGACCTATGATACCATGTTCAGCTCGCCAGGCGATCACAGCTCACACTCATCCTGTTGCCAGCTCACGCCACGCAATCGTGCGGTTCGTTACCGGTCGGTCGTCGGCAATCAGACCATCTCGCACGCTAATAATCCGCTCGGCATGTTGGGCTACATCGTGCTCGTGTGTCACGAGAATGACGGTGATGCCCTGTTCAGCATTGAGCCGCTGAAAAATACCCATGATCTCGGCACCGGTATGTGAGTCAAGCGCACCGGTCGGCTCATCGGCCATAATGATCCGCGGCTCATTGACCAATGCTCGCGCAATCGCCACGCGCTGTTGTTGCCCGCCCGACAGCTCATTAGGCCGGTGGTGCAGTCGGTCTCCCATACCCACCGCTTCCAAAGCGCGCCGTGCCCGCTTTTGTCGATCTGGCCGTCCCCGTCCGTACAGCATCGGCAGCTCGACATTCCGCAAAGCGGTAGTTCGTTGTAACAGCATGTACTGCTGAAACACAAAGCCGATCTTCTCATTACGGATGATCGCCAGCTCATCGTCACTCAGTTCACCAACATTCACCCCTTCCAGTAAGTATTCACCTGACGTTGGCCGGTCGAGACAGCCGATGATGTTCATCAACGTACTCTTGCCGCTCCCCGACGGTCCCATGATCGCTACCATCTCCCCTTGGTTGATGGTAAGCGATATGCCGCGTAAAGCGTGTACTTCCGTCTCGCCCATGACGTAGACTTTCGTAATATTGTTCAGTTGAATCAGAGGTGGTGTCATCGCCGGTTTATTCCTTTTATACGGTCAAAGCTGCTCGTTTATACTAACCTGCTCAACGTTGATTCGGTTACCCTATCACTGTACATACCTCATAATCATTGTACCTGACATTCATCTGCTTACTCCGCCATCATTGCACCAAAAAGACTGGTATAATAGTGCAGATATGACGTTCGTTTGTGTGATTTTGTTGAGGAATCTATGACCGATCCGACTGCTGCCCGCCCACTTGAGATGGCCAAAGCCTATGAACATCGCCTCGTCGAGCAGCGGCTTTACGATTGGTGGGAACGTAGTGGCCTTTTCGCGCCGCGTGATGATGCTCCCCGACCACCGTTTGTTATCTCGATACCACCCCCCAACGTCACCGGTGAGTTGCATCTTGGCCACGCGATGTTTGTCGCGATTGAGGATCTCATGATCCGCTGGCGTCGTATGCAAGGCTATCAGACGCTATGGGTGCCTGGTACTGACCACGCCGGGATTGCGACCCAGATGCAGGTCGAAAAGCTGCTCGAACGCGAAGGTACATCGCGGCAGGCAGTAGGGCGTGAAGAGTTTCTACGCCGCACGTGGCAGTGGAAAGAGAAGTACGGTGGCGAGATTACTCGTCAGTTACGTCGGCTGGGGGCGTCGTGTGATTGGTCACGCGAACGCTTTACTCTTGACCCCGGCCTCTCGCGTGCGGTCCATACCGCTTTTAAGCGCCTGTATGACGATGGCCTGATCTATCGTGGTACGTATCTCGTTAATTGGTCGCCAAAGCTGCAAACGGCGGTGAGCGACCTTGAGGTCGAATACGAGGAACGTAACGTCTCAATTTGGTATGTGCGCTACCCGATCCGTACCGCTACGTGGACCGGTCCAACTGCGCCGTGGGGGTCGGGTCAGTGGGCTGCCGGTGCTACCGAGTTTATTACTGTTGCCACTACTCGCCCTGAAACGATTTTAGGCGATACCGCGGTGGCTGTCTCACCCGGTGATGCACGCTACGCCCATCTTGTCGGCAAAGAAGCGATCTTGCCGGCTTTGGGCCGTCCTATTCCAATTATCACCGATGAATATGTCGATCCGGAGTTCGGTTCGGGTGCGGTCAAGATTACGCCCGGTCACGACAAGAATGATTATGAGGTCGGCAAACGCCATAATTTGCCGATGATTAACATCATGAACCCCGATGCGACCATTAACGAAGCGGGTGGTCCTTACGTCGGGCTCGATCGCTTTGCGTGTCGTAAGGCGATTCTGGCCGATCTTGAGCGAGAAGGTTTGCTGGTTAAGACCGAACCACACAAGATGAACATCGGGATTAGTCAGCGTGGTGGTGAAGTCATCGAACCGCTTCTCTCCGAGCAGTGGTTTGTTCGGACTAAGCCGCTCGCCGAGTTGGCTATCGCTGCGGTACGGGATGGTCGTGTGCGAATCGTTCCTGAACGATTCGAGAAGGTCTATTTTCACTGGCTCGAACATATCGAAGACTGGTGTATTTCGCGCCAGCTCTGGTGGGGCCATCGGATTCCGGTTTGGTATCTCCCCGATAGCTCTATCGTGGTGCCCGGCCCCGATGAGCCACCGCCTGCCGATGGTGTCCAAGACCCCGATGTGCTCGATACATGGTTCAGCTCCGGTCTGTGGCCGTTTAGTACGCTCGGTTGGCCTGACGATACCGAAGATTACCGCCGGTTCTATCCGACCAGCGTGATGGAGACCGGCTATGATATCTTGTTCTTCTGGGTGGCGCGGATGATGATGATGGGTTGCTACCTTACCGGTCAACCACCATTCCACACCGTCTATCTGCACGGCCTCGTGCGTGACGAACACGGACGCAAGATGTCGAAGTCGTTCGGGAACGTCATCAATCCGCTTGAGGTCGTCGAGCAGCACGGCTCCGATGCGCTGCGCTACACCCTGGTAACGAGTGGTACGCCTGGCCAAGATGTTAATCTCAACCCACAGCGGATTGAAGCGGCGCGTAATTTTGCTAACAAGATTTGGAATATTACGCGGTTTGTGATCGGTAAATTGGGCGATCTGCCCCGTACCGACAGTGTGAAGATTACGCCAGAGATGCTGCACCGCGAGGAGTTTACCCTTGCCGATCGCTGGATTCTCTCGCGCTATGCCTATCTGGTAGCCGAGGTGGATCGGTTAATGGAAGGGTACAACTTCGGTGAAGCCGGTCGTCAAATTCACGACTTCCTGTGGGGTGAGTTTGCCGACTGGTATGTCGAGGTTGCTAAGGTGCAGCTTGAAGGTGATGCCCAACGGGTTAACCTCACCCGGCGCGTGCTCTTTACCGTGCTTGATGGTAGCTTACGACTGCTCCATCCCTTTATGCCCTTCGTGACCGAAGAGGTGTGGCAATATCTCACCGAAGCCTACCAACAGCCCGATCCTACTCCCACCACGCCCTATGCCGAATTGGGTCGGCGTACCCTGAGCTATGCAGCTTATCCAACACCGCTTGCAGGAATGCGCGACGAGGCGGTTGAGGACGATTGGGCGTTGGTGCAAGAGCTGATTGTGGCCATTCGGAATGTACGCAGTGAGTACAAAGTTGAACCGGCAAAGTGGATTGCAGCTACAGTTGTCGCAGGCGAACGCGCTGAGCTGTTCCGTGCTCAGACTTCGTTGATCAGCCGATTGGCCCGCGTTGCTGCCGACGAACTCACCATCGTTACCGATCTTGTCGAACGTCCACGTCAAGCCGCGTCAATTGTGATCGGCACCGTCGAATGTTTCCTACCGCTGGCCGGTCTCATCGATATTGCTGCAGAACGCGACCGTCTCCAAAAAGAACTGGCCCAAGCCGAGACAGACGTTGCCCGTCGTAGCGCTCGGCTTGCCAACGAGAGCTTTGTCAGCAAAGCTCCACCGCACGTTGTCCAAAAGGAGCGCGAGGCGCTTGCAGCGGCAGAGGCAGCGGTAGCCCGTCTACGTGAGCGAATTGCCGAGCTTGAGGCGTAGTGCATGTACAACATTGCAGCGACGTTGCCCGGCAACGTCGCTGCAACAGTGTTCTCCTCTTCGCATCCGCTACAGATATTCACGTTGATTCACCCGTCGCCGCCACTCTTCTTTTATTTCAATCGCCGTTCCCTGTGAAACCAAGAAATCGAGTAACATACGGCCAAACGTATTGGCCTGCTCGAGGAAGGGGAAGTGGCTAGCTTTCGGTAACACCAGCAACTGAATTGGGCGCTCGGCCAGCTCGTTAAGAAATGCGGCGTGCGCCGGATTGACCATCGGATCTTTGCCACCGTATACCGCCAGCAATGGTGTCTGTAACGAAATAATGTGAGGACGCAGGTCTGTCTCGAGCAACGACTCGTGAACCTGGTTTAACACATGTTCGCTCAGGCTGATCGTGTCTTCCTCAATCTCCTGCTGAATCTCGGTGTCCGCTACCTGTAACGAGCGTACCATCCGCGCCCAACCGTTCTGGTTGGTGTTCATGCCTAGCAAGCGAGAGAGCGTCCCCGGCTTGATATGTTGGGCCAACACTTGGCCGTGGAGGGGAGTAGCGACGGTCAGCAATCGGTTGAACCGCTCTGGATGTTGGTAAGCAGCGATAATCGCCACCATCCCTCCCATCCCATGCCCAACCAACGTCGTTCGGGCAATCCCCAGCCGATCCATAAACTGCATCAGCATCGCAACATATGTCGGTACCGAAAACTGATCACCGCGCCGGTCGCTCTCGCCAAAACCCCAGAAATCGAACGCATAGGCGCGGTACCGTTCGGAAGCAAGATCCATGATCGGTACCCAATACCGCCACGAGCCGATCCAGCTATGCAGGAAGATGATCGGCTGACCGCGCCCGAATACTTCGTAGTGGGCGAGCCGATTGTCGAGGTGGATAACACTCATATCTCCACCTCCTCGTGATTGTCGGTAGTTATCGTTTGCTGGAGTGGGATGGCAAACGAGAACGTACTGCCTTTACCTAGCTCGCTGGTCACCCAGATCTCGCCACCATGCATCTCTACCAGTTGCTTGGCGATACTCAGGCCCAAACCGGTACCACCGGCAATATCACGCAGTGGGTTGTCGGCGCGGTAGAAGGGGCGGAAGAGCTTCTTCACCTGCTCCGGTGACATTCCAACACCGGTGTCTTCCACTTCAATTTGCATCATGTTCGCTCGATTAACGAACGCTCGAACGGTAATCGAGCCACCTTCATAGGTGTATTTCACCGCGTTCGAGAAGAGGTTGAAGATAATTTGACTGACCCGCTTCTGGTCGGCAATAACCGGTGGTAGGTCCGGCGAGGCATCGATCCGCACTATCATGCTCTTGCGCTCGTATTCCAATCGTAGCGATTGGACTACTTCCTCGATTACGGTTGGAATATTAACTTGCGTGAAAGTGAGCTTCTTCTTCGAGTCGGGCCGTGAGAACTCGAGAATGTCTTCGATGAGGGCGCGGAGTCGGTTGGTGTTATTTTTGATAATGTTCAGATAACTGAGTTGATCTGACGTCAGGTTCAGACTGGCCGTAAGCAGCAGGACATCGACATACCCTTTGATCGCCGTCAACGGTGTACGTAGCTCGTGGCTGACGTCCGAGATAAACTGACGTTTCTCCTTGTCTGCCTCAATTTCGCGGGTAATGTCGCGTAACACGGCCACGGTGCCGTAATCGGTGTCAAGTCCACGTACCGGTGCGATGTTCACCGCGATCACCTGTGTCGGATCGGTTAAGTCAATTGACGTGCTAAAGATACCTTGGGTCTCGCGCATCCGGCGTAGGCCGTGCAAAATGCCTTGGTAAATCGTCTGCCCACGTCGGCGGCTGATGTCGTCGTTACCAACCTCGGCTAAATGAGCGAGGGGTTGACCGAGAACAAGGTCGGCTGCAATATCGAGCATCTGCTCCGCAGCTGGGTTGAACAGCGTAATCTGATTCGTCGTATCGAGAACAATAACACCTTCCGTCATCGAGCGGAAGATAGCGGCACTCTTCGACGACTCGGCACGCTGCTCTTCGAGGAGCACGGCATTGCGGAACGCCAGATCGTTCACGAAACCGTAAAGCTGGGCATTATAGACGGCAGCAGCGATCACACTCGCAATTGTGCCGAGCAGATTCATTTGCGAATCGCTGAAGTAATCAGGTTGCGGGCTAGACAGAATGATCACACCAATAGTAGTATCACCTGTCTGCAATGGGACACCGGCAACCGAACGGACTGTATTAGCGCGATCCCCTTCCTGAACCCAACGCGGATCCTGCGTAACGTCACGGATGTTCACCGGTTCTTGGTGCTGCATAATCCAGCCCGCCAAGCCCTCGGTATTGTTCGCGAATCGTAGCGGAACATTGGCTGCTTGCACCTGCCCACGACCGTGCAACACTGCGCGGCAGATTAACGCTCCACTTTCCACATCACGCAACATGAGCGACCCGCGATCCACGTGTAGACTGTCGGAGATCAATGCAAGCGCCCGCTGAATGATCAAGTCGAGATCGAGTTGAGTCGTCAGTTCTAGGGCAATTCGGTTGACTGCCTCGAGGCGTTCCTTCTCTTCCGACAGCAACTGGGTCGCTTGTTCGAGTTCGGCGGTGCGTTCACGCACACGCGCATCGAGATCGGCCGCGAGGTTGCTAATTTGATCGAACAGACGCGCATTCTGGATGGCTTGGCTTGCTTGGCTGGCGATGGTAAATACAACCGCTAATGCCTCATCATCGTAGGCAGCCGGTTCAAGATCGTGAACCGTCAATACACCCACGAGTTCATTATCAACCAGCAGCGGCGCTCCGATCCATGCACCATCACACCAGCCCAGTCGGCGTAATTCGTGAAAGCGCGGATCGCGATACGTATCGGCGATCAGGATCGGCTGATGCTCAATCGCCATCGATTGGAAGAGACTACTATTTTCGAGGATCAAGGTGCTATTAACCGGTAGGGTACAAGTTGTGCCACGCACCTCGACTACTCGTAGATCACCGTACCCCTCGTCACGCAGGAGCACTGCTGCGCTATCGTAGGGGACGATCTGCTGCAACTGTTCGAGGACGAGTGTCTGAATCTCGCGTAACGCAAGGGTTGACGTAAACGACTGGGCTATTTCACGCAACATGTCCGCCTGTCGTCGCCGTTTTTGCTCGACGGCGAAGAGTTGCGCGCTCTTCAGTGCCTGTGCCGCTTGGTTGGCCAAGATTGAGAGCAGTGAAATTTGGTGCTGGGTCCATTCAAAAGGTTTCCGCATGCCAACCCAGATCACAGCGAGGCGTTCTTCGATTGGCCCAACCGCAATGCCCAATGCGCTACGTACACCGAGCTTCAATGCATGGTGCCCACCGTCATCGAACTCAGCTAGATCGCTAATGGCAATCGGTTGATCGCGTCGTAACAAGGCGGCAGTCAGACCGTCGCTCCGAAAATCAATGTGAATGTCTTCACGGAATTCAAGGCCATCGATGAGGATCTGGCGCTCAATATTCCCACGCCGGTCGATTCGAAGCACTGCTCCCAGTTCGGCACGCAGCAGGCGCACTGCTGCATCGGCGATAAGCATCTGAATCGTGTCAGGTTCGAGTGTGCCCGATAAGCTCTGCGACACCTCGAACAGGGTGCTCATTTCACTCGCATTTTGGCGGGTTTCGGCAAACAGGCGGGCGTTGTTGAGTGCAACAGCCGCCTGATTCGTTACCGTCGTGACGAAACGCAGATCGTTTTCGTCAAAGGCATATTGCGTATAGCTCTGGATATTAATCACACCTAGTACCTGATCGCTGTAGATAATGGGAACGACCAGATACGACTCCTCGATGGCCGATGTATCGCCGATTCGCCCTTCATCGATCAGCAGACCCATCGCACGGGCGGCAGATGCTGTGCCAAGTAAGAGCGGGCGACGGTTTCGGATGACCCATCCATTTGTTCCATAGCCAAGTGGTTGCGGCTCAAGTGTAATTCGTTGACCGCGGTCGTAGGCAATCGGATAGCTAATCGTATTAGTCGCTTCATCGTAGAGGGCGATCAGCGACGTGCTCACATCGATAATTTCACCGATTCCGGCGTGCAATCGTTCGATCAGTTCAATAACATCAAGCGAAGCGTTTACTTCAGCACTAATTCGGTTAATAATTGTCAGCTCATTGATACGTCGCTCACGCTCCTCAAACAGGCGCGCATTTTCCAACGCTGTTGCCGCCTGATTGGCCAGACCGGCCAGCAATAACATCTCATCGTTCGTAAAGCGACGTCGGTAATTGGTCATCACACTGAGCACACCGATAATTTGCTCGCGGTAGATGACCGGTACACCCATAAATGAGATGAGATTATTGCGCTGCTGGTAGTTGGGGTAGAGCGATCCGCCCTCTTCATTCACATCTTCGATGATCAGGGGCTGACCGGTCTCGGCTACCCGTCCGGTGAAGCCCTGACCGATAGGTACGCGCATCCTACGCCCCTGCTCAGACGGAATACCATCGAGGGCTGCCGGTGTGAGGACATTGCCTTCGCTGATCGTCCATAGTGCTACTGTCGTGACATTAAACTGACGGCTGACCAATTCCATCAGTTTATTGAGCACCTCTTGCGGGCGGAGCAGCGACGACAAGATCCGAGCAGCGTCGAGCAGCGTTGATAGTTCGCTGACCTTCTGCCGGGTAGCCTCAGCACTCCGCTGCGCTTCAGCAGTTGCACGGGCGCGTGCAATGGCGGTACTCGTCTGGTTGGCCAGGGTCTGGCACAACTCGAGGACTTGCGGCGAGAACGTACCCGTTCGTCCGACAAAGTCAAGCCCAACTGTACCGATCACTTCGTCATCCAAGATGATCGGTATGATACCAATGGAACGAATATCAAGTGCACGGAATATAGCATGCGACGGTGCGAACAGTGGATCGTTTTGCGCATCTTCTGAAACCAGCGGTCGTTTCTCGCGGTCGAGCCAATCAACCGAAGGATTGTCGAAGAGTTGGATGCGCAGTTGATCGAGCAGTCCACTATCGACAAACTCGGCGACGGCCGGTGCATAGCCGCTTTCACGGTCGTAGATCACTATCCGTGCCTGATCAACCCCCGTCGCGGTCGCCATTGCATTTACGATCTCTTGGTAAATGGCTTTGAGATCGGTCAGTGCATTGGTTTTGGCTGCAACCCGGTTGATCAATGCCAGTTGCTCAACTTGCGTTTGCGCGCGCTCGAGGAGGCGAGCATTCTGAACGCCGAGCGCTAATTGGCTGGCAACCGTCGTCAGGAAAGCGCGTTCCCGCTCGTGGTAGATACCGGGAGTGTAGCTCATCACCGCCAGCACACCAACGACCGTCTGGTCCCCGATCAGCAATGGCACGCCGAGCCATGCTGCCGAGGGACGTTCACTCCCAAAACGTACCGGCTGAAAACCGGCTTCGGTAGCCTCAATACTAAGATCGGTAAATTGTAAAGGCTGGCGGGTCTGAATAATTCGTTCGGTCAGGCTCCCCGGTTTAGGTGGCTGGCGATGCTCGGTAAATGACTCAACCCCTTCGTTGACTTCGTAACACAACGTCATCTCGCCACTTTCCGGTTCGTACAAAAATGCGACAAATGAGTCGAGGGAAAGGAAGTGGCGTAACTGCTCGTACACATCGCGCAGCATTTGCCGTTGATCGAGCGTTGCCGCGATGATTTGCCCGATTCGGTTAATAATGTTCAGCTCGCGAATCCGTTGTTCACGATCGGCGAAGAGACGAGCATTTTCAAGCGCGATGGCGAGTTGGTTGGCCAGTGCGGCTAAAAAGCGTAAGGTGCGTTCAGAAAAGGCGGCGGCGGTTTCACTCTGTAACGATAGAACGCCGATCACCGCTCCTTGGCTGATCAGCGGCACCCCGATCCATGAGCGTACCTGCCGACCCTCTTCAACTAACAGGAGCGACTGACTGCGCAGATCGGTTGCTGGCAAAAGGTCATCGATCCGAAGTGGCTTACCCTCATCAATAATCTTAGCAGTTAGTCCTTGCTTTGGTGTGATACGCTTATGGTATTCAGGAACTGTCACACCACGTTGCTTAAACAGCTCAAAGCGTATCGTTTCTTGCTCGGCATTGTAGCTAGCGATGTAGAAGAAATCCGGTATGCCGAGGAACGCTGCAATCTCTTCATAGACACGCTCAAGTAAGATGTCGAGGTCGGTTGTCGAAGTTGCTGCGGCGCCAACGTGGAAGAGTGCCGCCATTTCCTCGGCCCGGTCGCGAGCTTCCTGTAACAGCAGATGGTTTTCAATCGCAATAGCAGCTTGATCGGCAAAAATCTCAAGTGGTTCGACCATCCGTGCTGTTGGGCGTTGCCGATCTTCGGTATCACTGGCGAAGATCATCCCCAACAACATCCCATTGGTCGAATAAAGTGGTACGCACAGCCGGTCGTTCAATTGCCATTCGTGCTCAGCCCGCTCATCGCTGAATGGGTGATAGTCAAATATACTCGTGTCGAACCCGGCTTCCAGTACGCGAGCCTCCGTAGCCGGCACAAAGTATGTTCGTCCGAGCCGGAAGCGTAGGTCAAGATAGCGCGTCGCCAGTGTTAACGCCAATGGATGTTCGACCAAGCGCGCTTGTTCCGATAAAGGAATACCGGCAGCCGCCTCCAGATAGAGGTGATTCGGATCATCGGGCCGCGCAAGACAGAACATGACGGTCCGTAGACCGAGCGCTTCAATGATGCTGTACCCGATCTGCTCAAGCACACTCGGCAGCGACTGATCGGCGCGCAGGGCCTGCCCAATCTCCAACACGTCTTTGAGAATATCGGCTCGCCGCTGGAGCATTTTGGCCATATGCTCCAGCTCGAAGTAGTGCTGGGCATTCCCGATCCCAATCGCCGCCTGGTGGGTGAGGGCACGGAGAAACTCAGCCGCGTCGTGGTCGAAGTAGTGCGGTTGTTCCGCAAGCAACAACACTACTCCGTACACACTACCCTGGTAGAAGATGGGTGCTGCCAGCGCTGAACTAGCGTTCGGGCAAAGTAATGCACTGCGCTCATCTTCACTGAGGTAGTCGCCGATCGCAATCTCCCGACGAACGATTGACTCTTGGGCAGTATGTACATCTTGCTCAATCGTGCTACCGAGCAGTCGGGTACGTAGTTGCGGTGCGTAGCCAATGACTTCGACAATCACAAATGCACCGTCTTCACTATCAAGGTCGGTGGTCAGTGATCGGTGCAACAATTCGGTCATTGAGCGGCCACCATTGGTCGACTCCGAGGAATTTACTCGTAATGCGATCAAACCGTGACCGGCGCCGGTAGCGCGTAGTGCTTGCTCAAGTACAAAGGCAAGAATCTCGTTTTGGTTGAGAGTAATCGCTAACTGACTACCGATCCGTTGGAGCGCGCGCAGTTGTTCGATGCGTAAGCGCAAGCTGCTATCAACTTGTGCAAATCGGCTAGCATTGGCGATGGCACGTGCCGATTGACCAGCAATAATGCTCAACAACCGCTCATCTTCGGCGCTAAAGGCTCCCGCTTGCGTCGAAATGAGCTCCAACGCACCCAAGAGTGTGTTGCCACTCCGCAACGGCATGCCCAAATAGCTTTGGGCAGGCATATCGTTAGCAAGGATCAGAATACAGGCATTATCAAGTGCCCCCAACCACACCGGCGGTTGGGAAAGATTTCCGATCCGCAGCGGTCGTTGATGGCGCGCGATCCACAAACTCAGGACATCACCCTCACCACCAACCTGACACCGCAATCCATGCTGGAAAGCGATGCGCATCGTCTGGTAGCGTTCGTCGTACAGGGTAATCCGGGCACCACTGAATCGGACGAGCTTAGCAGCACCGGCTATCGTCGACTCCAGTGTTTCATCGAGCGAGAGATCGGCAGCAAGCGACTCACTAATCTCCTGGAGCCGTTCGAGTTCACCGGCACGTTGTTGAGCTGCATCGTACAACCGCCGGTGTTGTACGGTGGTCGCGATCTGCGCGCTCAGCACCTGTAATAGGTTGCGCTCAATCTGATCGAGCATATAGCTCGAGGCAGCGTAGCCCATCGCCAAAAATCCAACAACCTGCTCTTTGCTCCGTAGTGGTGTCAACCAAAGATTTTGGCAACCAAACATTGTTGCATGAGCAGCTATCGGATTATCTTGCGCGATCAGCGGCGTGTTGGCTATCAGAACCGGCTCGCTTCGCTCCATGAACGCTGTGAGTGCCGGAGTCAGGGTAATGGTATCAAAGCTGCGCACACCACTGAGGTGTTCACTGTGCACAGCAATCGTCTGAGCTTGATTTTGACGGTTCGGATCGATCAAGTACACCGCCCCGAAATCGGCGTTGAGCGCTAATGCCATGTTCTCGGTTGCCCGTGCAATGGTCTCTTCGATGACCAACCCCGATCCGATCTCAAGACTGTTCTCGTACAATACGAACAGTTCACGAGCATGCCGACTTTCGTGTTGTTGTAACGACGTGGTGTGCAGCAAGAGCGCAAGCGGACGGGCTAACGATGAGATGGTGAGTTCCGCATCGGGTCCGGGATCGATGAGGATCAGTAATCCAACTAACTCAACTCCAACACTGAGGGGTTCGACCAGCATCGGCCATTCAGTTGGGACGCCACGACGCGACAAATGATACTGCCAGGTACCATGCTGACCGGTCTGAAACGTGATCGCTTCGGCAATGGCCTCATTGTCGCCAATCGCCAGTCGCGATGGAAACACCGTACTGCCTGCACTACTTACTGCTCGTGAAAGGGTCTGCTCATTGAAGTTAATCCAGTACAGGGCGAGTGCTTTCGCCGGCAACAAGCTGCATGCTTCACGACACAGTTGCTCAAGTGCAGCCGTCATATCACCAAGGCCGGCCTGCTCTAGGGTTGCATAGCCGAGGGATCGCAACCGTTCGATGCGCTCGGCCAGTTGGGATCGTTGCCAGATGCTGAGGAGGGTCGTAATTTGAGCGGTCAGTGCTTTGGTGAATGCCGGATCGAATGTTGCCGCTAAGGTAAGCCGGCCATAGTGATGGTTCGCATCGCGGAGGTCGAGGGCATAGCCATTCGTTGGCGCATCACCCCATGTCACGCTGACCAGCTCGCGCTCACCGGCCAATAACGTCAAGCGCCCGCCGACGCCAAGGTGCCGTTCGAGCAACTCACCGATCAGGCGGCACAACGCTTCCGGCTCGGTACCACCAAGCGGTTGTTGACTATGTAGGGCCAATTGGGTAAGGAGTTCCCAACCTTGGGTTGGGGCTCCAGTGACCGTCGTATCCATGGCCTCGCTCTTGCTAACCGGTTGGGGCTGCATTGACTGCTACATATACCTAAACGAATACAGGGCGCTGTTTTTACAGAATGCCAAACCGTATATTAAGAGCGGCCATACACTACGAAACTACGCTTACCTTGTTCACGTGCCTGTACCAATGCACGCTGACGTACCTCCTCTGCCACCTCACTCAGCTCACGAATATCAGCAAAAGGGCCATCATTGTGAGTTAGTACACCGATAGAGAGCGACATCAGTGGAGCCTGCCGTGGTTCACCGGTTTCATCAACAAACTCGATGTAACCCTGTTTCCGGTGACGGTAGTTGTAGTGTAGGCCAATTTCGTCATCAAATCGGGCAATAATCCGTTCACAGATGGCTTGTGCGCGTTCGGGAAGGGTCGTGATCAAGAACGATTGCCCAACCGATTGTTGACCGACAAACTCCTCATTGCCACCCAGCTCACTCACCACTTCATTGAGCATGAGAGCAACAAAACGTAACACATCTTCGCCAACAACAGCACCATAGACATTGGTAAAGGTCTCAAACCCGTTAATATGCACATTTATGAGCGCCCAATGTGATGCAGTAAGAAGTTGCCGTAGCTGATCATTCAGTAACTCGGCGGTTGGCAAATTCGTGACGGGGTGCAGTTGGTTGCGCCGGCGAGCTTCTTCAAGCTGATTCTTGACGATTGTGTGAACCTCTTCAATATCGAACGGTTTTACGATGTAGTATTGCGCCTGAACTTCTCCCAACCCGATCAAACGATCACGCCGTTCACCGCGTGCGGTCAGAAAAATAATCGGGATATGACGAGTGCGCGGGCTTGCACGCAAGGCTCGTCCCACATCGTACCCCTCCATATCGGGCAGGTTCACATCGAGCAGGGCCAGATTTGGCGGTGTCTTACTGCAAATCTCTAGCGCCTGTTGACCGCGCAAGGCTGTGTAGACCTCGTATCCCTGGGCAGTGAAATAGATCTTCAACAGGCTTGAGATGTCTGGCTGGTCCTCAACCACGAGGATACGTTCCTTGCTCACAGTCGATTCTCCTTGCGATGCGGCGGCTATGACCGCTGGCTCGCACTAATGTGCTCGGGCAGGCGACCATTTCCGGTAGGTTGACTTAGACGAAATGTGCTCATCTGAACCGGTGGCTCGCTATCAGCGGGCGAGCTAGGGTTGGAGTGTGCCGGATCATAATAGACGTTCGGCCAGTGGTAGATAATGCGCCGTGGTTCACCAGTTGCTTCATCAACGTCGTTCAGATCGTGTCCGGGTACCGTCTTTCGTATCAGATTCATCTCATTATCAAAGATGATCACTGCATTTGATTCTATCATACGTCCGGGGTAGACCACAAATCCACTGCCGAGTTTTACGTTGTGACCAACCGCCGAACCCAACACCGGCATATTAACTTCCATCGGAACACCGTCATGAATAACCTTGATCGGCTCACCTTGCAAGTTGAAATCGGTGAAGACGTTATTCGCACCGATGAAGGTATTGCGGCCAACCACACAGAGTTGGAGCGTGCTATTCTGGGCCACCATGCTATTTTCCATCAGTACCGTCATAAATAGACCGGCGTTGAACGGCAAAAAGCAGCGGTCACTTACCACACTCAGCATAATTTGTGACCCTTGCATAATATTGACGTTGTTGCCGATATAGCTATTGGCAATGACTACTCCCGGCCCGATATAGACATCATCACCGATTACCGTAGGCCCGTGGATGATCGCTGTCGGATCGATAGAGCAGCGTTTCCCGACTTTGACCAGCGCACGCGAGGCGAGAAAGTGATTACGCCACTGCTCTTCAAGTGGGTTAATCTTCTCCCAAAATGCCTTAAGTGCGAAGGCAATTTTGCCTGGAAATAAGCGCCAATCTTCCGCCGTCCACTTAGGAAGGTTCTTCAACCGTGCCTTGCTCATCCGCACGTCAAGCGCGGCAGCCCACGAGAAGACCCCCATTAACACGTTAGCCATTAAGACGTGGAGCCAGCTCTCAATCGAGACAAAAGCCCGAATTGGAATCTGATAGGTCAGATCCCCTTTATGCGCCATATAACTAGGGATACGGTAATATCCCATCTCATGGCTGAGCGTGTCAATGACGAGCGGCTGTGCCTGGGTCAGATCGTTCACACCGGCGGGGAGATAGTAGAGATCGGCAACGTAATAATCACCGACCCGCCGAATATGGTGCGAGAGCTGCGTTGCGTGACGCTCGATGCTCGGATCGCCCTTCTGACCGGTAGCCGGGTTACTGGCTTTGAACGCAATCTGTGCCGCTGTCCCCCGTTTACGCGCTTCATGAATGAAGGTGTCGATCAGCTCAGCATTGAAGAAGAGATTATCACGGTACACGATGCGCTCGTCGTGAGCCGATAACTCAGAGACCTCGGCTAATTGGTCGATTTCAACTGCACTTTTACTGTACGCCTTCAATAGATCACGCTGCAAAAGCCAGAGCGGCTTGTTGAGGATGCGCAGTTCACGGGCAGGCTCAGCGAAGGGCGAGATGAGTTTTGGGTCGCGCAGAATGATCCGCTCCATCGAACGAGTCCTTTCTGCCGTTGTCGGCGCGGAATAGTTCAATCATTTGCTGGTACTATAGGCTGTAGCTCCTAGAGACTCAAGGCGTACAGATTACATTCGGATTACCACGTTTATCGCGTCAATGCACGATATAGACGATTTTTCAGATACGGACCGGTTGCCGATTTGGCCAGCATAGCAATAGTTTCGGGTGTGCCGGCACCGATCAGGTGCCCACCGTTGTCGCCGCCTTCAGGGCCGAGTTCGATCACCCAATCGGCAGCAGCGATCAGATCAATGTGATGTTCAACCACGAGTACCGTATTGCCCGCATCAACGAGACGTTGTAAGACGGTTACCAATCGTTCGATGTCGGCGAAGTGCAGGCCGGTCGTTGGCTCATCGAGAATGTAGAGCGTCCGTCCGCTACTCCGCCGGCTCAGTTCGGCGGCCAGTTTGATCCGCTGTGCCTCGCCACCGCTCAGGGTCGGTGCCGGCTGACCGAGTTTGAGATAGCCAAGGCCGACATCGTGAAGTGCTTGCAACCGTTCGGCAATAGCCGGTACGCGCGCGAAGAAGTCAAGCGCTTCTGCTACCGTTAATTCTAACACTTCGGCAATGTTGAGACCACGGTAACGAATATCTAACGTCTCTCGATTATACCGCGTTCCGCCGCAAATATCACATGGTACGAACATATCGGGGAGAAACTGCATTTCGACCTGAATCAACCCTTCACCGGCGCAGTGCTCGCACCGACCGCCCTTGATGTTAAAGCTGAAGCGCGAGGCATCATACCCGCGAGCTTTGGCTTCATTGGTCGCAGCGAATAAGTTGCGAATGGGATCGAAAATCCGACAGTAGGTAGCCGGGTTCGAGCGTGGCGTGCGTCCGATCGGGTTTTGATCGACGACGATCACTCGTTCAAGATGTTCAACACCGAGAATGGCATCGTGATCGCCAGCGTGGACTTTGCCGCCATGCAGCAACTGCATTAAGCGCGGCGCAAGCGTGTCTCCAATGAGGCTACTCTTGCCACTACCGCTGACACCACTAACCGCGACAAAGCAGCCGAGGGGAATACGCACATCGATGTTCTTGAGATTATTGGCTCGACATCCGCGCAGTTCGAGCCATGGCCCGTTGGCCGGACGTCGCCGGTCGGGAATCGGTATCTGACGCTTTCCACTCAGATATTGCCCGGTTAGCGACCGTGGGCAAGCAATGATTTCATTCAATGTTCCACTTGCCAATACTTCACCACCGTGCGGCCCAGCTCCCGGCCCGATATCAACCAGCCAATCGGCAGCACGGATAGTTGCTTCGTCGTGTTCGACCACAATCACGCTGTTACCGAGATCGCGTAATTCCAGCAACGTGGTGAGCAGACGGTCATGATCACGTGGGTGTAAACCGCTACTCGGTTCGTCGAGCACGTAGAGTATGCCGGATAAGCCGGCACCTACTTGCGTCGCCAATCGTACACGCTGCATCTCACCGCCACTGAGTGTCATTGCTGTGCGATCCAGCGTGAGATAAGACAGTCCAACTTCACATAAAAATCGTAAGCGCTGGGTAATCTCACGCACGATTGGGCGCGCAATGGTGCGTTGCCGTTCGCTCAACTCGTGGTATTCGAGCAGAGCACCGGCCCACGCCAACGCATCGGCGACGGTCATCCGGTGAATATCGGCAATCGATGCACCGGCTACCGTGACGGCGCGAGCAGCGGGGCGTAGGCGGGTTCCACCACAATCAGGGCAGGGGTGTGGTGAGGTGTACTGTTCAAGCGGCGATGGGTCATTGCCGTTTCGCTGTTCGTTGAGACGGCGGCGTAGGTTGGGTATGATACCCTCAAATTCAGTTTCAACACTGTGGACTCGCCCCTGATGGTGGTACTGCAAAGTGATCGGTTCACCACCGGTACCGTACAGTAACGTACTTAAGACTTCGGGCGACAGTGCATTGATCGGTGTAAGTGGGTCAACGCCGAAGTGAGCGGCAAAAGATCGCAGCACGTCTTGATAGTAGCGCTGGGCGGTACTATCTCCTTCTCGCCACGGCGCAATCGCTTCGAGGAGCGGTAAGCGGCGGTCAGGCACGACAAGGGTAGGATCGATTTCGGGTACGACACCCAGGCCATCGCAGGTTGGACAAGCCCCGTGCGGGTTGTTGAACGAAAAATCGCGCGGTTCAAGCTCACCTAAGTCTATCGAACCGTGTTGTGGACAAACATACCGTTCACTGAGCAGCCACTCATCGCCGTCGATGACCTGCACCATCAGTTGACCACCACTCAACTTCAGGGCCGTCTCAACCGAATCGGTGACCCGCACACGGTCAAGTGCCGGTGTTCCCTCGGCAGTACGACGAATGATCAATCGGTCAACGACGGCTTCGACAGTGTGCTTTCGGTACTTATCCAACCGGATCGGCTCATCAAGTTCATGCACCACACCGTCGATCCGAGCACGAACGAAACCGTGTCGCCGCAGCTCGGCCAGTATTGTTTCAGCATCACCGGTCAGCGGGGCAAGGAGCTGTACCCGTCGGTCAGCCGGCAGTTCAACGATAACATCAACCATCTGCTGCGGCGTATAGCGACGGAGCGGTGTATAGCAGTGTGGGCAGTGTGGTTGACCGATACGGGCAAAGAGCAAGCGCAAGAAATCATACACTTCGGTGACAGTACCAACGGTGGAACGGGGGTTACGGGCACCGCCTTTTTGATCAATCGCAATCGCCGGTGATAGCCCTTCGATCAGGTCTACATCGGGCTTTTCTAGTTGACCGAGCAATTGACGAGCGTACACCGATAAGCTCTCGACATAGCGGCGTTGCCCTTCGGCAAAGATGGTATCGAAGGCGAGCGAACTCTTCCCGATCCCGAAACGCCGGTCATCACGACCAATGTACCGCGTGGGATGTCGAGATCAATCTGTTTGAGATTGTGAGTGCGTGCGCCGCGGATCCGTATCCATTCCATGGTGCTGCATTGCTTATATTGGTACGAAGTCTAGAGTATCTAGACAGTTCTTTCATGGTACCACACATTAATAACCAGTTTGAAAAGCCTGAGGCCTACTTCGATGACTTGTCATCGAAGTAGGCCTCTGCAATGCAATAGCGCAACGGGTGGAGCCAATGGCCGGACTCGAACCGGCGACCGGCTGTTTACGAAACAGCTGCTCTACCGACTGAGCTACATTGGCAAGATACCGTCAACGATTGTAGCCGAAGTAGACCGGTTTGTCAAGGATGGTGTTGTGTAAGAGATAGGTGAGGCGTTGCCTCACCTTGATACTCGGTGGACGGGAACTATAACCGTCCGACGACATGGCCAATGGTGAGGTCTTCCACCGTCACGTATGGCGGTAGCGCAACAACAGCAGCAACAGCCGCCGCGACGTCGGCCGGTTGTAACATATTATCCCGCGCCCACTCACCGGGAATAGCGTCCCAGATTGCAGTGTTGGTAGCGGCGGGCAAAATTGAACAGACACGGATGCCACGTGGGCGCAGTTCTTCCCGAATGGCGGCGGCAAAACCGAGCGCACCGTGTTTGGCTGCGACATACGCCGACCAGCCGGGAAATGCCTGGCGAGCAGCAACCGAGGCAATATTGATCAATAAACCACCGCGATCCATGCGGGAAACCGCCATCTGTGCCACTAGAAAGAGACTGGTGAGCTGGGTTCGCAGATGCGCCTCCCATTCGGCAAGACTCAGTGCTTCGAGCGGTGCCACAAGCGCGCCGCCGACACTGTGGACCACGACATCAAGCCGGCCGGCGCCGGCAGCGATTGCCACCATTTCACGAACTTGTGCCGGATCGGTGACATCGCACGGAGCAACAATGCATTCAGCACCGGTAGCGGTGACCTGTGCTGCTACAGTTTCCAGCGCCGATCGGTTACGTGCTGCCAGGGTGAGACGGGTACCGGGTTTAGCCAGTGCCAAAGCGGTTGCTGCGCCAATGCCACGCGAAGCGCCGGTAATGAGGATCGATTGCATAAGCGTTCTCTTGGCAGTTATGAAAGATACGTGGACACAACCTGATCGGTCGTGTACACGTCCTTTACCTAATCCTGGCGACTACTTGCCCGATTGACATGGGCCATAAACTCGGCACGAGTTTTCGGGTCCTCACGGAAGGCACCGCGCATTGCCGAAGTCACCATACGGGCATTGGCCTTTTTTACCCCTCGCATCACCCCACACATATGAGTCCCCTCGGCCACGACGGCCACTCCCGCCGGCTCAAGCGTTTCGTTGATGAAATCGGCAATTTGCACGGTCATCCGCTCTTGTACTTGGAGGCGACGGGCAAACATCTCGACGATCCGAGGAATCTTACTTAGTCCAACCACTTTTCCGTTGGGAATGTAGGCGACGTGGACTTGCCCAAAGAACGGCAACATATGGTGCTCACACAAGCTGTAGTAATCGATATTGGTCACCAGCACCATCTCGTCGTAGGCAACATGAAAGATGGCGCCGTTGATCAAGGCTTGTGGATCGATATGATAACCGGCGGTCAGCTCGGCGTACATCTTTGCCACCCGTGATGGTGTCTTCTGCAAACCCTCACGCTCTGGTATTTCACCAATTGCAGTGAGGACTGTACGAACAGCGTCTTCGATCCGTGGATCTGATGAAAATGTCATCCCTTCGAGTTTGCCGCGACCAGGAACGATCAGGTGTTCGTAGTGGTCTTCATCGAGATCGTGATTGTGGGTTAAATGATAACCATTAGTTGACATAATTTTGATACTCCGTTGCAAAACGTATAGCGCGACGGTCGCACTGCAAAAAGGCGTGATACCTATCCTAAGCGGGGATCGATGCCGGACCGGCATAGCTAAAGATATTTTTGCGCGTCTCCCATAGGCGCAGCAGGGCTAGCCGGCCCTCTAGCTTAGGAGCGAGCTCGTTCCACAGATAGACGATAATATTTTCGGCGGTCGAAGGTCGCTCGGCGAAGACCGGAATTTCCCGGTCGAGGTGGTGGAGATGAAGCGGATCGATCACCGAATGTACCGTCTGGTCGAGCCAAGCTAGATCGACGAGCATACCGGTGGCGGGGTCAATCTCACCTTGGACGGTAACTTCCAACGTGTAGTTATGACCGTGGCCATTTGGATTGTTGCACTTACCGTAAATCGCGAGATTTTCTTCGTCGCTGAGCGCCGGTGCATGCAATCGATGAGCAGCGGCAAAGGTGTATAAGCGGGCAAACTGGGTTTCGCCAACACCGTCGTAGTCGACCCAGAGGTCAGGCTGTTCGTATAACCGGAGATGAGCGAGCCGCGCATGAGTCGGTAAGCGTGCTGCGATCAGTCGCCAGAGCACACGAACGAAGTTTTCGGTCGTCGGGATCTGATCGCGGAAATACGGTGTGTCGAGGTTGAGATGCTTGTGATCGAACTCTTCGAGCACTTCATTGACGATTGCCTTGAGTTCGGTCATATTCATAACCATGCCGGTACGCTCATCTAGCTCACCGGTGATGCTCACATCGAGGGTATAGTTGTGCCCATGTCCATACGGGCTTGTATATGGCCCAAAGACTCGCTCGTTTTCAGCGGCGCTCCAGTCATCGCGCCAATACCGGTGTGCAGCAGAGAATTCAAATCGGCGCGTAGCGACTACCATGCTCAAATCCCTTCTGATTGTTGACCATCGTCGAGTCAACCATCGCTATTTAAAATCTTCTTCCCTATAAAACGGTACCACGGCTCTGCAAAAAGTCAAGACCTCTGTTCATACAATGCACACTCTCTGCACGGTTATCTTGCATACGCACCAGTCATGCTGCCGGCAATGATGCCAATATGCTATAATGCGCCACACCCGGATGGTGAGCAGCATTTGCTGCTGCTTGTAAGGTTGTCTCTTTAAGGAGCCACGATGAAACTTACATGCATGCAAGATGATCTGAAGCGCGGTCTGGCGGCGATAAGCCATGCCGTTGCCGGTAAAAGCGCAACATTGCCGGTATTGGCAAATGTGTTACTTGCTACTGATGATGGCCGGCTCAAACTGACAGCCACCAATCTTGAGGTCGGAATTAACCGTTGGATTGGTGCGAACATAGCGCAAGCAGGTGCAGTGGCTGTTCCGGCCAAGCTGTTGGCCGATGTCGTAGGTGGTCTACCGAACGATAAAGTAACCCTCACTCTCGATCCCAAGACCCAAACGTTGCGGGTTGAATGTGGCCGTTTCGTAAGCAATATCAAAGGCGTTGATGCAGACGAATTTCCTTCATTGCCGGCTGTCAATACGCGGGCGCCGCTTGTATCGTTGCCGGCGGTGCTCTGGCGTGAGGCTATTGAACAGGTAGCGTTTGCCGCCGCGACTGATGAGTCGCGCCCGATTTTGACCAGTGTGTTGGTCCGAACGCGCGATCAACAACTGACGCTCGTGGCCGCCGATGGGTTCCGGTTGGCAATGCGTACAATACCGTTGGCCGAAACGGTTGCTCACGCGGTCGATTGCTTAATTCCGGCACGCACGCTCGCCGAGTTGGCCCGCATTATCGGCGATATAGAGGGTGATGTGGCAATGGTGTACACACCCGGTGGTAGTCATGTTCTCTTCCACACTGAAAATACCGAGGTTGTCTCACGTTTAATCGAGGGAAGGTTCCCTGATTTTGAGCGGATCATTCCGCAACAATACGTGACGCGAACGGTGCTCGACAGTACTGAGTTGGCAAAGGCAGTGAAGCTTGCATCGTTCTTCGCCAGCGCGAGCCAAAACGTGGTCAAATTAAAGATCGAGCCGGCCGGTGAGATGGGGCCGGGGAGGATTGTACTGAGTGCCAATTCCGCCGAATTGGGTGATAATACGAGCGAGCTTGATGGGAGTGTCATCGGTGAGGGTGGCGTCATCGCACTCAATGTTAAGTTTTTGGCCGATGCAATTGCTGCGGTTGGCTCAAACCAAATCGCGTTTGAGATGCAGAG
The DNA here is from genome assembly GCF_049970315.1 of Chloroflexus sp. Lineage (GTDB taxonomy): Bacteria > Chloroflexota > Chloroflexia > Chloroflexales > Chloroflexaceae > Chloroflexus. The sequence goes on from NZ_JBMFNE010000002.1 coordinate 183,144, forward strand.
TGCGCAAAGCCCTGCGGTGTTCAAGCCGGTGGGGCACGATGACTATATTCACATCGTGATGCCGATGAGTATGCGATAAGCAGTGGCATGCCTTGTGCTTGCCGGTGGGGTGGGCACAAGGTCCGTACCCGTCTTACGTGAGATCACCTGCTGGGGGAGGAGTTACCTGTGAGTGTGACAACGCTGATTATCGTGCATACTGTTTCGCTCTTTCGCGACGGTTTGCGCTATGCTTTGTCGTCAACACCGGAATATCGAGTGATCGGTGAGGCGAGTAATGGTCAGCAGGCGATCCAGTTGGTTGATCAAACCGATTCCGATCTGGTTGTGATGGACATTGATCTGCCCGGTGTCCACGGGTTAGAAGTCGCACGTGTGATCAAGCGTAGTCATCCGCATATTGGTATCATCCTGTTTGGGCCAACCAATGATGGTGCGACGGTCGTCAAGGCGATCCGGGCCGGTGTGTCGGCAATGGTTCCACCCAATATTGAATTTGTCGATTTGCTCGCGACGCTTCACCAAGTGCGTCGTGGTGAGTATCCGATTAACGATCTCGTGCTCACTTCGCCAGAAGTTGCCGCAACCGTACTGGAAGCCTTTCGTCAGATGGTCGGTGATGATGATATTCAGACAGTCTTTTCTCCGCTCTCGGCACGTGAGTTAGAAGTGCTGGAATTGGTCGCTGCTGGGCGAACGAACCGCGAAATTGCGGCTCAGCTCGATATTAGTAACCAGACGGTGAAGAATCACATTTCGTCAATTTTGCGTAAATTAGCCGTCAACGACCGTACCCAGGCTGTCGTGTATGCGATGCGACGTGGCTGGATTAAGGTCGTTCTACCCGACGGTTTGTAAGTTGCCTGAGATTTTGTCAGCGTTGCTTCCGGTTGCGGGGGCAACACGAGGAGACGTTTGTGAGGCGTTTCCGTTCTGTCTACTGCTACCTGACTGTGCTCCTGACTGTCGCGTTGGTTGGATGTGACCTTATCCCATCCGGCCCAGAAGAACCGATCGCCAATATCGAGACTATTATTGCCGGTACGCCATCGGCAACATCGACGGCGACGGCGACGGCGACGGCCACGGCGACCCCAACTGCTACTCCGACGTTTGGGCCTTCACCGACACCAACGGCGACGGCGACGCCTACCGTGACACCACTGCCGCCGACACCAACACCTAATCCGGCATTGGCCGGTTTTGGCTACTGTTCGCAGACGGTTGGCTTTACCATCGGTCGCTTTTCAGCCGCATTGCAAGAGGTGCAGACGAGTGGGAACCCGGCATTCGAGCAGCTCGATCTGCTGTTTGATCTGAGTCCCGGTTCTCCCCCGCTAAGCGCAACCGTGAGTTGTTTAGCCATTGCTGATGCGCTGCTTGTACCGGCACCGGCTGCTCTGAACGCCCCGTATGCGCTGCGGATTGAGTTGGCCGGCTGGATTCGCGATGATCGGTTTACGAATTCGATTACCCCGACGATTTCGTTCACCGGTACCCGCACGCTCTCTCAGGCGTTGATGCTGATTAACCCACAAGCTGATGTCGGTGCGACGATTCTGTTGCCGCTGACCGAGCCGGTACCGTTCCGCGTGACCCTTGCCCCGAACCGATTGTCGGTAGCAGTTGCGCGCTCGCCAACGTTGGGTGCAGCAAGTGATACGTTACGAGTACCGGCCGGCTCACCGCCAAACCGGTTGGAGCCACTCTATATGCTGTTCGATGGCGATGTCTGGCAAGTGACACCACAGACGACAATCGCCGGACCGGGGATGATAGGGCGAGCTGCCGGTGCCGTCAATCTGACCAATTCTGCCGAAACCGAAACGTATCTGGCTGTCAGTCCGCGCGGTGATTACCTTGCTTTCTGCCGAGCTGAACCAGGGCTTGATCCGGCCGATGCGGTTCTGGCGGTACCTTCAACCCTTTGGCTATTGCCGGTAAACGGTGGTGAGGCGCGTCCGTTGGCCCAGCCTGGTGTGAGTTGCGCTGAGCCGGTGTTTAGCCCCGATGGTGCGACCATTGCCTTTGCTGTTGATGAGACCGGTGCAATCCCAACGCAATGGGCGATTTATACGGTGTCGGTTGATGGTGGTGAGCCGATACGGATTGAGTCTACCCTGGATGAGTGGAGTCGGTTTAGGCCACAATGGTTGAGCGGTGACCGCTTGATCTATCGGGTTGAATCCCCTGATGGACGGAGTTCGCTATTCTTGCACTTACCAACCGGTGAAGTGCTTGATGTGGGTGCCGATCTCCTCACCGATGCGCGTCTTGTCGTTCGTTATCGCGGTTTTGGGGAGCTGGTGGCTAGTCCGAACGGTGATTATGTAGCCGTGGAAGCGCTCCGTGCCGATGATCCCGGTGTTGACTTGTTGATACTCAACAGCGCCGGTCAATTGGTTGAGCGGATTGGCGAACAACGGGTGACTCTGCCACTCCCTACCGCCACGCCAACTGCAACTGCCACCGCGACGCCTACGTCGACACCTACCCTAATCCCAACCCCCGATGGGACGACGACCGCGACGCCAGTAGTACCGACGGCAACGGTAACATCAACGGCGACACCAACCGTTATTCCAAGTGCTACGCCAGAACCGTTGCCGTTGCTTCCGTTGCGCGAAGGCCCATTCTGGACACGCCCACTTGGTTGGGATGGTAATGGGCAGTTGCTGTACCTTACCACGCTCTGTGCCAGTGATCTGGTACAAGATTACCAGCTTTATCGCTGGCGCGGCTTGCAACGGAGTGAGTTGTTGGCAACCGGACAAAGTTTGGGTAGTTTTGGCGCGGCGACGGTGCGCGGTCGTCAACTCTTCTACACGACAGTTGATGGTGGTGATGAGGGACCGCGCGGTTCACAGACGCAGAGTCAGCGCTACCCAACGACACTCTGGGTGTGGGATTTCGAGAGCGGTGGCCGGGCTGCATTGATCGAGCTGGTACGTGGAGTGCGAATGGTACGGTAAACGGTGTTACCTCTACATTTGGCAACATTGGCATGAAGCAGACACCCCACCCATTGGAGCGGTGGGGTGTTTGGTATGATAATCGTCTCTTAGGACGTATATTGTCTGCCCGTGATCGGGTTATGGATTGGTGTCAAACGCTGCATCGTGAATTAGCGTTCTAACTTCCACCAGATAACGAACAAATCGCGCCCAAACAATACGAGACGGGCAAGAAAGTAGATCAGTCGGTAAAGCCGGTTGCGACGTACCTCGTCGTAGTCGATTAATATCAGGCGTGGTGGTTGCTCGTCGGTAAGCATAAGATTCTGTGATTGTAAAATTGTACGCTCGACCAAGAAGCTCCATAGACGTTCAGGAAGGTAGCACCACTGCTTACGACGACTGCGCTCGGCGGCGTTAGCACTAACCCGGCCGTAGAGATCGGGGAGATGACCGGTGCGGAACAGACAACCTACAGCGCGAGCGATCATGTGTCGCAGATCACGCCCAATCTGTCGGCGCCGAACTGTATCAACCGATTGCCAGTCAATGCCGGCTAAGACACGCGCATTGACGAGATATGGCTGGATCGCCAACGCATGCACAAATCCTTCGCTATCGCGGCTAAGAAGAAAATAGGTCGGAATTGTGTGGCGTGATCCGAGACAGGCGGCAAAACGCTGGGCCGCCTGTTGCATTCGGCGGGCGTCAGCCAACATTGCCGCAGCGTCGCGGCTAGCTAATTCGCCCTTGAGTTTGACGACGAAGCGACGATCATCACTGCAGTAGACTTCAGTCTCGTTACCGCCGGCTACACGTTCCATGACATGATCGATGTCGATCGGTGCAAATACATCATTATGGTGTTGTTCCGTCATTGGTTTGGTTACTACCGCTTGGAGTATAGAAGGAAGTGTCACCCCTGCCACGTTTCCCAACAAAGGTGACGACAACCCATGCCCGTCAAGACGGTACACTCATCAGGCGCAGCGGCTGTTCAACAGTGCTATCAGCCGCTGCGAGTCCCTTTACCGTATAAAATGATGACGCTATTGGATGACACAATGTTGCAGATTACCGGAATATTAGCAAAATGAGCACTTGATAGGGAGCAGGGGTACCTTCGTTCAGTTGTACACGTACAGTGGCAACCGGTTTCTGCGGATCATTGCTGTAAATCCGTATCCGTGCCTGTGAGGTCGTATACATTGGGGCGACCCACTGCGCAGTGAGCGGGATATTCGTCTGATTGGAAGCGGCTAGCGTGCCACTGTCACCGGACTCAATACTGAGCCATGCCCATGGATTGATCTGAGGTCGTAGCTCGATGACCAATCCATCGCTCAGATCGAGTGGTAGCTCATCCCCGACATCACAAGCCACGTTCTGGCTTTGATCGTCAAACTGGAGACCAATTGTAGCCTGATCGGTGGGCTGCAAATTGGCTACATTCCGGTAATGGAAGCGAATGACACCATTGGGTTGTAAGAGGGCTTGCACACTGAGCCGGCGAGTTGTACCGTATAATGGCACATCATCCCATGTGATAAGTGCGCCGCTGCTCACCTGGGCAAAGCTGATTTCACCGCCATCAAGACTATTAAAATCGACGTGAAGTGGGCTAATCGCCGCCGAGGTAGTTTCAGATAATGGAAAGCATGATGGAATGAAGTAGTTCGAACTGGAAGTAAAGGGAGCGAAGGCGATAATCCCATTTGCTCCAATGTAGACTTTGCGGTAAGACGTGCTGCCAAATGGAAAATCAAAGCCGAGATCGAGGGCACCACTACTCCCATCATCATACAAGTTGAGCACCTGTCTACCGGTTGGTGGATCGATCCAACCACCGCCCGGCCCATCCGGTTCGTCACTTCGCCAGACGCCATAAGGCTCGTTATCAATCTGGACGGTGTAGGAGAGAGGGGCATTGCCATCATTACGCAACGACAAATTGAGCGTGACGGTTTGCTGAAAATCAACGGTAACCGGTATCACATCTTGTAATGTGGTCAAGCGGGGGCGAATCGGGTCAAGAGCAAAGTTAAGGGTTGTCGTGCTCCCATTGCTTGGTGTGATTGTTTGGGTTTTTGCAACAAAGCCACCGGCAGCAGCGGTCACGTGTTGGGTAGAACTGCCGGGCACTGTCAAGCTATAAGTTCCGATAATGCTGGTCGTCAGGTGCACACCGTCAGTCGTTATTATCGTCGCCAGTAATGGCCGACCGGTCTCACTATCGGTCACTGTACCGGTAATCGTCGCGTGTGTAGGTCGCGGTGGTACAGTCATCGTTATTGGTACAGCCAGCGGTGGGTCGGTCAGATTGTTGGCGTAGATCAAAAGACGTGCCGAGTAGATACCCGGTCCAGGCACTTTACGGGCGTCAAGTGTAATAGACAGTGTCGTACTGCTACTACTCATTAGGATTGCCGTAGGTGTTGGGGAAAGAATCAGCCATGGAATATCAACCTTAGCCGCGGCTACCGCAGCAAAGGCATCGAGCCGTCCATAACCGTAGATATTATTGGGAACAGTGTCAGGACGGCAGTCGTTATAGAGTGCACTCATAAACCGTGGGTCATTAGTAATCGGTTTTGCGGTCTGGGTAAGGTAGTTGTAGGTGGTAGTATAATCACCGATCAACTGTGGGTTAGCCGACCAGAGCAGGGCAACCGTACCGGCCACGTGAGGTGCTGCCATTGAAGTACCTGGGAGGGTTTTGTAGCCACCCGTAGATGAAGTTGAATAGATACTCAGTCCCGGCGCGGCCAGATCAGGTTTGATCCGATCATCAATTGTTGGACCGATAGCGCTAAAGTTTGTCAGTTTATCATTTTGATCGGTTGCCCCTACTGCTACCACATCGGCATAATCACCGGGTGATGTAATCGTCCTACACGTCGCATTGCCAGAGTTACCGGCAGCAAAGACGACGAAGATGCCGGCGGCTTGCCACGCTGCCGTATAACCGGTATAGACCGGGTTACCACCACTGCTAAATGCCCATGAATTATTGAGGATATGCGGACGACGACTCGGTTGCGGATTGTTACCGTTGAGATCGGTTGGAGCCAACATCCATTGGGCTGCGGCAATGATATTGCTATCGGTACAGTTGAGCGTATCACAGGCTCGGGCTGCGATCCAGCGTGCTCGCGGTGCCACACCCATCGCCGGTTGGGTAGGTAGGGCGGCAACTATTGTCCCCATCACGTGGGTGCCGTGATCACCTGAGGCAGTTGGTTCGTTGGTGTTACCTACTGGGTCGAACCAGTTATAGTTGTGGTCAAACATACCACCGCCAAGGTTACCACGGTATTGGCCGACGAGCGCCGGATGGGTATACGCAACGCCACTATCGATATTTGCGACGGTAATCCCCTCACCGGTGACACCGAACTCGCGCCAGACTCGGTCAGCGCCGATTTGATCAATATTCCAGCAGACGTTATTGGCAGATGGATTGCAACTACCGGCTGTTGTCGAAAAAGCCGACGGAGCTACTTGCAGCTCGTGGTCGGCACTCAGCATTGCAACGTCGGTGTGAGCAGCAAGGGCTTGGGCCAGGGTTGCGTCCCCTTCAACCAGCAAGGCGTTGACGATCCAGAGCGGAGTGTAACGCACACCGGCGGCATCGAGCAGCGTGCGCACGGCGCGTTGGCTGCGTTCGGCATGTTCGGTCAAAGTACGGTAAACGTACTCACCGCGGGCCGCCCAATCGCGAATCAAGAATGCTGCACCGAGATCGGGTCGGTCGGCGAAGAAGACGAGGAAGCGAGTTGGTCCGTGCACCAACTCGGCTTGTAGGTCAGGATCGATCCGCTCGGCTTGTTGGGGGAGTGGCACCGGCAATGATGGAATCGTCATGCGAGCCGGACTGGCTGTTGGTGGATAGCCAACATAGAGGTGAGGTGTTAATGGATTACTGCCGGTATTGGTGATAGTGAGGTTGAGGGTGGTTGTACTGCCAAGTTCGACAGTGGCTGCAAGGCTGGTTGGGGTAGCGGAGAGTGTAGCCGGATCGGCCTGCACTGAGGTACCCGGCACGAATGCCAGTATGTTGACCAAGCAAGCAATGATGAAGAGGATAAGTGAACTAGATCGTTTCATCACAGTCAAATATAAGATGATGCAACATCGTCTCTCGGTATCTTAACACAACCAGCATAAACTTTGTTTTACAGTTTTATCATAATGTCCAGCAGCTTATTCGATGACCAATGCTGATATACTCGGATCGGTCGGATTGTAGCGTACTTTGACGGTTTTGAGCTGTTGATAGTAGGAGCGGAGGGAACAGTCGATTACTTGTGCTTGGCGCAGACGGCGCTGACCAATCGTGCCAGGAATGATGAGTTCCCAGGCGATTACTGTTGGTTCCTCCGCGGCATTGAATTCAATCCATATGTCGATGATCGGTGCTTCAACAGTAGTGGTTGCTTGGCGTAGTTGGTGGTGAAAGCGAAAACGATGATAGCTTTCAATCAATAGGCTGATGCTAGTGATGGTAAAAAACAGTGGAATGATGAAATGGAAGGGCATTGGATCAAATAACTTGTCGATTATCCAAAAGCTGACTATTGCACCGATCATAAGGATGAGGCTGGCGGTGAGTGCGCCTATACCATTGTGACAACGACGGAGTGCCGCTTTGACGAGTGCTTGACGTTCTTGTTCGGATAGTGTGGGAGGAAGATTGCTGAGCATGTGAGTCTCCGCTGTTGAACCACTCATTGATATGGTATGACAATGGTAGCACCTGATTATTACACACTAAGCACGAGTACAGTTAAAGTGTAGTTGGCGTGGGAAGAGCGGGGTAGCAAGATACGGGTGCAAGCCCTACTGAGGTCGTGGCAGCCCCAGCCCAGGCTTGATGACACTTATGATCCTTTAACCCATATCCCAAGCGTAAAAGAGGGCAAGATAGAGATGTCACTCTCAAAACAAGCCCACGATGTTACCATCATCGTCGATGTCAATTTGATGGGCTGCCGGATGTGCGCCCAAGCCCGGCATGGTCACGGTTGTGCCGGCGATAGGTAAAATGAATCCGGCACCGGCGCTAATCCGTACCTCACGAATAGGAAAAATGAAACCGGCTGGCGCCCCGTGCAATTTAGGATCGTGGCTGAGACTGAGATGGGTCTTCGCCATACAGATGGGTAAGTTACCAAACCCGGCCTCCGTAAAGGTTGCCAGTTGCGTAGTAGCCGTCGCACTTAGTTCGATGCCGGCTGCACCGTAGATGCGGCGAGCGATCATTTCAATCTTCTCGGCTAATGGCATCTCGAGCGGGTAGAGGAATTTCGGTTCGCGTGGGCCAGGTCGTTCGGCGACATGAGCCACTAGTTTGGCCAATTCGATGCCTCCCGCTCCACCTGCAACGTAAACGTTGCTCACGGCCATGCCGGCAGCACCGGCTGCGGTAGCAATCTGGGCGACGGCTTCGATCTCTGTCACAGTGTCTTCGGGATAGGTATTAAGCGCGACAACGACCGGCACACCGAATTGGGTGATGTTGGCAATTTGTCGGCGGAGGTTATCACCACCGGTGAAGACATCGTCGGGATTTTCGTGGAGTAGCGCTGCCGGCAGTGGTTTACCGGCGACGATCTCATACTTGCCGCTGTGCGCTTTGAGCGCGCGAACGGTGGCTACAATGACCGCAGCGTCGGGCCAGAGACCACCGGCTCGGCATTTGAGGTTGAAGAATTTTTCTGCTCCGATGTCGGCGCCGAAACCGGCCTCGGTGATGGTATACTCGGTGCAACGGAGCGCCGCGAGATCGGCCAGAATGGAAGAGTTGCCCTGTGCGATGTTGGCAAAGGGGCCGGTGTGGATCAAGGCCGGTGTGTTTTCGATGGTCTGCATCAGGTTGGGCTTAAGCGCCTCGCGCATCAGCACCGTTGCCGCACCTGCCCCGCGTACATCCTCGGCTGTTACCGGTGTACCGTCGCGGCGAAAGGCCACTACCATCCGGCCGATACGGGCGCGCAGATCGCGGAGTGCCGCTTTTGCGCCTGCGCCACTGACCATCGCGAGGATCGCCATGAGTTCACTGGCGACGCTAATGTCGAAGCCGGTCTGGCGCGGAAAACCGTTTTGCTTGCCGCCTAGCCCGATCATGACCTGTCGCAAAAAGCGATCGTTGACATCGACAACACGCCGAATCTCGATCCGATCGGGATCGATATCGAGAGGGTTGCCGTGATACCAACTGTTGTCGGTCAGGGCCGCCAACTGATTGTGTGCTTGCGAGACGGCGTGAATATCACCGTTGAGATGCAGTATGCTTTCGGCTAAGGGGACGATTTGACTATAGCCACCACCCGCCCCACCGCCTTTAATGCCAAACACCGGTCCTAGTGATGATTGACGTAACGTAACGACGGCGCGTTTACCGATCCGGTTGAGAGCCATCGCCAACCCGATGGCAGTGGTTGTTTTACCTTCACCAAGCGGGGTCGGCGTTATGGCGCTAACCAGAACGTAGCGACCATGTGAACGATTGGGGTGATCGTCGAGAAACGTAAGATCAATCTTGCCGCGGTAGCGACCATACGGTTCGAGATACTCGGCGGGCAGACCGAGTCGTTCGGCGATGACACTGATCGGTTCGAGGTAGGCTTCGGCGGCGATTTGCAGACTGGTTTTCATCCTAATTTATTCCTCGTCGTAACCACAGAAACGGAGCGCAGTGAGGGCAAAGATGCGGGTTGCAGTGAGCAGATCATCAATCGCAACCGATTCGTTCGGACGATGAGCATCACGTACATCACCCGGTCCATACAAGACGGTAGGAATACCAGCGATACTGCTGAGGAGCCGCATATCGGCACCGTAGGGCATTCCTTCGAAGACCGCCTGTGTACCACGCACGGTTTGGTCGCACGTGGCGAGCATCTGCACAATTGGGGCATCGAGCGGCGTGCTGGCCGGGTCAAATCGACCGCCCCACCATTCCAACTGCGGAGGATGATCGCGGAGCCATGGATCATTGGTCGCCGCCGCCATGATCGTTTGTACAAGCTCGGCGCGAGCCATATCCGGGTCTTCGCCAACACCGATCCCGTAACGGCCTTCGGCAATGAGTTGTTCGGCTTCGGACGAAGCCCACTCGCCGGCCCGCACAATAACGAGCAAACAAACCACTTGGATCGTTCATGCGCAACCGTTCATTGCGGGTACGCTCGAGGTCTAATATCGCTTGGTGAAGCGGAATAAATTTATCGATAGCACTAACACCTTCTTCACGCACGCAGCCGTGGGCAGCAGCACCGGAGACGGTCAGGCGAAAATTGTGTGCGCCGGCTTGGGCCGGTGCAATTTTGAGTTCGGTTGGTTCGGCGACAATTGCGGCATCAGCGGTATGGCCGCGTAGAATCGTCGCGAGTGTCCCTAATCCACCATCTTCTTCACCGATCACGCTCTGAATAAGCAACCGACCACGCAGGCGTACTCCGGCAGCGGCGATGGCACGTGCGGCAAAGATGGCGCAGCACAAGCCACCTTTCATATCTAGCGCGCCTCGCCCATATACCCGACCATCAATAACGGTCGCTTGCCACGGATCGCTGCGCCAGTACTGTGGGTCACCTGCCGGTACGACATCGACATGGCCGTTGAGGATCAAGCTCCGCCCACCCCGATCGGCGCCAAGGATACCGACCACGCCAAGCCCACGCTCACGTGGTACTTCCCAGCTACAGACAGGGTGAGCGTACAACGCCGGCAGATCGATCTCCCAACGATCAACGGTCATGCCTTGAGCAGCCAATAGGTCGGCAACGACCTCTTGTGCTTCGTTCTCGGCGGCAGTGCCGTCAAGGCTAGGGATGCTGACCAGTCGCGCCAGCGTCTCTACCAAGCCAGCCTCGTCGATGGCAGTGAGCACTCGTTGCTCGGTATGATTGAGGTGTTGCATATTCGTTGTCTATTCTCCCCACGTTAATCGCAAGACACGTAACCAGTTCTCATAAGCTAGCTTTCGGATCTCGGCAGAGGTAAAGCCGGCATCGGCTAGGGCCTGCAACAGACGAGGCAAGCCACGTACATCACCGATCTCCTTCGGCATCAGCGCGCCATCGAAATCGGAGCCGAAACCAACGTGATCGATGCCCAACCGTTCGACAAGATAGTTGATCTGCTGCACCATAACGCTGAGTGGCATCCTCGCATCACGCTTACCATCGGGGCGCAGAAAGGTGACGCCGAAATTCAACCCGACCATCCCACCCGAATCACGGATCGCGTCAAGCTGTCGGTCGGTCAGATTACGGCTGCTCGGGCAGATGGCGTGTGCATTGGAATGGGTGGCTACCAACGGTGCGTCGCTCAAACGGGCCACATCCCAAAAACCGGCCTCGTTAAGGTGCGAGAGATCGATCATGATACGCAGCCGGTTGCACGCCTTCACCAATGCCTTGCCGGCTTCGGTGAGGCCAGGGCCGATGTCAGGTGAGGCAGGGAAGGCAAACGGTACGCCATATCCAAAGATATTGGGACGACTCCAGACCGGGCCGAGCGAACGCAGGCCGGCCTGATAGAGCACTTCAAGCTCGTCGAGGTTGGGGCTGATGGCTTCCGCGCCTTCGATGTGGAAGATTGCAGCAATGATGTTGTTGGCGAGGCAATCGGCAATGTCGCCGGCAGTACGACAGACGCGCAGCGCCCCTTGGGATTCGGCTTCAATCCGAAACAGACAAGCTGCCATCGCGAGGGTCGTGCGTAGGGCGTAGGTCTGATCGAGGGCGGGTGGAAGGGGCAAATGATACGGTGGTTCGGGTATTTGCTCGACCGTTGGTGAAGAAGTCGGAGGTGGGACGTAAACCGCAAAGAAGCCACCGCCGAAACCTCCAATCCGGGCGCGGGGGAGATCGAGATGTCCATGCGAACTAGGGTGAAAGAAATCGCGTTCTTTACCTGGTTGTGGCCGATAGAGGTCGAGAATAACGTCATTGTGACCGTCAAAGATGAGGGGCCAAGCAGCGGTTGTCATACAAGTTTCCTTGGTTGTGTTCAGTCCTGCCTCTGCTCTATGGTGAGTGTGAGATGTTCGGTTCGAGAGTCGTGGCTCTATCGTGGTGAGCTGCATTGCGACGTGATTGCCTTCGGATTGGGCTACGTCCTCACCGGCAGAGAGACCGGTTCGCTAACCGTGATCTACTCCGTCAGCAATGCGCGGATCTGATCGGCAGCACGCCAACCACTTTCAATCGCCAGGTGGACCCTTCCCTGCCCGACAACCATGTCGCCGGCAATGACGAGTCGATCGATATTGGTCAGTGGGGTGGCTGTATCGGGAAGGGCGTAGCGCCAACGTTGCAGGTTAATCCACAACGGTTCGCCGAGATCACCGACGAGATGCCGGATGGTAGTGAGCACCTCACTGACGGGAGATGGAAGTGGTTCGGTCGGCATGAGCGTGCCCTTCTGCACAGCATCCCAGTGCATTGTCGCCCAGGTATCGCTCATTTGGGCGATCAAGACACCGCAATCGGCGGGGACTCGGCCCGGTTTGTCGTGTTCACAGGCCAACCAACTGATCGAGTGTTGGCGATCAGCATTGACCAGTGCATACCACGGTACTGCCGGGCGGCGGGGATAGGCCACGGTGATACTAATCGAACGCCGATACCGAACGGTCTGTAGACTTGCGCAGAGGGTAGCGACCTGCGGCGGTAGATCGCCGGCGGCAAGGATTGCGACCGTTTGAGGTGCAGGGGCAGTCAGTAAGACCGCCGCGAAGCAGCCAAGATCACGGCCATCAGTAGCCGTCAGTCGGTAGTCATCGTCGCAGACATCAATGCGAGCAACAGTCGTCTCCAACTGTACGGTCAAACCATCGGCAAGGTGTTTCGCCAAGCGCGTAATCCCACTTGGCCACGTCCATTTTTCCTCATCGGCGTGCGATAGGTCACCGGGCGTAATCTGATCGGTCGAAGTTAATACCCACACCGGGCGATCGATTGTCACCGCGTCGCCGGTTGCAACGATCAAGTCGCGGAGTGGTTGGGTAGGCGTTTTCACGTACTGCGCGCCGTGATCAAAACATATATCGCCGATACGGCGGGTGGCAGCACGCCCACCTACACCCCGACTCTTCTCGAACACAACTGGCGTAAAGCCGGCAGTAGCCAATGCATGGGCGGCTGCCAATCCGGCCACGCCGGCGCCGACAATCGCAACAGACTTCATCGTCAAACTTACTCCTCCAATAAGGCTTGCAGATCGTCCATGTCATCCCCGGTGTAGGGACCAACCACTGCCAACCATTGTTGGTTGGTGGATAGTAAACGATGTGCGGCGCGTTGGAGATCGTCGAGGGTCAAAGCATCGATCTCGGCGATAATCTGTTCAACCGATGGCACGGTGTGGTAGCGGAGCAGGCTGGTTGCGTTTCGTGAGGCGATAGCCCAGGTATCCTCAAGTGAGAGTAATAAACTACCCTTAAGCTGCTCCTTTACGGTTGTGAGTTCTTGATCGGTGGGACCGTGCTCAACCACATCGCGGATGATTGCTCGCGTCATTGCGACAGCATCACGTAACGCATCAGGTTCGACCCCGGCATAGATGACCCACATACCGGTATCGGCAAACTCGTTGTGATAGGAACCGATATTGTAGCTCAGACCGTGCTCTTCACGAAGCGTCTGAAACAAGCGTGAGGACATCCCACCACCGAGGAGTGCATCAAGGGCCTGCACTGCCCGCCGATCGGGATCGTGATAGGATACACCGGGGAGACCGAGGCAGAAGTTCCCCTGTTCGATATCACGTGGCAAAAGATTGAGACGGTGTTCGATGGGTAAGGAAGGCGCAGGGAGGGCTGTTGGGCGCTGACCAACCGGCAAATCGGCAAATGCTTGCTCGATAGCCGGGATCGTCTGTTCGGCACTGATATTACCGGCAACTGAGATCACTAGCGTACCGGCATGATAACCTTGGGCAAAAAACTGCAACAGCTCGTGGCGGGCAATCGCGCTAACGGTATCGATCCGTCCGGCAATATCGCGACCGAACGGGTGATCGCCCCACATCGTCTGTTGCAACAACGTATGCACGAGTTCGGTAGGGTTGTCTTGAATCCCACGGATCTCCTCGATGATGACCCGTCGTTCTTTTTCCAGTTCATGAGCTTCAAACAGCGGTCGTTGCACCATTTCGCTCAACACGTGCAATGCACGGTTGAAGTGAATGGTGGCAACCTTCGCATAAAATGCCGTAGTCTCATAGCCGGTAGAGGCGTTCAAATAACCACCCACACCTTCAATTGCCAGCGAGATCGCGTGGGCAGTCGGGTAGGCACCGGTACCTTTAAACAGCATATGTTCGATAAAATGAGCCGCACCGGCAATCTCGGCTGTTTCATAGCGCGCACCGATGTCGATGAAACAGCCAATCGCTATTGAGTGCGTGTGTGGTAGCTCCTCGACTAAAATGCGAATGCCGTTACGAGTTGTGTGCAGGTATGGCATGGAACGTTGATCACCTTTTCCAAAACACGATTACGACTCGCGTCGCCAAAATTCAAGCCGCGACGCCGGCTGGCCTTGTGAAGACGGTACCTCCATTCGTTCGATCAGATAGCTGCGTTCGCCATCGGGTAGCCGCTGTCGCAGTCGTAATTGCTGGCGACCGGGACGGGCCTCAGGCACCAATTCGATCGTAGTCGGCGCAACCCGCTCGATCATACGCAAGAGGTACGCATACGTCTTGCCAACCAGATCTCGAGGATGACGACTGACGATTTGGTTCGCGAAGACCGTATTGACAGCAGTCAGGCGCTCACTTTCATCGAGAAAGACCACGCCTTCCGGTAAGCTGTCAAACACCATGCGTAGCACGTCACGAGAACGCTGCAATTGATCGGTACGCTCGGTAACCAGTTCTTCGAGGAGTTGCGCCTGTTCGCGTAGCCGTTGCACCAATTGCAGGGTTGCACAGACCGTTGCGGTCTGGCGGGCAAACAATTCGAGTAGGTTCCAATCGAGACCACCGGGTGATGGACGCTGAGCGGTAAACCCAAGAGCCAGGCTACCAATTGTCGTACCATCGTGGGTCAACGGTAAGGCAAGACAAGTTACGTCATCACCCAGCGCAACTGTCACAACATGTTGACTCTCGGCAGCAAGCTGAGCGGCGCCACCGATAGCAGTTATCGGGACATCGACGGCAAGGTGAGCCGGTTCAATCCAAGCGAGCTGTGCTTGTGGCGCCGGACGCAAAAACAGCAAACCCCATCGCGCAGCGAACGTTTCGATAGCGATGGTATAACATCGTGCAGCAACGTCACCAACAGTATGGCCAGCAATAGCCAACTGACTGAGGTTGAGCAAGTTGAGAAATCGGTGTTGGCGGAGACGATACTGCTGTGATAGCTGTACAGCACCGAGTGCTACGCTCAATTGCGCAGCAATACTTTCGATCAAGATTAGTTCGTTACTGCTAAACGCATTCGTCGCCAGACGATAGACGATCAAGACACCGGTAGTAGCTGTAGGTTGTCGGATTGGTGTGGCAATCAGACTGCCGCCGGTTTGTAATTCGCGGAGCTGGAAGCGACGCACGTCGTTGGCTAAATCAAAGAGGACAATGCTGCTCCCTTGACGCAACGCCCAACCGGCACTCCCATGATCGATCAGTTCGGCTGCGCGCTCAGGTGGCAACAGACGTGGCGCACCGAGAGCCACGGTCAAGGCATGGGATGGTTGCCGATTGGGACCGATCAGCACGACCGTTGCTTCATCGGCAGGCAAGTCAACGGTCACCGCCTGCAATGTCTGCTGGATCAACGCCATTGGTTCGAGATCGTCACGAAACTCGATACCGAGACGGGCAAGCAGCGCGGTCTGCCGGATGAGTTCACCGGCCAATGCGTGAGCAGCGAGCGGTGGACCGACGGGATGCAACTGTCGGCGCAATTGTGCATTGGCAGCGCGTAATTCGCGAACCTGTTCTACCAGTTCAGCAACGGTCAGAGCGGCAAGGTCTTCTGTATCGGGCATAGTCGTTTCCGGTAACGATGGTGCGTTCGGCAATTAAGTATACCACGATAGGCGTTGGGAGAACATAGTGCAACGAAACAGGCGCGGGCATGCCACTCGCGCCTGCCATTCGGGTATCGGCTATCTAGCGATAGACTACACGATCCTCATGACCTCAACCCCATTTTGGGCCATATGGTGCAAAAACAGGACGTGATGCAGATCGCCATCGTGCGCATAGATACCCAACTCGCGTGCGACCGCGACCGGTGTGTCGAAGGTATCAACGGCATTAGCTGCAACGATCACACGCCGCTTGAGATTAAGCGCATTCGCCTCTAGGCGTAAATGCATTGCCGCCGTGTATACGCAGAGATCGGTGCAATCACCAACCAGTATGAAGGTATCGATCTGTGGATGCTCAGACAGCCATGCGCCGAACCGTGTGCCGATGTGTGAACTAAGCGAGTTCTTCTCGATTACGGTAATCTGATCGGCAAATGGTAACTCGGCAAGCTCACGGATCGTCTGACTCTCGGCGGTGCCGGCAACGCAATGCGGTGGGTATGAGGCAAACTCCGGTGTTGCCGGATCGTGGGTGTCTTGCGTAAGCACAAAAGCACGTACTCCAAGAGCATAGGCGCGGTTGAAGAGCTGCACAACCGGCTCGACCAGCGCACCGACTCGTGGCCCGGCTAACGGTCCCTCTTTACAGAAACCGTTGATCATATCAATCGAACAAAGAGCCACCCGTTCAGGGGTATCGCCGACAATGGTTGCTAACTCAACTTGCGGCAGATTGCGATACCACTGCTCCAGATAGTGCAGGAATGGTACACTGCGCGTTGCCAGATCGTGAATTGCAGGCATCATCGGCCTCCTTTCTGTAGTGTAAAACTGACACTATTTTATCACGCTCTTCCAGGTGAGTCAAGGGGTAATGGATCGGATATGGATCAACCGGAGTTCACCGATTCATCTATCAGATTTTGCATGTTCTTAACCTATTCTATCGATGTTTCAAGTATAATGACACAAATATTGTCCATATCTCATGGATAGCGAGAGGTCAGCGGTTGTATCAGGGCAGCTAAGGAGGATTGATCAATGGTTCGTGAACGATATATTCGCCAGATCAGCGCCCTCCGTGAAGATCTGTTGCGAATGTTTAGTATGGTGGAGCAGCAACTGTTACGTGCAATTCGCTGTCTTGAGTCGTGGGATACTATCGCCGCAGCTCAGATCATACACGACGATCAGCAGATCGATGAGGCCTGGCGGGCATTAGAAGAGAGTGTTATTCACGTATTGGCGACCCAACAGCCGGTCGTGGCGTCTGATTTACGATTGACGAGTGTCGTAACGGCAATTGCCGGTGAGCTAGAACGGATCGGAGATTACGCCAACAGTATTGCCAAGCGAGTACGCCGTGCCTCGCGCCGGTCATCATTTATCGCCCCACCGCCCCAGATTCATGAGATGGCCCAACTGGTCTTGCACATGGTTAATACCAGTCTAGAAGCCTTTCTCCACCAAGATGTCGAGTTGGCCCGTTCCCTGACCGATCACGATGAGCGGGTTGATGAACTCGAAGATACGCTGCGTGCCTTGATTATTAGCGAAGCCCGCCAGGATCCCGACCGCTTTGAGGCAGCAGTTGATCTGCTCGATATGGTGCATGCCCTTGAGCGAACTGCCGACCGTGCAACGAATATCGGCGAGCGGGTGATCTATTTGGCGACGAGCAACCAGACAACACTCAATTAATGTGCAGCACGTTTCGTTGCACGGTAGCGAGATTTTTCGTGTATTATTGCTTATGAAAGTGAGAGCGCCGGTGCTGTTGTGCATTGCCACCGGCGCTTGTCTGTGATGGTAACCATATCGTGATCTAAACGAGGTAGCCGTGACGCGACCAACCTACTTGCAAGCATTGGCTGAACGGGTGTTAGTCTACGATGGTGCGATGGGCACCTCCATCGACACCTTCGATCTTACCGCCGAGGATTACGGGGGTGAGGCAACGTTTGGTTGCCGTGATTATCTAGTGATCACGCGGCCCGATGTCATTGAGTTGATTCATACCTCGTTCCTTGAAGCCGGCTGCGACGTTATCGAGACGTGTACGTTTCAGAGCACACGCCTCCGGTTGGCCGAATGGGGTCTCGGTGATCGTACCATCGAGATTAACCGTGCCGCTGCTGCGCTAGCCCGTCGTGTTGCCGACCGGTTCGAGGCTCGTGATGGCCGTTCCCGCTATGTCGCCGGGTCAATCGGCCCAACCGGTAAGCTACCATCGTCAGACGATCCAGAACTGAGTAATATCACCTTTGCCGAGTTGTCGGATATCTTCCGCGAGCAGGCGATTGGCTTGATTGAGGGTGGAGTTGATCTACTGCTGGTGGAGACGAGTGTCGATATTCTTGAAGTCAAAGCTGCGCTCGATGGTATCCGACGGGCAAAGATCGATCTGAACCGACCGGATATTGCGGTGCAAGCACAAGTCTTTCTCGATCTGTCGGGCCGTATGCTGCTCGGAACCGATGTGCCGGCTATGATCGCGACCCTTGAGGCGATGCCGGTCGATGTGATCGGCCTGAACTGCGGTACCGGCCCGGAACATATGCGTGCTGCTATCCAGTATCTGACCGCTCATTCGCGTAAACCGATTTCATGCATTCCCAACGCCGGTTTGCCGCTTGAGGTCGAGGGGCGTACCGTCTATCCAATGGAACCGGAACCATTCGCGGAGGTGCTGGCCGAATTTGTCCGCGATTACGGTGTAGCGGTGGTCGGCGGCTGCTGCGGTACTCGTCCGGCGCATATTGCTCGCTTGCGCCAATTGCTCGGCAATGATCCAACTCCGAAAGTGCGGCTGGTCGAGTATATTCCGAGTGTTAGTTCGGGGATCCGTGCCACGGCATTGCGCCAAGATGCTACGCTCACCATGATCGGCGAGCGGCTGAATACGCTCGGTTCACGAAAAGTGAAACGACTGCTGCTGCGTGATGACTACGACGGTGCGTTAGAAGTGGCCCGCGAACAGGTCGAAAGTGGTGCGCACATGCTCGATGTTTGCGTGGCAATGACCGAACGCAGCGATGAGCGTGAGCAAATGACCCGCTTGATCAAGAAACTGACGCTGAATATCGAGTTGCCGCTGGTGATCGATACCACTGAGGCTGACGTTCTCGAGGCGGCACTGTCGATCTATCCCGGTCGGGCATTGATCAATTCGGTCTCGCTTGAGGGCGGACGTGGCGCGAAGATCGATAAGGTGTTGCCGTTGGCGGCGCGCTACGGTGCCGCTGTGATCGCGATGACAATCGACGAGGAGGGCATGGCGCACACTGCCGAGCGAAAAGTGGCCATTGCCGAGCGGATTGCTCAGATTGCCCGCGATGAGTATGGATTGCCCGCCGAAGCGCTGGTGTTCGATGTGCTGACCTTCCCGATTACGACCGGTCAGGAAGAGTTGCGTTATTCGGCTATCGAGACTCTCAAAGGTATCCGTTTGGTCAAGCAACGTGTCCCCGGTTGTTTCACGACGCTTGGGGTGAGCAACCTCAGCTTCGGTGTTGCTCCGCATGCCCGCGCCGCGCTTAACTCGGTGTTTCTCTACCACGCGGTAGCAGCCGGCCTCGATACGGCCATTATCAATCCGGCTCATATTACCCCCTATGCCGAGATCGATCCGATGCAGCGCGAGTTGTGTGAAGATCTGATCTTTGCCCGTCGTGACGATGCTTTGGCGCGTTTCATCGCCTATTTTGAGCAGCATACCGCAAGTAGTGATAACGAGCGTGAAGATCCCACTGCCGGCATGACGGTCGATCAGCGGCTACACTGGAAGATTCTGCACCGCAAGAAAGAAGGTATTGAGGACGATATTGATCAGGCGGTTGATGAGCGATTGCAGGCCATTGGACTGCGCCTAAGCGATCCGGCAGCAGCAGTGCGCGATGATCAAGGGGCATCACCCCAAGGCCGCGCGGCAGTTGCGGTACTGAACAACGTCTTACTACCGGCGATGAAGGAGGTTGGCGATCTCTTCGGCGCCGGTCAACTCATTCTCCCGTTTGTGTTGCAAAGTGCTGAAGCGATGAAGAAGGCGGTTGCCCGCCTCGAACGGTACCTCGACCGGGTAGAAGGAACCAGTAAAGCCAAAGTCGTGTTGGCGACGGTGTACGGCGATGTCCACGACATCGGCAAGAATCTGGTTAACACGATTCTCTCCAACAACGGCTATACGGTCTACGATCTCGGCAAACAGGTGCCGATCAATACGATTATCGAGAAGGCGCTAGAGGTGCAGGCCGACGCGATCGGTCTCTCGGCGTTGCTGGTCAGTACGAGCAAACAGATGCCCCTCTGTGTGCAAGAGTTGCATCGTCGTGGATTGCGGATTCCGGTGTTGGTTGGTGGGGCTGCGATCAATCGTCAGTATGGTCAGCGCATCACTTTTGTCGATGATGAAGAACCGTATCCCGCCGGTGTCTTTTATTGCAAAGACGCCTTCGAGGGACTTGAGACAATGGATCGGCTGAGTAATCCGGCAACTCGTGATCAATTTATCGAGCAGACCATCCGTGAGGCGGCGAATGTGCTGCACCGGCGAATGACCGGGCGGGTGGCGTTGGCCGATCTGGGTGAGGCGGCGAGTGCGACGGCTGCCGGAGTACGTTCGGCGGTGCGTACCGATGTACCGGTGCCCGTACCTCCGTTTTGGGGGTGGCGAGCGACGAGCCGAATCCGGCTGCGCGATGTGGTCGAATGTCTTGACCGCAATAGCCTTTACCGTTTGCAATGGGGTGCTAAAAATGCCAAGGGTGAAGAGTGGGAACGATTGCGGGCAGAGTTCGATCAAAAGGTGCGCGAATTGATCGCTGAAGCCGAGCGTGATGGTTGGTTGCAGCCGAAGGTGATCTACGGCTACTTCCCGGTGCAGAGTGATGGTCTTGAACTGATCGTCTATGATCCGGCCAATCGCTCACGTGAATTGACCCGTTTTGTCTTTCCCCGTCAACCGGCCCGTGAACGGCTCTGCATTAGCGATTATTTCCGCAGTGTCGATAGCGGTGAGTATGATGTCGCCGCCTTCCAAATTGTTACGATGGGGAGCGCAGTTGACGAATTAGTTGATACGTTACAGCAGCGTGGTGATTATAGTCGCAGCTACTATATCCACGGGCTTGGCGTCAGTCTCGCCGAGGCGCTAGCCGAATATACGAACCGTATCATCCGACAAGGTCTAGGTCTCGATGAGCGACGCGGTAAGCGCTATTCGTGGGGCTACCCGGCCTGCCCCGATCTCTCCGAACATGCTAAGCTGTGGCACATCCTTCCCGGTGAAGAGATCGGTGTGACGTTGACTGAGGCGTTCCAGTTGGTGCCCGAACAAAGCACGGCGGCGATTGTGGTGCATCATCCCGAAGCAAAATATTTCAGCATCGGCAGCGCCGTCGAACGCGCCGAGACCGACGTTCAGAACCGGTAACGGTTGTTGTGGTGACACACGTTCGTGTGTCCCCGGCCCAATGTTCCCTATCCTGAGCACTGCAAAGCTCTGCCGTGGCTTTCATGACTTCTGTATCAGTCTATGCTTTGGTCTCCATTGATGCGAGTTCCTCTGCGCATACACTCCCCCACACAGATATATGACAATTTTTTAATTCCCAACTAGTACCTTTCGCTCCTAGTCCTACCTACACAGATAGCCAAAAAGTCATGTAGACCGATAATCCGTCGTTTGACTACTGTCAAGATGACGAAGCTGTCATCGAAGCACGGTCAAACGAGGTTACTGTATGAATAATTTGTTATTTTCGGTGCGCTGGCTGATCGTGATCGGTATCGTACTTGTCTGCACAGCAACCCCCGTTCGCGCTGCCGGTGTGGTCGGGAACGGCACGCCGGCAAGCTGCACCGAAACCGCTCTCCGCGCCGCTGTTGCCGGTGGTGGGCGCGTAACGTTCAATTGTGGCTCGCAACCGGTGACAATTACCCTTTCCGGTCAATTGGAATTGCGCCAAGATACCGAACTTGACGGTGGTGGTCCCCAGCAAGGTGGGC
Organism: Chloroflexus sp.; assembly: GCF_049970315.1. Taxonomy (GTDB): domain Bacteria; phylum Chloroflexota; class Chloroflexia; order Chloroflexales; family Chloroflexaceae; genus Chloroflexus. The sequence continues at coordinate 205,156 of NZ_JBMFNE010000002.1, forward strand.
GGGTAGCCCTGAGTGGTAATGGTCGTACACGCCTGATTTGGATTTATGATGCTACGCTCACGATTCGCAACTTGACCTTGATCAACGGTCGTAGTGTGGAAGGCGGTGCTATCCGTGCGACCGGTCTGAATACGCGAGTGTTTATCTACAACAGCATCTTCCGTAATAACGATAGTACTGCCGGCAAGGATGAAGAAGGTGGTGGCGCGATTTCAATGCATTTTGGTCAGCTCCATATCGAAGATAGCGTATTCGAGAACAATCGCGGTATTAACGGCGGTGCTATTTACAATCTGCGTTGCCCGATCACCGTTCTCCGTTCGATCTTCCGCAATAACGATAGCTCTTATGGTGGCGTTATCGCCAATTTCGGTTTTGGCGGTGCGATCTATAACGATGGCGCCGGCCCGGCGGGGACGGGTGGTCAGATCGTAATCCGCGATAGCATGTTTATCGGGAATAAAGCACGTAATTTCGGTGGAGCCGTCTACTCGTATCTCTACTACCCCGACCGTTCTGAAATCGAGCGTAGTTTCTTTGCGGATAATATCGTCTATCTCAACAGCAATAATCGCGCGAGCGGTGGTGCGCTGATGCATCACAACGGCCCACTGACGCTGCGCGATTCTACCTTCGTAGCCAACCGCTCAGAAGATGTTGGTGGTGCCATCGTTGTTGCCCAGACGACGTTTGTGTCGGGTTGGAATCGTTCGAACCTGACCAATCTTACCGTGGTTGGCAATCGGGCTGCTGCGGCTACTGCCAATCGCGGGAATGGCGGTGGTCTCTATTTCAACGGTGGGCAGGCAACCGTCACGAATGTTACAGTTGCCTACAATTATGCCGACCGGCTTGGTGGTGGTATATACAATACCTCAACCAACGCAGCAGACGTTGAACTACGCAATACGATCATCGCCGGAAATCTCCTCGGTAGTACGCACGATTCGGTACAGTGTTTTGGGAGCTTGCGCGGCAGTCACAATCTGCAAAGTCCGGTGGGGCATGCCTGCGTTAGTGGGATTGCGCAGGCCGATCCTCGTCTGGAGAATGCCATTGGTTATCACGGTGGAATATTGCCGACTCTTGCCCTACAAGCCGATAGTCCGGCGATCAACGCCGGTGTCGATTGTCCTCTGCTCGATCAGCGGGGAGCGGCGCGGGTTGGTGCATGCGATCTCGGTGCCTTCGAGTATGGTGGCGCAGCACCGGCTGCGCAGCTCGATCCGCCGGTTTTGGTGAGTGTGACGGCTGTGAATGGTGGCCCACTGGTGCAACTGACGTTCCATCCGGTCGCCGGTGCCGGACGCTACGAGCTTGAAGTTCAACGTGATGGGAGTTCGTCGTGGATGCAGTTGTTGAACAATAACGCTGTAGTTCTCGATGTCGGTCAGTATGTCTTACGATTACGTGCCTGTAATGACATAATCTGTGGTGCTTTTGGGAACGAATTGAGCGTAGTTGTGACCCGAGCGCCGCTGAAATCATTCGTCCCGTTCATTGGACGATAGCGTTTGCAGATCGCTAAATTCGACCACCCGATTGCGCCCACTACGTTTTGCCGCGTAGAGGGCCGCATCGGCACGTTGAAGGAGAATGTGTGGCTCGATCTCATCATTTTCGCAGGTGAAATAACCGATTGAGATGGTGACCGGACGTAAAGGTGCGCCGGCAAAGATAATTTGTCGCTGCTGCACGACTTCACGGAGGTGTTGCAAACGTGTCTGTGCGGTTGCCCGATTGACGCCCGGTAGGATTAATACAAACTCCTCGCCACCAAAACGACAGGCTAGATCACTCTGACGCAAGTGTTCGCGAAAGATGACTGCTAGTTCGCGCAAGAGGGTATCGCCCGCATCGTGTCCATACTGGTCGTTAAACTGCTTGAAATGATCGATATCGATTATAGCAACCGTTAACGGAATTTGTTCGCGTTGGGCGCGATGCAATTCACGGGATAGACTCGTCTCCAGATAGCGCCGATTGTAGAGTCCGGTGAGCGGATCGATAATTGCTTGTTCACGTAGCGTAGCGCGCAAGGCAAGATTCGAGAGGGCCAATTTGATGGTGTCACCGGTCATTACGATGAGTTCACTCCGTGGCAGTTCCTCACCGGCAATGTACAGTAAGCCGAAAATATCGCCCTGCACCACGAGAGGAACACAGCACGTACACCTATGTTTGTTAGATGCAATGTGTGCACAACGGATGCTTTCGTGCGGGCAGGTGCGGTGAATCAGACCGCGCCGTAAGGCCCAGCACTGATCGATAGTCATCGTTGCCGGTGCGTCGTTCATTTCACCCCACTGCGCCAGCAATGTCAAATTGGCCGTACCTGCTTGCCGTACCATCACGTATCCGTATTGGCGCGGAAACAGACGTTGTAACCCGAAGGCGATTACATCGGCTGCTTCAGCGAAGGTATGGCAAACTTGCAGGAGATCGTGTAATTCGTTGACCAGCAAGATTTCGGCGGCCTGGCGCCGTGCATCGATAATCGCTTGTTCGAGCCGCTGATTAGCTTTCATAAGTAATTGCTCGAAGTGTCGTCGCTCGCTAATATCACGGTTGACCGCGACGACCCCGGTTGGGGTGCCGTTTTCATCCCGGCTCAACACAACGACGGAATGGATCGGAACGATCTGTCCATCACGTCGTTGCTGCTCGACTTCACCTTCCCAGTATCCAGTTTGGTGTAAGACCAGTGCAGCTTCTTCCATTGTCGTGTTGGTGTACTGGGTTTTGAGAAACGAGCCTAACGGTTTCCCGATAACTTCGTTGGCTGACCAACCGTAAATACGTTCAGCCCCACGATTCCAACTGGTGATATTGTAGTTTAAATCGGTGGCAATCACCGCGTCGGCGATCTGATCAAGGAGCGTGGCTTGTTGACGGATTCGATGCTCGAGCTGGTGTTGGACGGTGATGTCGCGCCAGCTTGCGACAAACCCGTCGTTGAATTTGCCGGCATGAACTTCAAACGTTCGCGTCTTGCCATTCCTATCGAAGAAGGTCGTGATCCGCTGCACCGATTCTCCCGTTTTCAGCAGTTGTTGCAGATCGGTAAAGGTACCATCTTCGTGATAGTGGGGACATAGATCGAGGAGCCGTTGACCAATGAGTTCATGCCGGTGATAACCGGTAATGTGGCAGAAAGCGCTGTTTACCGCCACAATTTGAAAATCAATAAGCTGCCCAGAGCGATTGCGAAGCGCGGTGTAGATGCTAAATGGGTCGGGCATAGCCTCAATTGCGAGGTTGAGGGTGGTGTCTTGCACGGTACAAACCAAAACACCTTTACCCACGCGTTTGATCGTGACCGGCTGAAAGTAGTACGTTATGCCATCAATGGTAAAGATACGGTGTTCGCCTTGCACGGCATGTTCATACTGTTGTTGCCAATGGACTCGACACTTGGGCAATGAATCATCTGGCAACATGTAATCGCCGGCTTCTGGTGTTGCCGGCATACACGTTGGTCTGGTATGTTGGTAGGCAGTATTTGCAACGACGAGTCGGTACTGTTCATCAACAATCCAAACTGCGATTGGTAAACAATTGAGGATGGTGGCCGCAACAAGTGGATCAATGTCTAGCCATGGAGGCTTTGGTTGATCTGACGGAATGTGTGATGCAGCCATCGCATTTCTCCCCATTATCTTTAATCTTATATCATAATCTATTCCTATCTGATTGGACAAAAAGATTCCTTGACCTGATACGGAGAATCCACAAGCGGGTCATTGCAGTGAATTGAGGCGAGATATTGGTGATAGCTAATCGAAGACAACATGCGATTCGATCTGGTCCTCAATATGACTCACACGCCACGTGGTCGGTTTGCGTAACCAGTTGTGTAGCACGCCACCGAGAATGAACGCTTCGATGGCACTGCTGGCAACAGTCGCTACCGGAACGGCCAAGACGCCGATCAGCGGCCAGCACACGGTCGCTACCAGAATCCGACTAACCAACTGTACCGTGTTCGCCAGCAGCGGTGTGCGCGCATCACCGAGAGCGACCAGTGCGCGACCTGTAATCTCAACCATGACGTACAACGGCAGACCGAGGACGAAAATCAACAGAATTGCAAACGTCAGATCGCCGGCGGCCTGGTCGAATGCACCACGCTCGAACAAGAGGGTAATCAGCCATCGTCCGCCGAGTGCCAGTGCTAAGCTACTCAAGGTTGCCAACCCGATAGCCACACCGGTAGCCATCATCCAGCGCTGTCTAAACAGGTGGCGGTTGCGGGCAATCGCCGCGACAGCGAGATGCGGAAACGCGGCTTGACCAATAGCGGTACCACATAGACGTTGGGGAAGGTATCCGAGTAAAAGGGCGTTGTGCATTGCGCCTAAACCGGCAGCCTGCGCGCCAAGGCTAGCAATTGCCGTATCAACTACATTGTTGCCGTAGTTGATGGTACCCGATATAGCGCCGGGAATGGCCAATTGCAGCGTGCCTTGCACCAACGGATCGCGCCATTGCCGATTCGGACGAAGTTGCAGGCGATGATGCATGAGACCCGGTATGAGGATGAGAAGCTGAATCACCGAATCGCCTAACGAACCGATGGCAACGGTTATGATCGTCGCTTGGGGGAGTAACAAGCTGACAATGATCAGCATATTGCGCAGCGCAATCCCCAAAGCCGGTAAGAAAAATTGTCCACGCGCGATCAGAACTGTACTCAATACACCATTCGTGATTTGAAACACTATCTCAGTAGCTAAGATGCGGGTGAGGAGCGTCGCCAGTTCTTGCGTAGCCTGATCGAGGCCAGGTGCGATGATCCAGCGCAAGAGCCATGGTGCGGCTATGACGAGTACAAGAGTTAGCGAAAGAGCAACAACGAGCATGAGACTCAACACGCGACTGATGAGCAGTGATACCGCAGGATGCCCTTGACGCGCTGCCAGGAGAACATAGGGAATCAGTGCATTGGTTAATGCGCCACCGGCAATAAGTGTATTCAACGTCTCTGATAGGCGAAACGCGGCATAGAGTGCTGCCGCCTCTTCCCCAATCCCAAACCGTGCATTGAACAGTATTTGCCGCACGACGCCCATTGCCGCTGAGATGATGAACGCTCCCATAAACAGAACCGACCCTTCTCCGGTGGAAAGTGAAAGGGTTGGCCACAGGCGTGGTGGGTATTGGAGGAGACGAATAAATGTCATGGGTGTGCTTGGTTGGGTGATTGCCGAGGTGTTTCGTGACAGGTAACGTATCCTGTTCAGCTCACGATTGCCCAGAATGTCGGCAACATCATCTGCTTATCATCGGTCACCGAATCGATTATAATGCAAAAACGGTAGTGACGTACACCGCAGTTCGTTCATCGCCACTACTCTGCGCACTATCATTAGGTCTCGCTACAGATATATGCTACCGACACCACGCTTACTATTCCTTGTCTTACTCGCTGCCCCTCTTATCGCTGGTACCGCATTTGCGCCATGGCTGAGCTGGGCAGCGCTTATCTACTTGATCCTCGTTGGCGGGGTGGTGGTGAGCGATATTCTCCTCTCACCTGATCCCAAGGATATCGAAGTCGAACGCTTGTGTGAGAAGCGTCTATCACTTGGAACAGCCAACCTCGTCACAATCCTCATTACCAATGTTTCAGCGCGTGTGTTACGGTTTGATCTGCGTGATGAATATCCGGTAGCGATTCCGGTCGATACTGACCGGCTCAGCGGTGTTGTCGAACCGTTTGGTCTGTGTGAGGTTCGTTACCACTTACATCCACAACGGCGTGGTGATTATCAATTTGGCGACATCGTCATGCGCTACGACGGTGTGCTTGGGTGCCACCGTCGCCAGGTACGCTTTGCCGCAGCTCGTACCGTACCGGTGTATCCAAATCTGCTCGCAGCACGTAAATACGATCGCCTTATCCGCCGTGGTCAGTTGTGTACTATCGGGCTACGTTCGATCCGCCAACTCGGTAAGGGGGGCGAGTTTGAGCATCTGCGTGAATATACGCCAGACGATGAATACCGCCGGATCAATTGGAAGGCGACGGCTCGGCGCGGAAAACCAATTGTTGCCGAAATCGAAGCGGAACGGAGTCAGCAGATTATCTGTGTGATCGACGCCGGACGGTTGATGGCAACGCCGGTGGCCGATCCAATCCAACCCGACGATCCTGGTCTTACCCGGCTCGATTACGTCGTCAGTACGGCATTAATGCTGAGTTATGTCGTAATCGGTAAAGGCGAGCAAGCCGGTATGCTCACCTTTGCCGGTACCGTCGAGAACTTTATCCCACCACGCAAGGGAAAGGTCCAATTCCAACGCTTGCTTGAGGCGTTGTACAATGTACAGGTCCAGCCGGTTGAAGCCGATATTGCTGCGGCCTTGGCCTATCTCGATCAGCGGCAGTCACGGCGCGCACTGATCGTTATCTTTACCGAACAACCGTTGATCGGTCTTCTCCAACGGCTCGCGCGCCATCACTTGCCGCTCTGTGTGACAATTAGCGATCCGCATATCGTTAATGTTGCCGGTCGTCCGGTTACTGATAGCCATGGGTTGTTTCGCTGTTTGGTCGCCGAACAGTTGACCAATGAACGCCGGGCTCTGCTCGACCAGATTCAACGCAGTGGTGCGCTAACACTCGATGTGCCCACAACTTCCTTGACGGTAGCAATGGTAAACACCTATTTGCGCTTGAAAGAAGAGGCTCGGTTGTAGCAATTTATGCCACACGCGCTGTTAACCTTCCTCATTATTATTATAGGAACCGGTTTACATTGGTTGTCTCCGGTCCAAGCTCGTCCCGTTCGCACCGTTGAAATTGGGCGTTCTACAGAGGGCCGTCCGATAGAAGCGGTGATCTTCGGTGATGGGCCACGCAAACTGGTGGTTATCGGGGCTACCCATGGTGGCCCTGAAGCGAATACCTACCAATTGGCTCTTGCCTTGATCGAATACTTCCGGGCCAATCCTACCGCGGTACCGGCCGATGTGCGGCTCGTCATTATCCCGGTCATTAATCCAGACGGTTTGGCCCGTGGATGGCGCTTTGATGCTGCCGGTGTCGATCTCAACCGCAATATGGATACCAGCCTCGATGCTTGTCCCGACAATGATTGGCAGCAACAAGTGCAAGGCGCGCGTGGCATTATCTCCGATACTGGTGGCCCTTATCCAGACTCACAAATCGAGAGTCGTTTGTTGCGCGCCTTCTTACTCGATGCTGCCGGCGCAATTTTTCTTCATTCCAATGCCGGTGTCGTCTTTCCGGCCAGTTGTGAACACCAGCCCTCCATTGCGATGGCCCAAACGTATGCTGCGGCTGCCGGCTACGAATATACCCGGTTTTGGGATCGCTACAGGATTACCGGTGGAATGCACGATTGGGCTGCCGCCTTAGGTATTGCCGCCATTACACCCGAACTGGTGACCGGTAACCAGCCTGAAGTGGCCGAGAATCTAGCCGGATTGCAGGCAGTACTGGCGAATGCCGATGAACTATTACCCTTGCCTACGCCAGGGGTGCTCAACGACATCGAGGTGCCGGCTGTTATATATCGCTTTTGGCGCGCACTCGGTGGCGAGACACGGTTTGGCCTCCCATTAGCGCCGGCGGAAGTTATACCCGGTGGGATGCGTCAAGCATTTACACGTGCGGTGATCGAAATCGATGAGGCGCAACGTGATACGACTGCTTACGTCCGTATGGCATCACTCGGCACAGAAGCTGCCACGGCCCGTGCGTATGGTGGCGAAACGGCAATGGGAATGCCGGAGAGTTGGCCGTCTGGCCCTTTCGCTGTCTACTGGCAGCGCGGTGGGGCGCAGATGGTCTTCGGTCTGCCGCTTAGTGTTACTTTCACCACCCAGTTAGCCAATGGCAGTCGGCGTACTGCACAATATTTCGAGCGCGCCGTATTGCTGCTCGATCCTACCGATGGTCATATCGAACTGGCTCCGTTAGGTAGTTGGGACATAGCACGTCGCCAACTGACTATGCCGCTCACCCCACATACCATTCGCTGATCTTACGAGAAGGGCATAATGTGGCATCTTTCGGTCTATGTATTGCTCCCCACCAACGTCACCCGTCCGCATGCCGGGCAAGTACGCTCCTCACTTGTCGTAGCCGGACCGCCGGGCAGTCGTACACCACACGGACATACATAACCGACCAATCGGGCCGGATTGCCCATCACCAGCCCGTAATCAGGCACGTTGCGCGTCACTACCGAACCAGCGGCTACCATTGCAAAGCGGCCAACCGTTACCCCGCACACAATTGTCGCATTCGCACCGATGCTCGCACCATAGCGCACCAACGTTGGTGTCACCGTCCAATCGTCAATTCCTTTCAGCGTACCGTCGGGATTAATAGCACGTGGCGTTTTATCATTCGTAAAGCAGACGTGTGGCCCGACAAAGACACCATCTTCAATCGTCACCCCACGAAACACCGACACGTTACTCTGAATTTTCACTCGATTACCGACGCTTACCCCGGCATCAAAATAACACCCTTTACCGATGATCGACTCACTACCGATACTCACATCTTCACGAATTTGCGTCCAATGCCAAATGCGCGTGTGTTCACCGATCCGTGCGCGTGGATCAACCGTGGCAGTAGAGTGGATGATGGCCTGATTCATAATGTGCTCCTTGCATGTGCGGGCCTCAGGAGAGTGTAAAAATCACTTATCCGGCGTATTCAAGATGCGTTTTAACCCACGCCAGAATTGTAGACAAGTCAATCTGCTCAGGGATGGTCGTGTCGATGGTGAGTAACGGTCCGCCAATCGGGAGTGGTTCAATCGGGCCTCGTGTGCGCACGGTAGCGAGGTCAGCCGGCGATACATCATCGCAATGACCGGGGTGGCGCTGACCTAAGGTAAGCCGTCGCAGGATTCGCTCAACCAGCACATCACCATCGGCGACACAGCGTATCTGTACCGGGCGAAATGGAGCCATAGTGTGGAGATTCTGTATCCGCGTTGTATCAAGATCAACGCGAAAATTGCTCTCCATAATCAGTGACTGCCCACTGCTTAAGATGGTCGCTGCCGTATGGTAGATGATGGTAATCGCTGTAGTACCAACCTGCCGTGACCATGCCCGATCCGACCAGCCTAATCCATCGAACATCAACTCCTTATAGGCATCTTTACTTAACAACGGTAAGCGCAGGCTGATAGCCAGCGCTCGTGAGATGGTCGTTTTACCGGTAGCTGGATGCCCGGTAACAATAATCAACGTTGGTGTTTGCACAATAGTACATTATACTTTCTCTCTTCGTCATTGGGGAGAGGAGCTGCCCACTGTCTGCCATCCTTTCCTGTGGGGTGGTTGGAGAAGAGGGAAAAAGTGCCCGTACTAAAAGCTATGGAATAAATCACCCCTCGCTTCCCGGTTATGGGGCGAGGGGCAAACGGATAAGGGATGAGAACGCATGCCCCTCTTCCTCCTAGGGGGAGAGGGGCACAGCATCCAAATCTAATGGAACTGCTCTTCCTCGGTGCTTCCGGTCAGCGCCGTCGTGCTGATCTCACCACCGGCGATCACCTGTGCCACCTCGTCGAAGTAACCGGTACCGACCTCCCGTTGATGGCGGGTGGCTGTGTAACCGAACGCTTCAGCGGCAAACTCCGCCTGCTGCAACTCACTATACGCTGCCATACCGTGATCACGATACTTCCGGGCCAAGTCAAACATGCTATAGTTGAGCGTATGGAAGCCGGCCAGCGTCACAAACTGGAACTTGTAGCCCATTGCGCCCAGCTCACGCTGGAATGCAGCAATCGTTGCATCGTCGAGCTTCTTCTTCCAGTTGAACGAAGGCGAGCAGTTATACGCCAGCAGCTTGCCTGGGAATTGAGCGTGAATTGCCTCAGCGAAGCGACGTGCCTCTTCGAGATTTGGCTCACTCGTCTCGCACCAGATCATATCGGCGTAAGGTGCATAGGCTAAGCCACGTGCAATCGCCTGATCAAGGCCGGCCCGTACTCGATAGAAGCCTTCGCTGGTGCGCTCACCGGTGCAGAAAGGCCGGTCGCGCTCGTCAATATCGCTGGTTAACAAGGTCGCCGCGTTAGCATCGGTACGCGCGATAATAAGGGTCGGCACCCCCATGACATCGGCGGCCAAACGGGCAGCCACCAAATTGCGGATCGCAGCTTGGGTTGGGATCAACACTTTCCCACCCATATGCCCACACTTTTTTTCGGACGCAAGCTGATCTTCAAAGTGTACGCCCGCTGCACCGGCTTCGATGTACGCTTTCATAATCTCGAAGACATTGAGCGGGCCACCGAACCCGGCCTCAGCGTCGGCCACAATCGGCGCAAACCAGTAAATATCGTTGCGTCCTTCACTGTGGTAAATCTGATCGGCGCGTCGTAGTGCGTTGTTGATAGCCCGTACCAATTGTGGGCCTGAATTCGCCGGATAGAGACTCTGGTCGGGGTACATCTGGCCGGCGAGGTTAGCATCAGCCGCAACCTGCCACCCGCTCAAGTAGATCGCCTTCAATCCGGCCTTCACCTGCTGCATTGCCTGATTACCGGTTAGCGCGCCTAAGGCGTTGATATACGGCTCGGTGTGCAGCAGATCCCACAAGCGCTCGGCCCCCATCCGTGCTAACGTGTATTCGATCTGTACTGAACCACGCAAACGATAGACATCTTCGGCAGTGTACGGGCGCACAATACCGGCAAAGCGTGGTGTGTTCCAACTGTCTGCAATCTGTTTGATGTGTGCGGCACGATCCATGTGCGTTCTCCGGTTTCCTCATTGAACGTGACGGGCACGGTCAACTTATTTCTATAGATGGGATGCATTGTACTAATGGTCGTTACATCATAGTTACACGATTGTGAAAAGAGGTGCGACGAACCGCATTATCCATCCCACGTGCGTCCGTAGTTTTCGGCCAGTTTGGTCAAGATAGCCTGCTCAAGATCGATGTCGAGCAGGTATGCCAGTTGAAACAGATAGTTGGCAACATCGGCCAGCTCACCGGCCAACGCTGCCCGGTCACTCGGTTCATCGCGAAATTGAAAATGTTCAAGGATTTCAGCCGCTTCCACCGCCACCGAAATCGCAATGTTGCGTGGGGTTTGCGGGAAGATGCTGTCAGGTGCATACCAGCCTTTGTCGGTTACAAACCGGTTAATTGCATCGGTTAGCTCAGCAATACTCATCGCCATCAGTATGACTCCTTTCCCTATCTACGTTTGTCTCATTGTAGAGCAAGAATGGTACAATGTCAGTGGTATGTGCTGGTGCATAAGAAGAGGATGCCTATGCTGACTATCAATGCTATTGCCCAGTACTGTGAGCAAGAAATTGCACGGTTGCAACTGGCCGGTGATCGGGAAGAGCTACGTCGTCTGCAACTCGCGATTGGTGTGATCATGAAAGCTGCCGAGCAAGTAAGTGACCGAGAAACGGCAATGCGCTTTCGCGTACTGGCGGCACGCGCGGCCAATGCCCAAGAGTTGATTGCCGGCGAGGATTAATACGCGGTTACTCCCGCCGCAAGACGGTCATGTTTCCGGTAAGGATCGGCTCTGTCGACTGCCTCATTCCTTGCCTAAGCTGAATGTGTGCCGTATGTTACCTTTCATTCGGGCACGATTCGTACCCCGGCGGTAGCGGCTCATTCGGCACTGCAAAGCGTTCGTTCATTGTACCGTGTGTTACAGTGTTGCCTCAGTAGGTGAGACGTAAACTTCCGGTTATGTCGGCTCACGGTTTCTTTCATCGGCCGAATAGCTATTCATAAACTCTCGCTTAATTTGAATAAGGAGCAATGACGTTCCATGAACCGGTTTGCTATCGAACTCGCCGATATTCAAGCTGCCCGGCGTGCCTTGCGCTCGATAATTTTGCCGACGCCGGTACTGCCTGCTACCCGACTCAGCGCGGAGCTGGGAGGGCCAATCTTTTACAAAGCTGAGAATACTCAACAGAGCGGTTCGTTTAAGATCCGCGGCGCGTATAACACCATCGTGCATCTTTCACCCGAGGAAAAGGCGCGTGGTGTGATCGCACCCTCCGCCGGGAATCATGCCCAAGGTGTTGCCCAGGCTGCACAATTACTCGGCGTAAAAGCAACGATTGTTATGCCCGAACGTGCTCCGTTGACCAAAGTGGTTGCCACCCGTCGGCTCGGTGCCGAAGTCATCCTACAAGGTGCGACGTTTGATGATGCAGTTGCTTACGCTCATACTTTGAAGGAAGAACGAGGTCTGACGTATGTCCATGCGTTTGATCATCCGCGTGTGATTGCCGGTCAAGGAACTATCGGACTGGAATTGGTTGAAGCACTCCCCGATCTGCAACAACTCATCGTTCCGATAGGGGGTGGTGGTTTGATCAGTGGCATTGCCCTCGCCGTCAAGACCTTGCTCCCGCATGTCCGTATCGTTGGTGTACAAGCCGCCGGTTGCGCACCGGTGCCGGCATCACTCGCTGCCGGCCATCCAGTTACGGCACCTACTGCACACACAATCGCCGACGGCATTGCCGTCAAGCGTCCCGGCGAACTAACCTTACCGATGATTCAAGCACTCGTCGATGAGGTGGTCACCGTCGATGATGAAGAGATTGTGATGGCAATAGCCCATGTCTTGCAATATAGCCGGCTAGTAGTTGAGGGTGCCGGTGCAGCCGGCGTGGCAGCGCTGCTTAGTGGGAAGGTGCCGGTCCAACCGAATCAGGTCACCGCGACCATTCTCTGCGGTGGGAATATCGATGCCAATCTGCTCATGCGCGTGATCGAATATGCGCTGGTGCGACAGGGGCGCTACCTCCTGCTCCGGACCAGCGTCGATGACCGACCGGGTGGATTAGCAGCGCTTGTCAATCACGTTGCCTCGACCGGTGCGAGTGTAATGGACCTCTTCCATCGCCGGGGGATGTGGCGAGTGCCGATTGACCGTGCCGGTGTCGAGTTGATCCTTGAGGTGCGCGATGAAGAGCATGCCCAAGCAGTGATCGATTCCCTGGAGCGGGCCGGTTTCCATTGTGAACGCGAATCGAATTGGCCGTTGTGACAGCACGTGTCTCAGCAATAGCTGTAGTGTCTTCACCCTCTCACGGCGAGCAGCGTATTCCCTCAAGGAGTATCTATGGCGACCATCCGTTCCACCTTCAACCAACTGCGCCGTCTCCGCGCTGTCGAGTTACAATTGCTGGTAACGGTACTGCTTTTCTTTGTCGCCGGCTATCTGTTGGTGATAGTGGCTACCGGTCAGAGCGAACTGCAAACGACCCTCAGTGGCTTGGCCCGTCTCCTCTGGCCATCCAGCCTACCCCTGCTGCTCTTTCTGGCGATCTCCCTCGGCCTATCGTGGCGTAGTCCGACCGCCGATCAGTTGATCTTGCCACTGGTTGCCTTACTTGCCGGCCTGAGTCTCATGATGACGGCGCGGTTAGAGCCGGGATTGAATCAGATTGCCATTTGTAGCAATGCTGCCGGTGAGCGCTTTCCGTGCTACGAAGGGATTGCCGCCAAGCAGACCTTATGGGTGACGCTGGGCACGGTGATTATGGCAACCATCCTCTTCACCCCACTCGATCGTATCTGCATCAGACTGTTTCGCCTCTCGTTTATCGACGTGCTCGATCACTACCGCTATCTCTGGTTGTCGCTAGGGCTTCTGCTCATTTTGGCGACGTTTATCTTCGGTGTCGATCCCAATGGTAGCGGGGTGCGCGTCTGGTTCAATCTTGGCTTGTTCTATTTTCAACCGTCGGAATTGCTCAAAATTATTCTTGTCATCTTCATGGCTTCTTACCTTAACGAATACCGTGAGATTGTCCAATCGAGTTACCGACTTGGGCCTTTGAAGTTACCGCCACTGCCCTACTTAGCCCCTCTCGTCATTATGTGGGGGATCGCCATGCTGACCATCGTGTTTCAGCGCGATCTGGGAGCCGCCCTCCTACTGTTCGGTGTCTTTTTAGTGATGCTCTATGTGGCAACGGGACGCGGACTATACGTCCTCGTCGGTATGGCAGCCTTTGCCGGTGGTGCCTACTTGCTCTACCGTTTTTTACCGATTGTCGCTTTGCGCGTCTCGGTCTGGCTTGATCCATGGGCCACGGCCCAAGGGTCGGGATATCAGATCGTGCAAGCAATCTATGCCCTCGCTTCTGGCGGTATCTTTGGAGCCGGTCTTGGTCGCGGTGTGCCTGAGTACGTACCGGCTGTGCATACCGACTTTATCTTTATCGCAATTGGAGAGGAGATGGGCCTAGCCGGTGCGTTGGCGGTACTCATCGCCTACATGCTGCTGATCTTTCGTGGTTACCATGTGGCTCTGACGATTCCCGGTCGTTTCCGCGGTTTTGAGCAGTTGCTGGTGGTTGGACTAACGTCGATCATTGCCGTGCAATCGTTCATTATTCTCGGTGGGAATTTGCGACTCATCCCACTCACCGGCATTACGCTTCCCTTTATTTCGTATGGTGGTTCGTCGATCGTCATCAACTTTCTCATCATCGGCCTGCTGTTACGCATTTCCGTCAGTGATAAGACGTTCTGATCCTTGTTTGCCGGAAACCAATTGCCGCAGCCTCATTGAGTGAGACTGCGGCAGAAGGGGGAGGGAGGAGACCCGGGAAGAAAATCGTTACATCCGTCCGCGGAGCATACCGTTCCAGTACATTGCCGGCAGGCCGTAGGCCTTCAGCGCGTACATGCTATAGCGCTCTTGCGACTGATCGAACGGGAAGCTCTCTTTGGGCTGGTTGGTGTAATCGAACTCGGCCAAAATCAAGCTGCCGTAACCGGTCACCAGTGGGCACGACGTATAACCATCGTAGGTTGCCGGCAGGGTCTCCTTAGCGATGGCTGCCATCAGGTTCGCTACCACCACCGGTGCCTGCTTGCGGACTGCTGCGCCGGTCTTCGATGTCGGCAAGCTCGAGCAGTCTCCAAGGCTGAAGACGTTCGGGTAGCGCTTGTGCTGGAGCGTGTACTGATCCACCTCAACCCAACCACCACTGTTTGCCAACGTGCTGCTCTTAATCACATCTGGCGCACTCTGGGGTGGTGAAACGTGCAGCATATCGAAGTGAACCGTCACCGTCTCCTGGGTCGCCAAGTTACGGAAGACGGCCTCACGCGCCTCACCACGCACTTCAATCAGATCATGCTGATAGTGAACGTTGATCCCCTTCCGCGCCACTACGCGGTTCAACGCATCGGCATACTTCTTAACGGCAAAAATCGCGGCACCGGCGTGGTAGAAGTTGAGCTGGCTTTGCTGACGCACACCCGAACGGCGGAAGTAGTCATCGGCAAGGTAGACGATCTTCTGGGGCGCACCACCACACTTTATCGGCGTGCTCGGATGGGTGAAGACTGCATTGCCGCCGCGGAACGTGCGAATGTTCTGCCACGTATACTCAACCGTGTCATACGAGTAGTTCGAGCAGACACCGTTCTTGCCGAGCGTTTCGGGCAGACCCTTTACCTTGCCCCAGTCAATCTGAATCCCGAGTGCGACTACCAAAAAGTCATACGTGATCGTTTCGCCGTTGCTCAGCGTCACGCTATTGTTATCTGGATCAAACGCAGTAACTCGCTCCTTCAGCCACGTCACTCCCGGTGGGATGTAATCGGCTTCAGGCCGTGCCGACTGCTCGCGTGGGAAGACACCGGCGCCAACCAGCGTCCACAATGGCTGATAATAATGAACGGTCGATGGCTCGATCAGAGCAATTTCCGGCGGATTCGGTTGATCCATCAGTTGGGCGGCAACGGTCAGACCAGCGGTACCGCCACCGGCAATGACGACTTGATAGTGGCTCTTGGCCATAGCATTTCCCTCTCTTCTAGTGTGGGTTAATCCGCATTTTCTATCGTGACATCATGCGACACTACTGACTAACCGGGCAGTTTTTGCCCAAACCGTTCGGCGAAACTGAGAGCGAACCCGAGTGAGCGCTGTACATCGCGGTTGAAGAGTGCGCCCAACAACGACATTGGCCCGGCACGGCGCGGTTCGCGTTGCGCACTGACCAATGCATGGGCAGCAGCCCCCATCACGTGTAGGGTCTTCGGATCGAGCACGCCGGAATTCATCAGCGCCTTCATCTCTTCCGACTCCATCAACGCCACCAGATTGCGCAGTGCCAACAGACCTTGTCGTGCGGTGTCCTCTAAATCGACCCCTTGTCGCTTGATGGCTGCGTACAGCTCGTCAATCATATCGACCGTCATCGCGGCAAAACCAGGAGCTTGCTTCGCCAGATCATTCAGAACCACCAATTGCTCACTCAACCCAGCCAAAGCCCGCAATGTTGCCGGATCGGTCAGTCGTTCGAGGGCGTGGAGACCGATCTTCAACCGCTCATCAATGTCCACTCCGGCGCTTGCTGCATCGCGGTACAAACCGTCAACCGTGTCGGTTGCCATGGCCAGTAGCGCTGGAGCCTCATCAGCCAGCGCATTGACCTTCGCCAGATGTTGTTCGAGCCGATCCATCCGCTCCATCATCTGATTCAGTAGCTCGGCGATGTGCCCTACATCGAGTGACTGCATCTCGGCGGTCGTTCCTCCATTGGTTTGTGTGTAGGTCATAGCTTTTCCTAGTTGTTGGGCTCGAAGATCGTTCGAGCCAAGCCAATCGCCCACTTCTTATGTCCTGCACTTACGACCGGTGGAGAGATGGTCGCAGGTGCAGGAGAAGACCTATCTCTGTTTACACGGTTACAGCCGACACCAGTTCGCGCCATGTGCCTTGTGGATCAACAAGCGTTGCTACGTTGGTGAAGCCCAACCGGTGCAGGACACTCGTACCGACCTGCGAACGATAGCCGGTGGCGCAATGTGCAATAATCGGCGTATCACGCGGGATGTCGGCGAGACGGCGTGGGAGATAGCCAACCGGAATGTGTAGCGCACCGGGCAAGTGAATCTCGTCAAACTCCGTCTGGTTGCGCATATCGAGGATGACTGCCGATTGATTGGCGAGAGCCTCGCTCAAGTCTTTAACCGTTGCAGTGGGTAGTTGGGCCAGATTGCCTCCCAAAGCCGACGCCGGTATGTATCCCGGAATATCATCAACACCGATCGCGCGGAGGTCTTTCAAAATCTGCTGTAAATCGGCATCATCAGGCACCACGAGGTAGGTCGGTTTGCTGAAATCGACAAACCAGCCGACATAAGTGCTGTACATCTTGCGGATTGGGACGCTGATGCTGCCCGGTACGTGGCCGGCAACGAATTCAGCCGCACTGCGGAGATCGAACACCGTTGCCCCTTCGGCTAACGCCTGATCAAGCACGGGCCGTTCGACCTCAACCGGCGTAGCAAGGTCGTGCAAGAGCGCCGGTCCGACCTTGTTCACGTACTTCATGCGGGCGAAGTAGCGTGGTGGTTCGGGTTGACCGTGCAGTAGCCATTTCACAAACGCATCTTCATCGTCGAACTGGAATGCCGGGTTAAAACGCTTTTCGTAGCCGAGTGTGCTCGATGGAATTGCGCCCAGCGCCTTCCCACATGCACTGCCTGATCCGTGTGCCGGCCAGACTTGCAGGTAGTCGGGGAGGGCTTTGATACGCTGCACCGACTGGAATTGGCGGCGAGCACCCGGTTCCTTGGTTCCGGCGATACCGGCTGCCTCCTCCAAAAGGTCAGGCCGTCCTACATCACCAACGAAAAGGAAGTCACCGGTGAAGATACCCATCGGCTGATCGGCGCCGGCAGTATCGGTGATCATGAAGGCAATGTGCTCTGGAGTGTGGCCGGGGGTGGCGATAACCTGCACTTTAATGTTGCCCACCATCCACGTATCGCCGTCTTTGACCAAAATCGCTTTGCTCACTTCGGGGTAGGCATATTTCCAATTCTCATCGCCCATGTCGCTCAGATACATCTGCGCGCCGGTACGCGCAGTCAGCTCGCGAACCCCACTCACGAAGTCGGCGTGGATGTGCGTTTCGGTCACATGCGTGATCCGTAAACCTTCCTTGGCGGCTACCCGTAAATACGGCTCAACATCGCGCATAGGGTCGATCACCATCGCTTCGCCGGTCTTAGCACAGCCAATGAGGTAGGAGGCTTGTGCTAACATCTCGTCGTAGAAGTACTTCAGCAACATTGCTTCTGTCCCCTTTCTGACTACTTGGTGCTTGCAATGCAGTGTGGCGCCAACTGCTTGTTTAGGGTGGTGGGATTTCTTGTACATACGATAACAAAAATTCTCTCTTGGCAGAAGCCGATTCTTGCTTATACTATCTCTAAGTAAGAACTTATACCTGGTAGACAAGTTACTCATTGCATTGTGGCATAGGTGGATTATTCAACTATTGTCAGAGGCATGTATTTCTTCGCTATCACCTATTCATACATTCGTTGACAACGGTTCGTTCGATGATCGATCTTTACAAACTCGATATCTTCACCCGTGTCGTAATGGCCGGTAGTCTCAGTAAAGCTGCTGAGCAGTTGCACATGACCCAATCCGGTGTTAGTCAACATATCCGCGCCCTCGAAGATTCGCTCGGCACCGGGCTGTTTGTTCGTGGTCGGCGTGGTGTTGAGCTGACACCGGCTGGGCAACGGTTGCTGGCCTACTGCGAAGGTATCTTTCGCCTCGTTGCCGAGGCCGAATTGGCCGTTACCGATGTTGCCGGCTTGCGTAACGGTCTATTGACGATCGGGGTTACCCCCGGCGTGAGTGCGTATTTGTTACCGGAATGGGTGCAGATGTTTGGGCAACGCTATCCGAATCTGGCGGTGAGTACCCAGACCGGTACGACGTCGGTGATTGTGGCCGAATTGCGGGCGGGAACTCTTGATCTCGGGGCAATTGAAGGTGAACTCGATGGTACTATCACCGATATTCAGCAGCAGCCGTTGCGTGAATTTGATCAATATGTCGTGGTTGGGCGACGCCATCCGTGGTGGGGACGCCATGAGGTGGCACTTAGCGAGTTGACCGGTCAACCGATGGTGATGCGCCAAGCGAACAGTCAAACACGGACATGGCTTGAGCAAGCGTTACGCGATCAAGCACTGGTGCCGCGTGTTATTGCGGAGCTTGATAACCTCGAGTCGATTAAACGGATGGTGATGATCGGAACCGGTATCACGATTTTACCGCTCTATACTATTACCACCGAGCAAGAACTCGGTGCGTTGCATCCGATTGCGATTACCGGAAGGCCATTGCGGCGCACGCTACGTCTGCTCTGGCGGGCGGCCCGTCCATTGACGCCGGTAGCCTACGCTTTTCGTCAGTTACTCATGACCTATTATGGTCGCTAATGATGCTTGTCCTGTAACCGGCGTTGCATCTGATCGATAAGCCGTTCTTCAAGAGCCGGTGGCAAGGGTGGTAGTACGTCGTCGAGGTGGTGTAGTAGTTCAACCGTTTGACGGAGTGATTCCAATATCTCTTGACATTCGGGGCATCGGCGTAGATGCTCTTCGAGTTCGGCACATGAGGTAGCACTGAGTTCGCCATCAAGGTAATCGTTCAGGACATCAAACTCAAGGCAATGATGGTGATCGAAGCGCTCCATAGGCACCCTCGCTGCACTGCCACTGGCATTAATCGGCTTCCCCGGTCGTTTCCACATAACGGGCCAGCGCCTCGCGCAACCGTAGCCGTGCGCGATGTAACCGAACCTTGACCGCACCGGGACTGATGCCGAGCCGCTCGGCAGTCTCCTCTGTGCTTAACTGTTCAATATCTCGCAATACGATGACGGCTCGCAATGGGTCGGGCAGTTCGGCGATGGCTTGGGTAATTTCGCGTCGCAATTCACCGTCTAACACACTGCGCACCGGATCGATCGTCCATCGCGATATCGTCTTAAACTGACTCGTCGTCTTGTCCGACCCAATCTCACCTGCGGCATCGAGACCAACATGCGCCCGCTTTTGGCGTAAGAGCATCAGTCCTTCATTTGACGCAATCCGGTACAGCCAACTTCGCAAGCTACCGGCTCCGGTATACTCGGGAAGGGCTGCACAGGCCTTGATAAATGTGGTCTGCAACACGTTCTCGGCATCGTCCGCGTCACCGAGCAGATGCAATGCACGCGCGTAGACAAGCGGCGCGAAGCGCTTGACAAAGCACGTACAAGCATCTGGATCACCACGGCGTAACCCAGCTAAGAGCGCTTCTTCATCGTCGTAGAGTGACAGATCGATAATTGGTCCCGGCACAGTATTATACCCTCCATTACAGACGTGATCGTAGTATATCACGCCTGCAACGGCTGGAAGATACTCCAAGTGTCCGACGTGGGCATATCGTTAGGCCGCAGCAGCGATCGCCTCACGTAGTTTGTTGACCATCATACCTTCTGGTACAGCACCTTCAATATGCACCAGATCGTCGATCACGGTCTTGGGGACACCCATCACCGTGTAGCGATCGCCAAGTTCAGGAAATTCCGTCACTTCGATGCCTTCGGCGGTAATGTACGGGTTAGCCAGCGCTAATCGGTACGCCATGACTACTGCACGTGGGCAGTAGGGGCATGTCGGTGTAACAAAGACTTGCAGGTGCATAGGCGCTTTGATGGTCTCTAACAGCGACATCGTTGCCGGTTGCAAATCGGGTTGGGTGGCGCCTCCGGCTAAGCGAATTGCCTCGATCAATGAGGCAAACTCGTAGCCGCTCGGTAGACCGGCAAAGCGCATACCGTTGTCTTTGCGCTCTTCGCCGGACAAGAAGACAATCCCTGGTGCTTTATCAACGCCGAGTTCGGCAGCATATGCGCCATCTTTTTCAAGATCGTAAACGTTCAAGCGCAAGAGCGGGTTAAGCTCTACTACCTCTTGAAGAAGCTCCTGGGTTACTTCACTGTATTCGCCACTGTCCGCTGAGGTAAACAACACCAACTCGACCGCATGTTGTAAACCGCTCAACGCTTCCCGCACCGCTTGCCGATCTTTTTCTTGCATAAGGGCCATCGCTCAAATCCTTTCTCATCATAACTGTCGTCTTGCTACCAACAAGATGCACCTCAAACGCCGGTGGTTACAACGTGGTCTCTGGCAGTGCGGGATCGATCCGGCGGAACCGCACGGCTTTGCCTCTGTATCGTACCATACTCGAATGCCGATTGGTAGTTATGCCCGACCTTCATACATCAACCACCATCCCATCCCAACCCCGATCAATACACAAATCCCGGCCAACGTACTATTGAGCGGATAGCCGGCAATCGTGCTGATCCATGGCCCGACCAGCGATCCGACAATGCGGCCACCGCCGATACAGGCGGTCATCGCCGCTAAAATGGTGCCACGATTCTGAGCGTTCAGGCCACTGATCAAGGGAAACGTGGAGACAATCGCAAACTCGAAACAGAGATCAAATGCCAACAGCAGCGAGAGAAAGACCGGCCACGAATTACTTTGCGGCAAGAGCAGGAGCCAGATGCCGACCAACGTAAAGCCGCCTAACACCGCTCGTCGCTTACCGATCCGATCGGTAAACAGTGTCGCAGTCAATGAACCGAGTAGTTCGACCACGCCGAGCAGACCAAACACAAGACCGAGCTGAGTTGTGGTAGCGGCAAATGCACTACTCAACCAGCCGGCATAACTAACAAATATTAGTTCAACGGCGGCGAGTTGGATGAAGACAAAGCCAAGTGCTGCCAGGACATTCGATTGGCGTAAGGTATGCAACGTACTCCGGAAGGAAGGTGGCACCGTGGATGCCCCGGTAGCATATCGATCGTTTGGTAATACCAAAAACAACAGAATGGTCGCGATTGCAGCAACGGTCAGCACACCAAAGGCAGCGGCGATGCCAAACCGTTCAGAGACCCACGTCACCAATGGTATACCGAGCAATGCCGATAGCGCCCAGCTCAATTCGAGGACACCGAGCATTCGTCCACGATGTTCGTAGCGACTGTGCGTACTGACATAGCTCTGCAAGGCTGGCATTGCTATGGCGACGGCTAAACCAATGACGGCATACCCCAAGAGAAACCAACCAAAGCTACGGCTGAGGGCACAGATCAACGATCCAATGCAGAAGATGATACTGCCCCACAGCATTGTTGCCCGGTCGCCAATCCGATCGCTTACAAAACCACCGAGCGGACTGATCAGCGAGGCTGCCACTTGCACGGTAATTAATAAACTTGCCACATTGAGATCGACGGTAAAGCTTGCCGCAAGCAATGTAAGCAGCGGGTAGACGAGGCGAAATGCCACACTGATGAGCCAGCGTCCCCATACGAGAATCATAATGGTCGGCCACGTAAGGGTGTGAGGTATCGTTGTGGGCAACGTTGTCATGTCATGTTCCTTGTTCACTGTTGAAAACACAGCAACTACCGAAATTAGGCATCGTGATGCCACAAATGTGCATTGACAGATACTGAGGGGTAGGCTATCATTTGAACCATTGTCAGCGAGATTTTGGAATAAAGCCACATTTGCTTATGCACCGACAATATCACGCATGGCATAGCCCTGCCCTCAATCGAACGATGGAATTGTTAGTTTTTGGTCACGCCGGCGCGCCCGTACTCGTCTTCCCTACGTCGCATGGACGGTTCTACGAGTATGAGGACCGTGGCATGGTGGCGGCTTTGGGTCATCATCTGGAGCAAGGATGGATTCAGCTCGTCTGTGTTGATAGTGTGTATAGTGAAAGTTGGTACAATTATAATGCCGATACTGATGCGCGCATCTGGCGGGAAGAACAGTATGAACACTACCTGATCACCGAGGTTCTACCGCTCATTCGCCATCTCAACCCTAACCCCTTTTTTATGGCGACGGGTTGTTCCTTTGGAGCCAGCGAGGCCGTTACCTTCACTCTGCGCCATCCTGGTCTAATCCGGCGCGTGATCGGATTATCGGGATTGTACGATCTCAAACGGTTTTTTACCAACTACACGCAAGGCGTCTACTTTCATAATCCGGTTGATTTTATTCCGAACCTCAACGATCGGTGGGCGATAGACCGCTTGCGCGAGACCGACATTATTTTGGTCACCGGGCGTGATGATCCATCGGCGTGGTCCAATGAACTCCTCTCAAGCCAATTATGGGCGAAGGGTATTGGTAATGCGCTCCGGATCTGGGATGGCTGGTGTCATGATTGGCCGTATTGGCAACACATGATCCTCAAATACATCGGCGGTCATGATTAGCAACTGATGCATACTTATGCGGTAGAGCCCCTCTGAAAAATCCGGTACCTTCGGACTATTCAGTTCATCATCTGCTCATCATATACTAATCACCAGAGGTAAGGTCTGTGCAGGAGTGCGTGCTATGAAACCCAAACGCGGACAATCCATCGTTGAGATGGCGCTCTTGCTCCCCACGATGCTGATCGTGTTGTTTGGGATTATCGAGTTTGGTTATTTGATCTTTGCCTACTCGATGATCTCGCAAGCGGCTCGTAACGGGGCTGAAGCGGCAGCACAGTTGCCACCATACGAGACGTGGTTGCAACTGCGCAACAATCCGCCGGCTAACTTTCCCGGTTTTACTGCCGATGGGTGTGTGCGAGGCATTATGGAAGCCATCCGCTCCGATATTGTCCTCTTCGACGGTTCGGGGAATGAAGGTCGGCGGATTGAGGATTATGTGATTATCCGCTACCCTAATGGCGGGCAGACTCGTAATCTAAAAGATCGAGGCCCTATCGAGATCGAGATTAACTATCCAGTGCGGAGCATCACACCGCTCTTTGACTTGATCGGTCTAGAGAACGGAACAATTAATTTGCGGGTGGTGCAGCGTCGCTCAATTGAAAACCTCGGCGTTGATCCGGCGAGTCCGCGAGGCGTGGCCTGTGCCCGAGATGTTGCCGATTGGCAAGAGTTGCAAGACCTGCGGTCACCATGAGAGAGGGTGTCTATGCAAAGCACACGACGTCGGAAAACTGCTGGCCAAGCCATTGTTGAGTTTGCCCTCTCGGCTACGGTTATTTTCCTCTTACTATCTGCCGCTGTCGACCTTGGCTTGATCTTCTTTACCTTGCAGGCGCTGCGCGCTGCTGCACAAGAGGGAGCGACGTATGGTAGCTACCCGATCATCGTCACCAATAGCAGTGGTCAAGTAACGGCGGTACAGCTTAATTATTCAGAAATTTATAGGAGGATTCGCTTTGCTGGTGGCGACCGACCTTCGGGGATTGCCAATTTGTTCGATTTGAACGGTGATGGGATTGATGATGACCGCCAGGGGTCTGTCATCTTCAATCCGAGTAACCCGACCAACCCCAACGGGTTTGTCATTATTGAAAATCCGAAAGGACCGAATCCGGCTAATCTGAGCGGGACATGCGCTACTACGACACCGCGGGTCGATATGCGCAACGCCGGTCAGAATTGCTGGATCCGCGTCACTATTCGCTACCGATATCGGCTCTTCTTCCCATTTGCGCCGGCGTTTGGGCGAGAGATCATTTTGCGGGTTACTCACACTATGCCGGTCCGGAGCCAGTTTGTAGGGTAGATTATTTGAGTTGTCATTCCAGTTGATACTCAGTTTAGGAGGAACCTATGTTAACCCGTCGTATTCGTGCCTACCGCCCACCACGACGAATGCGAGGGCAGAGCATCCCACTTCTCGCCCTCATGATCGTCGTGCTGATCGGGATGGTAGCATTATCGGTGGATGTAGGGCGCACCTTCTCAGAAGAGCGCCGTGCCGTCGCTGCTGCTAACGCAGCATCGTTGTCGGCGATGAACACTTACATTCGTCGACCGGCCGGTACGACCAATAAAGTTATCTATGACTCTATTGTGAATTCGCTGCGCTCAAACGGGATTGATATCGAAAATAATCCGAATATTCGGATGGAGGCCTACTATCTCAATGGCCGTGGCGAACCGATTGAGGGTGGTGCTCGCATCAATCCCGATGGTACGGTCGCTCCTGATAATGTGGCGTACATCCAAGTAAACCTCGAAGGTGATGTTGATACCTTCTTCGCCCGGGTTGTCAATCAGAATCAGTTGCCAATCGGTGCTACTGCATACGCCGGTACCTGTCCACCGACTGATGGGGTCTACCCTATTGCGGTGAATAATGAGTACATCAGCGGTAATGAGTTTCGTAATCCGGGTGATGCGAATGGTGATGGTAAGCCTGATAATAATTGGCAAAAACTGACGAGTGGTACCTACAAAGGCTTTACCAAGATGCGTCTGTATCCGACCGATGGCAACCTGCCCGGCCAGTTTGGGTGGTTGCGCTGGCTCGATGGGCGCGGGGCAAGTGGTGCAAATGCCAATAGTAACCAAGAGCTAGAGTTAGCACTGACCGGTACCGGTTCACTTTCCAAGGGTTTCATGGAGGTCGTTCCATGGCCGGCTACCAATCTGCCCCGTCCGGCTAGCTACCCTGAACGACCCGGTGAGTTGAATGTTGGTGACTGGGTTTACGGTAGCTCTGGTTACAACAACAGTGTTGGTGTACGCAACGCTCTTGATGCTCACATCGCTGCCGGGACGCGGATGGTCCTGCCGATCTACGATGTTGCTGTTGGTCAAGGATCGAACGCTGCCTTCCGAGTGGTGCGCTTTGGACTGTTTGTGCTGACCGCATATGGACAGGAGCGGGGTAAGCCTTACCTCGATCTCATCTTCCTCGGCGATCCGAATCGCCAAGGTACGGCCTGCTCGGCAACGCCGCCGCCGCCGGAGAATACCAGTGTTGTGCGCCTGACCGGGGGTGTTGAGCTGTGGCCGGAGTATCAGATCGTTGTAAATGAACGTCGTCCGGTGCAATACGTGGTCATTCTTGATGTCTCCGGTTCAATGAATGCCAACTTCATCGGCCAAGGTATCGTGAATGGGCGAGTGACCCAATGCACGAATGGACCGCCCGGGTCGCCTCCGGCCCAAAGCTGTGGTCAGCCCCAATATGCATGGAATCCGGTGCAAGAGCGGCGCATTTACGTTGCCAAAGAGGCGATTAAGCTGCTGATCCGGCAAACGAATATGCCTGGCAACCCCGGCTATGATCCAACGCAGCCAATTGACAGTATGGCACTAGTCTGGTTTACGCATAACGTTCCGAGTACGAATATCTTACCCTTCCAATCGAACCCGAATACTCTGATCCAAGCCGTTAATAATGCCGGTGCATATCAGGGCGATCCATACAAAACGAGTGGTCGTACTAATGGGACCGGTGGATTGTACCGTGCCAGCCAATTGTTGGCCAATGCACCCAGAACCACCAACCAACTTGGTAAGGAGTGGATCTATCGGCGGGCCATTATCTTCGTAACCGATGGGGTAACTAATACCTTTTTCAATGCCAACGACTCGAATGTGAATGCTGGTAGCAGCAGTATGACGACGTATCCCAATGGTCATGCTTGTCGGAAGGATGAGGTACTCGAAGATGCGCTTTGTCAAACCACCGAGGTTGGTGGGAAATACAATGGAATGGATCGGCCGATCACGCAAATGGTGAATATGGCAAACACGATTAAGTCGAATCAGTCGATCCAGACTGACATCTATGTCTTGGCACTCTCGTCGATCCCGGCGACCGGTCTGCGTGATGGCGTTGCCACTACACCGCGCCACTTCTATACCGCCGAAACGCTTGAATCGGGTCCTGATGGGTTGAATAACGTCGACCGCATCATGCTAGCAATCAATGCTGAGATTGAGCGTGGACCATGTATGAGTGGTAGTGATGGTGAGTGGCGCGCCACTATTCCGGGTAATCACTTCCAGTCGGTGGGTGGGCTGAGCTATCCGAATGTTGGTGAGGTGATCTTACAAGACATCTCGACCAATAGCATCTATCGGGCACCGATTGTAGCCGGTACCGATGGTCGGGTACGGTATACCTTCGAAGAGATTCCACGCGGTACCTATCGGATGCAGGCTTACCTCTTCTACCGCCACCCATTGGATCCGCCGACAGCACAACCGCGCATGTATAGCCAGATCTTTACTAATGGCTCGACCCAATCGGATATGGTGGTGGTGCTTGAACCAAATGGTCAGGGAGCTGGTTTCATCTCAACAATTGAGCAGAACCTACGCTTGCGCCTCGACGGCAATGTGTGCAGTGTGAATTAGGCTATCTATGAGTACCGGCGCTATACTTGCTCAAAGTATAGCACCGGTATTGCTCTTATCCATCGGCGAACTTCAACTTCACAGGTATTCTCGTCGGGAGGTCACTGATGACACCACCATTTCTATCTCTATCCCGTCGCACATTACGGGTTATGGTTATATATACCCTCAGTTGCGTTATGCTGGTGACTGCGTGGCCATCAGGGACTATACGCGCTTTGGTTGACGAAACAGGGACCGATCAAATTATCGATAACTCTCAGGCCGATTTTGCCAGCGGGGTGTTTCAGCGCACGGTCGTGGCGGCAGCACCAAGCACGCCGAGTGCTCCAGATGTGGTCGGCGCTGTGGAGCTAGCACCGGTCGGGGCGTTAAATCGTAATAATTGGTCAACCTCAAGCACAACATTGCCATTGCCATTGAGCGATGCTCCTGTAGTGTCACTTAGTAAATATCTGTTTGTTATCGGTGGTGCTACGACAATAGATAGTAATGGTGAGAGTGTCTCCAACTCAAACTATGTCTTTCGTGGTGAAATTAATCAGGCGACCGGTGCATTTGTGACCGATTCATACCCTGCACCGGGCAATGATGCGTTTAAGGCCTTTGCCATCCAGGGCGCTGATCCCGGTCCTGAATGTGACATCGTGATTGCCGGTCGGTCGCGATCGGCAGCCGTAGCTGTGCCGGCAACTACCGGATCGAATCTTGGCTATATCTTTATTGTCGGCGGTAATATGTACGATCAAACTTGCGCGACGTACAACTTCTCGACTAATCTTGTACAACGTGCAACAGTTAATGCTAACGGTGATATTATCGCTTGGAACACACCGGATACTTGGCGGTTTCCTACCCTCGACAGTAATGGTGAGATTATCACCAATCCGGCTTCGTCTGAACTCCGCGGAGTTCAGGACTTACAACTCGTGCATGTTCGGACCAGCGCAGGGAATGACTTTATCTATGCGATAGGCGGCTTAAGTGTTGCGCCAAGTCAGCTTCTACAGCAAGATATTTATCCGTATGTCTTCTACACCAAAGTCGATGCCAACGGTAATCTGACGCATCCTACTAATTCGTCCGCCGGAACGGTTTGGGCAAAGTTGGCCGATTTGCCGTTCCCCCTTCACTCTGGGACGGCACTAGCCGTTAACACCACTCGGATCGAAGGTGGCGCACCGGTACAGAAAGATGCGATCTTTTTGCTCGGTGGCTGTACTACGATTGATTGTACGTTGCTTAATACCTCGGTATGGCGGGCCGATGTCAATCCGACGACCGGTACGTTAACATGGACCGACCAGGTCGCTGCTATAGGTAGTGGGACGCAAGCGATTAACATTCAGGCTCGACATAACGTTACAGGTTTGAGTTTCAACAATCGTATCTATTACATTACCGGTTCGACAGCCAATAGCTTTCCCGGTGCTAGCGGGGCAACTGCGACGATCCCGGTCGCAATCTTTAACGATCAATTCTTGTTAGAAGATTTGACCAATAGTAATATTTACTTCGTCGGTACCAATGAGACGAATGACCGTGTCTTACCAGAACCATACCGACGGGTCGGTGCAGCGGCAGCACTTATCCCGGCAGTACCACCTGATAATGTGACAAGTCAAGTCTATGCAGCGTGGATGTATGTGATCGGTGGGGCTAGTGAGAATAACGAGCCAACGAATACGATCTTTTTTGGTGGTGTAGGCAGTGCAAATGAGACGACCAGTGCGACCCGAGCACCAGAAGGTTGGTACTATTCGCAA
Source organism: Chloroflexus sp. (assembly GCF_049970315.1). Classification (GTDB taxonomy): domain Bacteria; phylum Chloroflexota; class Chloroflexia; order Chloroflexales; family Chloroflexaceae; genus Chloroflexus. The sequence goes on from NZ_JBMFNE010000002.1 coordinate 233,961, forward strand.
CCATTCCCGGTACTAACCGACAACGAAACGTCGCGGCTACTGGCTCTCAAGTGGTTTGTTGATCTCAACCGTCCATCTAGCAATCCTGAGGCAGATATCCGCATTCAATTCCGCGCCGCCGTGACAAGTGGTACCTGCCGAGAGAGTGATTTTGATCCTTCGCCTTCCATTTCGAATCCAGAACGGTGGCGAGCAATAGATGCGAATCCTGATCCTGTGTTGTACTCTAAGGACGGGCTTAACCAGGTACGCTTGATCAATGCCTTCCCAGACGAAGAGATTCAAGCAACCTGTATGCAGTACCGGGCTCAGCTCATTCAAGATCCCGGTGATCGAACGTTCTCACCGAAACTTCTCTATTTCGCGGTCGAGAAGATTGTTGCAGCCAAGCCGGACATTATCATCGAGACCTTCGATGTTCAGACGAACAACGGAAGTTTTCGCAATATTGTCTTGACCTTGCGCAATCTGCGGAAGAATAGCCTTGCGGCGACGCGCAGTGTGGTGGCGGCAAGTGGGGGTGGTGGTTTCTTTGTCGATCTCTGCATCGCTCGGCGAACCGATCCGGATGTTCCAGTGCTCACCTCTGTGCCGGCTCCTGATCCCAACGCCGGTGGTTCAGCGACTCCGATATGTGTGACAGTATCGGCACAAGTCCCGAAGGAGCCATTTATACCGGGTGCATCGTACACCGTTCCATTAAATAGTTGGAATAAAGCTAATGGTGAGCCGGCGAACTGGAATACGATTTTCGGTACGCCAGGCACGTATGACATCGGAATTGTGGTGGATTACAATACGATGACCGGCGAAGATGCTGAAGGGCGAAGCAATAACCGTGGTGAAAGTCCATCGGCGCCGAATGGGATTATTCGAACTATCACCGTTGTGGCACCACCCACACCTGAACCAGAGTCGATAAAGGTCTTTGTACCGGTCATTTATCGATAGGTTAGGGTTTCGATCACAGAAGGTTTTGTCTGTGCGCCTTGGCGGAAAGTGTCAAGGCGCACTATTTTTAGTTGTCTTTCCAACCTACTCGACACACATCGATGGATTTGTTATGATGCCAACGGGATCAGGCGTAACGGTAGCGAAAGGTGTTGGTGATCATGCAACCACTCGATCATGCCAAAGCTGAGCAGGATTTTCACTTTTTGCTGAAATGCTTTCAACGTATGCTCCGTGATATTGGTGCGATCTCGGTTGCAGCAGCATTGCCATGGTTGCATGAGGGGACCGATCAGTCGGCAGTGGCGGTACGAGAATTGGCGCAGGCATTTGGGATTGCCTTCCAGTTGCTTAACATTGCCGAAGAGAATGCGGCAGTCCAGCAGCGCCGGATGACCGACCGTGATCCCGCATTACCACCCGAATCGGGGCGTTGGCGTGATGCGTTGTTGAAATTACAACGTGCCGGTTTCACGGCTGATGAGATTGCGGCAGCGTTGCCTGAAATACGAGTTGAACCGGTGCTAACCGCCCATCCAACCGAGGCAAAACGTACTACCGTCCTCGATCATTACCGCGAGCTGTATCTATTGCTCGTCCGACGTGAAAGCCAACGTTGGTCTCCGGCAGAGCAAGCCGAGATCGAGACGGATATCATAGCGTTGTTAGAGCGGTTGTGGCGAACCGGTAACATCTTTCTTAGTAAACCGGATGTGGCTTCAGAGGTACGAAATGTCCTGCACTACCTTGTGAACGTCTTTCCTGACGTATTGCCGGTCCTGGATAATCAATTGCGCTATGCGTGGCAAATGAGCGGATTTGATCCGGCATTATTGATCGAGCGTTGGCCAAAGCTAACGTTTGGTTCTTGGGTCGGTGGCGACCGCGATGGGCATCCGCTCGTCACGGCCGAGATTACAGCGCAGACGTTGCACGAGTTACGTTTGCAAGCTTTGCGCTTACTCCGGCGTCGGATTCGGCAGGCGGTGCGTCACCTAAGTATCTCGGATCTGTTGGTACCAACCCCACCCGGTCTGGCCGAGCAGATTCGGCGGATGACGAATGCCTTGGGGATGCGAGGGGTACAAGCGGTGGCGCGGAATCCGAACGAGCCATGGCGGCAGGCGCTGAATCTGATGTTGGCGAGACTGCCGATAGATGATTCACCGGCGGAAGCGGCCCGGTTGGTTGATGAACCGGGACGGTATCGTAGTGCAGATGAACTTCTGCACGATTTACAAGAATTTGCACAGCATTTACGGTCGGTTGGTTGTGGACGGCTGGCCGAAGCAGAAATTCGCCCGCTCATGCAATTAGTGCAAACGTTTGGCTTTCATTTGGCAACGCTCGATATTCGGCAGAATAGTCAGTTTCATGATCGGGCACTGGCGCAGTTGCTGATCGTGGCCGGTCTACCGACCGATGATCTTCTTGGGGGTGATCCTGAACGACGACGTGCATTGTTAGAGCGCGAAATCGTTTCACCGCGTCCCTTTGCTCATCCTAATACCCCATTGGGGCCAGAAGCGACGGCGGTGGTTGAGTGCTATCGGGTGTTGGCGTCTCATATTGCTCGCTACGGTACGAGTGGTCTTGGCCCGCTGATCATCAGTATGACCCGTGATGTGACGGATGTACTGGTGGTGTACTTGCTAGCGCGCGAAGCTGGACTGGCGTATGCAACGCCGGAGGGGTTGGTCTGTCGGTTACCGGTTGTACCGCTGTTTGAAACCATCGAAGATCTCGAACACAGTCCGCAGATTTTAGCCGAGATCCTCGATCATCCGGTGACCCGTCGTAGCTTAGGGGTACAGTCCCATGATGGTGAGCTGGTCCAGCAGGTGATGATCGGATATAGCGACAGTAATAAAGATGGCGGGATTCTCGCCAGCCAGTGGGCGCTGCAACGAGCACAGCGGGCAATGAGTGAGGTTGGGGCAGCGCGTGGGGTGCGGATTCGCTTTTTCCATGGGCGTGGCGGAACAATTAGCCGTGGTGCGGGACCGACCAATCGGTTTATTGCGATGTTGCCGTCGGGCAGTTTGAACGGCGATTTGCGCTTGACCGAACAGGGTGAAGTCATTGCCCAAAAATACGCTAACCGTCTGACTGCTGCCTATAATCTCGAATTATTGTTAGCCGGAACGACGACCTACACACTGTTACACCGGCGACATCCGCCAACACCGCATCCGCTTGAGCCGGTGATGGAACGCTTGGCCCAACAGGCGCAGGCAGCATACCGTGATCTCATTGAGCGTGATGGTTTTGTCACCTTCTTTCGACAAGCTACGCCAATTGACGTCATCGAGCAAAGCCGGATCGGTTCACGTCCGGTACGGCGCACGGGGCAAGCGACGCTCGCCGATCTGCGGGCGATTCCGTGGGTGTTTAGCTGGAACCAGTCGCGCTTCTATTTGCCGGGTTGGTATGGTGTGGGGAGTGCGCTCCAAGCCTTGCGCGATACCGATCCGGCAGTGTGGGAAGAGCTTTATGCTGCCCAGTGGAATTGGCCGTTCTTGAGCTATCTATTAGCAAATGTGAGTACGAGTCTCCTGACTGCTCATCGTCCGACCATGCACGCTTATGCGTCATTAGTCGAAGATGAGGCGCTGCGTCGAGATTTTCTGATCTTGATCGATGCCGAGTTTGAACGTACTGTAGCAGCACTGGAATCGCTCTTTGGTATGCCACTGGACCGACGGTGGCCCCAACTTGCTGCAACCCTCGCCCGTCGCCAGATCGGGCTAGCACCTTTGCATCAACGACAGATCGAGTTACTCCGGCAATGGCGTGCCCAGCGCGCGGCTGATGATCCGGCGGCGGAAACGACGCTCATCGATCTGTTGCTGCTGGTCAATGCTATTGCTGCCGGATTACGCACCACAGGATGAAGAAGTGCTTGATCGGTGTTGGTATGATGCAAACGAGGCAACTATATCGGTATGGTATAACCTATCGGCTATAATAAATCTCGCTATCGACCATAGCAGCGTTGATGGTGAGCTGTTTCCAGATAAGGGAGGCGTCATGTCCGAATCATTGATGCAACAGCCGCTCGGCGCCATTCTCGATGCGCTTGCCTCACGTGCCCCCACCCCCGGTGGTGGGAGTGTGGCAGCACTTACCGGTGCTATGGCAGCCGGTTTGGTGAGCATGGTGTGTGAATTGACCATCGGGAAGCCGCAATTTGCCGAAGTAGAAAACGAGTTACGGGCTATTCACGCTCAGGCCGAGCAATTGCGTGCCGAATTACAACGGCTGGCCGATGAAGATATTGCCGTCTTTAATCGCCTCGCAGCGGCGTACAAACTACCGCGCACAACCGAGGCCGATGCAGCGACACGCAAGGCGGCAATCCAGCAGATTACCCGTTTGGCTGCCGAGGTACCGTTGCGAACTGCACAGGCCGCAGCAGCATTACTTCCGCTTTGCACGACCTTGGCAAACAACTGTGCGCGCTTGGTGGTCAGTGATGTTGGGGTTGCCGCTTTACTGGTACGCGCCACCGTTCAGAGTGCTGCATTGAACGTTGAGATTAATTTGGCTGCACTTGAGGATCAGATCTTTGTTCGCGAAACGCGCGCCCAGTTGCAAGATTTACTGATCGGGCTTGGTGATGAAGTTGATGGTATTGTCACCATTGTCCGGGGAAGGATGATCGGATGAGTGCGCGTATTCTCGATGGTCGTGCATTGGCACAAGCATTGCGTCACGAGTTGGCAGCACAGATTGCCGAACTACACGAACGGATCGATCGGGCACCGGTGATTGCCGTCGTGCAGGTTGGTGAAGATCCGGCGGCAACCCGTTATGTGCGCAGCATCGATCGGTTATCGCAGTCGTTGGGTGCTGCCTGTCGAACGATTATTCTTCCTGATGTTGTCACCCAGGCTGAACTCGAAGCGACCGTTTCGCGATTGAGTGCTGATGACCGGGTTGACGGCATCTTGCTCCAATTACCGTTGCCGGCCGGTTTGTCCCTCGATGGCGTCTTGAGTCGGCTGGTTCCCGAAAAGGATCTCGACGGTATTCACCCGATCAATGCCGGTCTTTTGGCACAAGGACGCCCGGTGCTAATACCGAATACCCCCGCCGGTGGTATGGAATTGCTGCGTCGGTATGAGATTGAGGTACGGGGAAAACGGGCAGCAGTTGTTGGGCGCTCGGCGATTGTCGGGCGGCCGATGGCGTTGCTGTTGCTACAGGCCGATGCGACAGTCACTATCTGTCATTCACGCACATCTGACTTAGGTGCGGTGTTGCGCGAGTGTGACATCATTGTGGCCGCAGCCGGTCGACCGCAACTGATTACCGCTGAGATGATCAAACCCGGTGCAACGATCATCGACTTTGGTACTAATGTTTTGGCCGATGGCAGTATGGTTGGTGACGTCGATTTTGCGGCTGTGGTTGAAGTGGCCGGTGCGATTACACCGGTTCCCGGCGGTACCGGGCCGGTGACGAATGTGATGCTGATTCAGAACCTGATCAAAGCCACTCGTAGCCGATTAGGCATCTAATCTTGCGCACGAGTTGTACCGCGTTCGCTATTACCAACACGTGTTTGCAAGGAACGGTGCGGCATGAAAGTTCTTGTTCTCGGCCATGATGGTCGCACGCATGCATTAGTATGGAAGCTCTTTGCCAGTCCATCGGCTGATGTTCTGGTAGCGCCGGGAAATGGCGGTGCGTGCCAGATTGCCCCACAGGTTGACCTCGATCCGTTACAACCAGCGCAAGTAGCCCAATGGGCGTTCAACGAGGGGGTTGATCTGATTGTACCGGCGAGTAGCGAACCACTCTGGGCCGGTTTGGTTGATGAAGTGGTAAGTATGCATATCGGTGTCTGTGGTGCATCGCAGCGCAGCACCCGTATTGAGTGGAGTCGCTGTTACGCCAAAGAGCTGCTTTTGCGCTATCAGTTACCAACCCCAGGAGGGCGTTGCTTTACCAGCTTACCGATGGCCGAGAAATATCTCGCCGCGCAACCGTTGCCGGTGGTGTTGCGTGGCGATCATCCTGCAGCCGGTGAGGGTGTTTATGCCGATCGTTACGCCGCGCTCAAAGCGTTGCATGACTTGTTTGTTTCCCGACCAGTTGAGGGGAGCAGTCACGGGGTCATCATCGAAGAATATGTCGCTGGGCCACTCGTCAGTTTTTCTGCCATCACCGACGGGAGTGCAGTGGTGACATTATTGCCGGCGCGTCTCTATGAAGGGATGGGTCCACAACCGAATAGTCCACCGGCACCGGCGATGGGGGCAATTACCGGCAATTCGCCCTACACTCAAAAGCTGACGGCGTACCTAGAACGCCATATTATGCAGCCGCTCGTTGCCGCAATCGCCCGTGAGCAACTTCCATATTGGGGAATCGTTGGGGTCGATTGTATCATCGGTACGCACGGGCCGCGCGTTGTAGGATTACGCTGTAGTTTGCGTGATATGGAAGCGCAGGCAGTTTTGCCACGCTTGATCGATGACCTATTGCCGTATCTGGAAGCGGCAATTGCCCGTCGTTTGCACCGGTTGCCACCATTACGCTGGCGTGAAGAAGCGAGTGTCGCGTTGGCGTTGGTCACACAGGGCTATCCGTATCATTACCCGATCAGCGCTGCCGTTGAAGGGATAAGTGAGGTTGAAGAGGGGGTACTGGTGTTTCACGATCAGACCGAATCTCCGTTTATTCTGCGGTACGATCCAACACACCACGACCGTATCTTAGGTGGTGGCGGTGGGCTATACCTCACCGGTGGTCATGTGGTGACAGTTGTAGCCCTTGGCGCAACGCTAGCCGGTGCGCGAGGTCGGGCGATCATCAACGCTGAGCGGATCCGTTTTCCAGGACGCACCTACCGCGAGGATGTCGGGGCAAGTGAAAGATAGCGAGGTATAGCATGCATAGCGAGACGCCTGCGCCACCGGTGATTGATTTGGTCATTCGTGATGACATAATTGCCACGTGTTATGAGGTGATGCGCGAATTGCGTCCGCATCTCACTGCCGATGAGTTTGTAGCGCGTGTTCGGCAACAAGCAACGGCAGGTTATCGGCTAGCTGCGGCATTTGTTGATGATGAGGTCGTGGCCGTAGCTGGGTTTCGGGTCTGTGAGAATCTCGCGTGGGGGCGTTTTCTCTACGTGGATGATCTGGTGACGCGGAGTGATCGACGGTCACGTGGTTATGGTGCGGCATTACTCGCATGGCTCAAGCAACAAGCCGTTACCGAAGGCTGCGCACAACTCCATCTCGATTCGGGCACATGGCGAACGGATGCGCACCGGTTTTATGAGCGTGAAGGGATGCGGTTAAGCTCGTTTCATTTCGTCTGGGACGTTGTTGGAATGTCAGCATCGTAGAGCACTTCGCAACTATTGCGCCATTGATCTTTATGACGCAGCGTGTTATAATTGATCTGTATAACGCGCTGCGTTATTCGTCTACCAAAACTTGGTAGACTGTGCTATGATACAAGCAGTTAACAACCGGTTACTCGTGAAAAGCAGGAGGTTGCTATGAGCACGGTGGAAGAGATTGAGGTCAACGTTCGCCAGATCGACGAGACACCACCGCCGGTCAATCCGAGTGTCCAGATCTTTGAAGTGGTGCGCAAGCTCATCCTCGCGGGGATTGGTGCGTTTGCGCTCAGCCGTGAAGAAGCCGAAGCCTTCATCAATCGGCTCGTAGAGCGGGGCGAACTGGCGCAGAAAGATGCGCAAAAGCTGTTTGAGGAAGCGGCCGAGCGCTTCCGCAAGACAGCTCTGCCGCAAGTCGATCCGATGCAAACCAATCTGAACAATCTTGCTGCTCAAGTTGAGACAGGGTTTGAGCAGTTCCTCAACCGGCTCAACATCCCCTCGAAGCGCGACATTGATGAGCTCAGTGCGAAAATTGCCCAACTGGCCGCGCGGGTAGAAGAGCTGCGCCGCATTCAGGAGACACCAGCCCGCCACCGTACTCGTGGTGAGGCCAAGGAAGAGGGCGAGACGAAGTAGAGTCGGGTCAAGACAAGCGCCGGCACTGTGGCATTTGCTACAGTTGCCGGCATTGTGGCGCAGCGTGTTATAATTGCCGCTGAGACTATCACCACAACACTCAAAACTATAGCTGCTGCATGGTTGTCTACCGGTATGCAGCACAAGGCGGCAATATCATGCATGTTATCAAAAAATACGCCAACCGTAAGCTGTATCATACTAACGAGAAACGGTATATCACCCTTGACGGCATTGCTCAGCTTGTTCAGAAGGGTGAAACCGTTCAGGTGCTAGATAACGAAACAGGTGATGATATTACGGCCAATATTTTGGCTCAGGTTGTGTTACAGGCCCGTGGCCGCAATTCACCCCTCCCCACCAATTTACTGACCGGTCTGATTCAGGTGGGTGGCGACACACTGTCCACTCTCCGGCGCACACTCTTTAGTTCGCTGGGCGGCGACGATCTGATCGAGGCCGAAATCGGTCGCCGGATCGATATTTTGGTTGATGAAGGTGAGCTTTCACCTGAAGAAGCCGATCGCTGGCGCAGACTGCTGTTACGCCAAGAGTTTGCCCGTGATGCGCATGACCAGCTCGCCAAACGAATCGCTGATGTTCCCACGCGGAACGATGTTGAACGGCTCCACGCACAGATCGACGCGCTTGCCAACATGGTTGAGCAGTTGTTACGCCGGCGTTAGCGTATTGAAGAGCGGCCAATAATACATACACGCAAAGAGGCAGTTTATGCATCGTAGCACAACCGCTCTGGTTCTGGCCGGCGGTGGCGTTGCCGGCGCCGCGTATGAGATCGGTGCCCTTTGCGCTATCGATCAAGTACTTGATCACCTTTCGGTCAACGAGTTTGATATCTATGTCGGTACAAGCGCCGGCGCATTGATCAATGCTTGTCTGGCCAATAATATGTCGCCGCGCACGCTGATTAGCGTGCTCGAACGTTCCTTGCTCGGCATAGATCAACTCGAACCACACCATCTCTATCAGTTGAACCTTGCCGATCTGGTGCGGCGTGGCTCGCAGTTGCCCGGTGCAGTGATGCAAGCGCTCCGGCGTTGGTTGCGCGAGGGGCAGGAGGCGTCGCTGCTTGACCTTATCGAAACGCTGGCAGTGGGTTTGCCGACCGGTATTTACGATTCGCAGGCGCTCGAACGCTATATCCGTGTGGCCCTCGAACAGCCCGGTCGCTCTAATCGGTTTCACGATCTTGACCGTGAATTACTGATTATTGCCACTGATCTAGACAGCGGTGAACGGGCAGTATTTGGTTTGCCACCCCTCGATCAGGTGCCTATTTCATTGGCCGTTTGCGCATCGGCGGCGATCCCGATCTTCTATCGTCCGGTACGAATAGGTGACCGGGATTACATCGATGGTGGTCTCCGCGGTACTGCTAGCCTTGATATTGCGATTGAGCGTGGCGCTGAACTGATCGTTTGTATTAATCCAATGGTACCATTTGACAACCGTCGTCATCCGCCCGGTGCGGCGATTAGTGATCAGGGTATTCAGCGTATCGGCAATCAAGTATTCCGCACCTTCATCCACGCGGGTCTCCATTACCATATCAAGCAGGTACGCCGTCGCCATCCAGAAGTGGATATTATCTTGATCGAGCCTTCACGGCACGACCGCATTATGTTTGCCGAGAATACCATGCGCTTCGGTACCCGTATGCAAATTGCCCGCTATGGGTTTGAGAGCGTCGCCCACCAATTAATTGAGCACTATCCGTACTATCGAACCATGCTTGCTCGGCATGGCATTGCGATTAGCGACGAGCGGATCCGACAGGATCTGCGGAATCTGGCGGTCGCAGGTGATGATCCGCATTTGGTGCGAGCAGCGTTAGTGACCGGTGGATCGTTGCATACTGCGCCGGAGGGGCTCGCCTCAACGCTGGCTGAGTTAGATCGGTTGTTGTCTCGGTTTGAGGTAGCCCGCTGAGATGATTGTTTACATTGCGTATCCAACGAGCCTCAATTTGCAATCGGCCAATGCCCTGCAAACGTTTACCACGTTGCGAGAACTGCGTGCCCGCCGACCCGATACGTTGGCCCTTATTCCGCGCTGGGGTAATGAACCGAGCCGGTTTTTTGAGGTAGGTGCGGTGCATTTACCACGACCAGCGATCGGGAAGTTGTCACGTTTGTACAAGAGCACGTTGCTCTATTACCTTGAGCACTCGGCGTTTGCCGCGATGACGGCAACCGTCGTCGCGCTGCGTCGCCACAACGTGCAAGCGGTGTATATTCGGCAGCCGATTATCGCGGCGTGGTGGGCCGGAGTCTTCGGGCCACGTTTCGACTTACCGGTGATTTATGAAGCCCATGATCTGGAGTCGCGTAACCCATCGCGGGCTAAGGAGCCATGGGCCCGCGGCTTCCTCGATTTGATCGATCGCACGGCGCTCTGTCGATCAAGTGCCGTCGTTTCGCTCACCGATAATTTTCGGCGTTTGTTAGCACAGATTGAGTGGCGTGATCCGGCCGAGGTAGCCGTCATTCCTGATGCGTATGATGAACAGGTCTTTCGGCCACAGGACCGTGCGGCGTGTCGTCGTGGTTTAGGGTTACCTGCCGATGCCCCTATCGTAGCCTATGCCGGTATGACCTTTGCCCATCGTTGGCTCGATGGCCTGCTCAGTGCAATTCGTCGACTCCGGGCTATCCATCCGACGCTGATCGGGATCGTCATTGGTGGGCGACCCGGTGAGCGCGCTGCATTGGCTGCCCATGCGTTGAGTGAGGGGTTGCGAGTTGCCGAAACGACAGCAATGTCAGCCGATCTCTATCTCTTACCACTGCGACCACAAATCGAAGTCGTATCCTGTCTAGGTGCAGCCAATGTATTGGTGATTCCCGACACGGTGACCGATGTAACGGCATCACCGCTTAAGCTGTTTGAGTATATGGCGTTGGGCTTGCCGATAGTCCTACCAGCAATTCCGGCGCTCTACGAGATCTTGCCATCGCATTTGGCTTACAGCTTTACGCGACGCGATCTGAATGGGCTGCAAGCAGCCCTGACGGCTGCGCTGGCGGAGTGTGATCCGGCATTGGCAACGGAACGGCAGCGGTTAGCCGCCGAACACACCTATGGTCGGCGGGCGGAGCGGATCATCGCTTTGGTTGAGCAGGTAGCGCAACGCAAGTTGTGAAGGACGCGGCCTCATCTCTAGAGGATGCAGTACTTACTGTTCAGTTGGTGCTTGCCAGAGGCAGATTCGGCCATCGTGGGAACCGGTAGCCAGCAATTGACCATCGGGGCTAAAATTCAGGCAACTAACACCGGCGCTATGTTCGAGGATCAGCGGTAGCGGTTGCCCGTGTTCGACATTCCAGAACCGCGCACTGCGATCTTCACTGACCGACGCAAGCAAAGGTGCACGAGGACTAAATGCCAGCTCGCGGACCGGTGCAGTATGGCCTTGGAGTGTATCGAGGGGATAACGATCTTTCAGCCGCCATAAGCGAATTGTCGTACCGCTACTGGCGGCAATGATGGTGCTGGCCGGATTGAAGGCAACGCTGTAAATAAAGGTGTTGAAACCACTTATCGGATCAAGGGCCTGCTGATCAGCAATCTGCCAAAGATAGATCGCCCCATCGTAACAGCCAGCGGCCAAGAGTGATCCATTCGGTGCAAAGCTCAGCGAATGCACGAATGGGCAAGAAAACAGGCCAATTGGCTCGATCTTCTCTTGCTTGAGCAGATAGAGCGTGATGGCATTACCCCAACCGCCGGCGGCCAGGTAACGACCATCAGGACTAAAACTAACACTTTCAATCGGGCAACCGGGATGATGCATGACCTGTAGTGTCTGCCAATCGGAGGTGCGCCAGATGCGGATCGTCTCATCATCGCTGCCGGTAGCGATGAGTTTACCATCGGGACTGAACGCAACGGTTCGTACCGTACTCTCGTGACCGCGTAACGTTACCTTCTGTTCACCGGTAGCGACTTCCCACACGCCGACGGTATAGTCGTCGTGACCGTCCAACAACCACTTGCCATTGGGTGAAAAAGCAACGCTCCGCACCGGACTGCCGGTAATCAGGCGACGGATCATTGTGCCGACGGGTGGTGGTGTTGGTCGACTCGGCATTGTTGACGGTTGGGCCGGGGTTGCCGTTGTATCGGCTTGCAGCGGTGGTGAAACTGATGATGGGGTGATTGGAGGAACAGAACTCGGAATGGCGGTCACTGCCGAACGCCCACGTAAGCGGTGCAATGCCTCGCGCATATCACGGGCCGATTGTGGCCGCTGATGAATCAGCGTCGCCATTCCTTGCTCGATGAGTTGAGCGAATCCCTCCGGCACATGCGGTGCGAGTGTACGGATGGGCCGCAAGGGATCGGGTTGTCCGTTAACGATACTCGCCATGCGAGTCATGGCATCTGGCGGTAACACGCCGGTCAGCAGGTGATAAACAGTAGCCGAAAGGGCATAAATATCGCTGCGGGGGTCGGGTTCGCCATCGCGCATCTGCTCATACGGTGCGTATGGTGGGGTAAAGCCATACACTTTGCGAACATTCGGCCCCTCAAGTCCGGCGAAGACGGTCATGCCACCGCGGGCCAGCCCAAAATCAAGCAAAATAATGTCGTGACTTGCGGTGAGTTTGAGATTTTTCGGTTTAATATCACGATGAATAACCGGTATTGGTCGTGTATGCAGATAGTTCAACACATCGAGGAGTTGATCTGTCCACTTGACCACCATTGGCAATAGCTTTGGCGAAGCAAACCGGCGGCCAAGTCGGGCCAACTGGTTACCGAGATCTTCGCCGTGGATAAACTCCATCACCAGGAACTGACCTTGGGGATCGATGAAGTGGTCGATAACTCGTGGTAAGGCTTGATGGCGTAACCGGGCCAAGATTTGGGCTTCACGCTCAAATGCTTCTCGGTATGTCTCATCAGTAAAAAGGGTCTGTTTGAGGGCGACATCAATGCGTAGCCGGAGATCGCGGGCTTGATAGACGGCGCCCATCCCGCCTTTGGCAATTTGGGTGATGATATGGTATCGGCCTTGTAAAACTGTTTCCGGCGCAAGCATGCGCATTACTCCGGTTAATCCGAACACACTGATTCGTATTATAGCAAATGATAGAATGCGCTACGGTAACATCTTTGTAAGGATGGTGCGGGCAGTAGGGACAGGCACGGGGGTCGGGGGCCGGCCCCTACCGTCTGGGCTGGCACGGGGGTAGGCACGGGGCCGGCCCCTACCGTTGGGACTGGCACGGGGTAGGCATGGGGGCAGGCACGGGGGCCGGCCCCTACCGTTGGGGCCAACCGCCGGGGTCGGCATGGGGGCAGGCACGGGGGCCGGCCCCTACCGTTGGGGCTGGCCTTTTATACCGCCAGCCCATACGCTTCGGCAAGGGTTTCTATCGGGTGGCGTGTCGCCACACCGGTAGCGCCGCTGATTTGCCAGCGACAGGTTTCGCTGTCGCAGAGGGCAAGCGGTTGACCACTTGTGCGGACGAACTCGAACAACGGTTTGCCGACATCGATAGCGATCTGATATTTCTCACGCTTGAGGCCATACGTACCGGCAATGCCACAACATTCAGCCCGACTCTCGAGCAGGCGTAAGCCGGGGATCAGAGCTAGCACATCGAGCACAGGGCGCCCGATCCGATGGGCGCGTAGTTGGCAAGGGGGATGGTAGGGCAGTGTACGTTCGAGAGGCCGGAAGTCGGTGCGTAGGCGTCCTTGTTCATGGAGATCGCGCAGGAATTCGAAGATATCGTAGGTACCGGCAGCCACAGCACGAACATCGTCGCCGTGCAAGCCGAGCAGTTCAGGCGCTTCTTCCTTTAACGTCAGTGTGCAACTGGTACTGGTGCCGACAATCGGGATGCCAGATCGAGCGTAAGGCAAAAGTTGAGCAACGTTGTATTCGTGGTGCTTTTGCGCCGCGGGAAAATCTCCGTTCGAGAGCAGTGGTAATCCACAGCAACGCTGCGGCGGCAGAATCACCTCAAAGCCGAGATGCTCAAGCACGGCAATAGCCGCCTTACCAACGTGTGGCTCGTAGTAGTTGGTGCTACAGCCGTGGAAGTAGACAACCTGTGGTCGATGACCGGTTGTTGACGGTTTGCGTCGCTTGAACCAACTACGGAAGGTGTAGGTGCTGGCCTTTGGGAGCGGCGCGTGGCGGTGAATACCCATCACCTGTTCGATCAACCAGCGTGCCGGCGCGAAGCTGAGGGTGAAGTTGACCAGCGGCGCGTGCGGCCCATTACTGAGACGTCCGACCAACCCCGAACGGGCAATGATCCGGTTGCGCAACGGCATCCCGCGTTCGGTGACTATTTGCGCTCTCGCACGTGCGTTCAATTCGGCGATGCGCACTCCGGTTGGGCAGACTTGATTACAGACGCGGCATCCCGAGCAGTAGTCTACCGATGCATCGGGCACCGCTTGAGCTTTGTGACGAAAGCGTTGGGCTTGAGGCCCAACGTATTTGGGTCCGGGGAAGGCGTCGGTAACGGCTGCAACCGGACATGCCGAGGTGCAAATATTACACTTTATGCAGTGATCAAGCGATTGGGTGAGTGAGAGTTCGATATGATCCATAGTGGAGATTCCTCTATTTAGAGCCGCGCCGCCGTGCGGCTGTATTTGAGAGCCGCACCGCCGTGCGGCTGTATTTGAGAGCCGCGCCGCCGTGCGGCTGTATTTGAGAGCCGCACCGCCGTGCGGCTGTATTTGAGAGCCGCACCGCCGTGCGGCTGTATTTGAGAGCCGCACCGCCGTGCGGCTGTATTTGAGAGCCGCACCGCCGTGCGGCTGTACGTTTATGCCTGCCCGGCGGCCCAGCCGGTGGCGATAGCAGCCCCTTCGAGGCAGCCTTCGCGAATCGGATCGTAGCCGGCCAGTGCACCGCCAGTGATCTGCACGTTCTCATACACCAGCCGACCCGCGGCATCGAGAGGGCGTAGGTGTCGATCAACGCAAACCCCGGTTTGGAAGACGGGATGACCGTGTTCGTCGAGGAAGCGCGGCGCAAACCAGCCTGCCCGTGCGGCCGGTGTTTGTAGTGGTAAGTCGAGGGCCGTCTCGTGCAGATGACCTTCCGGTGTGGCGCGCACACCGCCGCCGAGAACGCCACCCGTGGCCAGTACCCAACGCCGGGCAGTGTGGCGCTGCTCGCGGGCCGCTGCTTCGCTGAACACGGCGACGAGAGTGTCGCCAATGCGCTCGGCGCGTTGGACAAATCCACCCAATTGGATGCGACCGCCTAGCCGCAGCAACTCATCCTCGAGGATCTGATACAACCGCATACCAGTCACCGAAACCGGCAGGGTAGGGATTTCAAAGATCAATGCGCCGGCCCGGTTTTGTAGATCGCGCACCACCTCGGTGGCATGCTTAAGGCCAAGGATGGCCGGCAGGCCAATGCGGGCATAACCGCCCTTGCGCACATAGACGGCCAATTGCTCGCCAAGGTTAGCAAGGAAGGCCGGTTGCTCACATAGCCGGGCTAGCGTCACCGGGCTGAAATCGTGTTGGCGCTGGGTAGGCGGCAAGGTTAATTGCGCCGCTTCAGCAGCAATGCCCTGCGCGCGCAGGTTGGCAGCGATCAGCGGCGGAAAGAAATCGCGCAGCTCGGCAAAGCCGGCAATGAGGGTGGGACGGCCATCACGCAGTTGGCGGGCATCACCGGCAATCATCGTCGCGGGCGCGAAGGCAGTGGGGCGAAGGGCACCCAACGCAGTGGGCAAGAGCAAGTTACAGGTAAAACTGCCGACAAGTGGATAGCCGGCAGCTTCGCCGATTGCGCGTAGCTGATTGATCCCATCTTCGATCATCTTCGGCCCGGCCAGTGCATACGGATGTTGCGGGTTCTGGACCGCAACCTGGGCAATCGCTGCCCACGGGTCTTCTCCTCCGGCCAAAAGATCGATACAGCCGGTTGACCAGTGAGTTGCGCCATGACCTTTTGCCAGCACGAGCACCCGTTCACCGCGTTTAGCGCGTCCGATAGCAGCCATCATTCCGGCCAGCCCGGCGCCAATCACAATCGTATCATACATACCAACTCTCCCGGTGGTCAGGCCTGTACATATTCGGTTGCAATTGCCGGATGCTGGGTCACTAAGCCACCACCCGGCTCCGCGAAAGCCCGTAAGTGTTGAATACCCAGCACACCGAGGTAGATCAGCTCGTCAAGCCGTGCCTGCCGCAACTGGTCACCCCATAACACCGGTGTGAGACCTTTCCACCGCTCTTGGAGGAAATGGAGGATTGCCTCATTGACATGCGAATGACTCAAACCGGCAGTGCAGCGTCGTTCGTACAACAGATTTGCGGTACGGTAGATACACCATCCGCCCTGGCATGGCCCCATACCCATTCGCACATCGCGTCGGATGTCATCGAGATTATGGGCACCGGCGTCGATCGCTGCGATAATCCGGTCGCGTGTCACTAACTCACATTCACAGATCAGCTCACCGGCAGCGTGAGCACTCTCAATAAGGGCCAAAGGCTTCCCCAGCCAGTAGTGTGGTGTTTGTGCTGCCGGATCAGGCGATACCGTCACCGTAGCGTGGGCACGATGTTCAAAACGTGGTACGGGTAAGACTTCGCTGGCCGTGCGACATGGTTGAGTATTACCTAAACGGCGGGCAATCTCGTTGACCGTCTGCTCGGCCATCAGACGATAGGTCGTCCATTTGCCACCGACAATCGAGAAGATACCACTGACGCCATCACGTGCTTCGTGATCGAGCAACTTGAAAGTCCGTGGAATGTCGCGATCGCTAGCCACTTCTTTATCTTTGTAGAGTGGACGAACACCGGCCCAGGCCCGGAGAGCGCGATACTGCCGGAACCCAGGAATCAGCTTCTCGCCTTCATCGAGCATAAACTGAATCTCTTCCGGCTCGATCCCAAACACGTCAGGGTCAGGTACATGCACATCGGTTGTCCCGATTACCGCAACCGTATGGATCGGCACGATAATATCGCCGTCCGAAGGCAATTTACAGCGATTCACCACTGTATTGACCATACGGTGGTTCATTGCCACCATCGTCCCTTTACCGGGCACAACGGTTACCGTAACACCGGCCATCGCTGCGATCTTACCGGCCCATGCCCCGGCGGCATTGAGCACATAGGCACAATCGATACGGATGCGCTCACGGTTACGGAGGTCTTCGACGATAGCGCCCATCACGCGGTCACCAACTCGGACAAGTTCGATCACATGATGGTAGGTACGGATATCGGCGCCGTATTCTTTAGCTGCCAACGCAACCGAATGAGTAGCGAGAAACGAGTCGGCAGAGGCATCGGGTACTTCAAACACCCGTGAAATACGAGGGTTCAGCGCCGGCTCACGACGGAGCATTTCGGCGACGCTAATCTCTTGCACCGGTACACCGGTGCGCCGGCAGTTAGCGACAAAGACATCGCCATAGCTTTCGTCGTCCCACGGTGTAATCACGAAGAAACCGGAGGTCTGCTCGATACAATGGGGCATAATCCGGCGAAGGATGGCATTCTCTTGAGCGCATTCGGTGGCCGACTGCGGATCTTTCGTGACATAGCGACCACCAGAATGGAGTAAACCGTGGTAACGACCGGTAGTACCGTGGGTTAGATCACCTTTCTCAACTAACACACAGCGAATGCCGCGCATTGCCAGATCGAGCGCGCAACCGGTCCCGGTTGCCCCACCGCCGATCACCAGCACATCGGTGGAAATGGTTTGCATACGGACTCCTAACGGGCGAGAAGACCGGCAGGATGGGGTTCCGCCGGTCTTCTTATATAGCTAAAGCTTACAGGCGGTCGATCACGCACGCTATATCGGTATCATATCACGACCGATGGTGTTTTCGTACCGCAAAAAGGTATTGGTGTGAACTTACTCGACCCAATCGAAGGTACGAGTAACTGCCTTCTTCCACCCTCGATAGAGTCGCTCGCGGGTTGCCTCATCCATTTGCGGTGTCCACGTATGATCGACCCCCCAGTTGGCCCGCATCTCGTCGGTATTCGACCAGAAGCCGACGGCCAAACCGGCGGCATAGGCTGCCCCAAGCGAAGTCGTTTCGGCCACCTTGGGGCGGATCACCGGTACCCCAAGAATATCGGCCTGGAACTGCATCAGTGTATTGTTATACACCATACCACCATCGACCTTGAGCGCCGTCAGCTTCACGCCCGAGTCCTGCTCCATTGCATCGAGCACCTCGCGTGTTTGATAGGCCGTCGCTTCGAGCACGGCGCGGGCAAGGTGGCCTTTGTTGACGTAACGAGTCAGGCCAACAATCACGCCACGTGCGTCGGAGCGCCAATACGGTGCAAACAGACCGGAGAAGGCCGGTACGAAGTAGATACCGCCATTATCTTCGACCAAATTGGCGAGCGCCTCAACTTCTGCCGAGGTCGTAATCAGACCAAGGTTATCGCGCAGCCATTGCACAAGAGCACCGGTAATGGCAATCGAACCTTCGAGCGCATACACCGCCGGCTGATCGCCGAACTTATAGCAGACGGTTGTGAGCAAACCGCTCTTCGATGGCACGATCTTGGTACCGGTATTGAGCAACATAAACGAGCCGGTACCATAGGTATTCTTCGCCTCACCGACATCGAAACAGGTTTGCCCGACCATTGCCGCCTGTTGATCACCGAGAATACCGGCTACCGGCACTCCGGCCAACTCACCAACAGCCGTACCGTATACCATGCTCGACGGCACGATCTTCGGCAACATCTGGCGCGGGATCCCCATAACGCTGAGAATCTCGTCGTCCCAATCAAGCGTTTCGAGGTTCATCAGCATCGTGCGGGAAGCGTTAGTAACATCGGTAACGTGGACACCACCGTTGGGACCGCCGGTCAACCACCATGTCAGGAAGGTATCGATATTACCAAAGACTACATCGCCAGCCTCGGCAGCTTCACGTGCATCGGGCACATTATCAAGGATCCAGCGGATCTTGGGGCCGGAGAAATAGGTGGCGAGGGGCAAACCAACCTTTGCGCGGAAACGATCCTGACCACCATTGGCGGCCAATTCGTTGCAAATCTGGTCGGTGCGCGTATCTTGCCACACAATAGCGTTATACACAGGGCGACCGGTCTTACGGTTCCAAACCACCGTCGTCTCGCGCTGGTTGGTGATCCCCACCGCAACAATATCGCTCGCGCTCAGACCACCCTTGCTCAACGCCCCACGGATCACACTCTGGGTACGCTCCCAGATCTCATCGGGGCTATGCTCAACCCAACCGGGTCGGGGATAGATCTGCTCGTGTTCTTTTTGGTCGTAGCAGATGACATTCCCACTGTGATCGAAGATCATGCAGCGGGTACTTGTCGTACCTTGGTCAATTGCAGCAGCATACTTTGCCATACGCTAATGACTCCTTTGTCTACACACACACTGCACGGTGTGTAACTTACTGCTGAGCCGCGCGTTCGAGAACCGCGAGCATTGCCTGTGCCATCAAGTAGGCAGAGGCAGCTCCTGGATCACGATGCCCGATCGATCGTTCACCGAGATACGAAGCGCGGCCTTTCGTTGCCAACATCGGCTCGGTCGCAATCATGCCTTGTTCACAAGCGGCGACTGCGGCACGCATGGCGGCCAGCAGATCACCGCTCGCTGCATACTGTTCTTTCAGGGTATCGATTGCAGGTGCGATCGCATCGATCATCGTCTTTTCGCCACGAGTAGCCTTACCGCGCGTCTGAATCCCTTCGAGAGCAGCACTGAGGGCGGCTATTAGCTCATTGGGACCAATGGTTTCGCGATCACCGATCGCCGTACCGGCACGGAGAAAAGCGGTCCCATAGAGAGGGCCACTTGCGCCACCGACAGTAGAAATGAGGGTCATGCCGGTCAGTTTCAGCAAACCACTAATACTACGGTCGGTCGCTGACGGCAATTTACTTATCACCGTGCTGAAGCCACGGTCAAGGTTCACACCGTGATCGGCATCGCCAATCGCTGCATCGAGGCGAGTCAGATAATCGCGCTGTTCTTTTACCCGTTCGGCAACTAGCTCAAGAAAACTGATGACATGATCGGCGGTGATCTGCATGGTTCCTCTGGTTCGTGTGACGGCGGGGTACGGTCACCGGCCCCGCCGTGTTCTTCTCCTGTAGACGAATTCACATACCCCAACGTAACGCGGGCGTATGCACCGGTGCATCCCAGAGCTTGATCATCTCGTCATCGAGGCGGAGTAGCGTAAAGCTGACACCGGCCATCTCAAGCGAGGTGATATAGCTCCCCACCAGTGAGCGGGCAATGGTGATGTTACGATCCTTGAGGATGCGTGCTAATTCATTGTACATCACATACAGCTCGATCAGCGGTGTGCCACCCATACCGTTCACGAATGCCAGCACAGCATCACCACTCTTGAACGGCAGGTCTTCGAGGATAGGGCCGGCCAGCATCTCGGCAATATCGCGGGCCGGAGCCAACTTCTCACGTCGGCGGCCCGGTTCACCGTGGATACCGATACCAACTTCCATCTCATCTTCAGCCAGCTCAAAGCCCGGTTTGCCTGCCTGTGGCACCGTACAGGGGGTCAACGCCATGCCCATGCTGCGCCCGTTGGCATTGACCCGCTCGGCAATCGCCTTGCAGGTAGCCAGATCGGCGCCAGCCTCAGCAGCCGCACCCACGATTTTCTCAAGCAGCACCGTCACACCAACACCACGACGGCCAGCCGTCCACGTGCTATTTTCCACTGCTACATCGTCGTTTGTTACCACACTGGCAACCTCGACACCTTCAGCAGCGGCCAATTCGGCAGCCATCTCGAAATTCATCACGTCGCCGGTATAGTTTTTGACAATGTGCAGTACCCCTTTGCCGCCGTTGACCGCCTTAGTAGCAGCCAGCATCTGATCCGGCACCGGCGATGTAAAAACGGCGCCGGGGCAGGCAGCATCGAGCATCCCGTAGCCGACAAAGCCACCATGCATTGGCTCGTGGCCGGAACCACCGCCGGAGATCACACCGACTTTGTTGTGGGGGGCACCCTTGCGCACGATATAGTCGGGGTCAAAGTGGACATCGATCAGATCGGCGTGGGCAATAGCCATTCCGGCCAATGCCTCTTTGACCACATTCTCCGGTGCGTTGATCAATTTCTTCACAGGCTTCCTCCCTTGAAGCGAAGACTACTGACCGTTCAGGTGATACATGGGCATCATACCAAATCATTCAGCGCGTTGCATGGCATACAGGCTAAGCAACGCGACCAGACGTTACATGCTGAGTGCATTCGCCAGCAGAGCGGCAATCGCACCACCAATGATCGGGCCAACCACCGGTATCCACGAGTAAGCCCAATTGCTATCGCCCTTGCCGGCAATCGGTAAGACGAAATGCGCAATACGCGGGCCGAGGTCTCGCGCAGGGTTAATTGCATACCCGGTCGGGCCGCCGAGCGACAGACCAATACCCCACACGAGCGCTGCGACGAGATAGGGGCCAAGACCACTAGCCGGGCTACCACCGGCAGCGCCTTTGGCGCTGAAGATAGCGAAAATGATGAAGACGAGCGCGAAGGTACCGATAACTTCAGTGATGATGTTGTTAACCGGATTGTGGATTGCTGGACCGGTGCTAAAACAGGCGAGCTTCAGGCCGGGATCTTTAGTAACTTCCCAGTGCGAGAGATAGGTCAGCCATACAAGGGTTGCACCGATAAAAGCACCAATAAACTGGGCGATGATGTGCATCACAGCAGTACCAACATCATAGCCACCGCGAATCATGACAGCAATCGTCACCGCCGGGTTGAGATCGGCACCGGGGCTTCCTAGCGCAGCGGCGGTAAAGACGCCACTCATCACCGCGAAGGCCCACCCTGCGGTAATCACGATCCAACCGCCACCATTACCTTTCGATTGAGTCAACAAAACGTTGGCAACAACACCGTTACCGAACAGAATCAGTACCATTGTGCCAAATAGTTCGCCCAAAAAGGACGCAGGCATAGAAGGTCTCCTCCTTACCATCACACATAGGCGGAACCAGTTCTAGCGAATCGACCCTGATCCAACGTTCAAACGGAGAACGTGATGCGCGCCGAACAGTGGAACGACGTAAAAGTCGTGTTGCACGCGCAACGTGGCGTGTCGGCGCATCTGAACTAGGCGTGCGCGCCGTCAGAAACATTAGCGTCTGGCGACCCCGCCTTGCGCACCTCCTTTCCTTGCTTCATCTATGAGAACACGATGCATTGCACCGTGCAATGCACAACAACATCCGCTCTGATCACCGATCGGTGTCAGTTATGGTGAGGCAGCTTTGCGTATCGAGAGCATACCACGAGATTAATCGTGGCTCTTCATAGTTGCTATGCTGTGCTGTTATCCTAGCAAAGTGCAGCGATCATCGTCAAGCTATGTACAAGCACTATAAGAGATGAAAATGTTTCACTATTGCAACATCGGTCAGGCTCGTAATTCGTCACGTGAAATCTGATAGCGAGTCATCTTGCGCCAGAGGGTTGCCCGGCTGATCCCAAGTAGGGTAGCAGCTCGGCTCAGCCGTCCGCCGGCACTACGTACTGCCCGTACAATTGCGTCGCGTTCACTAAGAGCTTGGGCCTCAGCAAGGCGTGGGTTATCGGCCATTGCCAGTGGTGTCGTATGCCGGGCAATTGCCGGTGGCAGATCGTGAACGGTCAATACACTCTTAGCCATCGTTTGCGCCGTTTGTTCGAGGACAACCTCCAATTCACGGACATTTCCCGGCCATGGATAGGAGTGAAGTGCGGCGAGTGCATCAGGAGCGAGTGCGATCGGGCGACCGAGCTGTTCGCTGAGGCGCTGCACCATATGGTTGGCCAGTAACAGCACATCGTCACCGCGCCGGCGCAGTGGTGGGATATCGATAGTAAAGGCGCTGAGTCGTGCATAGAGATCGGCCCGAAACCGGCCTTCTTGCACAAGCTGTTCAAGATCGTGGCCGGTCACAATGAGGCGTACATCGATAGGGATCGGACGCGTTCCACCCGACCGGATCACACGACCCATCTCGATTGCGCGGAGTAGATTCGTCTGTTGATCGAACGAGAGCGCATCAATGGCTTCGAGATACAGCACCCCGCCATGAGCCAATTCGAGCTTTCCTGGCCGACCGACTTGGTGTTCAGCGCTTTCAATGCCAAACAGCTCACTATCGAGCAATTGGCGGGGAATGGCAGCACAAGCGACGCGCACAAATGGACCACCGGCACGGTTACTTGCGTTATGGATAGCCTGCGCGAAGATCTCTTTACCTACCCCGCCTTCGCCACGAAGAAGGATCGGACCACGACCGGCTGCGGCCAGCCGTGCTTGGCGTAACGCTTGCCGCATTGCCTCACTTTGACCAATAATGTCGCGAAACGTAAAGGTAGCGCGAGCACCAACAACCTGTTGCACCAATTGACGCACACTTTCCGCCGGACGTAACGTAATCACACTACCTAAATACCGCCGACTCCGATCCCATACCGGTCGGACGCTACACATCACCGCTTGTGGGCCAGAGCGTGTCTGCCAGATCACTTCTTGTTCATCGAGGGTGGTGAGTTCTTGCAGGGCAGTACAGATCGCCGGAGGTGGTGGAATAACGCTTACTAACGGCCGACCGGCTGCCGAACGCACATTAATATCGAGGATGGTGGCGACGCGCCGGCTCAAACGGCGAATCTCACCGTTAGGACCGACAAATATCAACCCTTCATTAATACTATCGAGAGTCGCGTAGAGTTCACTCAATTGATCATTCGCTTCGTTGAGCAATCGTTCAGCACGAAGCTGGTTGTGGAACGCCTGTGCTGCAGCAATAACCATTCCTAGCGCATAGGGATGTTGCATCTCGGCACGAGTAAGGATTGCCAGCGCTCCGAGTGCTCGGCCATCTGGGCTGAATATTGGTGCCGCGGCCAAACTAAACGGCTGCAACCAATTGCAATAATGCTCATCACCACTCGTCTGGTAGGGTAGTGCCTCGCGCAACGCTAAATCAACGGCATTGGTACCGGCTACTTCTTCAAGCAGACTAACACCGTATCCAATTCCAGATTGTTGCGCAAGATTGAGAATCGTGCTATCGCCGGCCAAATCAATGATGGTACCCTGTTCATCGCAGATTACTACGGCAAAACCGGGGTGTTCACTTAATTGGTACAGATCTTCAATCGACGAGCGGGCGAGAGCCTGAAGATGGCTCCAGGCTGCTATATTCACCGGTCCCGTTTGCGGTGTGGTTGCCGGATCAAGGCCGCGAGCTTGGCAGCGCATCCATGAGCGTTGGATAGGCGGAAGGGATGGAAGGGCCATACAACCACCTTAATAATATCTATCAGCAATAGATATTATAACGGCATTTCAACTAACGAAGGTAAGGATACGGCAAAAGAGGCATTGCGAAGCAATGCCTCTCGGGAAGTGTTATAGGTTCACCAAGCGCCTTACACGAACGCCGAGATACCGGTAATTTCGCGTCCGACCACAAGGGTATTAATCTCGTTGGTACCCTCGTAGGTATAGACTGCCTCAATGTCGGCGAAGTGGCGGGCAATGTGCCGGTCGAGCAAAATACCGTTCCCGCCAAGCACTTCGCGTCCTAGTGCTACGATCTGGCGTGCCTTCGCCGCACAATACTGCTTGGCCAGAGAGGCCATACCCTCGGTAATCTGGCTCTCATCTTCATCACGCAACTTACTCAGCCGCCATGCCATCAACTGAATAGCGGTCAGATCACCGAGCATCTGCACCAGCTTCTGCTGCACCAATTGAAAGCCGGCGATCGGGCGGCCAAACTGTTCGCGCTGCAAGGTATACTCACGCGCCAATTCGTAAGCTGCCTGGGCGTGACCAACTGCTTCCCATGCTACACCATAGCGAGTGTTCTTGAGAATGTTAGCCGTATCGCGGAACGAGCGGGCCAATGGTAGCCGATTCTCTTCCGGCACAAAGACGTTATTCAGCTTAATATCGGCATTAATGACCGACCGTTTCGCGATCTTACCCTCGATCTTGGTTGCTTGATAGCCAGGCGTTCCCTTTTCGACCAGAAAACCGCCGATCCGACCGGTTGCTTCATCTTGGGCCCAGACGACAACCACATCGGCAAAGGTGGCGTTGCCGATCCAGCGCTTTTCGCCGTTGAGCACATAGCCACCGTCAACCCGCTTGGCGGTGGTGCGAATGTGTGCGGCATCAGAGCCGACGTGCGGTTCGGTAAGCGCGAACGCGCCAATCTTTTCCAGCCGGGCCATCGCCGGTAGCCAACGTTGCTTCTGCTCTTCCGAACCGCAGGCGGCGATCGCTCCCATCGCCAAGCCGCTGGTGACACCGACAAACGTACCCACGCTGCCGTCGCCGCGGGCTAGCTCGGCGGCAATCAGGCCAACTTCGACACTGGTGAATCCCGGACAACCGTACCCCTGAATGGTGCCGCCAACGATGCCAAGCTCGGCGATGCGAGGGATCAGTTCAAACGGGAATTCGGCTCGCTCCCAGTAGTCGTTGATGATCGGTAAGACGTGCTCGTTACAAAACGCGCGCACTTTATCGCGAAGTGCGCGCTCGCGCGGGGTCAGCAAGTCATCGAAATGGAATAGATCAATCCCGCGCTCGCTTGCGATCGTCATTGGTCGCCTCCTGATACGCATGTAAAGAGTATGACGCACTGCGTAATGAATTATACCATAATTGAACGGAATATGGTGGAACAGGGTACTGGAAGTGTCGCGGTCAGTCGGTTACAGATAAGGATTGGTACAAGCGAGGGCTTCGAGCGGACCTGTATCATCAACTGCGTTGCCCAGACCCGCTTGCTGCAAGGAAACAACTCATTTACTGCTAGAGTTCAAATTCACCTTCGAGACCACTTTCACTGTGAGGTGCGATCCAAACCTTGTATCGGCCCGGTTCGGTTCCCCAACTACCATCGGCGCGAGTGAAGGCTAAGTCCGCTTCGTGCAAGGTGAAGGTGACTCGCTGCGCTGCGCCGGGTGGCAAGGTGATGCGCTGGAAGCCTTTCAGTTCGCGCACCGGGCGGGTGAGCGATCCCACTAGATCGCGCACGTAGAGTTGAACCACTTCGGTACCGGCCCGTTCGCCGGTGTTGGTGATCTGGGCGCTCACCTCCAGCACGCCGCGCATACGCGAGCTGCTGAGGCGCAGATCTTTGTTTGTCAAGACAAAAAGTGTAACGTTTCATAAAAAAGTAATTTACGTACAATAATTGAAATAGCGTGTGTCGACGTACAACGATCAATTAGTGAAATGTTTCACTCTAATTGCATTCTTTCAGCCACTGTACATACACCCTCATCACCTACCCCTGACCCCGCAGGATGGTCTCACCACCGACGGCTGCTGATAATGCTGGTACCTGTCGTTCCTTCGTGTACAATACAAGGAGCAATACCTGATGACACCGAGGTGATCTATGCGACTCAGCGAGGATAAAGTGCGTCGTATCGCGGAACGGTTGCACGATGAGTTGGCCGAGCGCGGTCTGTTGGCCTATCGTGATGCTCCCGGTCAGCGACCAAGTGATGCTCGTGCGCTGCGGGTCAAAGCGATCTACGATGCTATCGTAGCCGATTTGAAAATTGAGGAAGAGATTGATGCTGAGGTCGAGCGGATTCTGGCAACCTACAGCCGCGAGATTAAAGGAACCGAACGCGATATTCTCTTCCGCAAACACAAAGAGGAAGTGGCACGCAAGCGAGGATATGTGTTGTGAAGGCGATGCGTCGCTGCATCCTTATCACTGTCGATCCATTGGTATCCAATAGATCAGCACATAGTGTGGCCCTGTTTGCGGTACAACAAACTCATCGCCATGGGTGACAAAACCAAACGCACGATAGAACGATAAGGCGCCGGTGCGGCCATGACACCAAATCATATCGCCGTGGTACCGACGGACGTGTTCGACACCGGTGGCTAACAGTGCCTTGCCAATACCACACCGGCGCAGGTGAGGTACTACTCCCATCCCACGGAGACGCCAGGCCGCCTGTGCTGCTACACCGGGGCAAGCTTCTGGTGCAAATGAAGCGATCCCTACCAGTTGGTCTTCGACAAATGCACCGGCGTGGAGTGTGAGATGATGGTCATCGCCGGGGTACACTAGTTCGTCTACCGTTTGGTGTGGGCGGAGAATCTGCTGGCGGAGCGGCCGAGTGGCGGCGGCGCTTATCGGACGGATGGAGTACGGCATAGCATTAGAACGGGTTTCGTCGGGCGTTAAGATAATCTTGCAAGATGATCGATGCGGCAACCTGATCGATCTGTTCCTTGATTTTTGCCGGTTTCAATCCGAGGTTACGTAACATTTGTTCGGCGGCAACGCTCGTGAGTCGTTCGTCGAACATCTCAACCGGACAATTGAGGACAGCGGCAAGTGCATCGACAAAGCGCTGTACTGCGGCTGCTTGGGGGCCGTGTTCGCCCCGCATGGTGAGTGGTAATCCTACTACCACCCGCCGAACTCCACGTTCAGCAACGAGGCGTGCAATCTGCCCGATCGCCCGTTCGGGAGGGTGGGCAGGAATGGTCGTCAGCGGAGCGGCGATGCGAGCTTCCACATCGCTAATCGCCACTCCGATCCGTCGTTCACCGACATCAAGCCCTAAGACTGTTTGCTCATTCATTGCGAATCCGGATCTGCCAGCTCCAACTCGGAAAGCGCTCGATCTCTTTCGGTAACTCAAACCCGGCCAGCCTCCCGCTCGCGACCAGTGCCTGCAATTCGGCTTCGGCTTCGGCGCGACTTCGGCCAAGCACGGCGTTCTGAATGGCAGCCCGTGTTGCTGGATCAAGCTCGTTACCACAGGCTGGGTCGGGACCAACTTCGCCGTCAATCCGTAGGGTTGACCCATCCCAGCGCCAGCCACGCACGAAGGCCGCTCGGCAATCACCCGGACGTAATTGACCGTTCTGGATGAGCTGCGAGTTAAACGCATCGGCCAGTTGGCGTTGGAATTGCGCGCTATCGCCGGCAATCGCCAGCCCACTATAGCGTGCCTGCACCGTCAAGGTAAACAAGCGAGTATTTCTCAACGATGTACCAATCGGTGGATCAACAATCTGCTCAAAACCGGCCAGTTGTTCGAGTTCGGCCCGACTTGGCGAGACGGTCGTCGGCTCAAGACGCAGGTTGCGGGCCAGTGCCAGCCCATCAAGCTGTCGGCGCGCCTCTTGGTCAAGGCTGGTCAGGACTTCGGCCAAGTAGCGACGCACATCACTCTCTTTTATCACGAAGACCTCTTCGTCAGTCCCACCACCAATTGCATCATGCACGACGGTCAAGATACCACCGGTTAGCGTAATCGTCGGACCGCCGGGAATGCGGACTTCCCGAATGGAGTTAGCCGGGATGTTCGAGGCACTGCCGGGTGAACGGGCCGTGATCGGAACCTGCGCTTCGCCGAGGGTAGTAATGATCTGGTTGCCCAGATTCGAGGTAACAGCACCCGGTACGGTCACTTCAACATTGCTGATAAATGGGATCGGCTGGTTGTTAGGGCCAATCGCGATGAATTCACTCCCTGCCGGGATCGTGATCGGCTGCATGTTGAGGTTGCGGAGGGTTATAACACCGGACGCACTTTCTACCGGTGTGAGGACTCCTTCCGTTACTTCACCACTTCGACTAATGGCTACCGTGGTGCTAATCGGCTCAGCGACGACGGCGCCCTGCGCGGTGGTAGCGGCTACCGGCGACAGTGGAATGACTAAGCCATTGATCGGGACCGTTTCACGTGCCGGCAAACGAACAACGATGGTCACGCTGCGAGTCACAACCAGAAAGATGCCGAAAGCGATAAGGGTGATGAGTAGAATACCGAGTAGGCTCCAACTGAGCCGAGATAATGTACGGTTGGCCGGACGTGCAGCCGCTTTGGGTGTTGCCGGTGGCGGAGTGCGGGTGGGCAAGCGGCGTGGCCTCTCGGCTGTATCGGTTGTCGCAGTTGGGGTTGGCGTGGTGTGCTGCGGTGGCCGCGTCGGGCGTTTTGCTCGCTCGGTTTCACTCCGTTGCCCGATTTGATTCGCGCGTGTCGTTTCCTCCGCCGATAATTGAATATCCTCAGGACGAACCCGTGGCGGTTGAGCGCTTGATTCGCGTGATGAAGGGATAGGTGGTGGCGGTGCCTCAGTCCGCTCTTGCTCGAAAGCTGCGGCCAGGTCATCGAGTGCGTCAAAAAACTCGAGATCATCATCTCCCATCACCGGTGAGGATGTGGGAGTGGCACTATCGGACTGGGCCGGTAGCGGGCGGGTTGTCGGTGCGGCAATGGGACGAGTTTCAGCAGTTGATGGTTTCGCGGGGGGGGTAAAGAGCATGGCAGACGAATCGGTTCCGGTCAACTCATCAAGTGCTGCCAAAAACTCGAGATCCTCGGCGGGAATATCCTCAGTCGTCGGCGAAGAAGTAGCCGGCGGTGGAGATTGCACGTGTGTACCGGTGACTTCAATCGTCGTTAAACCGCTCTGGCGGGCCGCTTTCAGAATCGTCGGATCAGAGCTAATAATCGTCAACGAAATCCCGGCTGCTGCTGCCAACGCACGCAGCGTATCCGTCCCGGCCACACGTTGGAGTACCGTTGTACCTTCAGGGGCCAAGATTTGCACATTAGCAGCATGGGTTGCTCGTACCCGTGCCATGAGCGACTCGGCAGTATCTTCGGGGAGCGCAAGGACAAGCGCCGTCTCATCGGTGATCATAGCCCCTCACCTAGCCTCTGTGCTCACCGGGTGAGCACAGAAGACCTCCAGCAATTTGATGCTTGACCTATCCTGCCTGTTCGGCCAACACGTCTACCGCAGCAGTGATAGCAGCCGCCAAGCGGTCGGGGTTCCGTCCACCGGCTTGCGCTATTTCGGATCGGCCACCACCACCACCACCGACGATAGCGGCAAGCGGTTTGACAATATGCACTGCATTCAGGCCTCGCTTGACCAGGTCGGACGTGACAAGTGTAAGTAATTGTGGTTTGCCGTTGATCTGGGCGCCAAGCACAATCACGGCACTACCCAGCTTATCGCGCAGATATTCACCCATCTCACGCAGGCGTTCGACCGAATCGGCTTCCACCTCTGCTGCCAGCAGTGGAATCCCGGCGACCGTTTGCGTGCGATGTACCAGAGTATCGAGCATCTCGCGCGCCAACTTACTCCGCAGCGCCTCCAGCTCTTGCCGTCGTTGCCGGTTCTCGGCCAAAAGCGCCTCGATTCGTTCGATCAGTTGTGCGGGTTGCGCATTGATCCGTGCAGCCAGATCGCGTAACGTCTGTGCTTGTTCTTCTACCCATAACTCGGCGCCACGCCCGGTCAGAGCCTCGACGCGACGGATCCCACTACCGATACTCCCTTCACTGAGGATGCGGACAAACCCAATCTCACCGGTGCGATTCACGTGTGTGCCACCGCACAGCTCAAGGCTATCACGAGAAGCGTACTCACCGTTCTCAATTCCGGTACCGCGTTCAATGGTCACGACGCGCACAGTATCACCGTACTTCTCACCAAACAGCGCGATCGCACCGCGTGCTATGGCAGACTGGTAACCGGTAATTTCCCAGCGTACCGATGCATCGGCGCGGACCCACGTATTCAGACGGCGCTCGATCTCACGCAATTCTTCAGGATCGAGCGGTTTGGTATGGGTAAAGTCGAAGCGCAGCCGGTCGGGCGCCACCAACGAACCGGCTTGGGCTGCGTGTTCGCCGAGCACGTCGCGTAAGGCGCGCTGGAGCATATGGGTGGCCGTGTGATTCCGCTGAATATCGGCCCGCCGTACCATATCAACCGTAGCTTGCACCTGATCGCCTACACGGATCGTACCACTGACCACGCGACCATAGTGAACGATTAGACCGGGCAATGGCCGGCGGGTATCTTCGATCTGTACCGAACCCTCTGGCCCGACCAGCACGCCGGTATCACCAACTTGACCGCCACTTTCGGCGTAGAAAGGCGTCGTATCGAGCACAATTTGCACTTGCCGTCCGACCGTCGCAGACGTAATCGCATCCCCTTCGGCCAACATACCGATCACCGTTGCTCGGTCGCTCAGGCGCTCGTAGCCGGTAAAATGCGACGCAGGCAGATCAAGTTCGGCCCACAGATCGGCTTCACCGCCACGCTTCCCGGCCGCCGCCGCCCGTGAACGAGCGCGTTGTTCGGCCATTGCCGCCTCATAACCGGCTTCATCGACTGTCAACCCTTGTTCGGCAGCAATCTTCTGGGTCAAATCGAGCGGAAAGCCATACGTGTCTTTCAGTACGAACGCATCGGTACCGGGGATCACCGTCTCGCCACGGGTACGTACCTGCTCGATCACGGCATTGAGGCGGCTCAGGCCACCACTCAGAGTACGCAAAAATTGGCGTTCTTCCTGGTCGGCGGCACTCAAGATAAGTTCGCGTCGATGTACCAATTCGGGGTACACCTCACCCATTTGGTCGATTACCGTTGTAATCACCTCGGCGAGGAATGGTCGTTCAAAGCCAATCGTGCGACCCTGATACGCGGCGCGGCGCAAAATACGGCGTAACACATACGAACGGCCCAGATTACCGGGCAAAACCCCATCGGCGATCAAGAACGCAATTGCGCGTGCGTGGTCGGCGATAGCGCGGTATGCGCTGCGATGAGCCTGATAATGCTCTTCGTCGCTGCCGCGCACAGCAATGATGCGGTTAATAATGGTCACGAACAGATCGGTATCATACGTGCTATGGACGCCTTGCATCACCATTGCCATTCGCTCAAGACCCATACCGGTATCGACCGAAGGCCGTGGCAGCGGCTGCATGGTGGCGCGGTCGTACTGCATGAACACATTATTCCAGATCTCGACATAATTCGGATCGTCGGAATTAACACCCTCGGCACGCATTTGGCTCAGATCATCGCCGATGTAGATGGTAATCTCCGAGCATGGGCCACAAGGACCGGTATCGCCCATCACCCAAAAGTTGTCTTTGCGGCCAAAGCGCAACACCCGCGACGGGTCGGCGCCTTGCGCAATCCACAACGCTGCCGCCTCATCATCGGGTGGCACCTCATCATCACCGGCAAACACCGTAAACCAAAGTCTTTCGACGGGCAACTGGAACTCTTCGGTTAGCAATTTCCACGCCAATCGAATAGCCTCGGCTTTGAAGTAATCACCGAACGAAAAGTTGCCTAACATTTCAAAAAAAGTATGGTGGCGTGGTGAGGGACCAACCTCTTCGAGATCGTTGTGTTTACCGCTAACGCGCAGACACTTTTGGGCAGTTACAGCACGAGTATACGGGCGTTGTTCGCGACCCAAAAAGACATCTTTAAACTGCACCATGCCGGAATTAGCGAACAGCAGCGTTGGGTCGTCGGCAACCACCAACGATGAGCTGGGTACATGGGTATGGCCATGGCGCTTAAAAAACGATATGAACGTTTCACGAATCTGAGCAGCAGTCAGTCTTTGCATATGCATATAGCCTATGATGAAAAAGAAGGCATCTTTGCCTATCTTAACTAGCTTCCTCGCGGTATTGTAGACGATTGTGGCGCTGACCGTCAACCGTTTGCACGGTATAATGGCGCGTAAGACCGGCGCTGCCAATAGTGCTGCGCTGAACAACGGGGTCTCTACCAAACAATGACCACGAGATGGGTGTATGCCATTGCAGATCGTTCCTGTGACTGCCGAACACTACCCTGCGGTAAACGCATTCTTACGCCGGTCGCCGTACCGCAACGCGATTACGTTAGCGTTCTTGTATCGCCGACACGGATCGGTATCAATCAGAGCTGCCCTAAGCAATCATGTAGTGGTCGGGGTCGCTGCTGTGTGGCGCGATGTATCATCGGTTCGTCTATCGTTCACCGTTGACGTACCGCAGGTGCTTCCTATGCTGCTCGAAGCCTTGGCGATGGACAATCCCGAACTATGGAACCGTCCCTTCGAAATCGTTATGCCGGTGGCGAACGTACCGTTATTAAACAACACAACCCATCTTGAATCGGTTCACTTCCTGTATCAGATGGTGGTTGAACCGGAGACATTGCATCCTATCACCCAACCATCTGCCCGTCGGATACAGAAAGATGATGTACAAGCGGTGAAAGACCTGTGGGCAACGGCGGCGCCCTGGCAAACCTGGACACTGAATTCGGTCCCGGCATTTGGTGTATTTGCGGCTGATGGTAGCTTGCTAGCGACCGCCGTGACCTGTTTTGCAACCGGTGATGTGGTTGAGCTAGGCTGGGCGATGCAGACCGGATCACTACCGGCACTACAATCCGCGCTCAGTGCCTTAGTCCAGAGTTGCTTTGGTATCACTTCACGAGTCTATCTCTTCGTTGATGCCACAGATAGTACCCTCTTTGACGCCTGTCGGAGGCTTGGCTTCTGGCCGTCCGAGCGGTTTATCTGGGCAACGACCCGCTTGTAATGAATGCGCACCCTAAGCCAATCTAACACTTTTCTTATCGCTCAGTTTCTTGTTGACATTGAGGATCGTTCTGTGCTACACTGCCCTTGACGCATTGCGTCATCCCGTTCTCCTCTTAAAGCAAGATCGCACAACAATGACGTTACAGATTCAGCGTTGATCAGGAGGTAGATATGTCATTCGTTACCCTTCCAGCTAGCCTCACCCGTATGATGCAGCAGGTACAGGTACCATTCGTTGACACCTTTCGCGCATTACGAGGTGTTACGCCGCAAGAGATTGGTCTGCTGCTAAAAAGTATTACCGCCAAACGACGACCAAAGCGGGTGCCGTCGGTGAATAGTGATTTCTACGATATCCTGGCCGAACTCTCACCCGAAGAGCGAGCAATCCAGCAAAAGATTCGCTCATACATGGAAGAGAAGATTCGTCCAATCGCCAACAGCTTCTGGGAGCGCGGCGAATTTCCGCACGAGATCGTCCCCGGTTTTGCCCGTCTCATCGCCGAGACCTTCGGCTCACGACCCTACGCCATCGACGCGCTCGGTCCAGTCCTCACCGGTGTAGCGTGTATGGAAATGGCACGGGTCGATCCCTCAATTTACACCTTTTTCGGGGTACATTGGGGTTTGTGCATGGGGTCAATCGATCTCTTTGGTTCTCCCGAACAGAAGCAGCGCTGGTTACCACCGATGCAGCGGTTTGAGCTAATCGGCTCGTGGGCACTTACCGAACCGGATGTTGGTTCGGCAACTGCCGCCGGTCTCCAGACCACGGCCCGCTTTGAGCGTGGTCACTGGGTGCTCAACGGTGCGAAGAAATGGAGCGGGAATGCACCGATCGCCGATATTAACATCATTTGGGCACGCGATGTCTCGAACAATCAGGTGCAAGGCTTCATCGTTGAGCGCAACACACCGGGGTACGAAGTCGAGCGGCTCGAAGGAAAGATTGCGCTACGCACCGTACAAAATGCCAACATCCGGCTGGTGAATTGTCGTATACCCGAAGCAAACCGCTTACCCAACGTCGGCGGTTTTCGCGGTGTGGCGCGTCAACTGGCGATCACCCGGGCAGCAGTAGCATGGGCGATGACCGGCGTGGCAATGGGTGCTTACGAACAGGCACTCGTTTACGCCCAACAGCGCATTCAATTCGGGCGGCCTATCGGTAGTTTTCAACTGGTTCAAAATAGTTTAGTGCAGATGCTGGCGAATGTGACGGCGATGCAGACAATGTGCCTGCGCATGAGTCAGATCGCTGCTCGTACCGGCAAAATCAGCCAAGAGCAGGCCTCGCTGGCGAAGGTCTTCTGTGGTGAAAAAATGCGCGAGACAGTGGCGCTGGCTCGCGCGGTTCTTGGCGGTAACGGTATTCTCCTCGAACACGGTGTTGCCCGTTACTTTGCCGATGCTGAGGCGCTCTACTCATACGAGGGCACGCACGAGATGAATACGTTGATCGTGGGCCGAGCAATTACCGGAATCTCGGCTTTTGTCTAGGCGAACGAAGCAGAGTAGTGT
Organism: Chloroflexus sp.; assembly: GCF_049970315.1. Lineage (GTDB taxonomy): Bacteria > Chloroflexota > Chloroflexia > Chloroflexales > Chloroflexaceae > Chloroflexus. The sequence goes on from NZ_JBMFNE010000002.1 coordinate 268,892, forward strand.
TGGAGTACGGGTAGAAACCCTGAGAAACAGTGGTGGCAAGGAACGAACGTAAGCTCAAAGGCTAGGGTATCTTAATGCAGGAGACGTCTCTTACCGACAGAAGCCTGAGGGTACTAACACCGACAGTCAGACCAGAAGCAGTGTCAAGCTGGAAACACAGGCGAGTACTGATGTTCATCCGGCATGCTAGTGGACCAACCCTGATCAATAAAGCGTAGGATGCTCTATACCCGGGCCGAAACGACGGGTAGGAAAGTGGCGAGTAGCAGTGTATTCCTCTTACATGTTGCAGAGTGGTGGACGGAAAGTTACTATCGCGTTCGGTTCCACCCAAGCGCACGGGTTTGACTGCCTTGTAATAGTGCAAAAAGGCATTCTAGTACAGATAAATAACACGTTGCGCCGACAAGGTTGGGGTGGAGTCGAAGTGGGAGTGAATACTGCGATAATTACCAGTATATTTTAATCTAGAACGTGAGGTAAAGGTGTGTCGCCAGCGGGTTAGCGTGTGGTTTCGATGGCGGCTAGATGGTTTATGGGCACGAGCGCTATAGGCTCATCGCTACGTTGGGTTGCTGATCACAACCTGTATTCACGCAGTGTGGCAGAATAACAGAGACTACAGTATGCGGTATTACTCTGAAGCAGCTTTAGTTATCCCAACTCTCTTATAATGCTTTGGGTGTGCGGATAATAACCAATCATGGGGATAAGTTGGAGCTTGTCGAGCAACTGCACAGGCGACGCGATTGCTAGGTACAAATAAAGCGTCAGGTGAGTAAGTGCCCTTGCGTCTGGTTGAGTGCAACCATCCTAGTGGGGTGGGTCTGAGGATAAGCTGCACCTGTGTTACCTGCGTTACTCTGCAAACCGGTTCTGAATCGCCTTGACCCGATCTGAGTTACCGCTGAATCCTCATTATTGGAACATCGAAGAACTACTTAGACCCACCCCGCTGCTGATAGATAACCTGACAGTAACGATGGTTACGCAATATTGGCCGGTTCATCAGAGAGCAGCACCAGACTACCGCGTAACGCAATCTGGTCAGCCTCGGAGAGAGCCGTAAGCGTTGGATCGGACGGTAACGCCACGCCGTGCAGCAGCAGCAATGCCCGCAACGCCAATGGCCACATCGTATCGGCAGTTTCGGCAGGCGATGACTGATCACCGGTCAATCGTGGTTGATACGGGGTAGGGGAAGTATGGCGAGCGGCAGTCATGGATTCTCCTCTCTATACTGTAGTATAGGTAGTGTAGTCGGAAGTAGGCCTCTCGTCAAGCCGTTTCCCGGATCAATTCATCAATCCGCTCGAGCACGTAAGTTGGCCAGTATGGCGAGTGTTCAAGATCGGCACGCCGGCTATCTCCGGTTAACACCAATGCCGTATCCATACCGGCCGTGATCCCCATTGCAATATCGGTCATTAACCGATCACCGACAATAATACACCGTTCAGGTGGTAGGTTGATCAGTCTACTTACCGTGCGGGCCATAATCGGTGATGGCTTGCCGACGATCACCTCGCAACGGGTATCGGTACACGCCTCAATTGCAGCAATGATCGCCGCTGCATCTGGCTCGCCCCCACCCGGAACCGGGCAAAAGCGGTCGGGGTTTGTAGCGACAAGACGTGCGCCGGCCCGGATTGCATCGAAGGCAATCTGGAGTTTACGATAGGTAAACGTGCGATCAAACGAAGCGACAACAAAAGCGATCTCACCCGGTCGCTCACTCAACGGGAACCCAGCCGCCTCGAGTTCACCGATGAGTGGCGCCTCACCGACGACAAATAACGGTGCGCCGGGGGCATTAGCAAGCAACCATTCCACCATCACCGCCGAGCTATTGACAATCTCATGCTCATCGGCGTCAATGCCGAGACGCCGCAAACGCTCGGCGTATTGCCGGCGTGTTTTGGTTGGATTATTCGAGAGAAAGACGATCCGCCGCCCCTCACGGCGGAGTGTCACCAACAGTTCGGCAACACCGGGTAACAGGATGTCGCCGAGATAGATAGTGCCATCAAGATCAAAGATGTATCCATCGTAACGAGGAATGGGTTGCATGATGTCTCCGGTTGCGATCTCGATATCCTAAGCTTGATGGTACCATACCTTGGCGAATATAGATGCATTGGTCGCCTATAAGCCCAACATGTCGAGCATAGTGCGTAGATCGTCAATGTCTATCGGCTTATGGAGAAAGAGGTTTGCTCCGGCTGATACCGCATAACCTCCAACTGCTGGGTCGCCCGATATGAGTACCATCGGAATCATATACCCCTCTTGCCGTAGGGTATAGATCAAGTCAATACCGTCCATCTTTGGCATATGATAATCGGTAATGATCAGATCATACCAATGTTGGCGTGCCAGTTTCAGACCGTCGGCCCCGTTGTTTGCCATGTCGATCTTGGCGTTCCGTAGTTTCGCCATGAGACGCTGTAACGTTGATCGTGTGCTTGATTCGTCGTCTACAATGAGAATACGCATAATCGTCTCACATCTTATTTTCGTGCAATGTCACTTCATCAAACGAGAGAGAAGCTTAGATTTCCGTATGCCTGGCATAACACTCTGTTCATTTCTGATCTTTCAGGCACCAAGGTGTGATACGATTAAAAATACGTCATTGCAAATAAGGAGGCAGCACTATGCAACGACGTCAACGCCTCGGTGTAGTCACCGGTGGTTCGCTCCTCGAGGGCTTAACGGTGCGGCTCGATGCCGGTACTTCGGTTGAGGATGTGCGCGTTGGCAAGTTTGTTGTTGTGCAGGGTCAACGCTTCACCTTTTTTTCGATGGTAACGGATGTGCGACTCGGAGCGGCGACGCCGAAGGTCATGCTCGATCCGCCACCGGCTGATGAATTCTTCGCTAATGTGCTGAGTGGAACTACTACGTATGGTGAACTACGGCTCGATCTGCGGCTGATGTTGCCGCTCGACGGGAGTACCGAGCTATTACCGGTTAAGACGGTCCCCCACCATTTTGCGCCGCTGTTCGAGGCGAACGCAGAAGATTTTCAGCATGTCTTTGGGCGCGAAGAGGGGAGTCAGTTTATGATCGGCTCTCCGCTCGATATGGATGTGCCGGTTTGTATCGACCTCAATCGGTTGGTCGAGCGCTCGAATGGAGTGTTCGGGAAGAGTGGTACCGGCAAGAGCTTTCTGACCCGCCTCTTGGTCTGTGGGGTTATTCTGAGCGACGTGGCTTCTAACCTTATATTCGATATGCACGACGAATACGGATGGGCGGCGCGCTCAGAAGGGGCACATTTCGTTAAGGGATTGCGCCAGCTTTTCGGTAGTAAGGTGTTGCTGTATGCGCTGGCCGGTGGGGCGTTTGATCGCAAATCGATAGATGGGGAGATTGTGATTGGCTACGATCAGATCGAACCTGAAGATGTACTGTTGCTCAGTGAAGAATTGAATCTCAACCCTACCGCCGCCGAGACGGCTGAATTGTTGGTTGATGCCTATGGCGCCGACTGGCTTGCTCAGCTTTGGCAGATGGATCAAGCCGATCTCAAGACCTTTGCCGATGAGAAGAGTGCGAGCCTCGCCTCGTTGAACGCACTCAAGCGTAAGACGTTACAACTCAAACGTTTGGGTTTTGTGCGCGAGCGTGCCGATCTGTCACCGATCGATCATCTCATCAATGCCCTTATGGCCGGGCGGCACGTGGTGCTAAGTTTTGGTCGTTACGACGATCCCTTAGCATACATGCTGGTCGCCAATGTCCTAACCCGGCGGATTCATCAACGCTGGCGCGAACAGACCGAGCAGTATCTTCATTCAAAACTTGAATCTGATCGACCACGCCCATTGATGATTACCATCGAAGAAGCTCATAAGTTTCTCAACCCACGCCTTGCCCGTCAGACCATCTTCGGCGCGATTGCACGCGAGATGCGCAAATACAGCGTGACGCTACTGGTCGTTGATCAACGACCTTCATCGATTGACAGCGAGGTGCTGAGTCAGCTTGGTACTCGAATTACCGCGCTGTTAAGCGATGAACAGGATATCGATGCCGTGTTCACCGGCGTCGGTGGTAGGAACCGACTACGCATGGTGCTGGCTAATCTCGACACCCGCCAGCAAGCTCTCGTGCTTGGCCACGCTGTTCCAATGCCGGTAGTGGTACGAACACGACCCTATGATGAGACCTTTTATCGCTTCATCGAGCAACGCACACGCCGGGCGCGTGATATGGTCACGGCCCAACGAGAGGCCGATGAGCTATTCCCCGATTAAACGCTGACATCAGCCTTGCTACGGTCCGTAGGGAAACTGACCACTGCCACTAACTAACTCGCCGGGTGATAAACCACCGGACGAGAGGGTCGTAAATTGTACCGTCTCGGTGAGTGTATTGCCGTAGATGTCGGTGACTCGCAAGATGAAAGGACCACCTTCGCCGCCGGTACACTGACACTCACGGATGAAGTAGTTATAGGGCGTTCGGTTGAGTTGCACCCACTGCCCTTGCGGTGTACGATACTCGAGTGTGGCAATCGGGTTTCGGTGACGGCGCACCTGAAAAGCTAACCACCACGGATTACTGCCATCTTTGAGATGAAATTGCACCGGATCGGTAAGAGGCGGACTGATCACCCGCCACGTGATCGGCACGCGCCCCCACGCTCGCGGCGCAATACGCTCGAACGCCTCAGGGCTGAGATCGAGATGATTGAGGCCACAACCGGGATTATCGGGACATTCATCGACAATCCGTACTACAACGCTTCCTTGTGGCCCAAACACCTCAACATACGCACCGCAATAGTCGGCGTTACCATAATTGAGATAACTGATTGCCGCCACCATCCGATCACCGGGGATAGGATCGAACAGACATGCACCGCTACCATCGGCTTCAAGATAGAACGTGGCCTCACCGCTCATCAGCGGGTTTTGGCCTATGCGCATCACCAATGGCAGATGAACTCGGTATGGCAACTGCGCGAAGGTTACGGTAGTAAGGAGCAGCAGCACAATACTGATTCCACTAACGACCGGCGTTCGTCGTTTCATAGGTAACATCTTTCGACGGAGAGCCACATGGTGTTAGATACCGTAGCAGTATCCCTTCATGTGACTCTTGTTCTGCTATTCTGCATGATTATGAAACTGATACACCGAACAACTGCTCAAGCCGATCAACGTAAGATGCCATCACTGCAAAGGTCTGCTCAACCGGTTCGGGTGAAGTTAGATCAACACCGGCACGTCGCAACGTATCGAGCGGAAAACGTGAACCACCGGCTTTGAGAAATTCGTTGATGTAGCGATCGGCGGCATCGGCATTACCGGCAAGGATAGGTGCGGCCAGCGCGTGGGCACCGGCAATACCGGTTGCATACTGATAGACATAGAAATTGGCGTACAGATGGGTAGAAAACTGCGCCCACGTATTACCGACGCGCGCCCGATCCACGACGACCTCGCTACCATACCCCTCAGCAAAGAGATCGGCCATCAGCTCGTTAAAGATGGTCGCGGTTAACGGTTGACCGCGTTCAGCGCGCTGATGGATAGCCAACTCAAAGCGAGCCAGCGTCGGCATAATGAAGAAATAGCGATGGAAGTTCGCCATCGCCTCTTCGATTAAGCCGATCTGGGCATTGCGGTCGGTTAACGTTTGGAACAGATACGCGCGCACCAACGCCTGATTGAAATTCGAGGCTACTTCTGCCAGGAAGAGACCATAGTTGGTATAGATCACCGGTTGGGTACGCCGAGTATAGTACGAATGCATCGAGTGACCCAACTCGTGGGCAAGAGTACTAAGGCTGAAGATATCATCGTTGTACGACATCATAATAAACGGGTGGGTACCCGGTGCACCGGTTGAGAACGCCCCGGCCCGCTTGCCCCGATTGGGATAGACATCAACCCAACGCTGTTCGCGCAACCCGCGCCGCATAATCTGGACATATTCATTGCCCAGCGGAGCCATACCGGCGCAGATCCAATCAACAGCTTGCTCGTAAGGCACGACAAGTGGGGTCGCTAACGGCGCTTTGGTATCGTAAACATGCAATTCATCGACACCGAGGGCCGCACGACGTACCCGCCAATACCGGTGCCAGATCGGTACATGACGCTCGAAAGTAGCGATCAGGTTGTGAAAGACCTCAAGTGGAATAAAATTCGGCTTCAGTGCGGCTTCAAGAGCCGAGGCATACCGATGCGCACGGGCAAGAAAGACATTCTGTTTGACGCCGGCGGCTAAGCACTGGGCCATCGTATTTTCGACGGCAATGTGCGCATCAGCATACCCTTCCCACGCCTGCTTACGCAAGGTGCGATCGGGATGGGTAATGAGTGCATTAATCGTGCCTTGCGTAATCTCATACGCCTCACCATTGCTGTCGTAGGCGAGGGGAAAGCGTAATTCAGCATTGGCCAATACACCGTGGACTGCACTTGCCGCAGCGAACGGATCGCGTACCTGCCCCAACAGCTCTTCCACTTCGGCAGAACGCACGTGAGGAGCACGAGCGATCAGGCGTTCAAAATAGTGGCGGTAAGTTGCCAGATACTCATCTTGATCCGCCCAGGCCAACAACTGATCGGCACCGATGGCCAACAACTCAGGCTCACCAAACGCCAGTGCTGCACTCGCTCGGGCTTGCAGCCCAATTGCCCGATCACGCATTGCACTCGCTTCACGGTCATTGGTATCGACGGTATAGAACATCGTGGCAAAGACGGTAATTTGGCCGACGTTGCGCATAATCGTCTCGCTCAGGCCGAGAAAGTCGGCAATAACGGGTGTGCCCTCGTGTAACCGACCACGAAACTGAGCAGCACGTGCAATGAGCGTATCAACCTCGTCAATGGCCGCTTCCCATGCAGCTTGTGAAGGAAAGATACTAAACGGATCCCACTTGTACTGCTCTGGAATCTCACTGCGTTCGCGAACGGTCTGCATTGCTATTAGCTCCTATGATACGATACGGTTCGGGAGTATTATATCCCCTATACGATTATTTCACCATTACTCAAATCGGAGGATGCTTGTATGTCACTTGAACAACGTACATTACTGCTCAATCGTTTTAATCGAATTACCGAAATGCCAATGCTCTTTTTATCGATCTGCTTTCTCGTCATTTTCTTTTTAATCGAAAACAGGACACTCAGCACCATAACTACACTTGTTCTCGATGGCATACTCTGGATCATTTGGGGAATATTTGGAATTGAACTTCTGATCAAATGGTATCTATCTCCCGATCGGGTAGCTTACATTCGTGCGAACTGGATCGAGATAGTGATGATCGCAATTCCATTTCTGCGCCCATTACGGCTCTTATGGCTCCCGATCATTCTCACCCGGCTCTGGCGACAATCGCGCCAAACCTTACGCCAACGCATGCCGGCGTTTATTGGCATCACCAGTCTCATCGTTGTGTTAGTGGCAGCCACCCTCATGTTCGTTGCTGAACAGGGTAGCGGTGGCCCTATCGCCTCGTTTGCCGATGCCATCTGGTGGGCGCTGACCACTATTACAACAGTTGGGTATGGCGACACCTATCCGGTAACAGCGTTGGGGCGCGGCGTGGCAGTCTTTCTGATGCTAGCCGGTATTTCGTTATTTGGGTTGCTGACCGCGAATATTGCCGCTTTGTTTGTTGAGGACGAAGCGGTTGATCGCCAAAGAGAAATGCTCACCGAGATTCAGCAACGCTTAACGCGCATCGAGCAACTATTAGCGCAACGGGTTGGTGTGGAAGAACAATCGTGAAGAAGGGATTGGCGGGGCTGGCGCGACTCGAACGCGCAACCATCGACTTAGAAGGTCGGTGCTCTATCCATTGAGCTACAGCCCCGCACGCTCATTACTATACTCAGACTACGCGATTTTGGCAAGCGTAATTGGGCAATAGAATGCTCAATTCGCGGCAATTTGCTCGAAACCGAGTTGGTAGGTACGCATTGGGATATCGCCCAACCGGGCCGGCCAACGTCCCGTTATTGCTTGGGTAATCTTGCCGGCGTGTTCGTGGCAGTTCTCAATGAAGAGGGTATAACGCTGTTGAATACCGGCCGCTACCGTACCGGCTAAATACAGACCGGGAACGTTCGTCTCCATTGTGACCGGATTATATTCCGGCACGCGGTTCGGTCCGCGCAAGACAACTCCAGCCTGTTCAAGCAATCGCTGATCACCACGAAAACCGGTAGCGAGCAAGACAAAATCGGTCGGATAGTAGAACTGCTCGGTTGTGGGCTGACCATCGTCATCGGTACAAGCCAACGTCACCCCACCGGGATCAATCGCAACTGGCGTCGTATTCGGCAAAAACCGGATCGTCCCGGCTTCAACCTGCGCAACAAAATCGGGTAACAACCAATGCTTCACCCGCTTATCATCAAGCCGAGCGCGCCGGTAGGATAACGTTACCTGGGCGCCGGCCCGCCAGCAGCGTAACGCTGCTTCGACCGCCGAGTTCTTACCGCCAACGATCAACAACCGGCGGCGAAAATAATCGTGCGGATCACGGAAATAATGGCTCACATGGGGCAAATCCTCACCGGGAATATTGAGACGGTGGGGGAAGTGCATATCACCGATCGCCAACACCACACGACGCACACGATAACTCCGTGGCCCGGTCAGTGGCTTCGTTATGAGCGTAAAGCCTTCGTCATCGCGTTGCAATGAGCTAACCGGCTCATAACTCTGCACGTGGAGATCGAACAACTCCACAACCGATCGCAAATACGCTAAGTACTCTTCACCGGTAATCCGTTGCTGATGATTATTGGGAATAGGTACGCCGGCAATCGCCAGTCGCTCGGTTGTGCTGAAAAAACTCGTATTGCGCGGCCACCACGTCATCGTATAACCGATCTGGTGCGCATCAAAGTGAATGTAGTCAACCCCAGCCTGCTTCAAGCAGACTGCCAATTCTAGACCGATCGGACCAGCGCCAACGATCGCCACGTCGTGGGTCGATGTTAGCGGAAGGTCAGTACATGTCATAGGTCATCTCCTCCGAAATAGAGTAACGTCGGTGCATTACTCAACCGTGCCTCGGTTACGCACCATGAGTATGATACTGCAAACGCGCTATCAAATGACACCTACCGGAGCATGAGCTTTCGCATCTCTGCGCCTTTGCGCCTTTGCGCCTTTGCGTCTTTGCGCCTTTGCGCCTTTGCGCCTTTGCGTTTACACGTGAACACGTGTGCAAAATTTCCTATTGACACAAACGTTCGAGTATGATATGGTAGAACTGTAGTACGAGCGAGTACGTGTAAGGAAGAGGAGGCTCTTATGCTGACCACAGTGGACATTCCCCAGGCCGATGTACTTTGGGACGTAGCGCGTGTTGCAGAAGCGATTGCACGCGGACGAGTCACGGCAAGCGAAATCGGTGAATACATTGGAGCCAAAGGTCAGCGACAAGGCCTCTACTACATGCAAGCAGCGAGGATCATTGGCCTGATCGAAATCGGCGAGCAGACGGAAACGGCACAACTAACTAAATTTGGGCTAGCCTTCACCCGCTACAACCGTGCCGATCAACGGGCTGCACTGCGCCGTCAACTGCTCCGTTACGAACCCACTCGTTCAGTGATTGCCGCCCTCCGTGATCATCCCGAAGGCCTCTCCCGGGCAGATGTCGCGCGAATCCTCCAACAACTCGCCCCACTCGCCGAATCAACTGCACTGCGGCGAGCCGCCACTGTTACTTCATGGCTAACCGAAATCGGGCTAGCCGACTGGCGCGAGGATCGACTGTACTACTGTGGTCCAGCATTACCTGTACAACGTTCACCAGCACGCAATACTCTCTCCTTCGCCACCGGGCTATAAGTGCAGGGTGTGATAGAGTGAAAGCCCACCATTGACGGATAAAGCAAAGCATTGTTGGAGGGGGATACAGCAAACGCCGAAGGTTGATAGAGTGAAAGCCCACCATTGACGGATAAAGCTCTAAAGCGTGCCTTCGACGGATAACACCTTCACGATGGTACGATAATTAGTCCCATCGTAACGCCATAACCGTTCATCCGGATCGTTCGCACGACGGATCGCCACGCAAATTGCTACTTGCAATTCTTCAGAAGTATGGTATAGTGAAGAAGTCAATCAACGTCGTGTGCTGCGAGACCGGCATCAGAGAACTCTCCAGGGGTTAGGTCGATCGGCAGTGCTTCATCGCTCGAAGCAAGTACGTTGTCGATCGCCTGAGCGAACGTGCGCTAAGCGATTAGCGGCGGCGGCTGTACGAGAGGTCTGTGATAGCCGGTTTTGACATGCATGGACGTGTGTCGAACCAAGTCTCTGTGGAGTAGAATGCAATGTTAGTGAAACTGTTCGTCGGAAACTTGCCGTGGAGTGTTGGCGATGCTGAGCTGGGTGCGATCTTCGAGCCGCACGGCGAAGTACAGAGTGCGCGCGTCATCAATGACCGTGATACCGGTCGGTCGCGTGGCTTCGGATTTGTTGAGATCGAAACCAATAATGTCGCCGGTGTGATCCGCGCAACCGACGGCCTTGAGATTGGCGGGCGCAATCTGCGTGTGAACGAGGCAGAAGACAAACCGCGCAGTTCATCGCGTGGTGATTTTCGCCGTCGCTATTAATTCGGTCTAGAGGGTGAGCATCTTTGCCACCCTCTCAGCGCAACGATACGTCTAGAGAAAAAGAGGGGTAGTACACATCTACCCCTCTTTTCGTATCTACTTGATCGTCTGCTTGAGCCGCTCGACTAGTTCAATATAACGCTTCATTGCCTCTTCAGCCGTCACGCCTTTTAGTTTCGTCCAAGCATCATACTTCAGCCGACCGGTCATATCGAGCACTCCCGGGCGCGTACCCTGTACATCGCCGACGGTTGCCTGTTTGTACAGGGCGTATAGTTGCAACAACGTCTCATTATCGGGCCGGCGGGGCAGTTCCTGTACCTCTTGAGCGGCTCGTTCAAAAGCTGCGCGTCGATCGCTCATGTTGATCTCCTCACTCAGATTCGGATAACGGCTGTATCGTACCACATTCCACTGCGTTAAGGAGTGCAGCATACTTATTCATCGCGCAGTGCAATTGCCGGGCTGATCCGACTCATACGCAATGCCGGCCAAATTCCGGCCAATAATGCGGCACTAATTGCAACGGCGAACGCTTGAGCGAAGAGTAACGGATCAACCGCTAATTCAAGCGTCCAACCAAATGAACGCTTGTTGATCACGTAGGTCAGCACGAGCGCCAACACCAAACCGAGTGGCGCAGCCAACACACCGGCGGCTAATCCCATCAACCCGGTTTGGCTCAGCACCGATCCCCAAAGTTGGCCAGGCGTGAGGCCAACGGCTCGCAAGACACCAAGCTCGCGCGTGCGCTCAAGTTGTAACGCCATCAGCGCACTCAAGATACCGATGAATGCAACAATGGTCGCCAGTAGTTGCAAGACCGATGTAATCGCAAAGGTGCGATCAAAGACGACTAACGTCCCTTCACGCAATGCTCGACTCGAATTGACCAACACCGTCCCGTACCCAGCACTCACCAAACGGACCTGCTCGATGACGGTATCGACATCGTAACCGTCACGCACATAGATGGCCAGCGACGAAAGAGCCGGATCGTCCCACAATGCACGATACGTCGCAGCATTGATCCGTACCACGCCCCGATCGGAGGTGTAGTCGTAGTAGACACCGGCAATTGGCAGTTCACGGAGACCGCGATCGGTATGCAGCGTGAGCGTATCACCGACCCCCAAACCACTACGGAAAGCGAGCGGTTCGGAGATAAACACCGCACCGCGTTCCCATGCTTTCCATGCGGCATCGTCGCCCCCTTGCTGAAAGCGCAGCGCACGCCGACCACGCTCGGTTGCACCATCAATGGCAACCAGCGTGGTTGGTCCGGTTGGTAGGTCAATTTGAACACTTCGGAACGTCGTAATTGCCTCGACTGCCGGCAATGTTGCTAACGCAGCCGGTAATGTCGGATCGAGCGTCGTATCGATCCGATTTGCCACATTACTCGGTGGCGAGAGATAAATATCGGCTATCAGACTCTGTTCAAGCCAATTGATCACCGTTTGGCGAAAACTGCCGATCATAATGCCCACACCGATAGTCACCGAAACGGCAACCATCAGTGCTGCAACCGCCACCGCAGTCCGCGAAAGACTAGCCACCACATCACGGGCAGCCATCCGCCCGAGCAAGCCCAGGACGCGGCCCAATACCGGTCGGATGACAAACATCAGACCAACCAGTGCGACGGGCGTCAGCAATGCTGATCCGATGACAAGAGCGAACAAACCGGCAAAAGCCAGATACAAACCGGTTGTCCCGACAGTTGCCGGCAATGCCAACAAGACACCTCCGCCGGCCAATAATCCCACGCCGGCTATGGCCAATCGCGGCGTTGCACGTCGCACCCGCTCTTCGATACTCGAACGTCGCAACACGGTGCGTGGTGGCGTATACATCGCTTCAAGGGCCGGAGCCAGTGCCGCCGCGAGTGTCGCCACGATCCCAAGAACAGCACCCTTCACCAGCACGAACGGCTCAAGACTCAGATCGCGAACCGTCACAACAAAGTACAGATCGTTGATTGTCTGCGTCACCAGACCAACCAAACCGCGACCCAGCACAATACCGAGCGTCAAGCCACTTGCCACTCCCAGCAAGCTAATGACGAATGCCTCGGCCAACACCAGAACAGCCAATTGCCCGCGGCTCACGCCAACACAGCGCAGGGTACCGAGCAATGTGCGACGCTGCACCACACTGAACGTCATCGTATTGTAGATGAGAAACATACCGACGATCAGAGCCAACAGACTAAGCGCTGTCAGATTTAGCTCGAATGCAGCCGTCATTTGTTGCAACGCACCTGCCCGTGCTGCAACCGGATGCACCGTCACCCCCGCAGGTAAGAGCGATATCAGTGATTCCAGAGCAAACGCTGGCGGGACAATCAGATCAACTCGGCTCAAACGACCGGTAGTTGCCAATAATTCTTGCGCACTGGCAATATCAACCACGATCAAACCGTCCAATGCGCGTCGGCTGAGATCGTCAGCCGGATCAAGCACCCCAACGACTCGAACCGTTGCCGAACGGGCACCGATCTGGATCGACAGAGTATCGCCCAATTGTAAACCGGCCCGTTCGGCGTTGGCGCGCGACAGCAAGGCTGCCCCCGGCTCGATCAATAATGCCGCCAGATCAACAGTACCATCGGCAGCAAAGTAGGGACGAAACGGTGCTTCGGCAAATGGGTCAACGCCGAACAGTTGATAAACACCGGGACCCAGCGCCGGTGCGGTGACGTAACCTTCGACGATTGGAGCGGCAGCTAAAGCGGGCAATTGCCGGCGTAATGCGGTGTAGACGGTTTCGGCCAATCCTGTTGGGCCACCAACAATCTGGTGGGTAGCCTGACCGGCCACCGTATCACCGGCAAGTTGAAACGCGCGTCGAGCACTGGCATTTGCCAAATCGATGGCAACAACTACAGCCACCCCTAACGCAACACCCAACACGCAGAGCATCATCTGCCACGGGTGGCGAAGAATCCAACGCAGCGAACTGCGAGCAAGCATGGAAGCTTCTCTCTAGGGTACACGACCAATAGGAATTGCACGAGGTAAACGATGACCCTCGCATTAGCGAGGGACTTCGATCCGATTGAGGATACGCCCTATCGCCATATCGGCATTCAAGCCCTCAATTTCAGCTTCTGGCCGCAAAATAATGCGGTGGCGTAGGACCGGACGGGCTAAGGTTTTGACCTTATCAGGTGTAACGTATGCACGGTCGTTGATCGCCGCCAGTGCCTTCGCCGCCAATAACAACGCGATCCCGGCTCGCAACGATGCACCCACGAGCAATTCAGGACTCGTGCGAGTTGCCTGCACAATCGCGACAATGTAGTCGAGAATACCTTGTTCAACCTGAACCTGGGCGATCTCGGCTCGACAGGCGCGCAAGCTCTCGGTGGTGACAATGGGTTGGAGACCGGCGGCAGCTAACTGATGCGCATCAAAACCAAGATGGTAACGTTGCAACACTTCTATCTCAACCTCACGCGGTGCGTAGTCCATGACGATCTTGAACAAAAATCGGTCGAGTTGCGCCTCCGGCAATGGATAGGTACCTTCGTATTCGACAGAGTTCTGGGTCGCAATCACGCAAAACGGCTCTGGTAATGGTAACCGTTGCCCTTCAATCGTCACTTGCCGCTCTTCCATCGCCTCAAGCAACGCGCTTTGAGTTTTTGCCGGAGCACGGTTAATCTCATCGCCGAGCAAGACTTGGGTAAAGATCGACCCCTGTCGTAACCGGAATTGACCACTGCTCAGATCATACACTTGCGTCCCGATCACATCTGCCGGCATCAAATCAGGTGTGAATTGGATACGACGAAACTCGGCCTGGATCATCTGGGCCAATGTCTTCGCCATCAATGTTTTGGCGGTACCAGGGAGGCCTTCTAACAGCACATGACCGTTGCTCAACAGCGCCGTCAATAATAATACCAATATCTCATCCTGCCCAACCAACGCCTTACGCGCTTCAGCGAGCAACGCCGAGGCTAGCTGTGCTGTCTGCATGAGGCGTACTCCACCATTCCATCACCTACTGAATATCGTACCATGAATTACGTCAGATTCGCGGAATCCACCGTTACATTGTCAGGAATACCAAACTCATCACCAAAAAGAACGAGAGGAGACCGACACCGGCAGAAAAGAGAATCCGCTCCCAGTGCAAAAAGCGCCAATCAGGCGGGATTAGGTTCTCGAAACCGTAGATCGCCAAACGGTACGGTTGTTCTGGATTGCCGAGATCGAACTCGATCTCGGTGAGCGGAATAAAATTGATCTGTAATTCGGCCATTACAATTCGGCTATCCTGATCAAGCTCGCGTAGTCGGCGTTCGATCATCTCTTTAACTTCGGTTATCTGCAACCACTCCTTGGGAATACGGTTTTCGCGTTTGCGATAGACCAATTCCTCACGGCAAGTGCGGTGTAGCCAATTTTCATCAACATCAGGTAAGTCGTTCTGCGCCCGATCGAACTTTGGCCAACGCGACCATTCCATCAGCTTACGTTGCAGCAACCGTCCGGTACTTTTACACCGTTCGCAAGGTATCTTGCCAAGTCCACTACATTGAGGACAAGCAGTCACCCGTTGGTGTACTACCGGTGTGTTCGCTGTCGCGGACCGATCATTGGTTGCCGATTGCGCGGGAGCAGGTTCTTCGATGGTTATCCGTTGGGCACCTTTACACGTTGGGCAAACGATAATGCCAAGCCCGCTACAATTCGGACAATTGATCACCCGTTCCGAACCGGGTACGACCACAGGTTTTCCCTGTTCGTGCGCAAACTCTTTTGGCGACGGTAACTCAATCTGCCAGCGATCGTACTCAGGCTGAAGTGGTATTGGTTTTTGGTTGGTATCGGGTTCTTCGGTCACTCCGGCGTCACGGCGTTGCTCGATGAGCAAGCGAAGATGGAAAAAGAACACATTGTAGTGTTTGATTTCATGAATCCGGACCAAACGACCAAGCAATGGCAAGCGTAACGGACGCTCTTGCGACCACTGATCGAGCAACTGGCTAATGCGGACCTCATCGAGCATACGTGCCCGTTCAAGTGCGCGTTCAAGCGGTTCATGAACAAGTAAACCACTCAACGCTTGTTCTACTTTGTTTGGCTCGATGACAACGATCTGCTTCGTCTTACGGATCGGTTGTACGACTGTTTTTCCGGTAACGATCTGAGTTTGCAAGAAATGGGGACCGAGAACCGCTTC
Source organism: Chloroflexus sp. (assembly GCF_049970315.1). GTDB lineage: Bacteria > Chloroflexota > Chloroflexia > Chloroflexales > Chloroflexaceae > Chloroflexus. Next base: position 284,701 of record NZ_JBMFNE010000002.1, read on the forward strand.
CAACTCAGCAGCCGCCATACCGGCGTGTGCATAGCGATGTGATGGATCAAGCGCCAGCAATACCCGAATAATCCGGTCAACTTCTCCGGGCAACTTAACCCCAGCCTCGGCCAACGTTCGCACCCGTTGAAACACTGCGAGCGATGAATCACCCATTTTTGGCATTTCATACCACGGCAATTCACCGGTGAGCATAAAAAATAAAGCAACACCCAGGCTAAAAATATCGGACAGATGAGTTGCATTATTTGCAGAAATCATGCATTCAGGAGCAATAAAACCGGTCGTACCCATCACCATTCCGGTTGAGGTGAGCGATTGATCGGGATTACGAGCAATGCCAAAATCGATCACATAAGCATTTTCTGCATCACTATCGATCAAAATATTACCCGGTGCTACATCACGATGCACAATATTGAGACTATGCGCATAATCAAGCGCATCGGCAATTTGCTGGAAATAGCGCAACACCTTATCGGGCGGTAAACGATGTTCTTTACTTTTCACCAAATCGCGTAACGAGTTACCGTTAATATATTCAAACACCGTATAGTGAAACGGATTCTGTACACCGTAATCGATCAGGCGTGAGATATGGGGATGACGAAGGCGAGCAGCAATGCTCGCCTCTTGGGTAAAGCGTTGGATACGCGCCGTCTCTTGACTCAAGAGCACTTTCAGCGCAACTTTATGCTCAGGGATATAGCGATGATGAGCGCGAAACACTTGACTCGATTCGCCGCGCCCGATGAGGTGGTCGATGTCATATTGCCCAAATGTGCGCGGCAGATTGGTAAATGTCGGTTTATTTATCGTCATAGCCATATGGATGCGTCCAATGCCATTCCCAAGCCGAGGCAATGATCGACTCAAGGTCAGGATACTGTGGTTGCCAACCTAGTTCAGCCCGTATTGTATCTGATGAAGCAACCAATACCGCCGGATCGCCGGGCCGACGCGGACCAACCACTGCCGGAATCGGATGGCCAGTCACTTTACGTGCGGTCTCAATCACCTCACGGACCGTAAACCCTTGACCATTCCCCAAGTTATAGCGACGCTCACCTAGACGGTCGAGCGCTTCCATTGCCAAAATGTGGGCACTCGCCAAGTCGAGCACGTGGATATAGTCACGAACACACGTGCCATCACGGGTCGGATAATCGTCGCCAAAGATAGTAACGTGCGGACGCTGACCAAGCGCGACTTGCAACACAATCGGGATCAAGTGGGTTTCGGGGTCGTGATCCTCACCTCGGTCAGGAGTATCGCCACAAGCGTTGAAGTAACGCAAACAAGCGTAGCGCATGCCATAAATACGGGCCATCCAGTGTAACGTGCGCTCGATGAAAAACTTCGACTCACCGTAAGGCGAACCGGGCACGATCCGTTCGTGCTCGGCAATGGGAATACGTTCTGGCTGATCGAACAGATTGGCCGTAGACGAAAGAATAAACCGACGGACACCGGCAGCAATGGCAGCCTCAAGCAGATTTGCCGCATTCGTCAGATTATCCCGTAGATAGAGAAATGGCTTCTCCATACTCTCGCCAACCAGCGTGTACGAAGCGAAATGCATAATGCCGTCGATACCGGGGTAGGCGGCAAAGATCTCGCTCAGCGTTTTACGGTCGGCCAAATCAGCTTCGATGAAGACGGCTTCCGGGGGCACAGCCGCCCGATGACCTTGATACAGATTATCGATCACAATCACTTCATGACCGGCTCGGATCAGCTCAGCGCTGGTGATACTTCCGATGTAGCCGGCACCGCCGGTAACTAAAATCTTCATGCGGATTGTCTCCCTCCCCTCAAGACAGCATAGCGAAGTGTAGCACACACAACCTACGACCCACTCTGAGCAGTAGAGGTATCTTCCGAAGCTACGGTATGATCTGATGGAGCCGCAATTTCCTCTACCGGTTCAGAAGAACTCGGTTGGCGGATCGCATAGAGTGCCTGTATTGTGCGTTGGGCCAAACACGCAAATGAGCGCTGCAACGGTGTTCCGCCGTGGATCGGGAAAATCGTTGCATTTCGTAATGGAATGAAGTCATCGGTCAGTTCATTGAGCATCTCGTCCAACCCAATATCTGGGCGGCGATATATCTCGGCACGCACGGCAAATTCACCGGTAAAAAACATGACGGGCTCCATTGCCCGTGGAATAACAGCAGTACGATGATCGGGTGGTGGCTCCGGCTCAGCTACCACTGCGACCAACAACGCATCACCCCACGCAACCAATGCTTGTGGCACCCGTTGGGCCTGTTGTGGTCGCCAGAGCGGGGCAATACTCACCTGATGGAGATGAATAAAACGGCTCAAACGATTATTCAGGGCATCGCTGACGCGGCGATACAGAGGGAGAGTATAACTACCGGTATAAAGCATCGTCGGCATGAAAATCTCGACGGTAAACGAAAAGCCGTTGGTCATACGTCCTCCTGGATCGCAGTGAGCGTCTGCCAGAATTCGGGATAACTGATCGCCACCGCTGCCGGCTCAACAATAGTTGTTTCACCACGAGCGACAAGGGCGGCAACGGCCCATGCCATTGCCAAGCGATGATCGTGATAGCTATGCAAGGTAGCACCGGTGAGTTGATCGGGTTTACCGGTGATCACCATACCATCAGCCGTTGGTTCGACTGTAACACCCAAGGCACTCAGTCCGGCAGCGACGGTGGTGATCCGATCGGTCTCTTTGGCACGCAATTCTTGCGCATCGCGAATAACTGTTTCACCATCGGCACAGGCAGCAGCGACCGCCAGCACCGGAATTTCATCAATCAGACGAGGGATCAGAGCCCCGGCGATGGTTGTCCCTCGCAACGCAGAAGAGCGAACGACGACATCGCCGATCAACTCACTCCCTTCCAACCGCTCGTTCATGATTTCAATCTCAGCACCCATCGCACACAGGACATCGAGGGCGCCGGTACGGGTCGGATTGAGACAAACACCAGGAGTGACGAGTTCGGCATCGGGATGGATCGCAGCAGCTACCCACCAGAACGCTGCCGAGGAGGGATCACCGGGGACTCGTAGTGAAAGGGCTACCGGGGTAGTTGCTGCGGTCGGCGGATGCAGGGTAATCCGATCAGGCGTTACGGTTAGCTCTACTCCCATTGCCGCAAGCATCCGCTCGGTATGATCACGCGAATCGATCCGTCCACTGAGCGTTAATGGGCCATCGGCATGCAGTGCAGCCAACAAGAGAGCAGATTTCACCTGAGCAGACGCAATTGTCAATTCGTACTGACCACCACGTAGCGTACTACCGCGAATCGCCAGCGGTGCCCGGTCGCCATCGGCGCGCCCATCGATCTGCGCACCCATTGCTCGCAGTGGCCCTACAATCCGGCGCTGCGGGCGCGAACGCAATGATGCATCACCGTTCAAGACACTAAAAAACGGCTGACCGGACAGGAGACCGGCCAGCAGACGCAGCGTTGTACCAGAGTTACCACACTCGAGCACATCGGTGGCTTCGCGTAATCCGTCTAGACCAACACCGTGAATAATCAATTCACGCTCAGTAGGCTGCTCGACCGTTACCCCTAGGCTTCGCACACAGGCTACCGAGGACAGACAATCAGCACCGGGTAAAAAGTTTGTAATGTGAGCACTGCCGGTAGCAATCGCATTCAACAATACCGATCGATGTGAGATCGATTTATCTCCCGGTACATGAATAACTCCGCGCAAACGCTTGGGCGCGGTTAACGTTATCTCAGTCATCACGACACTTCCACTCTCATCAAAACAACAACTTTAACCTAATGAACGCCTCTGTGCCACATATTGCGCACAACCAAACAAGACGACTACTCAACCTCAGGCGCCACCACGAGCTTATACCCAAATCCACGCTGCGTAATCAAATACCGTGGACGCGATGGATCGGGTTCAATACGCTGACGCAATCGGTAAACAAGTGCATCAATTGCATTGTAATCAAAGATCGCGTAATCCCAAACGTGATTGGCAATCTCTTCCTTGCTAACCACTTCACCCTGTCGGCGGTAGAGTAACGACAGCAATTGAAACTCTTTCACCGTCAGTGGTGGGGTCAATAGCTCGCCGCGGACATAGACCGACTTGGTCGGTTCATCAACCCGGATTTCGGCACGCACAGCACGGAGGAGGGCAGGATCGAGCGTGCCTTTCATGGTTGCCGCCGGATCGTTGAAGATGATTACAGTATCAGCGATCAGAATTTGGTCGGAATGGTGGAGGCTACGGGTACCGATCACCCGTTCTTGATTAAGAAACGTACCATTTGTACTATCGAGATCACGAACAAAAAACCCTTCTTCTGTTTGTTCAAACCGTGCATGCCGTCGCGAAGCGAGCGGATGATCGATAATAATATCGTTGGCTGCATCGCGACCAACAGTAATAGTCGGTCGATCCCAGACAATTTCGCGGTAATCGCCGTTACCGCGTTTGACAATCAGTTGTGGAGCGGAAGCGGATTGCATCGTTCACCAGCCTCCAGCTTTCATACTTTTAATACGTAGATGCAATATGGTATAATCGCTATAGCTTTGCTGATTATACCATGGCATATTCCACTATCGCAGGTTGAATTCGCCACCTCATGGCGATAATAGGCACTCGGAGATACCGGTGAGTAGCATCAGCGGGCGGCGAATTGGTCGGTATGAATTGATCGAGGAGCTTGGCCGTGGTGGTATGGCACGAGTGTATCGTGCTCGTGATACCCAACTGCAACGGATCGTTGCTCTCAAAGTACTGGCCGCACAACTGAGTATGGACGCAGAGTTCATCAAGCGCTTTGAGCGTGAGGCAAGGACTGCCGCAAATCTGCGTCACCCGCATATTGTTACCGTATACGACATTGGTGAGGAGCAGGGTTTACACTACATCGCAATGGAGTATATCGATGGCTTACCCCTACATACCATCCTCGAACGTTATGGCGCACTGGGTTTTGGGTATGCCATCGCGATCCTCGAACCGATAGCCAACGCGCTCGACTACGCCCATCAAGCCGGTGCCATTCACCGTGATGTGAAGCCGCATAATATTTTGATTGACCGCAATGGGCGAGTGGTATTAACCGATTTTGGTATTGCCCAAACCCCAGAGGCGGATGAGCAGCGGCTAACCCGTACCGGTGTGTTTATGGGTACACCGGAATATATCTCTCCTGAACAAGCCGAAGCCCGCCGCGTTGATGGTCGTAGTGATCTGTATTCACTTGCTGTTGTCGCCTACGAGATTATTGCCGGGCGTGTGCCATTCAGCGGTACTACACCGCAGTTGATCGTCGCCCATGCCCAGCTCCCACCACCACCAATCTCCTCAGTTGTACCTGAACTACCAACCGATCTCGATCTGGTGCTCACCCGTGCATTGGCGAAACGACCAGAACGGCGATTTCCGACCGGTAACGCTTTTGTGACGGCGCTGCGCGACATTGCTCAACGTAACGGGATCAAACCGGCTACTACCCTTGAATTGGCGGCCCTAGTTGTACCACCGCAGGCTCAACCAACCGTACCGGCGTCGCCGATGCAGGTAGCAAGTCGTGATGGGACGCTGTCACCACCGATGCATACACCGTCACCTGAGAGGGTAGTACGTCACCGACCCGCAACACCGGACGGCGTAGCACAATATCCACCCCCAAAATTACCACCGGTCACGACAATGCCTCCAGCCCAACCACTTGATCTGCCTCAGAGTGATACGCCGGCTCGCACATATAGATCGATTCCGAATACCGTTGCAACCGTTGATCGAGCCGATCAATTGCCGTTTCTGATCATCGGAGGCCTACTGTTGGTGATCGTTGCTGCCGTGCTTGTGTTCGTTGCCCAGGTATTTAACGACGGTAACCAGCCCACACTGAATCTGACCGTCACAGTTCTGATATCACCAACACTTTTCGTTCCGTTGCCAACGGCGACGGCTACGTTTACCGCCGTGCCTACTATACCCCCGACTGCAACAACGGCACCAACCGATACACCGTCGCCAGTGCCCCTATCGACACCAACAACCATACCAACACCGACCAAGACAGTGACACCAACCGTAACACCGACCGAGACGGCGACACCAACCGTAACACCGACCGAGACGGCGACACCAACCGTAACACCGACCGAGACGGCGACACCAACCGTGACACCGACCGAGACGGCGACACCAACCGTGACACCGACCGAGACGGCGACACCAACACCCTAACGGTACGGTAACAGTTGCATCACCCGCAACGGTGACGCCATCACCAACTGATGAACCAACGCTGCTCCCTACACCTTTACCGGTAACACCAATACATCCGTAGTTCTGACATAACTGCACTATCTGTAGGTCATTCAGGAACCGGCGAGGCTAAGATGCCAATAGCATTTGTGATCGAAGTTCATACACCGTATGTGCGCCATCCCGGACGGCATCCGATTGGTGAGGAGCGCTTACATACCGTCATTGCGCAGTTGTTGATACCGTTACTTGATCTGCTCGGCGAATTGCAACGTCACCACCTCCCGATCACGATCACCCTTGCCTGTTCGCCAATTGCATTAGAACAGTGGCTTGATCCGATTGTGAATAAGCATTTCGGGCAATGGTTAGAGGATCGTATTACGCATCATCAAGCCGAGTTGAACCGTTTTGAAGCGGAAGGCAACAGTCATGGTGCCTACTTAGCCCGGTTTTACCTCGATTGGGATCGTCAACTCTTACGCACGTTCACGACTCGATACCGCCGGAATCTGGCAGGGCGGCTGCAAGAACTCACCCTTGCCGAAATCGTCGTCCCGCTCTGTTTGCCGGCCAGCCATGCGATTCTGCCTTTTTTGAGTCATGAGAGTATGGTGCGCGCACAACTCGAACACGGTTTATTGTACATTTCGCGCCACCTAAGACGACCGGAAGGCTTGTGGTTACCCAACTGTGCCTGGCGACCGGGGATTGAGCACATTGCCCTCGAACTCGATCTGCGGTACGTGTTGGTTGAGCCGACGAGTGTCATATCGGGATCACTGCCCGGTTGGGTTGTGCCGCGCCGGTTGGCGGCAATTGGGATTGACGATACGCTGGCCCGTCATGTGAATTCCGTTGAGCTGGGCTATCCCGGTGACCCGCTCTACCGCAATCCCGACGATCCTACCGGCTATACCGCGAACGGTACGCATATGCCACAGCCCTACGATCCGTATGATGCGCTCCGTCGTGCGCAAGAACATGCTAACCATTTTGTCGAACAACTACTACACCGCCTCCAACAACTGCCTGCGGAAGCGGTTGTTGTCGTCCCGATTGATGGACGCTTGTGGGGAAGCAGATGGTTTGAGGCACCAACTTGGTTCCAAGCCGTCTTGACCCGTTGTGCCACCGATACCCGCTTACGCCTAACGCATCCGGGAACGACGTTGACCGATTTGCGGGTAAGTGACTTGGTGACGTTACGCCCCGATCTCGCGATCGCCGATAAGCATGGACGCCGGCAGAATACCGTTTCACAGCGGTATTGGCAAGCGCTTGCCGATGCCGAGCAGCGCTTTGCCGATTTGGTCGCTACCTACCCGTCTGCGGAAGGTCTTCGCGAGCGTGTACTGACGCAGGCTGCCCGCGAGCTTTTCCTTGCCGAACAAAGTGATTGGATCGATGCACCACACGAGTTGGGCTGGCAACGCCACCTTGATCGTTTTGAGCAGTTGTTGATTCTTGCACGCCAAGAGTCGCTCAGCGCGACCGATCTCTTCACCCTCGAACAAATCGAGACCTACGATGCGATCTTTCCGGTGCTTAATTATCGTTTGTTTGGACGAGGGTGATCCGTCCCGACGGCACGGGAGCTATCGTTTGTTGATGTTCGGTGAGAGGTTTGTGAAGTCGGATACATCTCACCACAGTGCGTGGAGATGTTGCTTGAGCGTCGGGCTAATGTTGACCGACCAGACGATTAAGTTCACCTGCGAACGATTGAGCCGGTCACCACTGCTACCTGTTTCTAGCTACGGTTCAAAGCCCAATTGTACGGACGAAACACAAAACGTCCACGTTGTGTTTGCGACAGCCATGCCCGTCGCTCATCGTCGGGCAATGCGTGCCGTAAGAGCTGTACAATCCCTTGAAGACCACCAAAATCTTCGCGGTACCAGTCAAAAATGCGAGATACATGAATCTCACCACGCTCAGGATCAACGGTCACATCAGTCGCGACAAAATGACGCAACGCCATGTCGAGTTGATGATCGATCTGATCGACGCTATAGACGGCAATTGGCGGGCACGAACGGCTCGCACAGTTTAGTGCAAAATGAATACGCGGATCGGGCGGATCGATCACCCATGCCAAACGTGGATCGTCGGCGGCGAATTGGGGGCCAGGAATAAACGGATGGCCACGATTGGCGCGCAGGATGCCGTGCTCAATATCGTTAAGCGAACAGCGCTGACCACCGATCACATAGGCAGCCGCTTGAAAAAAGCTGAGACCGGCTAATTCGTCGGCAACGCTCTGCTTAACCGCAAAAGCAATCACAGCATCGATCACCAACGTGTTGTAGAGATTGATCCAGAAGGCCAACCGTGTTGCCCGATCGGGTAACGTGGTCGGATCGAACGTCTGTAATTGCGGGGTAAGTTCATGGCGAAACGCCTGGTACGCCGGATGATCACGTAGCCGGTCGTAGTTCACCTGTGTCCCGGTTTCATCCATTGCCAGCGCCTTAAATTGGTTGACGGCCCGTTTGATCGCACCGGCCAGTGCTCCACCATCAACTACCGTAGCCGAAGCAGGGCCACGATTGAGCACATCATTAGCCCGCTTGCCGATCACCAACCCCAACATCGCTTCACGCAGTCTGATTAATTGGTTCATAGCGCATCCTCAAGGAGATGACGGAATGTTGTCAGAGCCGTCACCGTGCGCGGGCCGGGCCATGTCAGCGCCATTCCATCACAAAAAGCGAGACGGCAACGTCCGGTTACCTCGGCAAACGCCGGCAGATCGCGTTCGCTAAACGGATATGGTTCGCTCGGTAGGAGAATAACTTCTGGATCGAATGCGAGGAACTCGGCTAACGTGGCTCGTGGATAGCGACCGGGCAACTCGATGGCGACATTGATCCCACCACTGAGACGCAGCACATCACCGGCGTAAGTAGCTTGCCCGACCGCCATCCACGGATCGCGCCAAATCAAGGCCAGCACCCGTCGCGTTGGCGGAGGAGGCGCAGCAATCGCTGCCTCTATCGCTGCAAGCATCGGCGCTGCTACCGGCGTAACGTCGAGTACAGCAGCCAAAGCAGCCAATTGCTTGACAGCATCGGCAACACTGCGAATAGCAGTGACATAGACATTGATCCCGGCCTCAGACAGTGCCCGCACATCACGTTCGCGATTTTCTTCTTGCTCGGCGATAACCAGGTCGGGCTGGAGCGAAATAATCGCTGCCCGATCCGGATTCTTGGTGCCACGCACCCGTGGCAAATGGGCAATCGCTGCCACCGGTTCGACACAATAGTCAGTCACGGCCACCACGCGCTCGCCGGCGCCAACGCTGAACAACCATTCGGTCATGCTTGGTACCAGCGAGATGATCCGGCGGGGTGGTGCAGGTAGTTCAAGCTGACGACCGAGAGCATCACTGAACCGCATACTTACTCCGATACAGACGTTATGGTCGATCTTTAATCACAAACACCGGCACGGTACTTCCACCACCCGCCGTCACGTTGAGTAACGTGACCGTAGAGAGACGACACAAGCAGCCATGCACGGTGGTGCCAAACAAATAGGGATCACTATCAACCAATCGATCGGCGATCACGACTTGCCCATCGACAAACGCCGGATACGGCTCATAGGCAATCGTCACTCGTTCTTGCACGACGAACGGCGTCTCGAGCGCAGCTTGGAGAGCGGCATCCCACGCATCGGCACTGACTTCCCAGCCAATAGTAATCCCCTTACCGCCGTATTCATCGTTCGGTTTGAGCAACAATCGCTCGCGGTTAGCGCGGGCAAACGCCAGTAAGTCAATCGTTTCTCCCTGATACGTTGTCTGACCGGGCCGTACCACTCGTGTCCATGGGACGTGGGCCACTACTGCTGACCGTTGTTCGGCGCTGAGTGGTTCGTGGAACCGTTCATCAGAGAGAAGTGCAAAGAGAGACTTTTTGTGGAGTAGCTTGGCCCGGAACGAGTTCACGATGACACACGCACCGGCAACATAAGCCTGTACCAGCGGATGCGAAAGCGCATCATCACCGTAATGGCTCAAGAATTCGCTAGTCAGTACGCGCTTGAAGACAATCGTTACCGGCAACTGTCCACCGTCAGCAGTCCTGGCAATTAATTGTCCGTCGCGGAAGACGAGATCGTGCGGTGAACAGATAACGGTGGTCAAGCCGTGCTCACTAAAATACTGTCGGAACATCTCAAACTCGGTAGCCGTCGGCACTCCATACCAATCTACAATCGCCACTCGCGGCTCGTGGCCGGGGCTACCGGCAGTGCGCCAACAATCGAGCAGAGTACGCAACATATATTGACGTGCCGGTAACGGCATAATCGAATAGCGCTTGGAAAACTCTTGCATAACCGGCATCGACAGAAAGGCCTGTGCCAACAGATCTTCGTAAGCAATCGCCGCCGGACTTTCGGCGTTATATTCAACAAACTGCAACGACGAACCATCGACAGTCAAGAACGTATCCATTCGTGAATGTGCGCTCGGCTCGAGGTAGCCGGGGGGCATCGCGATCAACCGTTCTTCAAGCGGGGTCAGCATCAACACCTCACGCACAGCCCGCCCGACTTCATCATCGGCCAACGCCGCTGCGACGATCGAGCGGGCGGCTTCGGCAACCTGCTGTGTACCGCGCTGTAACAACTCATACTGCGTCATCGTCATGAGACGCGGACGGAGGACGGTAGCCAGTGGACGCTCACCAAAATACAAACGTCTTGCCCGCATCTCCTCGGTCAAACATTGCCACGAGACAGCCGCCAGTTTCGGATCGAGTAGGGCATGGTAATCGGCGATTGCTTGAACAAGAGTCATAGGCATCCTTTCAGTTCGATTATGTTAAGCTTTACTAATGATTGACGCCAAGGCTTGCGGGTACACCTGCGCCTTGGCGTTTCATGAACTGTTTTGGGCAGTTTAGGCCTCTTCTGTGGTCTTTTTCTTCGTGGTACGGCGGCGCTTCGGAGCTGCCGGTGCCTCTACCGGATCAGGGGGCGGTGGGTCGCTGTTCACCGTCGCCGCTACAACCGGAGCAGTTGCGGGCGCCATCGGTCCGTTCAACAAACGATGCCACGCAAACTCCTCTGGCTTGGCACGACCCTGTAAGGCCAATTCAATCGTGAAATCGGCCATTGTCCGTACAACCCAATCGAAGTAGAACGGCGTGAGAGAATTCACATCAAAGTCAGGGGCCGGATTAGTAAAATCGATAGCGTAGGCTACACCATCGCGAATCGCGAACTCGACAGTGTTCATGTCGTAGCCGAGCGCCTGATTCAGCTTCAACGCAGCATCAACCACTTGTCGGCCTTCGTCAGGTGTGAGATAGTTGTCATCGCGGAAGTAGCGGTGTGGCCACGGTGCATTGGCGTCAAACTTGATCGTCATGATGTGGCGACGACCAATAACAATGCAGCGTACATATTTCTCCCATGCGATATACTCTTGCAGCATCATGCACTCGATGCCGGTCTCATTGTAGGCGCGCCACAACTCCTCATACGAATGGACTTTGTAGACCTTCTTAAAGCCACCGCCCCACGCCGGTTTGAGAATTACCGGAAAACCACCAACATAATCCACGTGATCCTTCCACGGAATTGGGTAGATCAGATTACGCAGGGACTCTTCAACCACACCTTCAATGTAGGAATGCGAGGGTAAGGCGACGGTGCGCGGATGGGGAATACCAAGAGCCGTCGCCAACGATGCGCCGAAGAATTTATCATCAGCGCTCCACCAGAATGGATTATTGACAATCCGTGTTCCACTGAGCGCCGCCGTCTTCAAAAATGTCCGGTAATACGGGATTTCATGGCTAATGCGATCGACAATCACGTCGTAGTCGCACAACTCTGCCATCCGCGTCCCGCCTAGTTTGATAAACTCAGCCCGCACGCCAACGTTGCGCCGATTGACCTCTTCGATAAACGCAGGCGGCCACGACCACTCGCGACCGACGAGAATGCCGATCTTTTTCTCACTCACGATAACCCTCCTCATCGTTTATCACGCTATACAGGTGGAGCCGCATCTGTTGCTACTCCGCCTTTGCACAATTTCAGATGGTTGCCGGTATCCTTATTCTGTATTCTGTATGCCGGCAAAGCTGATTGTAGCATAAGGTCTCGTTTTACGCGCGACATGGTACTATAGTAGCTCAGTAGTCCGTTGGTGTGGATCAACTGAGGAGATGGCTATGCCGGAACCGTTCTCGCCTGCTGCAACGGCTGCTCTGGCCGCATTCAACGCCGCCACCGGCGACTTGCGTATGCCGAGTGAACGCGATCATCCGTTTATCCCGGTCATACTCGGTATGATCACGTTGTCACCACAGACAGTGGCGCAGGCCCTTGATATTCCGCGCAACACTCCGGTGAGCGTCCAATCGTTTGAGCACTTTTTCGCACCGCTAACAACCCGCCAACCGTGGCATACGACCGATGATTTACCGACACTCGTTGGCTTTGCCGGATTACGTGATACCTTAGCCGCGTCTTTGCGCGATCCGGTGGTCTATCGTTTTGGGGAAGGGACAGTAACCGTACTCATTATCGGTTATCTGGATGATGGCACGATTGCCGGTGTACAAACGAAGGTAATCGAGACATAAGTAGACGCTATCTATAACTTTTACTTCTCCTCCAGATTGCCTTCTTCAGCGCCTATTTCGCGCTGATTGCGGTCAACACATCAACGAGTCGGCATCTCACCCTTGGCAATCCGAGCAATGCTGTAGCCGATCCAGCTTAGCCCAACAACTACTTAATCGAACGCGAGGTATATGCACTGGCCTATCAGCGCGACAGCGGAATTGCACGCTGGGTAAGCTGGCATCTGACCTTGACCGATTTCAGTCCGGCGCAAACCGATCGGTATAGCGGCAATTTTATCGTCGATCCTACCATCAGTGCGCTTGGTTGGTCATACGCGATGCACAGTGATTACACCAACACCGGCTACGACTGTGGTCACCTCACCCCTTCCGGCGATCGTCTCTCGAGCGATCTGGTACAGCGTGAGACCTTCTACCTCGCCAATATCGTACCGCAAGCTCCGGATAATAACCAAGGGCCATGGCGATTACTCGAAGAACATACGCGCAACCGGGTACGTGCCGGTAACGAAGCCTATGTGATCGGGGGAACAATTGGGAGTAATGGTACGATTGGGAACGGGAAGATTGTTGTTCCTGCCGATTTATGGAAAGTCGTGGTCGTCTTACCAGAGGGTGATAATGATCTCGCTCGCATCAATGCCGAGACTGAAGTCGTCGCGGTGATTATGCCGAACATCAATGGTCTCAGCAACGATTGGACTGAGTACCGCTCTTCAATCGCCTGTATTGAACAACGTACCGGACTTGATCTACTCAGCAACGTGGCACCGGAAATCCAAGCGGCATTGGCCGGACCACCTTGCTCAACCAGCACGAATCCCCAGAATATCTTTCTTCCGCTCGTGATCGGTCAGGACAATGGCACGAATGAACCGACGCCGACGTCGATTCCACCGACGGTACGCATCACCTACATCGAATGCAATCCACCGAGTGATGATGTAATGGGTGAATACGTCCGTATTGTGAACGAGGGAACGATACCGGTTGATCTGACCGATTGGATATTACGCGATTGTCTTCCCATTTTTTGTCTTACGTTGGTGGCCGCGTGCAGGTATGGACGGGTAGTAGTAGTATCAATACCAATACCAATGAACATGTGTACTGGGGACGCAATCAAGCCGTTTGGAATAATCAAGACGGCGATGGTGATCGCGATACTGCTGTTCTCATCGACAGGAACGGCAATGTGATCTCAACATACCGGTACTGAGTCACCACGGAAACAAGAATGGGATGACCAACAGGCAGATCACCAGTACGACTACCTGTAATGGAATACCGACACGGGCATAATCGGCGAACCGGCCTCGAACTAGTACCTAGCGTACACCGGACGATCATCGTTGCCAGCACAGTAAAGGACAAAAGCAATCTCTGTCGTCATGCAGTTAATTCGTTAATCCGCACCGCTACCGAACGCAGCGCATCTATGTCGTGTTCGGTCAGACCGATCTCGGCAGCAGCGCGGGCTGCCGATTGTACCAGAAGCGATGGCTGGGTAGGTGCGGTTGTCGTTGGCACCGGCGTTTCTACCGGTTCCGGTTCACAGACCGGTGTTGGATCCCAGAGGGGTTGGGGGTGAATCAAGCGAGGTGGCGGCCAACCGTATACGTCGGCCAAAAAGCGGATCATCGCCTGTGCGGCACTGGGGAGGGTATGTTCGGTGGCAACATATTCCCGCGCCCGTGCCCCCAACGCCGCAGCCAAGGGGCGATCGGACAATAACCGTCGGCAATAGGCGACGATTAAGTCGATCTCACTCCCATCCACATCAACCTGCGCGGCAACGTCAGGAGGTAATTCGCAAAACGCATCGACTGCGCTGACCAGCGTTGGTTTGCCGGCACCTAGTAGTCGCAATAGACTGGCACTCGTTTCACCGGCAGTTGGGTAGCGCAAATTGAAACAAATGTCGGCTGCCGCCACGTAGTACTCAAATTGTGTTCTTGGAACATACCCGGTCACCGTTACCGCCGTTTGCAGGCCAAGACGCCGGATGAGGCTATCGAGGTCATAGTTTGGTGACACCGAACCTACGAGCACACAATGGGCGTCAATACCTTCGCGATGCAGGAGAGCAAGCGCGCGCAGCATTGGCTCGATCCGCTTCCACGCATTGATATGACCAAAACTCGCCAATAGTGGACGGTCGAGCGGAATACCAAGTCGTTGACGGGCCTCGTTGCGGTCAATCAGTGGTGGTAAGGGAATACCCATCGGCACAAGACCACGGGGCAGATCGGGACGGATCGCGGCCACGCGATCGAGGATATGCCGACTATGACCGATCACGGCTTGGGCAGCAGCGAGCACATCTTCGTTGCACGGAAAGCTAAAAGCGGCCGCACTAAAACGTGAGCGGATCATGAGCTGAGCAACATGCCACCCCTCATCTCCGTAGCGTGTGCGCATCATCGTCACATAACGCTGCACATCACGCTGAACGTTCGCGGCATACCAGAGCATAAAGTGGTGTAACACAAAATCATGCAACACCACCACCCCGGGAATACGTTGGGCTGACTGCCAAATTCTGGCGTGAACCGGGCTATTACCCATATGGTAGACAATTGCATCAAATGCCCCACGCCGAACAAAATGTTCGAGTTTGCGCAGGGGTTGAATGGTTAAGTACTGATGAAGGAGCGGATTCGTCGGATGCAGCCCATCGTCGACAAACAGAGTGATGTCGGCGTATTGGGCAAGATAGGGCAATAGATCCTCGCTATAATCGGAAATACCCGACGCAGCCGGGTTAACGGGCGAGCAATACGCGATCCGCGGCATCATACGCGCTCAACCAATGCTGCAACCAGCTCACGACAAAAAGCGGGAATATCTGCGACAACCCGCCCCCACACGAGATTGCCATCACGGAACGCTGCTTCATCGCGCCAGTGGGCGCCGGCATTGATCAGATCGTCTTTAATCCCGGTTGAGCCGGTAGCCGGACGGCCACGGACAATACCCGCCGAGATCGCAATTGAACCACCGTGACAAATGATCCCGATCACCTTACCGTCGGCATCCATAGCGCGTACCAAATCGGTCACCTCGCGATACCGACGCAGCTTATCCGGTGCCCAGCCACCGGGTAATACAAGACCAAAGAGATCATCGGCACGCAGATCGGCAATGGTAGCGGTTGGAGCAATCTCAAGCCCATTCTTTCCCCGCACCGGACGTAAGTCTAGCCCGGCCGCAACCACATCGGCTCCCTCTTCCTGCAACCGCATCATCGGCACGTAGAACTCTAGGTCCTCCACCCCTTCGGCCAGTAGAATAGCGATCCGTTTTCCTGCCAGTCGCATATCATCACACTCCTTCTGCCTATCGCAGCCCTACGTCGCGGGAATAGTTCACGTTGTTCCCGACAAGAGATTGCTGTACATCATCCGGCTATACACCAAACGGGGTTTGCTTCTGAGTACCGGGCCATAAGCGCACACAGTTGCCGCCGGCCGCCTTAGCCGCGTAGAGTGCTTCGTGCGCCTGATTGAGCAACTCAACCGCGTTACGCGCATCATGGGGAAAAGTAGCAATACCAATCGAAATAGTCACTTGTAAATCGAGGGTTCCAGGGCGGATGATCGTTTCTGCAACCGACGCCCGCCATTGCTCGGCACGGTGCAAGATCGTTTCACGGCTCACACGTGGCAACAAAAGCAGCAACTCATCACTTCCATAGCGACAGAAAAGATCACCACCACGTACCTGACGCCCAATCAGAGTGGCCAGATGTTGGATGACTGCATCACCAAGGGCACGACCGAACTGCCAGTTAACGTGCTCGAGTTGGTCAATATCGATCAGGACAGCACTCAACACAATTTGTTCTCGGTCAGCACGACGCAATTCGCGCTCTAACGTCTCGTTAAGATAACGGCGGGTATACAACCCGGTAAGGGGATCACGGATCTGTTCGTTCTGCAACCGCACCGTCAACGCCTGGACTTGCGCCCGTGCCTCGGCGAGTTGCTGACGGCGCATCTGCTCGATCTGCCAACGGATCTGCGCAGTGCTGATGGCGCGATGCAAACAGATCGGTTGCAGATCGGCCATCGTGATGACTTCGTGAGCGCCGGCTCGCAAGACTTCACCGATCGCAGCAATGTCGGCAACTAATCCGATCAGCGGTGCTTGTTCAGCTTGGGCCGCAAGATTAGCCGGGATCGCGACGCGCAGATCGATCAAATGTGGATGGGAGAGATGAACCTCCGTAGCCGACACCAGTTGCCATTCTGCACCTAGTAAGGTCTGTAGATGATCGATCAAATCGTGATCGGTTGTAATGATCGAGATAGTTGTCTCAGCCGTGGTCATAATCATTTTGTGAGAGTGCTGACCGATTGCTGCGACAACGATAGCATACTTCACTGCTCTCGACAAGGATATTTAGAACTTCTAACTATTCTCTTGAGCGCGGATGATGCGCATGACATTCCCCAAACAACATACCCCCTGCGGATTCCGGAGATCGCATGCACACTGGTCGGCAGCAATACCGGCTTTAATATCAGCAACAATCGCTTCGTAATCGACCTGGCTCGCTCCGCTCAGATCACCTACCTGATACTGGAAACAGTAGCACACAAACACATCTGGTTGGTGAGCTTCTTTCTGAAACACGCGCTCACGAACGTGATCTACCGTTAGTGTCTGTGAACCATCATTGCTGAAGTACACAACCGGACAATCTGCCGTTTGACAAAACCGGTACTCTTGTGCCGTTACCCGCCGCAAACTGATCGCAGCTAACGCACGTACCGTTTGGATTGGCACCTTTTTACCGGTTGCCTGACAAGACGGACACAGATGAGCCGAAGACTGAGGCAGCTTCGCGTCACCTGTTACCGCACTCGCATCTACCGCACAACCGTAAGGGGTACACATATACCATCCCTCTCACTACCGATTTGTTACATACACTGAAGATACACCTTCCAGTAACTGGAATGTCAAGTGACTATCGAGAAGGCAGCATATATTCTGTTGATAGCAGTTCGGTAGTGAGTACTTCGTGTCGGGTAACTCCGTTGTCACGCGGTGTGTCAGCAGATGGCATGGTCAAGAATTACGACAAAACCTACAGGGGATCAGAGGTGTGAGCCAAAGAAAAGCCGGGTATCGCATCAGCATAATGTGAAAGATACCGTACCTCTTGTCGTTTATCGTTTTAAGGTACAATAATCGATATAGTCCGAACCTATATTCTGGATGCTGCAACAAGACCATTCGAAGTAAACCAATCTTGTTTGCAAGACCACCAATGCGCACATAGGGTGAGACGCGAGTATGGCGGCAATTCCCTTCATGATGATTTACCTGATCCCGGCCATTATCGCAGCCGGATTGGTAATGTTCATGTGGCAACGCCGTTACTATCGCGGTGGAAGACCATTTACCTTGTTACTGATCGCTATTGCATGGTGGAATCTCTGTCATGCTCTCAGCATCATAGACACGACCTTTGAAGGGACACTCTTCTGGTCGTTGTTGCAGAATTTAGGGATCGTGCTGATCGGACCGTGTTGGCTCTTAATCGCACTCGCCTATTCCGGTGAGTGGTGGCGCGTGCCACGCTGGTTGCGACGAGGTATCTTTGTCCCCGAGTTAGTCGCGCTAATTTTTGCCTTGACCAATAATCTCCACAACCTTTGGTGGTCAACGGTTGTCGCCGACACATCACGACCCTTTCTATGGTTGTCGGTCACCCGTGGCCCAGCCTTTTGGGTGCATAGCGTGTACGCTTATGTCTGTCTGGCGGTTGGGATTATCATACTGATCCGCTCGTCATGGCAAGCACCGCCGGTCCACCGTTTTCACTCACGGCTAATGCTGGTAGCTGCGCTCATTCCTGCGGTGGGCAATATTGCGTTTCTTAGCGGCGTTCGCGTTCCCTGGAATGATGACCCTACCCCTCTTTTACTTTTGATTTCGGCAGCACTTGGGATTTATACCACTGTGCGCTACCACCTCTTCGATTTGGCACCGCTGGCTGAACAAGAGGTGATTGCCAGCTTACCGGATGGTCTGATTATTCTGGATAGTCGCGGGCTAATCGTTGAGATCAATCAACACGCACCACGTCTGCTTGGTATCGAGAAAGAACGCTGGATTGGTCGATCACTTGCCCACCTGATACGTAATTCACCGTTTGGTCACGATCTGCAACGCATTCTGCAGACCAACCCTTCGAGTGCGAATCGACCATACATCCTCGATGATGGAACACAGGCTATTGAAGTTCGTCTCCGCCCACTGCAATCGGCTACCGGGATTACAACCGGTTCATTATTGTTGATCCGTGATGTGAGCGAACGGATGCGGGTGGAACAGGAGCGATCCCGCCACATTGCTGCTCTACGCCTGATCAATGCGATTGCCCGCAGTGCAAATACTGCCCAAGAGACCAATTCACTGCTTAACACGATTGCACGCATTATCGTGCAGGAAGGCCACTGGGAGCGTGTATCGATTGGCTTGATCGATGAAACAAAGCAGTACATTACGGTAGCGGTGGATTACACCGTGAGCGGTTCCGGTCGCTTGCAAGGCGAGGTGATTACCGGTTTGCCTGCCGCACAATTGATCAAACGTATTCGACATGGTCGACCCGAACTCATCCAACTTAGCGAACTTGCTACCGATGATCCTCTGGCTGCCGGGTTACAGCAGGAGGGTTTGCAATCACTCTTAATTGCACCACTCCGCCACGAGCATCAAGCTACCGGTATCCTTGGTCTTGCCAGCCATAAGCCGAAGACGATGACGCCAGCGCTGAGCGAACTTGTCACCGCTATCGGCGAACTGATTACCGATGCGATTATTCGTATTCGCCTGTACGAACGGGTACAGCACGCCGACCGGCTCAAGACCACATTTCTCGCTACAGTAAGCCATGATCTACGAACGCCACTGACCTCGATCATCGGGTACACCGATGTGTTACGCCGCGGTATCTTAGGCGAACTTAGTCCTGAGGTACAAGAGACCTTAGGGTATATGCGGCAAGCTAGCCTGAACCTGATGCGACAAATCAACGATATTCTTGAGTTTTCACGGATGGAGGCCGGTCAACTGGAGATTGAGATCGAACCGGTTGACGTGAGAGGAATTATCCAGAATGTGGTCGGGCAGATGTTACCGCAAGTGCGCGAACGCGATCTGACCGTAAACGTCACTATTCCGCCTGATGTACCCCAGATCGCAGCCAATATTGGTCGGTTGGAGCAAGTCCTGATCAATCTGCTGAGCAACGCGATCAAGTTCAATCGTCCGCAAGGCTGGATCGAGATCAGTGTCGAACCGCGCGGGGCATGGCTACGTATTAATGTCAAGGATTCTGGGGTTGGAATTGCACCGGAGGATCAAGAACGAATCTTTACCGAGTTTCAGCGTGCTCGCTCACCGAATGGAGAACGGGTGCATGGCGTTGGTCTCGGCTTGGCCATTTGCCGCCGTCTGATCACCCATATGGGTGGAACGATCGGCGTAACAAGTACACCGGGTGAAGGTTCCGTCTTCTATTGTGATTTGCCAGTGATAAACGTTGAGCAGATGGTAGGGAAACGAGCCGACGCATAACCGTACCCCCGATTCTGTTTCTGCCGCCATCTCTCTCGCTGCCAAGCAGCGGCCGCTCCTAGCGCGCCGGGTGTTACCCGGGTTGCCGTCGCGGCGGCGATGCGAGCGAGCGGGGTGGTACCGCGAATGCATTGCTGTCACATTCTCCCACCGATAAGCCCGCCCCACGCACCTTGCTCCCCATCGGCTGGCGCAGTCGCCTAGCCGCCGACATTACTGCCGGCGCTGGTCGGCTCTTACCCGACCGTTTCACCCCTTACCGGTTACCCGGCGGGACTATTCTCTGTTGCCGTCTTGCGTCACCGGTCGATTACTCAACCGGTGCCCTCGCTTACTGTTTCGCGAGGCAGCCTTCCGCCTTGTAGCGGGCGAGGAGTCGGGAAGTTCCTCTGGGAAGAACCCCAGCGGCGGCGCGTCATGCGTCGGCGCCAACCTTAGTATAGCACACTGATGTATAGGCACAAAGGGTGCGAAGAGCGCAAAGTCCGGGAACGCAAAGGTGCGAAGAGCGCAAAGGTCGCAAAGGATGTTATCATCTGGGCATGAGCGCGCTTCATAACTACCAAAAAACCTTAGCGCCCTCTGCGTCCTTAGTGCGCGTCTTGTCTAGCTGTATACCGCACTACCCGGTGACAAGGTACCCAAAAACCTTGGCGCCCTCTGCGTCCTTAGTGCGCGTCTTGTCTAGCTGTATACCGCACTACCCGGTGACAAGGTACCAAAAAACCTTGGCGCCCTCTGCGTCCTTAGTGCGCGTCTTGTCTAGCTGTATACCGCACTACCCGGTGACAAGATACCAAAAAACCTT
>NZ_JBMFNE010000003.1:0-133586 GCF_049970315.1 Chloroflexus sp.
GGGGTGTCTGTCGCCGTCGGGGTCGCCGTCGCCGTCGCCGTCGTCGTCGGGGTGTCTGTCGCCGTCGGGGTCGCCGTCGGCGTGACCGTCGTCGTCGGGGTGTCTGTCGCCGTCGGGGTCGCCGTCGGCGTGGCCGTCGCCGTCGCCGTCGGGGTGTCTGTCGCCGTCGGGGTTGCCGTCGGCGTGGCCGTCGCCGTCGCCGTTGGTAGCACCGCCGTCGCCGTCGGGGTGTCTGTCGCCGTCGCCGTCGCCGTCGGGGTGTCTGTCGCCGTCGGGTTTACCGTCGCCGTCGGGGTCGCCGTCGCCGTCGGGGTCGCCGTCGCCGTCGGGGTCGCCGTCGCCGTCGGGGTGTCTGTCGCCGTCGCCGTCGGTGTGACCGTCGCCGTCGGGGTGTCTGTCGCCGTCGCCGTCGCCGTCGGCGTGACCGTCGCCGTCGCCGTCGCCGTCGGCGTGACCGTCGCCGTCGGGGTCTCCGCCACCGTCGCCGTCGGGGTGTCTGTCGCCGTCGGGGTGTCTGTCGCCGTCGCCGTCGGGGTTGGAGTTGGCACAGATGCCGTAAACTCAAACGCACCTATGTCGCAGCGGGCTACACTATCACCATCACCATCGACCGGACGAGCGACACCGCGCTGATCGCTAACTGAAGGACAGTAGCCTGTTACGGCGTCAATTGCAGGAGAACCTGGTGACAAGGGGAAGAGTTGACGCCCCGGCCCACCAAAGTCAGTAAGTGGACCAAGATTCGGATCGGCGCCAAGATTGCCTCCATTATTGATGCCGCAAGCATTTATCCAATTCAAACTAATCGGATTTATACATCCTTCAACAATAGTGTGGGTAAACCTGGGTGTTGCTCCAGATACATTACTTACTCCAGCATGGGCCTGAGCACTATTACCCCAGATAATCACCCTCCGTACCTCAGGATTACTGCCCGAGTTATTATACATCCCGCCACCCTTCTGGTCTGCGTGGTTGCCGCTAAAGGTGACGTGGATGATCTCTGGACTGCTATTTGAATTAAACATCCCACCGCCATAATCAGCACGATTGTTGGCGAAGGTCACATTCTTCAGAGTTGGATTAGTGGTGGTACAGATGGTACTGATCTGTTCATTAAACATTCCTCCGCCAAAATAGAGCGCAGTGTTGTCCATGAACGTAACAGTCTCTAGCTCTAGTCCGCAAAGACTGTGATCATTGTACATCCCACCACCGCTCGAGGCATAATTACCGGCGAAGGTAATGTGACGTAGCGAAAAGCTACTATTGTAGCTGTACAGCCCACCACCTTTGTCGAAAAAAACTCCACCATCCGCTTGGCCCCCGGTAATCACAAATCCGTCAAGAACGGCGCCGGTTACTCCAGATGCTGTGACGACGTGATAGCTGTTCGCGCCATTGATCTCCGTTGTCACACCGTTAGCGTCAATACTATCGTTGTTATCAATATCGCCGCTCAGAACAGTGATATTGGTGATATTACGTTGACTCAGACTTGTTTCGATACCGGCAAATCCTCCATAAACGGCCACATTGCTCTTAAGTGCAAAACTATCACTACGTGTACTTCCGGGTTTATAGACACCCGCCTGTACCCAGATCTGCTGACCGGCTACCGCATTGGTAAGCGCAGTCTGCAAGGTACATGCATTCGCCCATGACGAACAATCGCCACTGCCTACTGCGATCGGCGCTACATACAACACACCTGTTGCTTGTACTGGTGCCGTATTGTAGCCGATAATGGATAGACACAGCACGATAATTGCACTAGCGATTACCAACGGATGTTTGGCATTCATAGCGCACCTACGACGACAATTCAGACCCATGCTCAACGCTAACCCATCCCCTCTGTCACTACGGCACCATCTAACGCCCATCATCAAAATGCAACTGCATCCTTCGACATGAGTGCAACCGCTCTTCTTGGAGTATGTCTTGTTCAAATACCAAATACGCCCTAACTATGGTACAGATAAGGATACGACAACGATGTTACCGAATTGTTACCGAAAGAAGGGGAATTTACCAGAGAGGGCAAGAATGCTGGTTGTGTTGGTCAACACCAACCGATGACTACAACGGATTGTAGTCATCGCCACCCAACCGAATACGAACATGCAAATCCCCCTTCTCTCGCGCCGGAGAGGAGGGGGAGGCGATAACAGAACCTTTTTCTATCCACCAAACACTACCAATGACCGCTCAACCAGTGCAAAGACCGGCGCCGGAATCAGGCCAATTGCAATCGTCCCAATCGCAGCAAGCGCAATATCAACGGTTAGGCCACGGTTTAGGGTTGGGGTCGGTTCGCCTTCTGGTTCGGTCATGAACATACGAATAATAACACGGAGGTAGAAGAAGGCTGCAATCGCGCTCGTCACCACCCCGACCAGTGCCAACCAGGGCAAACCACCTTCCCATGCGGCGGTCAGAGCATAGAACTTTGCCATAAATCCGGCCATTGGCGGAACACCGGCCAGCGAGAACATAAAGATTGCCATAGCCACTGCCAACAGCGGCTGACGCTGGTACAGGCCGGCAAAATCATCGAGCCGCCACGCATTTTCGCCCTGATGCTCAAGCGCAATCAGTACGGCAAACGCACCAAGATTACTCAACGCATACACCAACATATAGAACAGGAACGCTTCAGGCCCGCGCTGCTCGCCGGCAACCATCACCCCAAGCATCACATAACCGGCATGACCAATGCTCGAATAGGCCAGCATCCGCTTTACATTCGTCTGCGCCACCGCACCGAGATTACCAACGACCATGGTCAGAGCAGTCAGCCCGGCCAACACCGGCAGCCAGTATTCATTGAGCGTAGGCAAGCCCTCAAAGAGCAACCGCACCAGGGCTGCAAGCGCGCCACCTTTGGTACCAACGCTCATAAACGCCGCCACCGGCGTCGGTGAACCCTCATAGACATCGGGCGTCCACATGTGGAAAGGTGCAAGCGCCACCTTGAACGAGAAGGCGATCAGCACCATTGCCGCCCCACCGAGCAAGAGCGTTAGGTTCAGATCACCGATACCGCGACTCGCTGCATAGGCCCCGATCTCGCCGAGCCGCGTCGAGCCGGTAGCACCGAAGATCAAGGCAATCCCGTAGACGAAGAAACCGGCGGCAAACGCCCCTAACACCAAATACTTCATCGCTGCCTCTTCCGAGGTCAGTCGCGGGTAGGCAAAACCGGTTAAGATATACAGCGTAATCGAAAGAGTTTCTATTCCCAAAAAGAGCACAATCAGATCGGTGCCTTGAGCCAGCAAAATCATCCCGCTCACGGCAAACATGATCAATGGATAATACTCGCCCTGCTCGATCCCTTGACCAGGCAAATACTCCAACGACATTGTAATGCTGAGAATGCCGATCAGCAGGAAAATCCATGTGAGCGTGAGCGCAAACGGATCCAAGCGCAGCATGCCGCCAAAGGTCGTACCGGTCACGCCCCACAGCGGCAAACCGACCAATCCGGCTGCTACCAAGCCACCAATCGCGAGATAGCCGGTCAGTTTCTTGCGACCATCAGGTATGAAGAACACATCAACTAACAACAACACCGTCGCCCACGTAACAACAACTAACAGGGGCGCCAGTAAACGTAGATCCACCGGTGGGATCGTCAATGAATCCATGTGTATCTCCTCCTCAACGGCATAGGGGCGGTGAACGGTCTGCCCACCCCTCAATGCCGGCAATACGTTTTAGAAGATCATATTCCGGTTCATCAACTCCCCGCCACTTGCGCCATCAAATCTGCTACGAGTGCAGCCACACTATACTGCATTCCATTGAAGAAGAACACCGGATAGATGCCGATCAATACAATAGGAATGCTCAAAAGCGCAAATGTCGTTAGCTCACGCCGATTCAAATCGGGCAGCTTCGTATTATCCGGCTGATGTACCTCACCCATAAAGAGCGAGCGGAAGAGTTTGAGCAGATACGCGGCGGCCAATACGACACCGCCGACGGCAAAGGCAACGTAGATCCATCCCAGCAAAGGTGAACAGAATGCGCCGGTGATGATCGTAAACTCACCAACAAAACCGTTGAGACCCGGTAGACCGGCCGACGAAAGCGCAACCAGCAGACTGAAAGCGGCAAAGACCGGCATTACCTTCCACAACCCGCCGTAGGCTGCCAATTCGCGAGTATGTCGCCGTTCATAGAGCACACCGACCATCAAAAAGAGCGCACTCGTACTGAGACCATGATTGACCATCTGCAACACAGCACCGCTAATTCCTTCGGTGTTGAGGGCAAAGATTCCCAGAACGACGAACCCCATATGGCTCACCGACGAATAGGCGACCAACTTTTTCATGTCCGATTGAGCAAAGGCAACAGCCGCGCCGTAAATAATACCGATCACGGCAAGTATCGCCAGTGCCGGTGCTGCCCACTGCGAGGCTGCCGGGAAGAGCGTCAAATTGTAGCGAATCATGCCGTAGCCGCCCAGCTTCAACAACACCCCTGCCAGTACCACCGAACCGGCGGTCGGCGCTTCAACGTGGGCATCGGGTAACCACGTATGGAACGGCCATAGCGGTACTTTGACGGCAAAGGCCAGGAAAAATGCGCCAAACAGCAGCCGCTCGGTGAGACTATCAAGGGTCAGCCGACCGGCGCGCAAATCACTAACAAACCGGCTAAAACTGAAGGTACCGCGAAATCCAGGCTCAATTTCGGCAATCGCATTACGGTGCAGGATATGCAATGCAATTAACGCCAACAGCATGAAAACTGAGCCGGCAAATGTGTAGAGAAAAAACTTACGCGCTGCGTAAATTCGGTTCTGACTACCCCAAATACCGATCAAGAAGGTCATCGGGATAAGGGTAAACTCCCAGAACAGGTAGAATAACAAGAGATCCTGCGCGAGAAAGACGCCGATCATGGCCGTCTGCAAGATCAGCAGCAGAATCTGGAAGTTACGCACATCTTTATGCACCGAATCCCACGTCGAAAGCACAACGATCGGCCCCAAAAAGGTGGTCAACATGACCAACCAGAGGCTGATCCCATCAATGCCCAAACTATAAGTTGCGCCAACAATCGGCAACCAAGGCACTTCTTCGACAAATTGCATGACCGGCGATGCACCGACGACAGTTGTCTGGAGCGGATTTGTTTCAAACCGCAGCGGCAACAGGAGCGAGAGCAAAAAGACGACCACCATCGTGGCAAGTGATACCCGGCGGGCCAGCTCGGCATTGGCGCGCGGCACAAAGAGCAGCACCAAGGCGCCGGCTGCCGGCAACCAAAGGATGAGCGAGAGGAGCGGAAAGCCTAGCTGATTCATAAATCTCCCCTATGGAGCAGCGTATCAACAAGCTGGTTGTCAACCGCTGCCCCGGCCATCCCACACCGGACGCAGCGCGGCGCGACCGGCAATCAGATTGCCAGACACCCGATCCGGTTGCGCCACCGGTTGCGCCTAGCGGGCAAACCAGAGCATAAAGCCAAGAACGAGTAACACGCCGACGGTGAAGACGAGCGCATAGGTGCGCACATAGCCGGTTTGCAAGGCACGCACCCCATTGGCCAAACCACCGAAGAAGCGGCCAATACCCATCACCAATCCATCAACACCCTGCGGATCGAACACGAGGGCGAGAAAATCGGCCAGCCGCTCGAAACCGGCAACCACCGTGCGCTGGTAGAAGCGATCAAGGTACCACGCTTCCGCCATCCCTTCCCAAATATCACCGCTGTAGCGGTAGGCTGGGTCTTTACCGCCAATCTTGATCTTAGCCGCGTTGACGGTATAGACCCACCAGCCAAGATAGCCCATACCGACTGCACCGATAGTGGCTACCAACGCCAGCCACAGATTAAATTCGCCGGCCTGCTCGTGCAACACCGGTTCGAGCCAGTCGGTCAACCAGTGCAACACCGGTAGATTGATGGCACCACCAATGACCGCCCCAACAGCCAACACGATCAGCGGTACCGTCATCACCGACGGACTTTCGTGCGGATGATAGCTCGGATCACGTTGTGTCCCGAAGAAGACCAACGCAACCTGCCGACCCATATAGAAGGCGGTAAGCAACGAGGTGAGGAAGAGGATCAAGAAGATCGGAGTGTGCCCATGACTCACCGCGTGCGCTAATATTTCATCTTTACTCCAGAAGCCGGCAAACGGGATAATCCCGGCCAGCGCCAACGCCCCAATTAGATAGGTGCGGAAGGTGATAGGCATCGCATCCTTCAAGCCACCCATACGCCGCATATCTTGGGTATCATGTGTCCCATGGATGACCGAACCGGCAGCCAGAAAGAGCAGTGCTTTAAAAATGCCGTGGGTTAACAAGTGAAAAATTGCGGCGACATACGCTCCCATACCACACGCTGCCACCATAAAACCCAATTGGGAGACAGTACTATACGCCAGCACTCGCTTAATATCCCATTGAGCCATTGCCGCCGTACCGGCGAGCAGCGCAGTCAACGCCCCGATCCATGCCACCCAGCCTTGCGTTGTAAACGAGGCCACGAAGAGCGGTTCGGTACGCGCCATCAGGTACACCCCACCGGTCACCATAGTCGCGGCGTGGATGAGTGCCGACACCGGTGTAGGACCGGCCATTGCATCAGGGAGCCAGACGAAGAGTGGGAATTGTGCACTCTTACCGGTTGCCCCGATCAGTAGGAGAAACGAGATCGCTGTGCTTGCAAAGATTGGCTGCCACGTAGGACCAATCCGCAAACCGGCAATATCGCTCACCCGCTCGAGAAAACCGAGTTGACCACTTTCGCCATCGCCGTAAAAGTTGAGGGTACCAAAATAGGCAAAGATGGCCAACATCGCTAAAATAAATGCCGCATCACCAATTCGGTTAACGACAAACGCTTTGACTGCCGCTTCGCTGGCCGATTTGCGCTCGAACCAGAACCCGATCAACAAGAACGAACACAGACCGACACCTTCCCATCCGAGGAAGAGCAGCAACAAATTATTTGCCATCACCAGAAAGAGCATCATGGTGACGAACAAATTGAGGTAGGCGAAATAGCG
This sequence comes from Chloroflexus sp., assembly GCF_049970315.1. Lineage (GTDB taxonomy): Bacteria > Chloroflexota > Chloroflexia > Chloroflexales > Chloroflexaceae > Chloroflexus. The sequence continues at coordinate 7,043 of NZ_JBMFNE010000003.1, forward strand.
CACCACCCGCGGATCACCGTGCATATAGCCGATCGAGTAGACGTGAATGAGCGCACCAACACCGGTAATCAACAGCGCCATGACTGCCGTCAGCGGATCGAACATCACGGCAAACGGCACTCGAAAACTACCGGTATTGATCCATTCCCACGCCGTACTCACAATCCGTCGCTCTTCCGGTGGCATGCCGGCCAACATACTGACCGCGATCAGCGTCACTACAAACGCTGCCGCAACCATACCGCTCGCCACCAATCCTGCCTCACGCTCGCGACGAATCACAAACACGTTTAACAAAAAACCTATAAATGGCAGCAGCGGTATCAGCCAGATCAACAGTTCCATGGTTGGCTAGCCCTTCAATGTACTGACTTCATCCACATCTGCTGTACGTTTGGTACGGAAAATCGATACCAACAGCGCCAAACCGACCGCTACTTCAGCAGCGGCCACCGTAATGACAAAAAAGACTATCACCTGTGCTTCAACTCCAAGCCGCTCACGCGCAAAAGCTACCAAGGCCAAATTCGCCGCATTTAGCATCAATTCGACCGACATAAAGATCACAATTGCATTCCGTCGTAGTAACACACCGAGCACGCCGATGGTAAACAAGATGGCGCTGAGCAGCACATAATACGACGTGGGCACCATCAGATTTTCCTCCCGCGCTGACTCAACACAACAACGCCCACCACAGCAATCAGCAGAATAAAGCCGGTTACTTCAAACGGGAGCAAATAATCGGTAAAGAGTAATCCACCCAGTGAACGCGGATCGGTAAACGACACGAGCGCTGCACCGTCGGGTGGAGGGGTGGTAGCACCGCCTAACCCAACCACAACCGCTACGACCAATAATGCCAAACCGAGTACCAAGGCCAACGGCTGCTGCCATGCGATACGGTCAGGTGCATCTTCGACCTTTTCAGCGCCCAACAACATGACGACAAACAAGAAGAGCACCATGATCGCACCAGCATAGACGGTAAGCTGGATCGCGAAGAGAAATGGGGCATACAAGAGAAGAAAGAGCACTGCAATAGCGGCAAAGTTGAGTAGTAGGAAGAGTGCGCTATGCACCGCATTGCGCGATACCACCATCGCGACTGCCCCAACAATTGCGATCAGCGCCGTAATCAAAAACAAGATCAATTCCATACACCGCGCTCCATACGGGACGGGTTTGCAGGCGCAAAGCTAGCCGGATGAGACCGATTTTGCGGGCAACCGCATCCCCGTAGCAACCAACCTGATCACAGATCAATCTTTGCCGGCGGGCTAGGCTGGCGATTAAGCTGCTGCAAAATCGGCGGCGGCTCACCGTGCCCCTTGTCCGGAGGAACTAACAACATCTCTTTGGTATAGATCGCAGCACGGCGATCATAGAAACTGAGTTCGTACTGATGTTCGAGCACAATCGCGTTGGTCGGGCAGGCATCTTCGCAGTACCCACAGAAGATACAACGCAGCATATTGATCTCATACACGGCAGCGTAGCGCTCACCGGGTGAACGAGGATTAGCCGGATCGTTTTCCGCCGGTATGACTAAAATTGCATCTGCCGGACAAGCGGCGGCACACAGCGCACATCCAATACAGCGTTCTTGACCGTTGGCGAACCGTTTGAGTTCGTGACGACCCCGAAACCGTTCCCGCACCGGTCGCTTCACTTCAGGATATTGAACAGTAACCGGCGGTTTAAATAGATAACGTAGCGTTGTGCCTAACCCCTTGACCAGTTCTTTGATCATAGCTCTATCCTTTCAGCGGGTTACAGACTACCCGTGCCGTTCTACCATATGATATTCCTCTGACAACGCACGCTAATTCCCATGCGGCAATTGAATATCGCCGACTAACGTCACATTGTCAACCGGTTTGGGAGTACGGTTGAAGCCAATCGCAATCGCAATCGTCAATGCACCGAGGCCAAACAAAACCCACGAATGCACGACCCGATCGGGAATGAGCACTATCACCACGGCGGTGTAGGCGAGATTAAGGAGACCCAACGGCAGCAACCACTTCCACCCCAGATCCATCAGACGGTCGTAGCGCAGACGCGGCCATGAAGCCCGGATCCAGACCGAAATAAAGAGGAACACAACCACCTTGAGCAAGAATGAACCGAGCGAGACAATCCCGAAGACAATGCTACCGGCAACCGGCCCGGCCAGTGCTGTCACTTCACGGCCGAGGATGTCGAGACCGGGGAAATGCCAACCACCGAAGAAGAAGGTGACGGTCAATGCCGAAACGGCGATCAGTTTGATGTATTCGGCCATGAAGAAGAGGGCAAACTTCATCGAGCCGTATTCGGTGTTGTAACCGCCGGTCAGCTCTTGTTCGGCTTCGACCAAATCGAACGGCGCCCGCACCACTTCGGCAGTAGCGGCAATCATGTAGAGGAAGAAGCCGAGCAGTTGGGGAATGACGCCCCACAACCAACCACGCTGTTGGGCGATGATCTCGTGGGTCGAGAGCGTACCGTATGTCATTACCACGCTCAGCACCGCGCATCCCAGTGCTAACTCATACGAAATGAGCTGGGCCGAGGAACGGATCCCACCCAACATCGAATATTTGTTGTTTGAAGCCCAACCGGCCAGGGTGATTCCGTACACACCAATACTCGTTATCGCGAGAATGTACAGAACCCCAATATTCAAATCGGTAATCTGTAGAATATTCCACAGATTGGTGCGATTGGGATCATAACACGCTTGATAATCCCAGTTCAGGTTGAGACAACCAAATGGGATGACCGCCCAGATGATCAATGCCGGTATCACTGCTAATGCCGGAGCCAATAAGTAGACCGGCTTATCAGCCAATGCCGGCACAATATCCTCTTTGAAGAACAGCTTGACCGCATCGGCAGCCGGTTGTAAAAAACCGGCCGGCCCGGCCCGGTTAGGACCAACACGGTTTTGCAATCGGGCCAACAGCCGCCGCTCAAACAGGGTTAGATAGGCAAAGGCGGTAGTCACGGCCAGCGTGATCACAAAACATTGAATAACGATAATCAGAATGGTAAGCCAATCCATAATCGCTTCCTTGCTACCCCATCACCACCTTAGCCAGACTTACCCGTGTCCGTGGCCCAGTTTCGATGGTCGCTGCCGCGACATCGGCCAAACCTGCCGGCAACAAGACAATTCCTGCCGGCAAATCGGCCGACACCCGTGCTGCGATCACCAATTCGCCGGCGGCTGAAGTGAGACGCACCCGATCACCGCTATGAATATTCAGCTTCACCGCATCCTCGGTACTGATAGCAACATAGCCGGGTGGGATCAACCCTTGTAGCTTCGAGCCACGTAGATGGCGGTCGCCATCGTAAGCCAACACCTGTTCGAGCAACAGGAGCGGACGTTCATCGGTAAATGGTGTGGTCGCGCCGGTGAAGGTCAGCCGCGAGGAGGCCATCGCCGCCAAGGACGGCAAGACCAGGCCAACACCTTCACTGTTGGCATAACTCGTTCCGTCGTAATAGATGGCGTCATCAAACTGACGCCCCCAACCGCCACCGGTACCGGTAGCGGCCAGTGCAGCGTAGGTGATGCCGGCATAGCCTCGTACCTGAGCGGCGATCTCATCGGCTACATCAGATGCGACCACATACTCCCAAGCTTCTCCTTTCACAGGGATAGACCCGTTACGTCCACCCCCAATCGGGACCATTGCCAGCGCATTAGCAACTGCGGCCACAATTTGCCAATCGGGGCGAGCCTCACCAACCGGCGAACAGGCTTGCCGCGAACGCTGCACCCGCCGTTCGGCATTAGTGTAGGAGCCTTCACGTTCGGCGACGCTTGCCGCCGGCAACACAACATCGGCCAGTTCGGCACTAGCGGTGAGGAAGAGGTCTTGCACAACTACAAACTCAGCAGCATCGAGGGCAGCACGTGCGGCAGGTAGTTTAGCCGCCGGATCGACACCGGCCAGCCAAATGGCCCGCACCTTACCGGTTTGAGCCGCCGCCCAGATGCCGTTGGCATCCAACCCGCGTTGTTTACGTGGCTCGTACCCAGGCCCGGCATCGGGGCGCACACCCATCTCGATTGCACCGCGGCTATTGCCGCCCGCCAACAATGCGATCATACCATTATTGGCCTTCCCCACCTTGCCGGTCAAGATCATCAGCGCAGCCAGTGTCTCGACCAAGGCCAGACCGGCACTCCGCGCTTCCCAACCGTAGACGATCAGACTGTGCTCGGCAGTGAGGAAACTCTGGGCAATTGAGGTCAATACGGCTTCACTTAAGCCACACGCAGTAGCAAAATCGGCCAGCTTAGCCTGACTTAATGATCGGCGCAATTCATGCCAGCCCTGCATCCGTTCAAGCGTCGCCAGCTTAGCACCGTTCTCTAAGGCTGCCTTAAGCAAACCTTGGGCAAACGCCAGCTCACCTGCCGGTGCATACCGCACCACCGTCGTTGCCGAGCGTTCGAGCTTCGTCGGGCGTAGTCCGGCGACAATCAGTTTACCGCCGCGCTGAGCAATACCGCGCAGACGTAGCATATAGAGAGGTGCTTCTTCTTCAGGATCGGCTCCTACCACCAGCACCACCGCTCCGGTACCCAGTTTGCTCAAATCCGTCTCTGGGCCAGGTGCTAGCAACCCACCCATCTCGTCGGGAGGTAACGCCGCCGGTCCACCGATCCCGGTATCGATATTCTCGCTTCCCAGCTCACGTAGCAAGCGTTGGAACAGGTAGAGATCCTCGTTGCTAAGCTGTGCTCCGGCCAACCCGGCTAACGCATTCCCCCCATAACGTGTCCGAACTATCGTCAATTGATCGGCCACCACTTCGAGTGCCTCATCCCAACTGACCGGAACCAGTTTGCCATCACGCCGTACTAACGGTGTGGTCAGGCGGTCCGGCGACTCGATAAAGCGATGGCCATAGCGTCCTTTGTCACAGATCCAAATATCGTTGACGGCCGCGTTCTCACGGGGCATCACCCGCATCAGCCGATCGTGACGCATATCGAAGGTCAAATTACAACCAACCGGGCACAAGGTGCAGATCACCGGCTTACTCTGCAACTCCCATACCCGTGCCTTAAAGCGAAAGTCACTGCTAGTCAGCGCCCCCACCGGACAAATATCGGTTGTATTACCGGAAAATTTGCTGTTGAAGGGTGGGTCCGATTTTGAGATAATCATCCAGTTACGGCCACGATTATCGAAACCGAGCACCGGATCATCGGCAATTTCATCTTGGAAACGCACGCAGCGCGCGCAGAGAATACAGCGTTCGCGGTCGAGATAGATCAGATCGCCGAGCTTAACCGGCTTTTCAAAATGGACCTTATCGTTGTAATCGAAACGTGAAACTGCCGGCCCCCAACCCATCGTCAGGTTCTGCAACGGGCATTCACCGCCCTTATCGCATACCGGACAATCGAGTGGGTGTGAGGTCAGCAGAAATTCGAGAATGCCACGCTGGGCGAACTTCACCTCTTCGGTGGTTGTTTTTACCACCATACCAGGGCTAACCGGTGTGGTACAGGCCGTCTGCAACTTTGGCATCATTGTGATCACAGGTTGACCGTTAGCATCGAGCACCGGCTGACGTGTCGCCGGATCGATCTTTGGCGTACCGACTTGAACCAGACACATACGGCACATACCGACCGGTTTTAGGCGTGGATGGTAACAAAACACCGGGATCGCAATTCCGGCCTGACGGGCTGCGTCCACAATATTAGTACCGGCAGGCACCGTTACTTGCACACCATCGATGGTAAGCGTCACATCTGACATTGTACGTTACCCTATTCTAGTAGCGGGTGTACCTTTGGCCCTTCGTCCCAGACTCTTTCCCACGGAGGCGGTAATTTGACCCGCTCCCGCTGTGTAAGCGGAAGGGAACCTACCCCGGCGGTCAAGATATCCCAATCCCCAACTCACCGTGTTGCGCTTGTCCTACCGGTGAGCTGTCAGCCGAATATGGTGTCCATTATGACCAACACTCCGCTTAACCAGCGTCTCGAATTCATGTGGGAAGAGCTGCAATGCACTTTTTATCGGCATCACCGCACTTTCACCAAGCAGACAGAAGCAATTCCCGGCCATTTGGCGATAAATGCCGTGGAGGGTATCAATATCAGCCGCAGTCGCGTGACCTTCCTCCACCATACGATGGAGTACTCGCACCAACCAATGGGTACCCTCGCGGCAGGGCGTACACTTCCCACAACTCTCGTGCTTAAAGAACTCATCCATCTTGTAGGCGAGGTGTGGAGCCGAGACGGTATCGTTGAGCACAATGACTGCCCCAGAACCGAGCATCGAACCGGCAGCCGCCAAACTTTCGTAATCGAGCGGCACATCGAGATGATCGGCGGTCAACCATGGTGCGGAAGCGCCACCGGGAATGATAATCTTCACCGGACGACCACCTTTCATCCCACCACCATATTCGGGCGACTCGATTAACTCGCGGAGAGGAACACCAAAAGGTAGCTCATAGTTACCGGGCCGATTCACATGACCGCTCAGCGAGAAACATTTTGTACCGGGGCTTTTCTCGGTGCCGTGGGAACGGTACCAAGCCACTCCCTTCTCGACGATCCGCGGCACATTCGCCAAAGTCTCAACATTGTTGATAATTGTCGGCTTACCGTATAATCCAGCGACTGCCGGAAAGGGGGGTTTCAAGCGAGGCTGACCAATTTTACCTTCCAACGACTCCATCAATGCAGTTTCTTCACCGCAAATATATGCACCGGCACCACGATGCACATAGATATCGAGATCGAAACCGGTACCAAGAATATTCTTACCCAGAAAACCTGCTTCGTAGGCCTGCGCAATTGCTCGTTCAAGCGTGCGTGCCGCAGCGGCAAACTCGCCGCGCATATAGATGTACGCTGTATTGGCCTCGATGGCGAACGCGGAAAGAGCGACGCCTTCAATAAGCTGATGTGGATTTTTGTCGATAATCTGATGATTGTTGAATGTTCCCGGCTCCGATTCGTCACAATTGCAGAGGAGATACCGCGGATAGACCCCCTTAGGCAAAAAACTCCATTTAATTCCGGTAGGAAAACCGGCGCCACCACGGCCACGGAGACCGGAGTCCTTCACCATTTGCACAATATCGGCCGGCGTCTTCTCGGTGAGGGCATAGCGATACGCCTCCCAACCGCCATGACGCCGATAGACGGCAAAATCTGAAATATCAGGGATGTCAAGTTCCCGCATGATAATATGTTCGGTCAACCCCATCGTATCCATCTTTCTAGCGCGCTACCAACGCGGTATCACAACGGCGAAGCCTTGCGCGTATCAGGGCGTTCAAGACCGGCATCAGCCTCAGGAGCCACCGCCGGTGGTGGTGTCGTCGGTGTAACCGGTGGTTCGTTCACAAACTCGCGTGGCCGATACGGTGAAAAGCGTTCGATCTGGACAAGACGGCCATCGCGGGTAAACTCATAATCTTCGGCAAAACGGCCGCTCACACCCTGTTTGCGTGCTTCAGCAGCTCGGGCCCGCAAATCGGCGAGCAACGTCTGCACTCGTTCGGGGGTTACATCATACACATAATTGAGGTTGGCCTGGAGAACCGGTGCGCGGTCACAGGCGGCCAAACACTTCACTCGTTGCAGGGTAAACATACCATCAGGTGTTGTCTCTTCCTCGTTGATGCCGAGTGTCTGCTTGAGCGCTGCTATCAACTCTTCAGCGCCACAATAACAACATGGCACATCATCACAGACTTGCAACACCCACGTCCCAACGGGACGGTCGTAAAAGAGTGTATAGAAACCGACCACTTCGTAGACATCGGTCGGTGGTAATTCAAGGATCGCGGCTACTTCACAGATAGCATCATCGGTGAGATAGCCGTAGGTATCTTGAGCAAGGTACAACAATGGCAAGACTGCACTGCGCTTACTGGCGTAGCGCGCGATAATCGACTCGATTTCAGTTTGATAAGTTTCGCGTAGCGTCACTGTTTCCTCCGTGGTTTCCTCGCCATGAGGTCCCTCTCCCCAGCCCCCGCTTCCACGTGGTGAGCAAGGAGAACCCATCCTTTGCGTCCCTTGCCCCCTTTGCGCCTTTGCGTTAGCGTCCTCTGCTTCCTCCGCGGCCTTTGCGTGAGCATCTTTGCCCACCTCTGCGCTCTTTGCGTGAGCAATCTTTGCGTTAAAGGCACCAATCCCTAACCCACACATCAAACCCGTCAGCGATCCACCTCACCGAGGACTGGATCGAGGCTGGCGATTAATGCAACCAAATCGGCCACCAGCCGACCTTTAGCCATATGCGCCAGACTCTGAAGATTGATAAATGACGGTGCGCGGAAATGGACACGCCACGGTTTGGGACTACCATCACTCACCACATAGCAACCGAGAATACCACGGGGTGATTCGATGCTTACATAGGCATCGCCACGCGGTGGCTTGAAGCCCTCGGTCCACAGTTTAAAATGGTGAATGAGCGACTCCATACTTTCGGTAATCTCACGCTTAGGCGGTGGCGCAACTTTACGATCAGGAGTTATCACGGGACCAGGTCCCAACTCGCGCAATCGTTCGGTTGCCTGTTGCACAATCTTCACGCTTTGGCGCATTTCAGCAACCCGAACACGGTAGCGATCATAGATATCGCCATTCTTGCCCACCGGAATCTCAAATGAATACGTCTCGTAGCCACTATAGGGCATTGCCTTACGCACATCGTAAGCAACGCCGGTCGCGCGCAGATTGGCGCCGGTCAGACCAAGGGCAATTGCCGATTGGGCATCAATAACACCGACCCCAACCGTCCGTTCGAGCCAAAGCGGGTTGGCCGTCAGTAAATCCTCGTATTCATCAATCCGCGACGGCATAATGGCGAGGAACTGCTCAACGGTAGGAATAAAATCGGCGGGCAGATCGTAAGCCAGCCCACCGATCCGAAAATAGCTGGTCATCATACGCGCGCCGGAAACCAACTCGAAAATATCGAGGATCTGCTCACGCTCACGGAAGGCATAGAGGAAGACACTCATTGCCGCGAGATCGAGGGCGTGCGTACCGAGCCAGACCAAATGCGAAGCGATCCGCTGCAACTCGGTGAGCAGGACACGGGCAATCTGGGCACGTTCAGGTATCTCAACACCGAGCAACTTCTCAACGGCCAGTGCATAACAGAGATTATTCGAGAGCGGAGCCAGATAATCCATGCGGTCGGTCAGAACTACCGCCTTTTGGTAAGTTTTACTCTCCATCGTCTTCTCGATGCCGGTATGGAGATAGCCGACATCGGGAGCGACATTCACCACCACTTCGCCATCAAGTTCCAACACAAGCCGCAATACACCGTGGGTACTCGGATGATGCGGCCCCATATTTAGCACCATCGTCTCGGTACGCCCGGTCACTGCCGGCTCGATGATCTGCTGTGGCGTCGGCACCGTGATCGGTTCAGTCATGGCTACTCCTTCGCGAACGGCTTGTGCGCGTAGATTCGGTCCTGATTAAACGTAAAGGCAACTTCTTCCTCGCCTAACGGATAATCCTTACGCAGAGGATGCCCAATCCAGTCCTCGGGCAGCAAAATGCGGGTCAGCGAAGGGTGACCGGTGAACGTAATGCCCAACAGATCGAACGTTTCACGCTCCTGATAGTTCGCCGTCGGGAACAGTGGTGTTAACGAGGGGACCGTAGGGTTCGGCTCATCACATCCCACTTTCAGACAAACCCGATGGCGATGGCGCATGCTGGTCAGATGAGCCACGACTTCAAAGCGCGGCTTGCGTCCGAGATAATCAACGCCACACAGATTTTCGAGGAACGTATACGCTAATTCCGGATCGTCACGGAGAAGTTGGGCAGCAGCCAGATAGCCGGCGGGAGTCAGCGTCACGCTTAAATCGCCACGAAACTCGTTCACGGCCACAATGTCTTTCCCAACCCGATCACGCAATACGGTGAGCACCGTCTGATTGTTCATACTACTTCACCTGCACAAGTGGCCGATCAATGCGGATCGGAGCTTCCTTCTTCCCGCTAAGCTTCTCGCGCATCACTTTCTGATGCAGCATCATAATGCCATCGATCAAGGCTTCGGGACGCGGTGGGCAACCGGCGACATAGACATCGACCGGCACCACTTCATCGACGCCCTGGACGATGGCGTAGTTGTTAAAGATACCACCGCATGCTGCGCAATCGCCCATGGCGATGACCCACTTCGGTTCAGGCATCTGATCATACAGACGACGCACGACCGGCGCCATTTTACGCGACACACGCCCGGCGACAATCATAAGATCGGCTTGGCGGGGTGACGCACGGTTCAGCTCCATGCCAAACCGTGATAGGTCATAGTTACTCGCCTGCGCCCCCATCATCTCGATAGCACAACAGGCTAACCCGAACAACAACGGCCACATCGCATTGGTACGGCCCCAATTCACGACCGTCTCGAGGGTCGTCGTGACAATACCAAGATTACCGGCCTTCTCTTCTATTCCCATCGCAAGGCCCCTTTCTTCCATTCATAGACGAAGCCGACGATCAGTACGAGAAAAAAGACACCCATCACAACCAAACCGGCCGGCCCGAGCTGGCGAAACACCAGTGCGAAGGGGTAAAAGAAGACGACTTCGATGTCGAAGACGATAAAGAGCATCGCCACGACATAGAACTTAACCGGAATACGTCGGATTGCCTGCCCGATCGGATTCATTCCTGACTCATAGGGTGCCAGCTTGCGCGGCGTACTGCGACGCGGACCAAGCAGTGCAGAGAGTGTGATGACAAAGGCGGCGATGAAGACGGCGATGAGAAACAAGATCAGAACCGGAATGTATGATTCAAGCATACGCAGCCTCACAGTATGCAGAGCGCCGGCCTGCCGGTGCGGGCAGAGGTGTCAAGGGAATTATACTTGTCTTCAGGGTTGTGTCAATGCGAACGATCTAAGGAAGTTTCTTGTGCGATCTGTCTGCAAAAGTGGGAAACAATGTAAAGACAGGAACATACATTGCACGGATAACGGCTTTTCCGCACGGCGATGCCCATCAAATTCGTGCAGGAAAATGTTGTGGCGTGAGAGTCGTCAAGAGAACAATTGTCGGCTATAATACAGGCCGCAATCTATTGTAAGGTGTGAAGGAGTCGAACTATGAATCCCACGCCAAAAGGCGAAGCCATTCAAATCGTCAACGGGCGCCTACAAGTGCCCGATCACCCGATTATTCCTTTCGTTGAAGGTGATGGTACCGGTCGCGATATTTGGCGGGCCAGTGTGCGGGTCTTCGATGCTGCGGTAGCACTGGCTTATGGTGGCAAGCGCAAAATCGAGTGGCTGGAAGTATTGGCCGGCGAAAAGGCCTTCCAACAGACCGGCAACTGGCTACCCGATGAGACCATTGAGACGTTCCAGAAGTATCTAGTTGGAATCAAGGGACCGCTCACAACACCGGTTGGCGGCGGTATCCGCTCACTCAACGTAGCGCTGCGCAAGCATCTCGACCTGTATGTCTGTCAGCGACCGGTACGACACTTTGCCGGTGTACCGTCGCCGGTTAAGCACCCCGAAAAGGTTGACATGGTCATCTTCCGTGAGAACACGGAGGATGTATACACCGGGATTGAGTATCGTGGTGGTAGTCCAGAGGCGGCCAAGATCATCGAATTCTTACAGCGTGAATTCCCAAAGGATTTCGCGAAGATTCGGTTTGGCACCCCTGAACAGACCGACGAGTTTCGCCGTTTGATCGGTGAGGAACCAGAAGGTAAGATCGAAGTCGGGATTGGTATTAAGCCAATCAGCCGAATCGGTACCGAGCGCATTATGGCGGCGGCTATTCAATACGCGATTAATTACAAGCGGAAGAGCATTACCATTATGCACAAGGGGAACATTCAGAAGTTCACCGAGGGGGCCTTTCGCGATTGGGCGTATGAATATGCCGAGCGAGCGTTTGGTGATTATGTCTATACGTGGGCACAGTGGGAGCGCACGAAAGCGGCACGTGGCGAAGCAGCAGCTAACGCCGAGCAGAAAGAGGCGCTAGCCAGTGGCAAGATTCTGGTCAAAGACACCATCGCCGACATTATCTTCCAACAAGTGCTGACCCGGCCAGACGAATTTGACGTTATCGTCGCGCCAAACCTCAATGGCGACTACCTCTCGGATGCGTTGGCAGCGCAAGTCGGTGGGATCGGTATCGCACCCGGCGGTAACATCAACTATGTGACCGGTCACGCCATTTTCGAGGCGACCCATGGTACGGCACCGAAGTATGCCGATCTCGACAAGGTGAACCCCGGTTCGGTGATTTTGTCGGGAGAGATGATGCTGCGCTATATGGGTTGGACGGAAGCTGCTGACCTTATTATTGCCGGGCTTAAGCGCACGATTGCCGACAAGACGGTGACCTATGACTTCGCCCGGTTGATGGAAGGGGCACGCGAGGTGAAGACCTCAGAGTTCGGTAGCTTGATCATTGCTAATATGGAGAAGATCGCTGCCGGTCACGTGCCCCATCCTGAAGCGACCTTCGGACCAGAGATTCTGCGCCGAGCTGATGGTAAGGTTTATCCGCACGATAGCGTGGGGGCGGTAATGACGCGGGCCGTGGTAGCGGTACCGGCTGAGGCATCGTTGCGCGAAACGGCGATCTATATGCGTGGGCGCAATATCCACTCGGTGATTGTTAAGCCGGATGCGAGTGGACAGTGGGGCATTATGACCATGCGCGACGTGTTGAAGAAGGTCGTGCGCGAGGGTCGAGCGGTTGATGGTTTGACTGTCGGTGATCTGACAACACGGCCCTTGCTGAGTGTTAGCCCGGAGACTTCTATCGCCGAGTGTGCGGCGCTGATGGTCGAGCGTAATATTCGCCGGTTGGCCGTGGTTGAGAATGGTGAGCCGATTGGGATCATCTCGGAGACCGATATCTTTAGTCACGTGGCGGAATAGAAACGCAGAGAATTAACGCAAAGGCGCAGAGCACGCGAAGCGCGCAAAGGGTTGGAGTCACACAAGCGCGCCCCTCCCTCTACCAAAAACCCTCTGCGCACTGCCGATTAACGCAAAGGCGCAGAGCACGCGAAGCGCGCAAAGGGTTGGAGTCACACAAGCGCGCTCCTTCCTCTACCAAAAACCCTCTGCGCACTTTGCGTCTTTGCGTTTCCGCGTTACAGGCGATTTACAACACGATGAATACCATCTTTTACCATCCGCTCACCGAAATTGATGACGAGGGCAAGCTTTAGACCGGACAACCGCAAATAAGTGAGTGCTTGCGCCGTAAACACCTCGTTGTAGAAATTCACGGCTTTGCATTCGACGATGACTAATCCACCCACCAGGAGATCGATGCGGAGTGGGGTTGCCAGTGTTTGGTTTTTGTACTTGATCGGCAGATATTTTTGTTGTTCAACTGGAATGCCGGCTTGTGATAATTCCCATACTAGTGCTTCTTCGTAGATACGCTCGAGTAGGCCCGGTCCGCCAAGATTACGATGTGCTTCGATTGCAGCAGCAATGATGTGGTGGCTGAGAATGTTTTCGTTCATGGTGTAACTCTTGAATGTAGATTTGCCTCCTCATTAAGTAAAACCGTTTGAACAGGTGAAAGGATTCGCGGCAAAAACGCAAAGGCGCGGAGAACGCTAAGGCGCGAAGAGGCGAGTATTGGCATGTAAGAGTACTGTTATTCTCCCACAAAACTCTCCGCGCTCTCTGCGCCCTTCGCGTCTTTGCGTATCGCCCCTTCGCGTCTTTGCGTATCGCCCCTTCGCGTCTTTGTGTATCGCCCCTTCGCGTCTTTGTGTATCGCCCCTTCGCGTCTTTGAGTTACAGATCGCCGAATGCAGCACCGATTGCGGCGATCCCTTGCTCTATCCGTTCACTGCTTTGGAGGCTAAAGGCGAGACGGATGGCATTATCACCTTGACCGGGTTCGGCGAAGCAGGCAGAGCCGGGCAAAAATTCGGTACCACGGGCGTGAGCGGCGGTCAATAAGGCCTGAGCGCTAACCCCTGAAGGTAACGTAACCCAAATAAAAAAGCCCCCTTCAGGTCTGACAAAATGTGCCTCGGCGGGAAAATAACGCTGAATTGCTGAAACCATCACGTGACACTTTGCAGCATAGTGCCGGCGTAGCTCGGTAATATGCCGTTCGAGACGGCCATCGGCGCAGTAGCGGGCAACTACACGGGTAATAAATGGGCCGGTGGTGCCTTCGGCTTTGACCATGAGGAGCCGGTCGATGATTTCCCGACGGGCATGCACCCAGCCAATACGTAAGCCAGGCGCAAGTATCTTGGAGTAGGTACCAACCCGGATCACCCAACCGGCCTGGTCGAGTGCAGCCAGTGATGGTAGTGGCTCACCACTGAACCGAAGATCGATATAGGCATCATCTTCGATGACGGGTACGCCGTATTCGGCGGCTAACGTCACAAGCTGTCGTCGTCGGTCGAGGCTGAGCGTTACGCCGGTAGGATTGTGGAAGGTGGGAATCGTGTAGATAAACTTTGGTCGCCGACCCTCTGCGGCTAACCTGCATAAGACATCGGCTAGCACGGTAACGTTCATGCCGTGCTCATCGACCGGCACTGTTATCAGTCGGGCACCGCTCTGGACAAAGCGCTTGACCGCACCGAGAAAACTCGGACCCTCGATGATCACGATGTCACCCGGCTCAACAAAGATTTCAGGCAATAGAGCTAAAATCTGACCAGAACCGTAACCAACTAATACCTGTTCGGGTTGGGCATCGACTCCTTCAGCCTGTAAACGAGCCACGATCTGGTCGGTCAAACCGGGGTACGACATCGCGTAGTTGAGCGATTCGGCCGCTTCGTAAGCTAACACTTGGGTAGCGGCAGCCATCAGCTCAGCACGGGGGAAGAGGGCGGGGTCGGCTAATCCATAGGCAAGGCTGATTAGCGGTCGGACCGGCTCGCCAGCAGCCCCAAAGAGTGGCGGCACAATTTCACGCACCCGAGTCGCGAAGAGATCGGTCAGACGATCAACAGTTGAAGACATGAACATATACTCCTTCTGTCACAGACCATGTGTTGGCTGCACACGGATATGGTATCAATACCCGGCTTGCTTATCAACCACGTTGATCATTGGCTCGTTGTGGATGAAAGCGTGCAGGTTCGTGATAAAGAGATCAAGTGTACGGGAACGGATAAATGGAGAATTCCATGAGATATGTGGCGTCACAAAGACATTCGGCAATGTCCAAAATGGACTGTCGGGCGGCAATGGCTCTTGGGTAAAGACATCGAGGCCGGCTCCGGCGATCCGACGATTATGGAGGGCTTCGATCAATGCCGTTTCGTCAATGATTTCACCACGGGCGATATTGATCAGGTAGGCATCTGGCTTCATCAGCGCCAGTTCCTCTCGCCCAAACATGCCACGGGTGAACGGTGTTAGTGGGGTTGCGATGACGACAAAATCGGCCTCCGGGAGCAGTGTTCTCCATGCCCCTTCACCTACCACCCGTTCGACTCCGGGAGTCGGGCGTGGTGTGCGGCGCGAACCCCAGACTCGCATTCCAAAGGCGCTCGCGCGTGTGGCAATGGCCTGCCCGATCTGACCGAGACCGATAATGAGCATAGTTGATCCGGCCAGTTCGCGCAATTGGAGATCGTGTTCGCGCCACTGATGAGCGGCTTGTAATTGATGCAGACGGGTGGCTTGCTTTACATGGCTGAGGGCAAAGAGCATTACGAATTCGCTGATGGGGATGGCGTGGACACCGGCAGAATTGGTAACGATGATGTCACGCTCGATCACTTCGGGGATGAGTAAACCATCAACCCCGGCACGAGGGATATGTAGCCAACGTAGCTCTGGCATGCGGCGGATAAAGCCGGCTAACTGTTCGGGGGGAAAAAACCAGCGAAGCAGGACCTCTGCATCGTTAATTGGTGCGTCTGATTCACCATTCTGATCATACCAGACGATGGTCGCTTCTGGCGCGACGGTTTTCACACGGGGAAGGAGTTCATCACGCAATAAACTGGGTAATACGAGTTTCATGGAGACTCCTCAAGGAAATTGTAGGGCTTTAGGAGTATTGTACCGAACGTAAGCAATTGGTTGATCGGTCAAGAGAACGGTTTTCTTAACGCAAAGAACGCGGAGGGAGCAAAGGCGTAAAGATTGCTCACGCACAGGCCGCTTACGCAAAGGCGGTAACGCAAAGGCGCAGAGAGCGCAAAGGGCGCAAAGGCGGTAACGCAAAGGCGCAGAGAGCGCAAAGGGCGCAAAGGCGGTAACGCAAAGGCGCAGAGAGCGCAAAGGGCGCAAAGATTGCTCACGCAAAGAGCGCGGAGGGCGTAGAGAATGTGTTTATCACTGGGGTGACAACTTGCGTAGAATCGAGTTTCCGCCTATAGTGATAGCATTCGCCGGGAAGCGAGTCCTACCCGGCTTGTGTTGTATTGTCACAAAAAGCGTGATCACGAGGAGCATATTCACATGGCAGCGGGAACAACTTCAGATTTGCGTAACGGTATCGTCATTCGGTACAACAACGATCTGTATCAGGTCGTTGAGTTTCAGCACGTTGCGCCAGGCAACTGGCGCGCCTTCGTGCGGATGAAGCTGAAGAGTCTAACTACTGGTAAAGTCATTGAAGATCGAGTACGGGCCGGTGCAGAGATCGACATTGTGCGTATCGAGCGCCGTCCGATGCAGTATCTCTACCGCGAAGGCGACAGCTTCGTCTTTATGGACAACGATACCTTCGATCAAATTCCGGTTTCGGCGGAGTTGGTCGGTGATGCGGTGAAGTTTATGAAAGAGAATGAGACGGTTGACCTTGTATACGACGCCGAGAAGGATCAGATTATCGGTGTCGAGTTGCCGATCTTTGTCAATTTGAAGGTTGTTGAGACGACGGTGGCGGTACGCGGCGACACGGCGACGAACGTCACCAAACCGGCTACGTTAGAGACGGGGGCGGTGATTGAAGTACCGGCGTTTATCAATGAGGGTGACGTGTTGAAGATCGATACGCGCACCGGTGAATACATTACGCGGGTGTAACGATACCGCCATACGGTGTTCATTACGATCACGGTATAACCGTAGCGCCGCACAGCCGTGCGGCGCTACCCATTGATCGCGATCACCTTATAGTTGGGGTGCCGCACAGCCGTGCGGCTTTACAGGATTCGTCACCGGATTAGAAATCGTCGTCCGGCATTGGTGGCGTGTTGTTGTTCTTCTTGGGTTCAGGAGCCTCGACGATCAACGCCTCGGTCGTCAGCACCATACCGGCGACGCTAATTGCATTCTCTAGCGCGGTGCGCACCACTTTGGCCGGGTCGATAATGCCGGCTTGCATGAGATCGACATACGTACCGGTCATGACATCGTAACCGTAGTGGTTGTTGTTGTGCTTCCGTTGCTCGTTGCGCACGTTCTCGACCACCACCGAACCATCTTCGCCGGCATTGGTTGCGAGCTGGCGGAGTGGCTCTTCGAGGGCGCGGCGCAGGACGCTGAGCGCCATGCGCTCTTCGTCAAACTGAGTAGTGACGTTATCGAGTGCTGGGATGGCGTTGAGAAGTGCGACACCACCACCGGGAACGATACCCTCCTCAACCGCGGCTCGAGTCGCGTTGAGTGCGTCTTCTACGCGGGCTTTGCGCTCTTTCATCGCCGGTTCGGTCGGCGCACCGACCTTGATCACGGCCACACCACCCGACAACTTCGCGACACGCTCCTGCAACTTCTCGCGGTCGTAATCCGAAGTTGTAGTCTCGATCTGCTGCTTGAGCTGGGCAATGCGGGCTTGGATGGCTTGCTTGTCACCGTGACCCTCAACAATCACGGTGTTATCCTTATCGGCCTTGACGCGGCGGGCGCGGCCAAGGTCTTGCAGAGTAGCGCTTTCGAGCTTGCGGCCAATCTCCTCGGAGATAACGGTACCGCCGGTGAGGATCGCAATATCTTGCAGCATCGCCTTGCGCCGATCACCGAAGCCAGGGGCCTTCACGGCGAGGGCATTAAGGGTACCACGCAACTTGTTGACGACCAACGTCGCCAGAGCCTCACCATCAACATCCTCGGCGATGACGAGGAGATCCTTCTTGCCGCTGCTCAGCACCGCTTCAAGGATCGGCAACAAATCCTTGATCGAGCTGATCTTCTTGTCGGTAATCAGGATGTAGGGTTCATCGAGCACCGCCTCCATACGAGCCGAGTCGGTGATGAAGTAGGGCGAGATATAACCACGGTCAAACTGCATACCCTCGACCAACTCGTGCTCGAGATGGGTGCTCTTACCCTCCTCGACCGTCACGACGCCGTCGCGACCGATCTTATCCATCACGGTCGCCAGTAACTCACCAACCTCGGCATCTTGGGCCGAGATGGTGGCAACATTGCGGATCTCATCGCGGGTCTTGAGGGTAATCGCCTGCTCTTTGATGCGGGCTACCAAGGCTTGGCCGCCTTTATCAAGACCACGCTTGAGCAGCATCGGGTTCGCGCCGGCGGCTACCAGCTTCAAGCCCTCATTGATAATCGCTTGGGCAAGCACAGTCGCCGTCGTGGTACCGTCACCAGCAACATCGTTGGTCTTAACAGCGGCCTGCTTAAGCAGTTGCACGCCAAGGTTCGCGAACGGATCCTTCAGCTCAATCTCCTTCGCTACGCTCACACCGTCGTGGGTGACGGTTGGCGCACCCCATTTTTTATCGAGGGCAACATTGCGGCCACGGGGGCCGAGCGTCGTTTTGACTGCTAGCGCGAGTGTATCGATACCGTGTTTGAGTGCAGTACGAGCTTGCTGATCGAAGATCAGTTGCTTCGCCATATTGCCTACTCCTCGATGATACCCAGAATATCCTTCTCTTGCAGGATCAGATACTCCTCATCGTCGATTTTAAACTCGGTACCGGCGTATTTAGCGTACAACACATGTTGACCAACCTTCACTGTCATTGGAATAATCTTACCGTCATCGGCACGCCGGCCCGGACCAACCGCAATAACCTCGCCCTCCATCGGGCGCTCTTTGCTCGCGGTATCCGGCAGGAAGATACCGCCCTTGGTCTTCTCCTCTTTGGGTTTTGGTTTCACGACAACGCGATCGTGAAGTGGTCTTACTTGCACGGGATACCTCCTCTCGACTATGTGGGCGTCGGGTTGGATGACGCCCACACCTGCTTAGCTGGTAGCTTGACCGGCGCTATGCGGCGTTGCCATCGCACGATGCTGGCGTCCGAACAGCGCGAACGCGAGACCAAGCAGCACGATGATCAGACCGACCCAGAAGGTCTGCGGTTGCGGCAAAGCGATACCCAACACCCGATCGAGGGTATATGCGCCGGGTTGCCACAACCCCATCACCAACGCTAGCACGGTCAGCACGAGAGAATACTCGCTCCCACCGTTGCTAATCCACAGACCGTGCGACCAGTGGACGAGGGCAATCGCCGCGATCATGACCGCGATGATGGCGAGAGGTCCAATCGGATGGAAGAGGCCAAGTGCAAAGAGCAAACCGCCGCCAAACTCAGCCAGACCGGCCATCAGCGCCCAAAAGCGCGGCGCACGTAGCCCCATGCTTGCCAGCCAATCGGCAGTGGCGCGTAAGCCTTGACCACCAAACCAGCCGAACAACTTCTGCGCACCGTGCCCCATCATCAGCAAACCGATGACCACTTGCAGGATGAGCAGGCCAAGATCCATCGTCATGGCGAATCACCTCCTTCTGATCATCAGCGTGCATCGGCACGTAGCGATACAACGGTGATGACAAGTAAGGCGTACACCTGAGTAAATAAAGAAGCGATGTTAGATCGCTATCAGCGGAGTGTTAGTAATCCGTTAGAAGTGAACGGTGTCTATCAGGGAATAATTGTGCACGAAAGTGAGCAACACCTCTTGACAAGTGGGTTGCCGTCGCTTCAATACCGGTGACCATCGCGTCACACCGAGGCTGTACTTTGATAGTGGCAAAAATCTCATCATGATCTATAAAAAGATTCATCAACTAGCTGCCGCAATCCACTTCCTAGCACTTGAACGGTAGAAAAGTTTCTACTACAATAAACTTTGTCTGAATCGTCACATTACATTTAGCTTTCTGTAACGTGCGTTGTTCTAATGAACATGCATGCTTAGTATGCTGTAATCACAGTGAAAGGAGGTGCATTTTCACCATCAAACGTCATACAAAGGGGTATGCCGTCGTTTCCTGTATTCATCTGAAGGGGGAATCATGAGTCGTCCATTTCCACGCTCGTACTTCGTGGCTTTGACGTTGCTGCTGTCGCTGATTTTGGTCGGAATAACGCCGCTGCGCCCTGTTGGAGCGCAGCCACGCCCTGAACGCCCCACGACCGGGACGCCGTTAACTATCGAGCCAGCAACCATCACAAGCCGAGAGGATGCAGCTTACAACAAACAACTTGCTCTCTCGCGCGACGGCACCCTTGCTAGCGTCTTCTTGAAGGTCGACTCACCATCATTACTGTCGTTTATGGCGCAGAATGGTATTACCAACATCAACTCCCCCGCTGCCCAGCAGTACCTGCGCCAACTGAACGCCGAACTCGATGCACTTATCGCCCAAGCGCAACAGCGTATACCCGGCCTCGTCATCACCCACCGCTTCGATCTGATCATTGGCGGCGTTTCAGTTGCAGCGCCGGTTTCCCAACTCGACCAACTGCGCCGACTGCCGAACGTAGTGGATGTGATCAATGACCGGATCGAGAAAATCGAAACCTACCGCACTCCAACTTTTATCGGCGCTACCACGGCATGGAACCGCGGCGGTGGTTCGGCGTTTGCTGGCGAAGGGGTCATTTTCGGTGTGCTCGATAGCGGCGTCTGGCCCGAACACCCCTCGTTCTCAGATCCCGATCCGCTCGGCAAGCCATATGCACCACCCCCACCGGCGCCGGGTAATCCCGGTGGCGTGCGCGCATGTGATTTTGGCAGTGCGATACCCGGCGACGCGCCATTTACTTGCAACAACAAACTGATCGGCTCGTACCGCTTCATGACTGCCTATGACTTTTTTGTCGGCACCCAGCCATATGAATTTCTATCCGGTCGTGACGATGACGGTCACGGAACTCACACAGCCTCGACTGCAGCCGGCAATCGTGGCGTACCGGCCAGTGATGGGAGTCGGGTATTTGGAACGATTTCAGGTATTGCCCCACGCGCCTATGTTGTCAACTACAAAGTCTGCGGTGAACAAGGCTGCTTCACAACCGATTCGGCGGCAGCAGTGCAGCAGGCGATCCGCGATGGCGTTCAAGTGATCAACTTCTCGATTAGCGGTGGAACAAACCCCTACAGCGATATCGCCTCGCTCGCCTTCCTTGACGCCTACAATGCCGGGATTTTGGTGTCGGCCTCGGCTGGCAACTCCGGTCCTGGAGCCGACACGGTCAACCATCGCGAACCGTGGGTAGCCACTGTTGGCGCCAGTACCTCAGATCGTTCATATCTCAGCACGCTAACCGTCACAGGCAGCAGTGGAACATTTACCGCTGTCGGTGCATCGAGTGGTGCCGGGATTGCCACCCCTGCTTCGGTTGTGGTTAATACAGGTGACCCGCTCTGTTTAAACCCGGCAGCACCGGGATCGTTCACCGGGCAGATCGTTGTCTGTCAGCGTGGTGTGATTGCGCGCGTCGCTAAGAGTGCCAACGTCGCTGAAGGCGGCGCCGTGGGTATGATCTTGTACAACTCGTCGCCGAGTAGTCTCGATGCCGATTTCCATATCATTCCCACAGTTCACATTCAGAACACCGATGGCGCAGCGCTGCTGGCGTTCCTAACTGCCAACCCCGGTGCGACGGCCACCTTCACAGCCGGCGCCCCCGGCCCGATACAGGGTGATGTGATGGCCGGCTTCAGCTCACGCGGTGGACCCGGCCAAACGCTCGGCATTAGCAAGCCCGACGTTACTGCGCCTGGCGTCAATATTCTGGCCGGCTACACAGCGATTGAATACGGAACGCCGGTACCACAATTCGCTTTCCTGAGCGGTACCTCAATGTCGAGTCCGCACAACGCTGGCGCCGCCATCTTACTGAAATGGCTCAACCCAACATGGACGCCGGGTCAGATCAAGTCGGCTTTGATGACCAGCGCGAAAGCAGCCGGCGTCTTTAAAGAGGACGGCGTGACCCGTTTCACGCCATTCGATGCCGGTTCGGGACGAATCAATCTCAACAAGGCATGGGATCCGGGACTCACATTCGATGAGAGCGGCGCCAACTACGTAACGTTGCAAAACGAACTGTGGAAGGCAAACTATCCAAGCTTATACGTTCCGAACATACCAGGACTGATCACCGTAAGCCGAACGGTGCGTGAGGTGTCGGGCTACGACAGCTTCTACAAGAGTACGATCTCGTACCAGGCCGGCCAACCACGTGACTTTAAGATAACGGTTCCGAAGGAATTCTTCATTCCAGCCAACGGCACCTATACCTTCAACATCACCGTTGACGCACGTGACGTACCGATTGGACAGGTACGCCACGCCGTGGTTGTCTTCACCGAGCGTAACGGTTGTCAGGTCCGCTTCCCGATCACCATCGTGCGCCGTGAGCCTGCGATCCAGATGGAGAAGGAGTGCAACCCGGCCACGCTCGCGCTGCGCGGCACCACCGATTGCACCATTACTATCTCCAACAACACCTTCAACAACGTGACGGTCACGATGAACGACACCATGCCAAGACAATTGAAACTGGTGAGCGGTAGCGTGACCGGTGGTGCAGTTGAGATGGGCAACGGTCTTACCTACAACGGAACCTTGCTCGGGGCAGCGCCTCCGAATGTGAGTGCGGGTCGTTTAGGCTTCAACGGCTACCTCTCACTAGCCGGTCTTGGTGCATCACCCAATATCAGTCTCGGTGACGAGACTCTCGTCAACCTAACCCTCTCACGTTCATTCCTGTTCGGTGGGCAAAGCTACAATACGATCGCGATGGTCAGTAATGGCTACGCAGTGGTCGGTGGTGGTACTGCGGCAGACATTTCATTCATCAACCGCACCTTTCCCAATGCAGAACGCCCGAACAACACGCTTGGCGCGTTCTGGACCGACCTTGACGGCAGTGCAGGTGGTAACTATTATGCCTACCTTGTCGGTTTTGGTCCGTGCAGCAACCCGGCGAATGCCTGCTGGCTGATTCTGGAGTGGGAGAACGCGCCGAACTGGGGTGACAGCCAAATCAACACCTTCCAGATCTGGATCGGCCTGAACGGGGTCGAGGACATTACCTACTCGTATGGTCCGGTTCTTTCGAACGGTGATGGCGGATTTGTCACCGTCGGTGCTGAGAATGCGTTTGGCAACAGAGGTGCAAACATCTACAGCAACGACGGTTTTGGACCGGTCATCGGTACTATCCCGACCGCCGGTTCAGACGATGTGTACATTGCAACTACACCCGGCACACCGGGACAAACGGTGACGATCACATTCCGTGCCCAAGGTGTTCGGCTTGGTCGCTGGACAAACTACGCTGAACTGACCAGCCCATCTTTCTTCGGCACCTACATCAAATCATTCAGTGGTGAGGTTGTCAGGCCGTAATGCGAGTTTGCAGCGTACGTACCCCCTTCTCCACGCAATGTGGAGAGGGGGTAGGTATGTAGAACGTTACGGTGCGTTACTTGGCGACTGGCGAGGTGGTTTTGACTGCGAACCGGCTTGCGAATCACACAAGAAAAGGGGCTGGCGACCATCACCGTGGTAGGGATACATCTGGCCATTGGCCCGGAGTTGCACAAGCAGACCATCGATCAAGACCTGAGTGTAGGCCATACCCGGACGTGGACAGCCGAGTGAACCATCGGGCCACGTTACCGCCTCGACCGAAACAACCTCAATCGTGGCAGCATCAATCCCAAGGCGCTGAGCCAGGTCTTGTTTGGCAGCAGCGATCTGCTGTTCGATGGTGGGGCTGTAGGGGGGCTGCAACGGTTGGGCATTAAATGGGGGTGCAGGTTGAATGGGCATCGGCGACTCCTTGAGCGGTGGTATTGATGTTTCCTTGATCGTTGGGATACTCGATGACGAAGTAGTTGGTGAGACAGCAGGCGTAGGCGACGGCGACACAGTCAGGACTGCTGTCGGTAAGGCAGTATCAGGAATGCGGGTAGCAGCGGGAGGTTGAGTGGAAACAGATTGATCGAGAGCCACTGTGGGCCGAACAGGCGAGCTACCCACCGGAGCACCGCAAGCGGTGAGGATAATGATAACAACTGTTCCTGTAAACCAACGCAACATAGGTCTTCCTTTGTGCGATAGAGGATTATTTATTCAGAAGACGAAAAGCGCAGTGAATTCGTTCCATAGGGAGCGTTCAAGATTATACCGTGATAGATCATCAAACGCACCAATAGTTGATAGATTAGAACCTCTTTCAACATATGGTTGACTAACTACGGGAGGACAAATAGGTACCAATGCAGCTCCCGTTTCTCACAAACCCAAACACCGATAGTTGTCCGTTCGAATGAAACATCACTTCTGCACCTTCCAAGAGCAGTCATAGCTCGCTCCCACCCGTATCGCGGTTGTCAAGTGAGAGTTGCTTAGCCGAACGGCGTGCATCGGTGAGAGACGTAAACTCATATCGGTACGTCCACCACACCTCCTGGTGATCGGAGGGCTTGTCCGCTGCCATCACCCCACAACGGATGTGAGATTAACCGCGCAAGTGAGACACACGGATTGTCGCAAGCGTCGCCTGTGCGGCATCACGTCGAGCACTTGTGATGCCCGACTGTCATCCCTATCGATAAGCATTGCCTTCCACCACTATCATCATCCGCCTGCCCGTGCCAACCTGATGTATCCGACACCATTGCCCCACTGTTGATCGGAGCCAACGCTGCTATCAAGGAAGGCGTGCGGGCAATCACGGTTCGCTTGGGCAGCCGGTCGGCTCAGCAAAGCGCACCAGATGGGATCGCACATCTCATCTATCGCACCGGCTTACCGTTCAAGGTGGGGCATTCATTCCGCACGTGACACCCACAATCGAGGTCCTACCAGGGGATCAAGGGTGCAATGACGCCCAATTGGGTATCGATTAAGTCACCCTGGTGCATACCGGGCCGTTTACTGCATGTTGACCTTTATTGAAAGAGATTCTAAACTGCTCGAGATAGCAACCAGTAACGGAAAGGAGGAAAGTTATGGCACGTATATGTGTCTTTGACGTTAACGAGACCTTGCTCGATCTACGAGCGCTTGATCCCGCCTTCGATGAAATTTTCGGCGATCCGACAGTCCGCAAAGAATGGTTTGGACAAATGCTGCAATTGGCGATGGTCGCTACCATTACCGGGATTTACGAACCGTTCATCACGTTAGGGGATGCCGCACTAACAATGATAGCAAATCGACGCAGTCTCACACTCCGTGACGTTGATCGGCGACGCATCCTCGACGGAATGCGACGTCTACCACCTCATTCGGATGTTGTACCAGCCCTCGAACGGTTACGGGCAGCAGGGTTACGGATCGTTACGTTGACCAATTCAAACTACGACCTTGCCGAAGCCCAGCTAGTTTCCGCCGGGTTGAAGCCTTATATTGAACAATGTCTCTCGGTCGAAGAAGTACGACGTTTAAAGCCGGCACCAGAGGTGTATCAGATGGCAGCGAACCGGCTCGGCGTACCAATCAACCACATTCGGCTCATTGCTGCCCACGCATGGGATATCGTTGGTGCGTTACGTGTTGGTTGTGCGGCTGCTTTCGTTGCGCGACCGGGGATGGTGCTTGATCCGCTTGCACCGCCGCCCGATGTAATCGGGAGTGACTTGATTACCGTGGCTGAGCAGATCGTGGCGGTAGAACTCGGACAAGATCGTAGTACCGTTTCGGAAAATCAGGGCCGTGATTCTGGCTGACAGCCGATAACCGCAAAACCGGGAGTTTAGCGTATTCGACCATGTTGATAGTTAATTAAGATTACCTTTAGCAAGATTCACCGCATTGACCAAACGCTTACACGTTTCTGGTATCAGATGGATTCCGCTTGTAAACCGTCCGTACCGCATGGGCAAACTGATGGCCTGCATCGAAAACCAGACGGCCATCTTTATTGAGGGTTGTGTCGAAAGCGAATGTGCATTGCAAAATGGCGGACAGCAAATCAACTGTAGCGAAAAACCGAATTAGAACATGTTTCAATCTGCACTGATAAATACGAAGAAAAATGAAGATTCCAGGTTACACTCTTACCAACTACTTGCATGCATCAAAGCTTTTGTGTTAATGTTGTTGAACATACATACTGCATCACCGAGAAATGCACTGCCAGAAAGCAAGCGACCGTCTATTGCTCAGAAGCAATAGAGGTATAAGCAATGTCGCCTGCACCGAAAACTACTTTGCAGCACGGATCTCATCGCAGTCGTTTCACCGCACCATCCTCGGACAACCACAACGCAACGAGTATTGCTGTTCACTATCCCGCTCTAAACCGTTTATAGTCAGTTGGGAAGAGGCAACTTCTGTAACTGATCAAACACGTTCTTCACGTGTTTCTCGACCTTTTCAGCAGACAGTTGGTGTTTACGCTTGCCGGCATGCATAAGATCGTTGCGCAAATCGCCAAGTTGGTTGTAAAGATCAATCACTTCTTTCAGTGAGGGAATGGCATTGAGATTAACATGTATCTCTTCTTTCTCTTCTTTGCCAGTACCTCCACTCTGTGCTTGGACAGCCGCACCAAGCGCCTGTTCGACCAGTTGACGCTCTTTCTTTTCCAATAACTCACCATCCTTACCAAGTTGTACCATCACCCATGACACCAACCACTCACGCATCAATGCCACCGCTTGAAAGATTTGATCGCGTTCTAGATACCAGCTAATCAATTCCCACTCGGCCTTAAGCTCATTGTCGCCAAGCGCAATCTTTTGAAAGCTATTGATAACTTGCTTAGCGAGAGGTTCGAAGGGCATCGCTAGAGAACCAACCGATGAAATAGCATTCGGTAACTGTTGGTAGATTTGCTTGCTCACCTCCATAACCTCAGCCGGTCGCACGACGCGCAGTGCCTTTGAGACTTTCGTCAGATTATTCGCTGTTGCTTTAATTGGTAACTTGTTCCAAGCAGCCATTTCATCATTACTAGCAGTTTTTGGATCGGGCTTGACCCGGTTATGCTGCGTATGCAGCAACGTAGCCAAATCACGCGCATCGCCGAAACGCACAAACAGGTCGGCCCCGACCATCCAGTCGAGTAATTCGACGAAATTGGTCAGATCAAGCACAGGCGTGCGATGAGGAGTGACACTCTGATCACGCATTTCAAAATTACCGAAGAATACATGTTTTAGTTGAATGGCCTTGACTTTGCGCAAATAGGCAGCGGCGAGGAAGGATAAGAATGGCAGCGAACGAAAGCCGTGAGTAATATCGAACACAACCGCTTCGTTCGGTTCAATGACTTCAACCACATTCTGAAAGATCCGCCACAGTTCATCATCATCGCGCCCATCAGGGATGGAAACTGCTCGAATGCTCGCAACTTGCGCACTGGCAAAATATTGACGATAGAATTGAGCCGTCAGTTCAGTAGTAAAAACGACGAGATCTAGATCTGGAAGGTGCTGAGCCAATGCTAGCCCGAAAAAGGGCGCAACATGCTCGCGACCATCTGGAAAGACATAGCATGTTTCTTGCGGTCTAACGCCGAGGAAGGTAATAGCTTTAGTTTTCATACGACATATCACTCCGCGAGTTTCTGTAACAATTGCAAGCCTTTCTCATTGCCCGGCAATTCGAGGTTGCGACCGGCGTTGGCAGACTTGTTTGATTTTACCTTATTGGCAACAAACCACTCAAAGTTCTTGCCCTCTGGGTCTGGATGAACATTGGTGCGCGGGTAATGGATGGGAAGCGGTGGAACCGGATCGCGCAGCAACGTCATGAGATCGATAATATTCGGCAATTCGTACACAGGTTTACCATAGCAGCGCTTCATCGCTTCTGCAAAAGCAGCTATCCATTTACTGCGTTCCGTGGGTAAAGCACGGTGCCACCCTGATGTCTGCAACGAACGATAGCGTGCGATCGGATCAAGCAGTTCAACCTGCTCGACCTCCAGCTTCACGCTGCCAAATCCCAGGGGTTTAGCATAACCGAGCCGGAAAAAGCATTTTTCTTCGCCTAAGCTTAGCGTCCACAGCAAAGCACCTAACTCCACCGGCGCCAAGTTATGAAAATCGATTGTGAACTGAAATACGTTACCCGGCACACGTACTCCGCGCACCGTGCGATTCTGATGATCGCGACGCTGCCCGGCACGCTCATATTCGAGTCGATTCAGGCTATTTCCGTGGTGACGGTAGAACTTCCGTCCACTCAACTGATTAGGACCATCGTAGCCGATGGTCGTTACCACACCCGGTTGCGTGCGTTCTGCTTCGCTCAATTCGCCGTCTTTCTTGCGCAAGTAGAAAAGTGTGGTGGTTGGTTTGGGCGAAGCCAAGACGGCCAACGGCATTGGTTCGGCGTACACGCCTTTGTCTTCAGTCAATACTGCGTGGCTGAAGCGCACCCGTCCGGCATAGGCGATGCGTGCCTTCCGATCCTCGGCTGGCGTGGCGCGTACCCATCCGAATACACGCGAAGCAATATCGAGCCGCTCGTACTCTTCACTCGGCTTCAGGTGCTCAGGGAGCAGATCACCAATTGCGTGACGATAGCGCAACCGTGCCACTTTTGCCAAAGCAATATTGCGCACCGTCTTTTGATCCGGTTCTAGTTCAACGTACACCAAATTGCCCGGCATCAACCGCTCACTCTGCACCTGGCGGTGAAAATCGTCACGTCGTTCGTGGAGTTGGGCATGCAACACCGCGTTAAAGTCGGCTTCGCGCTCGGTATCGAAAGAGACGTGCTTGGCTTTGGCCGAATCACCTTCTTTGAAATAAAAGAAACGCTCATTGCGCTTTGTCTCAATAGTGCGGCCGGTTATTTTCACCCACCCCTTAACCAAGGGTTTGTTGTGCTTTAGTAAGCGTTTCTTATCTTGCTCACGCGCAAGTGCTTCCACCTTCTTTACACCATTCTTGGTAGTTCTCAGAACGGCATACGCCGCTTCACCACAACGCCAATCGCCGTGCAAGACGTTCAGGTAATCGTCTTCGTGATACGCACCGATCTTCGCTTCTTCACAGAGGGCAATGACGCCCGGTTGATCACCGTCAGGCAAACGCAGCACGATGCCTGGTTTAAATCGTTTGGCCTCAATCGGGTCGATGCGATACTCGAGCCGTTCCTCGCCATTGAAGACACTGAACGGTGAATTGGTCACCGTTTCAAACAAGGCACGGATCATGCCGCGCAGACTCGTAGCAGGTATGGCGTCTTGACCATCATACTGGAAAAAGCGATAACGCTTGTGCTGTACTTCTCTGCCATCAGACAGTAGAACATTCGTCACCTGCACATCGTGACTATCAGATATAAACAGCGGCGTTACAACCTCCAGCGAACAGGTAATGCGTCCAGTCAAACCCACATAGCGGTCGTGGGGCGGCGGCGGGCAACGGCCCAGCAACTGCGCATCGGGATCGGTTTCCGGTATATCGGGTGGTGGCAAATAGCGGACGAAATTGTATGGGTTGAGGAAGCGGTAGGCTTCCCGCGCCTTGGTTGACTCTTTGGCACGTGGCCACGGTACCGTCGGTGGCGATGGTGGAACCACTTGCGCCGATACCTGATAACGATCCCGCTTTTCGGGGCGATTGGCCTTGCCTCCGCCTTGATGCACCTGTCCACGCTTTTTGTTTTTGTGCTTTGCCATCACGACCTCATCACTAGATATGTGCTGCACCGAACCTTGCCTTTAGAATCGTCAACCATCAGGTGAGGTGACACACATCGAGAATATCTCCTTCGCGGTGCTCAAATCCCTTTCATCCGGCCTTCTTATACCGGGATGCATGGCAGCATTTCGCCTTCTCTGTAATTCTCCCAACAAATTGATCAGCTCAGATGGACAGTTCAAAACCGGGATACGGAGCACTTCTAACAAGACGCCCCAATTTCTTCTTTGGGCCTGTTGATGAGTGACTTTAGAATAGTAGGTTCGCAATACCTCTTCAGTAGCGCGGAGCATAAACATCATTGATGCCACAGAAAAATCCTACTGAAGAACACCTCGCTGCTTCGTAGAAGTCGTCTTTACTAACGTCGATTAACTCTAATATCTCCGGATCGACACTAAAAATATATTGGATCACGGAGCAGATCGATAATTTGATCCGTGCGATCCCGCAAAGTTACGAACACCCTCCGCCTGCTCCCCTCTTCAGACAAAACGTTAAGCACATTTCTAGCGATCTTGTCGTATCTTTCTGGCATTCCTACCTAAAACATCGGCATGGTAATCCTCCTCTATGCACTTCAATACCTCGTCTAAATCGGCACTCAAAACACGCTCAGCCTCAGATAATTCGAGTTCCTCCAGGTCTTGACGGGGCATTCTTAGTCGGTCGGTAATGCCAAGTGGATTGGTACGAGAGGGGTAGAGCGGTGTTCGGGCAGTGACATTGCCCAGAAACTCCAAGTTCGAGCCAATATACAAGACTTCCCATAGCGAAAGCTCATTGGTTGGCATGAAACCACCTCACTCAGTAACACCGTGCTTGCCAATTAACCGTAACCCCGCAGAATCATCCTCCGCCAGTGGCAACGCGATACGCGGTCCGGGATTTTTACCTCCCCGCTTGTTGCCGACAAACCATTCATACTGTTTGCCATCCGGCTGCGGTTGGCGTGTCGAACGCGGGTAATGGACAGGCAAGGGTGGAGTATCGGCCAGTAATGCCTTGAGATCACGGATGTTTGCCAACTGCTCAAACGCAGCGCCAAAACGCGATGTCATCGCTCGCTTGAATGCCGTGATCCATGCGTTGATGCGTTGCGGATCCTGGTCGTGCCAACCGCTACGTGCAAACGATGCATACCGCTCGGTAGGGTCCAGCAATGAAACACGAACGACCTCGATCTGTATCGAGCCGAACCCCAGCGGTTTGGCGTAGCCGATGCGGTGATACCAGCCCTCAAGTTGCAAACTCCACAGCAGAGCACCCAACTCTACCGGAGCCAGATTCGCGAAATCGACGGTAAACTCGAACACACTGCCGGCCTGTTGTACACAGTGCATCGTCCGGTTCTGATCACTCTTTGCACCGTTGACACTCCGGTATTCCTGCGGATTGAGCTTTGCACCGTGATGGCGATAGACTTTGCGCCCACGCAGGATCTGATTCTGGCTGTTGTAATCTACTTGTCCGTCGTCTTGTCCATCTTGTCCATCTTGTGGTTTGCCGGTGCGTGGACGCAAATAGAAGCGATAGGTGGTCGGCTTGGGCGTAGACAGAATAGCCAGGGTTTCATCACACGTTCCGCCATCTTTGGTCAATACGGCATGGCTGAAGCTAACGCGCCTGGCATACGCCGTTCGTGCTGACAGTTCTGGAGGATTAACGGCGGTTTCGTCACCCCACACCCACCCAAACACCCGACACACAGGGCAGAGCGCATCGTAGGTTGAGCATTTCTTCAGATTAGAGGGGTGCAGCAGTTCGCCGATGGTGCGCTCAAAGCCGACACGCGACACCGAGACGGGCACAATGAATCGCACCTTGTATCCACTGTTGCCATCTTTGTCGAGCATGGCATAGACCAGATCACCATCTGTTAGTTTTTGGCGGCCTTCGACAATAAAACGGCTGAAGGCCGGCTCCTTGCCCTGCGGACGATTTGGATCCCGCCGTTTGCGCACCTCATCGCGGTGACGCTCTTGATAGTCGGCGATCAGTTCTTCGTACTTCTGCCATACTGAGTCAGGCAAATCAAGTGGAGAGAGCTTCTGATTGGTGAAGAACAGCCGCTCATCGTGTTTATTCTCAATGTTCTGATTGGTAATACAGAGATACCCGCTCACCTGTAGCTGGTTAGCGCCGGGCTTCGGCAGTGGTTGGTCCGATTTTGCCAGGTGCACCACATTCCAGAACTTGAAATTGCGGCGCGGATGGCTCATACGCTCGATAATCGCCTGGCAAAACTCACCATGTGCAAAGCCGGTCAGCGAAAGTTTTTGACGCCGATCGTAGGGCGTATTGGGCGACTGAGCGACCGTTTTGCTCTTCTGCAACGGATCGTACACATGCACCCATGCAGCGTACTGCGGACCGGAAGGTCGTTGGCCGGGTGTGATCGTTGTTGTTCCGGGTAACAACTCCAATTCCCACCGCGTGTCGATTTGGCGCACCCGCGCTGGAACCAGTTGAAGCGCCAGCTCTGGCAACAGGTGATAACTCAATCGCTTATCACCGGCAAAGTGGGCAAAGCAGGAATTGGTCGCTGCTTCAAAGATCGCGCGGATTGCACCGCGCAGACTCGTACCGGGAATAGCGATATTGCCTTCCGGATCGCGGAAGAAGCGATAGTGACGATGGATCTTGCCATTGACGTGCTCTTCGCGCACATCCTCGCTATCCGCAACAAAGATCGGGGTGGTGGTGGTGAGTCGGCAATAGATACGTCCGGTCAACCCCACATACCGATCATGGGGCGGTGGTGCACAACGACCTAACAAAGGGGCAAGGTGCCGGTTGCGCGTTTCCAATGTGCGCACGAAGTTGTAGGGGTTGAGAAAGCGGTATCCTTGTGCAGATGAGGCGCCGCTCGATATAGGCCGGCGTGGGGATTTAGATTTGCTCATTGTGCCTCCGCTTTATGCTGGCCTGTCATTTAATGCCCGATACCAGACAAACGCCGTTCGTCCCTGTTCGGTGTAGCGCCAGAAATGCAGGTAGACGCGACCAGTTGCATTCAGAGGATACGCCAGGATGGACGCTGCAACCCGGTCTTCGAACCAGCGCGGTTGATTATCTTTGCGCTCACCCCACAGTATGACCGACTCTTCGTAACGGCGAAGCTGACAGGCGGGATGTTTCTGCCAGAAGTTCTCGAAGGCGAATCCATTGAACGATACTGATGTACCGATGTAATGCCACAGCCAGCGATTACCATCGCGCCGCAGCGAGAGATGACCACTCTCACCGAAGATTTCGGCACGCTGGAGATATTCCGGTTGGGCGGGCTGGTCAGCAAACTCGATATGGCTGACGTGTTCCCAGATTCGGTAGGGCATCCCCTGCCAATGCGCTTGCCACGCATTGAGGAAGTCGCACAGTTGATCAGGTATAAACTCGCCACCCAGGATGGCCGGGCGATCTGAGTCGCTCAACTTCGCCTGCTGCATCTTTTTATACAGTTGGGTAAAAAAGTCGTTGCTTTCGTCGCTCATGACACCCTCGCTGGATAGAGATCGGGCAACCAAGTGCCGTTGATTTCATCGAAGTAGCCGTCTTTATTCAAACCGAATGCATGTTTGTATTCCTTGACCGTCACATTGAACGCTCTGATCCAGCTCTCTGCCAGAGCCCTCCAATCGTTCTCTGTTGTCGGATCAAGCATCAACGTGCGGTAGACGCCGCTCATCCCGCCTTTTGATTGCAAAAGTCGCTGTTTAGCGGTAATCGCCTGCTGCGCAGCCGGCTCCTGGTTATTCGTCTCAGACAGCGGAAAATCGCTTTCGTGAATAATGCCGAGAGTCACAGCACCGTCTTCGATCCTGCACTGACCAAAACCTTTGGCGGCACCGAAGCCAACAGTGATCAACCCGTCGTGCAGATCACGCAACACCAGCGCCAGCCAACCCAATTCCCATGGTTCGGGGTTCTCGAGAAAGAGACGCACTCGGAACTTGGGCTGCCACAGCACCACCGCGTCGAACTTGGCCGTATCGCGCCCGCCGCCGGTAAAACGGTCGATAGCCAGAAAATCGAGCACCTTGAGAGTAACCTTATCGCCGACAAATGGTGCATCTTCGACGCGCAACCGGCTGCCGTTCCACGGGCTGCCGAAGAGCCGACAGGCGAGACAGAGTTTGTCTTTGGCACCACGCTGCTCAATAGAATTTCGTTCACTCTTCGGTAGGGTTTTGATGAAACTATTACAACTCGCAACCGGGTCGCTCGTTTTGGTCGTCAGCGGGTTGCACGCGGGGCACGTAGTTAAGAATACCGTCTTGCGACTCTCCATATCCTTACCGGTATCCCATGCGCTTACGGTCGCTAGAGTACGGGCAATCCGCTCGGCCTGACTCCGCAAAGCACCGCGCAGGCTCGAACCGGGCAACACCGGCTTAGCCCCTTGCTCGTAAGTCGCGAACACCGGCGCATGATCAAACCCGCTCCGACCGGCTTGAGCCACATCGTTGGTCAGAAAGGGACCGGTTGCGGCCAGTGTAAATTCGGCCAAAACCCATGAACGGGCGACCGGATCATCACCCTGGTACGGTTTTACCCACGCCCGTGCCTGCTGGACCTGAGTGGTCAGCCATGTGCGGTCGCCGTCAGTAGTGTGCCAAGACGGCCCGTGGTGTAAAAACTCGATCAGCACCTCTGGACAATTCAGATCGCGCTCGATCCATTGCACCTCGTTGAGAGTAAACGCACCCAACCCCCGATTGACCCGACCACCGATTGCTCCTCGTCCCTGTTCCCATTCGGCCAACGTCGCCGCCAATAAGGGCAGCAGTTTCGGCACATCAGGCAGTTTGGGATCGATCTCAAGCCTCAGAGTAAATACCGTCCCCGCCGGCAACACTTCGTAATCGAACTTAATCCGTTCACGTCGCGCAGCCGCACCGGTCACCCGATCAATCCCAACTCCATCGCGGATGGTCAGCGATGGGATCGTATCGAGCACGGCATTGTAGACCAGCACCCGGGCAGCAGTGGCGGTATCACTATCTTCCCTTGGATTCACATCGCCGAAGAGCTGACAGACGAGGCATTGACAGACGGCGCTTGACGATTGGTTGTCAATCGCTTGACACGGACTTTCCCCAAAGCGAGGCGCGAGCCGCGTGGCAATGCTGCGCAGCGCACCGGCGATAGCGGTACCCGGTATGAGCAGCCGCCCCCGCACATCACGGCGCAAGAGATCGTCGGTCGTTTCCGTATCGCTGCCCGTGCCCACGTGAAGCGCTGTACGCAGCGTTAGCTTAGCAGTGATGGCACGAAACTTCATCGGCTATCTCCTCTCTTCAGCCTTCTGGCGGGCAGGCGCAGCGATCCAGGCAGCCAGCATCTGCAAGCCTATGCGCCATGCCTGCGGATGTTGGTCCAACTTGTGTTGCCTGAGTTTGTCTACCAACACATCCAGCAGCTTATCGATCACATCCATACCGCTCTTCCCGTCAGCCGTGAAGAAATTCGGTTTGTCGCGGCCGGACAACGATTTGCCGAGAATGTTCTCTGCATTCCCTGATCGTTGTAAATCCTGCTTGATGGCATCAACCGAGGTATGCTGAGAAATATGCAACAGACGGGCAATCGTCTCAAAACGCCCATCGTTGAAACAAGCGAAGGATTTTGCTTTCGCTTCGAGCTTTTCCTCCCACTCGCGGGTGAAAGCAAGCACGGCCACAAGCGGGGTCGACTGTTCGGCAGACGCCATCTGCAACGAAGTGAGATCGAGCATCGGGCTGTCGATTCCT
The DNA here is from genome assembly GCF_049970315.1 of Chloroflexus sp. Lineage (GTDB taxonomy): Bacteria > Chloroflexota > Chloroflexia > Chloroflexales > Chloroflexaceae > Chloroflexus. The sequence continues at coordinate 42,627 of NZ_JBMFNE010000003.1, forward strand.
TCGAGTTGCCGATAGATCGGGTGATTAAAGGCCACCCGGCCAAACCCCTCTTCGCGGCGTAACCCAATGCCGCGATTCTCCACCTCTTTCAGGCGCTGTATGAGATCATCCAGCTCAATGCCCTTGAAACTCAATCGCACGCTCGAACCGGCAACGATGGCAATGTCTCGCGCGCGCGGCAAACCTAACGTGGCATTGAAGGAGTCTACCGTCCGCACCGCTGAAAACGCCAGCGCCTCGCCGTTCTGGTTGCAATCAATCGAGACTTCTGCACTATCCAGCAACTGCAACTCGCGCTGTAGCCATGCGGCATCGAACCCACGCCAGAAGCGCCCCCAAGGATCGACAATAATCGCATCACTCAACAAGAGCATCGTGACATGCTTCGTTGACGTGAGGCGTTTTGTGAGTGGCTGCAAGCTGAACAGCGGTTCGTTGATTGGCTGAAACACGGCGCTAACTTTGCCATAGCCGCGTTGGGTGGCTTTACCGAGGTGCAGTTCGTTTACCTCTCCATTTGGTTGAAGATTGGCCATGTTTTGTAAAAGGTCCCAGACCGTTTGATCGGTACAGGTTACCTCACCGACAAAATACTGACCCGGCTCTAAAGCTACGTACCCGTACAGATCGCCGGTACGCACCCGCCCACTGTCAGGATCGATGCGAATGTGCATCTCTACCATCGTAGACGGTTTATGCCTGGAACGCGGCATACCTCTGACTAATGAAATAAACCCTCCCAAGCTCGTTAACTGGCCGGTACGCTTACATCGCGGGCATTCCTCCGGCGCACTCGGATCGAACAGACTCCAGACTCCATGGCCTTTATCTCGGCTGGGATCGGCATACCCCGGATGCAATTCGCACGTTAGCAGATCGCGCGGGGCAATTATAGTGGGATAACCACTAGCTTGCTGAGACACTTCTACCGGAGTCAACATCGAGAAGCGTACTGTATCACGGTAGAACAGTTCGACAAAACACCGGTATACCGACCCCTGAAGTTGCTGTCCCAGACGCTTCGCCGCACACCACGCCAGCGCGCCGCGAAGCACACTGCCGGGAATCATGTCGAGCGTCTCATACTGGTTGCCGGCTTCAGCGCGGCGGGCAATCAGCAACGGTTCATCAAGACGGATGATCACCCGCAGGCGATAGGTGTGATTACCGGTATCGGTAGGCAGATGAAACGGCTTAGTCTCGTCATGAATAATCTCAGGCGCAGACTCAGGGACTGTCTCACTCTTTAGGCGCTTAGCCAGCCGTGTTAACAGTTCGCTTTCTCTGTTTCGATCAACTAAATGAATCTCGCACTCACCATAGCCACGGCGTTTCCCTGCGCCGAGGTTGCGCAGCATGCGCGCCGCCGCAACGATATACTCCGCTTCCTGCTGCGCAATGGCATCATCACACTCACACTCAGCCACAAAGCGAAACCGCAGGCTGCCATCGCCGTCCTCGTGGGTAAAGAGTTTATTCTCTTCAACGCGGCGGGTGCGCGGATTGATCCGCGCGCGAGTTGTGGTTTGGGCGACCATAAACTGCATGCGCTGCTTTTGGGGGCGTACCTGCGGTACCAGCAACCCGGCTGGCCGGGCCGACGAGATGCGCCAGCGTTTAAGCTGACGCGGCGAGCCGAAGACGCGCTCAAGAAGTTGCTGGCAATCAGGTCGCGCAAATGGTTGCAACGTCAGCAGGTTCGCTAGACTTTCACGCAGGAGACCGGCTAGCACCGTGCCGCGAATTACCGGTACGCCGTCGGCGTCGCGGAGTAGGGCCGAGTCAACTTGTAGACCGAGACCATAACCGGCGCCAATGTGGTAATCGCTCTTGAACTCGATCTCGAATTCGAGACGGGTACTCATGCCTCTTCCTCCTGCGGTTCATAATCGTCGGGAGCGTGTGACAGATCCTGCGCAAACTCCCATACTTCCAGCAGATCGGGTATACCGTGAGCGACTACATCGCGGTTATCGTGCGCGATTCTGCGCCAGTAGTGAGCGCCATTCCCATCGTTCTTGAGCTTGCCTACCGCTTCGAGTGCACCGACTACCGCCGAACGTGAAGCTGCACTCAAGCGCTCCAGAATCTTTTCGAGCCGATGCTGCGTCCACCGTTCTAAGGCTTGGGTACGCTCCCGCACACAAATACCCGCCGGCGCCTCGGCAAAGCAACGGCGCAATTCGGCCAAGCGCTTCCGGGGAAGATCTTTCAGTGCATAGCGCTGCGCCAGCAGATGCCTAAGGTCGATACCGTGTTGTAAGGCACCTACCGAAAGATCGTTCTCGGCGACCCAATACGGACGTAACGAGCGCTGGATGACCTGATCACCGTCTGCCTCGTTTATGCCCGCCAACCGATTGCCTAAAATGACCTCGAAATTGACCGCCGACAGATGCTCGCCCGTCTTGGCAGCCAGCAATTTGCTCTGGCGCTTGGCATCCTCTAGCAAGGCTTTGGCCCGGCGATGGGCCAGTGTATACGGATAGGTACCCTTGCAAATTACCACTGCCGCGGCAATCGTCGGACGAGGCACGTTGTGCAGACCTATCTTATTTACCAGCATCTGCATGCACTTTTCCCATTCGAGGCAGAAGCGACGGGCAATATCGAGCGCATACGGCGCCGGGATGAGCGCAAAGAGATCGTCACCACCGAGAATGAGGGGAAGCATCGGTATCATCGCTGCCTGTGCCGGAACCTGCTTGCGGAACGCAATCATCGGAACGGCCAGACTCTCGCTCAGCACCCTTGATAGACCTTGCGAAAGTTGCTGGAGCTGATGCTGGTCACAACTGCCGAATAGTTGACCCATACCGTTGCCATCGGCCACCAAATAGGCTACGTAGTTTCGTCCACTCAGGTCAAGTTCGGCAATGGCATCGGCGTCCTCGGGCCAATCCGGCTTAATATGGGCAGGAATTTCCGCTTTCTTAGCATAAGCATCGTACACTGCACCGAGGAATTCACGCAGACCGCGATCTCGCTCCTTTGCTTTAATCTGACAGGTCGCACACAGATATCTGTGGCGGGAAGCGTTCCTTACCGCCAGCCGATCACGCCGTTCCGCCAACCCCACGCCACACGACTCGCAAAAGGCCACATACGGCATATGAACTTCGACCATTACCCCTTGCCGACGATTCTTCCCCCAGCGCAGCCTCTCAGCGGCGTTCTTATTCGCGTCGGCAAAGTCATCGTTCATCTCCACCGGTTCGGCGACCGTCAGGCTGCCGCCGAGCGTCAAACGGTAGAGTTCGGACAAATCGTTGCCAAAATCAATTGCTTGCCGGACATCGTCAAAGATGACCCGAAAACTACCACCATCGTTGACCACAACCTGACCGTTGTACTGCTTCGCCAATGTATCTTCAATGCTACGGCAGAAGCGGGTCAACAACTGACTCGCCCCGACCACTTCGCGCAAGCGCGAAGAGCGAAAGATGAAATCCTGAATCTTATCGGCCTCGGCAGCCAAGAGGTAGGGCATAGGTGGATCTCCATTATTGACGCAGACCCGGCGGTAAGAATTTCAGATCGCATACCTCAACCAAACGCGACCACGAAGGCGCTGCGACTCGATCGTTCTTTCCTTTAGCAGCAGCAACCGTACCTGGATAGAAATGCTCTAACCAGTTTTGGATAAACTCTTCCACAGCAGCCTTCACCCACTCCAACGCGGCCTCGGCAACAGAACTAGGAAGGTACAGATGGGTATGAATGGCTTCACCACGCAGTTTGGTAAAACCACGATTACCATTGTGAGTAAAATCGAGCGCTTTGCCATCCCAATACTTATTGAGTGAAGGACAGCCCGACACAATTTTTACTTTCCCACACCCTCGTAGATCAAGCGATTTGCCTCCTAATAACACTTCTCGCATTGCCTCAGCCCCACTGTGATCGGCGAGACGTTTGAAACCCTCGCTTTGCTCGGTATTAGATAAATTACTCACTTTCTTCGATGACCCGCCACTGTCCGTCAGATCAAGGCTACCTTTGAGCCAGGCAATGCATAGCCGCGCCTTCAAAAGAAACTCGTCCAGAGCGGCCGCCCGCAAATACGCCGAACGGTAATCTTCATTCTTCGTAATTAACCGCTCGATCTTCGCCAGCTCATCGCTCACATACGCCAGCAGCGGTTCTGGTTGGTTAAACAGCGAATGAGTAGGGTCGGGATCGCCATGTTTCAACTTCAGGTGTTTATCCAGCAACTGCTGCGCCGCAGCGGTTGCGGTCGTTACAGCAGACACATTCGGCCAAATCAGACCTAAGACATCAATACTCCACGGTACCACATCATCGGGCAACGGCGGATCAAAGCAGTCGCGCATCTGCTTAGCAACGGCGTAATTGCCGTTTTCCCACTCTTCATACATTTTGAGCAACTTGGCCAAACGCTGTACCTTCTCCAGATCACACGGCTCAAACAGCGAATCACCGTTGGCGGTAGCGTCCAGAGTTTGCGACATCGCACCGAGGATACCACTCCCCTGACTACCGGAACCAGGCTCACTCCCCAACAAAACGCGCGCATTGCGGAAGCTGTAGCTCTCGTACAACCGTCGCACCTGCTCCCAGTCACGCAGGTGGAAGGCTTCGTAGGGGTTGGCAACGGTTCCAATGCGACAGGTAAAGCCATAGGGCCGGTGCCAATCGGGATCATATTCATCAAAATCAACATAAGTGATCGGCAGACCCGAATGAGCCGCGTAGAGAAACGCACCCACCACCATACTCTTCTTAGCGCCGGTAATGTCTACAACGTTGGTGTAACCTGCCGGAGGTTGGGCTTCCTGCTTCTGGAACGCTTCGCGGAGAGCGCGGAAAACGTGGGTAGGCGTATCCTTGGGTAATTCGATCAGGTCAAAACTATCGTCCGCCAAGTTGGGACGGAACTGTTCAGAGAGAGGAGCCTGCTTCAGGCTCAGCATATACCCCTTGAGCCGCGTACCATGATCAACGCCCGGCATCTTGCTATACAATGTATTCAATACCAACACTACCCGCTTCGGCTTTAACACGCAAACAACCTGCAACAGAGGCTCAAACGACTCGCCGACGGTCAGCGCTAGGGTGTGAACAGGCTGGTCAACACCGCGTAGTCGATCAGGTTCTTGAGCAGCCATCTTAAGTTCGCAACCCAGCAATTGCTGAATATATTGCTGAATATAATCCTCATAGTTGTGTTTATTCCAGAATTTGTACGTCTGTTCCCTCAAATTGTCAATATCACACTTACCACCCATACACATCTCCTCGTGGATAACCATTACGTACACCGGTTGGCAGCCTGATCTGCTCTTGCAGTCTACCTTACCACTACTGTCGGTGCGGCTCATCCCCACTCCTGCTGATTCTTCCTCATCACTTCTGCTGATGCGGCTCGGTTGAACGGCTGCTATACTCCCTCTATAAATGTAGCAAAATGCTCGCGGATGAAGCGATAATCGAGCGGTGCGTCGTCCGCAAGTTCCCATGCGTTGCGGCACTCGGCCAGGATGGAGGTTTTGTGCGAATTGACGGTACTCAACGAGACCGACAGATCAACAGCCACCTGATCCGGGCGCAACCCACGAGCAAAGGCGCACAGCACGTCGCGCTGGCGCAGGGTGAGCCGCTCCCACACCTGGCGACACTGTGGCTCATCAACGGGGACAATGCGCCGCAACTGCGTCTCCACCGCCTGCATTGGCGTCTGCGCCAGGGCGCGCAGCGCCGGAAAATAGGCACCCCACGGCGCCAGTGGCGCCTGAATCAACTGTACGCCATCGGCAGGTGTCACGTGCATCAGTGCACCATCCTTGACCCGCTGCAACGTTGCTTCCGGCGTATGCATGTGCCAGATGCGGTCCTGGTGGTCGCAGAGCAGCGCAGCCGCCGACATCGCCAGCAGCGCCATCATGCGCCGACCGCCGCTGAGACAGAGGTGCAGCCGTCTCCCTTCACGTTTGAGGTCGGCTATCAGGTCGCGGATGCATTGCCACGCCGCCTCGGCGTCCGCTGCTGCACGGATGTCGGTCAGTTCCGAGCCGTTCGCGCGAAGAGGAACGTGACGCAGTCGGCAGCGCCGTCCGGCATAGTAGTCGTCAACGAATTCGGCTTGCAGCCGCTGCCATGCTTGCCGGGTGCGCAGGTTGGCAAACGAGAGGTGCAAAACGTAGACGTCGCTGATGGCTTCACCCTGTGCCAGCAGCGCATCGAGGGCAAAGGTCACGATTTGCGGCTGCCCTCCCAGCGTCGCCACCAGCGTGGCACCAGCGTCGGTCTTTGGCTGCATGCTTGCTCCCATGTGATCAGCGCGCGATGGATGTGCGGTCGATCACGCGCTATCCTCACTCCTCAGCGGGGTAGAGAACACGAGGCGCGCCCCCTCCCGATCCGCGCGGACCCTCCCGATCCGTTCCATCCGTGTTCCATTCACCAGGAGTCGCCTGTGAACTGTTCATACTATAACAGCGCTATGCTGTTTGTCAAAACCATCCGTGTCCCATTCACCAGGAGTCGCCTGTGAACCCATTCCCTGCCATTCTCATCGGCGGTCCGCCGCATAGCGGCAAGTCGGTGCTGACCTATCTGCTCACACAAGAGTTGCGCCGGCAGCGCGTGGAACATTACGTGCTGCGCGCCTGCCCCGACGGCGAAGGCGACTGGAGTCAGGAAGCGCCTCCCGAAACTGTGCGACTGCTGCGGCAGAAAGGATCGTTCAGCGCCGACTTTGTCGATCGGGTCTGCCGCGACTTAGCGCAACGCCATTTGCCGCTGATCGTCGATGCCGGTGGAAAACCGACGCGCGATCAGGAGCGCATCTTGGACCATTGCACCCATGCCGTCCTCATTTCCGCCACAGTCGAGGGGCTGACAGAATGGCGTGAGCGCGCTGAACGCCACGGGCTGGCGATTATCGCAGAACTCCATTCCGTCCTCGACGGCGCCGACCGCATCGACGCCGACGCGCCGGTGTTGCGCGGGCAGATCGGCAGCCTCGAACGTCATACCGACGCTGTCGGACCTGTGGCGCTGGCGCTGGCACAGCGGTTGAAGCAGGTTTTGAGCTACACCGATGTTGAACTGAAAGCGTACCATCTGTCGCACACCCCTACCGAACTGGTGATCGATATTGATCACCTCGCGCGCCCGATCGGATTGCCGGAGCGCGAACGGCGCTGGCAGCCCAACGATCTGCCATCCGCCCTCGATGAAGTGCCGGACACAGCCCTTTCTATCTACGGACGGGGACCGAACTGGTTGTACGCCGCGCTGGCGCTGCGCGCAGCGCCAAACACGGTCTTCCTGTTCGACCCCCGCCTGGGATGGCAACCTCCCGTTTCATTGACTTGCGCATCATCGGCGGCGCCTGCTGCGTTTTCATGGCAGATCACCACAACCTCCGAATGGACCTGGATTGAGATGCAACCCGGAATGCCATACCTCGACTACCACGAAATCGACGGCACAACACTGCCGGCGTGCGACCCGCAGCGCGGCATAGTGCTCAGCGGCAAGATTCCACACTGGTTGACCGTCGGCGCGGCGCTTGCCTACCGCCATCATCCGTGGCTGGCAATCGTCCAGGCGCAGGAATACACGAACGGCATTGTCGTTACAAGCAGAGTGCAGGAGTATCGTCCAGGATCGCTGGTTGTACTTCGGATCAAACCGATAGCCGGAGCGCCGATCAGAAAATGAGGCTCAGAACGCTCTGGCGGATGACGCAATTTATATTTGGAGAATGCAACAAGGTATCGCGCAATACAGATTTTTCACCCGCTATTGCGAACATGACGACCGGACATCACACGGCGCGCGTCATACGCGACCATTGCCTCTCGTGCTGGCGTCGGATGTCGCATTTGTGACGGCGTTGTGTGCTAGACTTCAACAGGAAACGCACCCGACCCCTGAGGTCTGGCTCCGCGCACTCCTCCCGGTTGCGGAACCAGACCGGCGGAATGATCTCTGTGCCTGGTCGGTATCCCGCCCGATCTCAAGGGTCTTGGGGGAAGAACGCGGGAGTGTCTGTCGGGTTGAAAATTGGTACGGCTGAAGGTAGCGCATACGATGTTGGGCCAGGCACGAAATCTCAGTGCTAACATTGCCTTATCTCCAGGAATAGAGACACCTAACCCACGCAAGATATATCCAAAGATAGGACCTTAACCTTATGAACGATGATACGCTCAAACAGTCATTTAAGGAAATGTTCGGCTTTCCGGCGTATGATTTCCAGATCGCCGTCGCTCAGCATCTCTTCAATGGCAGGAACGTCATTCTTCAGGCACCAACCGGCAGTGGCAAGACGAAGGCCGCCATTTTTCCTCTGCTCTATGCCTGGAGCCATCTCAAGCCAGAAATCTTCCCACATCAGGGAATATACGTTACACCCCTGCGGGTGCTCGCCAATCAGTTCAGCGCCGAGTTTAAGCACATCGCAAAAGATCGCGATGTGCGTATTCAGACCGGAGAGCACGGCGATGATCCGCGTTTTGAAGCCGATCTTATCTTTACGACAATTGACCAATTCCTGAGCAGTTTTCTTACCATCCCATACAGTCTCGGTAATCGATTAGCAAATCTAAACGCAGGTGCAGTAATCAGCAGCTACCTGGTCTTTGACGAATTTCATCTGTTTCCTGTCGATAATCAGGGTAGGGGTGCACTAGCGACCACACTCCATATCTTAAAGATGCTGAAGGGGATTATACCCTTCGTCTTGATGACGGCAACCTTCTCGAAAACCCTGATTGATCGTCTGTGCCAGGAACTAGATGCCGAGAAGGTCGTATTGAACGATCGAATTTCTTCGCAAAAGAAGAGATACAGATACGTTGCTCAGCCGCTCGATGCTGACACTGTTCTGAACGACATGCAGCAAAACAATCGTAATCGGGTGATTTGCGTGTGCAACACGGTAGAGCGTGCTCAGTCACTGGCACAGGCGCTCCGCAATGATTCACGATCACGAGATCTCCGTGTTGAGTTGCTCCATAGCCGTTTCTACGCAAGCGACCGAGCGCAAAAAGAATTGGGGATACGCCGTGAGTTTGGCAAGGATAAATCACCATATCAAAAGGAAAAGACCATTCTCGTCGCAACTCAGGTGATTGAGGTTGGTCTGGATATCACCAGTGACGCATTGCACACCGAGATGGCGCCTGCAAGTGCGCTGATTCAGCGCGCCGGACGCTGCGCTCGTTTTGCGGGAGAGACAGGAGACATCATTATTTACGACGTTCCGTACAACGAGCAGGGAGTGTTCAACTACGCACCATACACCGATCAAAAGCGCGGTGACGATAATCACGATTTCGAGGGGCAGTTCAAATTATGCGAGCGAACCCGCGAAGTATGTCAGACACAGCTTAAGGAGGGCAAAATCCTGACTTATAGCTGTGAACTGGCGCTGATTGATAAAACTCACACCCTATTCGATGAGCAAATGCTCAGCACCTTGAAGACCAACCGGCATTTTATCAGTGATAGTATAAAGACAGCGTTTGCGGAGCAGGATCGTCGTACTGCCCGCGACCTGATCCGCGATGTTGATAATCGCCAGGTCATCATCCATCCTGATCCTGAGACAATCCAGTTTCCGTATCGCTATGAAATGATCAATCTGCGCCGGAATACTCTGCTGGCTTGGTGTGGTCGCGCTCTTAGCGAAGCGAAAGCTCTCAAACTCGAATGGATTATCAAAGTGGCGCTGCCGGTCAAAGATGACGAAAAATATCAATCAGACACCGAAGCCCCTGAACAGGTGCAGGTCCCCGCAATTCAGTGGTGGTCCCCGCCATTTGACGCAAGAAACCTCGCTGATGCAGTGGTTGGAGGCGGGATTATCGCGATCAATCCACGTCTGGTGCAATACGACTCCGGTATCGGCTTTCGCTTCGGCGGCAATGGCGAATCCGCACCTGAGTCGCCGCTGGCGCCGCGCACATCCCGCCGGCAACGCGAGCCAAAGGTCATGCACCGCGAGACCTACGCAGAACATATCGAAGGACTGTACCGTGTGTATCAGCGCGTACTGCAAAAACGCACCGCTGCTGCGCAGCGCCGTCTGGAGAAAGTCTGTAATTTGCAAGAAGGATTGCTTGATCGCTCAATCCGATTAATGTTCGCCACCCACGACCTCGGCAAACTTGACGAGACATGGCAGGATTGGGCGCATACCTGGCAGGAGAAGGTCAGTCAGTTACGCAACGATCCAACCTTGCGGATATCGAAGGAGTATATGGCCGCACATACCGACTATGATGAGCGCAATTTGCAGGAGAAACAGGCAGAACGAACAATCAAACCTCGTCGTCCTCCCCACGCAACCGAAAGCGCACGCGCTGCATACGGATTGATAGCGGCGCTGACTGGAGATAATAATGCACTCTGCGTGGCGTTGATATCGGCAATCATCGGTCACCACAACGCGGCGCTGCGCGATAATCACGGTGCATGGAAACCGGTTCCGAAGTATGCAAAAACCGCCTTCAACCAGGCAATGAAAGCTGTCGGGTTGTCCAATGATCCGACACTGATCGCAGCGGTTCAGAAAAAAACGCTGATTGATTGGGAAAAAGGGTTCGATGGTGGGCAATCACTCAGCAGTGCACTGATTGACACTAACAAGCGGTGTGAGGTGATCCTGTACCTCTTCCTGGTGCGCATCTTGCGACTGGCGGATCAGGGATCGCAGGAGCAGTTGTAAGGAGATACCATGCGTTCGCCGCGATATATCAAAATTGACTCTACCACATTACATGCTCTCGAGTCATTGGTCACGAGCTGGAGAAACTGGTTGGTCAGATCCGAAAAGAAATCAAGAAATCCCGATTAGGAGCGCAAAGCTAGACCGTTTTATCAACTTTCTCTCCCGTTGTCGGATATGACGGATCAATCTTGAGAAGGAGAATAAAGTGCCCAACCTCGAACTCTCTCTCCCTATCACCACCTCACCTTTCGCCGCCTTACTTGCAGCATTTGGCGTGGCGAAGTGGTTGCAGGTTGCCGGTATGCACGCGAATGGTGATGCACCGGAAGTTGAGGTGTGCAACGGCGGCGACCGCATCATTGTGCGCACGCTGGAGCCATTGACTGCTGAAACACTTGCTAAAACATATCCCGGATCACTGGCGCAGTGGATTCTCACGGCGAAGAATGGTCCGGCGCCATCCGGGTGGAGTGTTTTCGACTATGAGGCTGAACGGAAAAGGAACGACGAGTACTTTGCCCGCCGCCACAAACTGCGCAAGCGTAACCTTCGGCTGGAGGATCTGCCGGATGAACAACGACATGAGATTGAGGAACTGGAACCACGCGCCGCGTGGTATGTCGCCGGCCTGGTCAATCAGATGGGAGCGCTCACTACGTACAACAAAGCGGTCAAACGCTGGCATGCGTGTGGTCAGATCTACGATGATCTGGTTCGGATCATCCTCACCATGTGCGACGGTCAGCCTCGCGCGATTGAACGCGCTCAGGAAGAATGGGAGAGTCTGGCGAAAAAACATAGTCTCGAAAAGAACGCCGATCTGACGGCAACGCAGATCGTCAACCCGGAACAGGGCAAGGGCGCGAACCGCGCGAAGGCGGATGGACTGAACAATGCCAATCAGCAAGGCTTCTGGTTGCTGGAGTATTTCAAGTTTGTCGGGTTGTATGTCGCCGGGCTGCCAAGAACCGTGCACGGTAAGAAAGATCGAAAGACCTATGTCATTATTCCGTCGCGCCAGGGATTGCTGCTTCGCTGGCACGAGCGTGTGTTCGCTGAATTTCAACGAACCTTCTATCCGAGAAGCGCGATTAAGATGGATATCCTCGCTTCCCTGTGCTATACCAGAACGATGATTACAGAATGGGAGGCAGCGCAGGAGAGTCTGAATATTCGCCGGCGCCGTCCTTCCGACTTTGTGGAAGGGCTGGCAGTTGCGTCGTTCAAGGACCTCGGCAGCGCCTTTGCAGTCATGAACGTTGCCACCATCGGGTTGCCTGAATGGGTCCAGTGGCCCGATTCAGCCGAAAAAGCGCGACAGATCGCGCAGGCACTGGAAGAGCATGAGCGCATCGTCACTGCCATTGGCATCCACAAGGATAAGCCGACGGGTGAAGAGGAGCAGTTGCTCCGTGATTATCGAGATTTTCTCTCGGATCGCGACCCGTCGCTCCGGGCGTTTTTTCGCTTCACCACCGCATATGCCGAGTACGTGTTGCGCGAGAAGGCGCGACGTTTTAGTACAAACAATCTGGAGGTCATCATTATGGCGCAGGAAACAGAACGTCCGAAGGCATTCCTTCCGCTCGTCCAAACACCAGGATTTCGCCGAATTGCGAGCGCTATTCGCCAGAGTACCGTCACACAGCAGTCTGTTAACGACAATCTGTACGACATTCGCTACGGATTGGCTGACGAACTGCACCGCCACTCACGCGACAACGCCGACTTTCTGCGTGTCCTGGGCAAGTTCCTTCAGGAATATAGCCAGGAAAATGGGCGCGTTCTGGAGCGTTACCGCAAGCGTGGTGAAAAGGTGCCGCGTGAGCGGGTAAAAATCACCACGGAAGACCTTGAGCAGCTGGTCGAACTGGTAGACAAATACGGCGCTCCAACGGTCGCCAGTCTGCTTATCGCCTTCGGGTATGCCCGCGAACCAGGGCGCAAAGATGACAAACCACCATCTGATGAGGCATCGACGTCAGAAGATGACGGCGAGACAAGTGAAGCTATCGCAGAAGACGCCAACAATCCTAACGAACCGTTCTAATCAACAGATACAGGAGTAAACAATCATGTCAACTTCCATCTACTCACTCTCGCTGGCGATCAACGCCACACTCGACATGCACAACCTCAACAATGAAGGCAACGAAGGAAATCAGTTGCAAACCCGCATGGTAGACATTATTGGCGCGGATGGACAACTGTACAGCGTTAACGCGATCAGCGGCGATATGCTCAAGCATATTCAGGCTGAACATCTCTTCCACCTTGCGCGTGAACGCAACTTGCCGCTCTGCGCCGGATGTCAGCAATTCAATCCAAACCGGATTAATGCCGACGCGAATTTCATCAACCGCACCAAAGGCCAACCTGATGCAGAGACCATCGATGACCTTCTAAAAACCTGCGCGATTGACGATATTGAGGGTATCCTGATCACTGAAGGCGGACGTTCCATCGCGCGAAAGAGCGTGATCGAGTTCGGTTGGGCTGTCGGGAAACCTGAAACGCGCGAAGGGCATAACCAGAATTTCTTCCACGTGAAGTACGCTCCCGAACGCAGCGCAGAACAGCGCAAGCAGGATGCAACTCAGCGCACCCAGGGGCAGGGCGAAGAGAAAGTTGGCGGGGCGAACCTGCAGCAGGCGATCTTCTACCGTCCGGCATCGAGCGGACAGTACGCTATTGTGTGCCACCTGGAGTTTGGTCGTGTGGGCTATAACGACATTCGCCAAGACTATACGCTCCCGCCTGAGGAACGGGCTGCACGTGGCGCTGCATTACTCGACAGCGTTCTCTATACCTTTGTGCAGTTGAACGGTGCAATGCGCTCGGCACAATTGCCGCATCTTGTCACCCTGGAAGGCGCTCTGGCATTTTCAACGACGCTCATCCCCGCACCGCTCATCAGTCCACTGGCGCCAGACTATGCAGATCAGATGCAGCGCATCGGAAGGGCGATCGGTGGTGATCAGGTGCGTGTTGAGACCTTCACATCACTTGCACAGTTCGCTGAGTTGATGAGAAGTCTGCGCGATGAAGCTCAGCCGTACACCATCAAAATCAAGTAAGGATGCGTCGTATGTGGCTGATTGCATACTACCGCCCGACAGCCTTGTTTTCGCTGAAACTGGCTGCTGCCACATCATCGGGTGGTCGAACTCTGATATGTCCAACCCCATTTGCGCTGCGCATGGCGCTCCTGGATGCTGCAATCCGCACGCTCGGCGCGACAGAGGCGCAACGTCTCTGGCCCCTACTGCGCGGGTTGCGCCTGAAAGTGTTGTTGCCTGACCGCCTGACTGTCATCAACACCTTCACAAAAATTTTGCGCTTGAAGAAAGATGGGCGAAGCGATAATACCGGAAACGGGCCACCCTTCAACAATACGATTGCCTACCGTGAATACGTCTCATTCGGCGGTGACATCGGCATCTCTGTACAAACAGAAGCAGGCGACTCGCTACCTGATGAGGTCGCTGCGCTGTTTGCCCAGATCACGTATCTGGGCAAGCGAGGAGGCTTTCTTCAATTACTTGATCGACCTAAGTACATCGATCAGGAGCCAGACGAGGCGGAAGGATGGACGTTGATCTCAGCCGATCAGACGCAGTTCAAGATTGACGGGACGCTGCAAATGCTGGACGATTGCAGTTCCAAGCTCACATTTGAGCAGGCAAACATCTATAGTGGCAAGCGTATAGTTCTCGGCAAAGATCGCATTCTGCGCCACGTCGTTCTCCCTTATCGCCTGGCGAGGAGTAGTCGATCATTCAGTCTCTATGAGCGCATCAGAGAGACATGACGCGGGAGACCTCCCATGACCTTTTTTATCCACCACCTTCTCCTGACCTTCACCGCCGTCACGCCCGTTGAACTCGACGACAACGCCGGGGCTGCCGTGCGCGGTGCGAATATCAGTGCGTTCTTGAACCGCTTCTCACGGTCTGCCCGGCGGCGAGCAACGCCCGCGCCCCTACGTCTGTCCGCCCGCCGCAACCGCGCCGCTATGCACCGGGGGAAACCCTGACCTTCGGGCTAGGGCTGTTAGGGCACGCCACCGATCTTTGTCATAGCAGCGCAGGGGACGAAGTTCAAAGGCTGGGACGGCGCCTCCAGGAAAACAACGGACGGCGCGGCGCGGTGCGCCTCGCTGCCATCGACGCCTTCAATCCCCTAACCGGCGCAAAGCAACCGCTCTTCCGCGCCGGTCAACGCCAGGTTCAGGCGCCCCGCATTCCTATCGGTCCGGCAGAAGTCGCAGCGTTCGTCGCCAATCTCCCGACCGACCGCCTGATCCTGCGGTTCCTGACGTCTATGCGCCTGATCGACGGCGGTCGCCTGGTGAAACGTCCGGTACTGCGTCCACTCATTCAACGGCTCGGCATTCGCCTGACCGACCTTTTCACTACGTATGGCGAATGTGCATTTCCAACATTGTGGACGGTTTGTGCTTGGAACGCGGCATACCGCTGACTAATGAAATAAACCCTCCCAAGCTCGTTAACTGGCCGATAGGCTTACATCGCGGGCATTTCGCTGACACATTCGGATCGAACAGGCTCCAGACTCTATGGCCTTCATCTCGGCTATGATCGGCATACCCAGGATGTAATTCGCACGTTAGCAGATCGCGCGGGGCAATTATAGTAGGATAACCAGCAAAGACACCTTTACCGGAGTCAACATGAGAAGCGCACCGTATCCCGTCAGAACAGATTGACAAAATCTTAGTATACCGACACCTGAAGTGGCTGTCCCAGACGCTTCGCCGCACACCACGCCAGCGCGCCGCGTAGCACACTGCCGGGAATATAGTATCAGCGTCTTCGGGCCAATCAGGTTCAATGCGGGCAGGAATTGCCGCTTCCTTAGCATACGTATCGTACACTCCACCAAGGAATTCGCGCAGACCACGATCACGCCGTTCCGCCAACCCCCACGCCACACGACTCGCAAAAGGCTACATACGGCATATGAACCTCGACCATCACCCCCTGCCGACGCCTCTTCGCCCAGCGCAACTTTTTACCGGCCTCATCATTGGCCGTGCAGAAATTACCACCCATCGCCGCAGGCTCAGTAACCGTCAAGCTGCTACCCAATGCCAGCCAGTAGAGTTCAGCCAGATCGGCACCGCAAGCAACCACATCATTTAGAGAATCACTCGGAAACTAGCGCCGTCATCGACCACAACCTGACCAAAGTGCAAAGCAACGAAAAACAACGCAAAGGCACTCCCCTCACTCGCCGCAGCGGGAAAGAGTCTGAGAGGTGAGAGCCACAAAGCCGAGATAGCCGTCTCACCCCTCAAAACAGTACACCCCAAACGCCGCCAACTGCACAACCTCACCCACACCACGCCGCTCACGACTGCACGGAAAGATGCCAAGTAGATCGTTACCAAGCGGTTCGGTAATGAGCACATGTGATGGGAGCGCGTTGAAATTAACTACTCCGGTCAGAATACGCTCACCGAGCGTGCGACGAATCGTTAGTACCTCGACCGGTGCTGTGGCAAGTGCTTGATAGGTGACGGTTCCATGCCGCAGCGCCGGTTCGCGTCGCCAGAGATCGAGCAGGCGCGGCAAGAGGTAATAATCGGCAATCTCTTGCCCGTTCCAAATTGCCGGCGTCAAGCCGCTGAACAGCATCACCGCCCATAACGCCTGCACCAGCCGTGAGCCGCGCAAGCCGTCGGCTAGCGGGTTGCAGTCGGCAGTATCGTGCATCTCCAGAAAGCCGATCCGGTAGGTGGCCGGATACAGCTCGGCGTAATCGGTTTGATAGGCACACCACTCAGCCGGGGTGATCCGACGCATAGCAAGATGGATGAGCATATGATGACTGGGGTAATCAAACCATCCGCCGGCGAAGTGGGCTGAATGCGGGCCAGAGAGCGTACACAGGAGCGAAAGAGATGGACGTGCAGCGATAATCTCACGTAATGCCTGTACCATCAGCGCAGTACCAGAACTCGCTCGCAACGGTGGTCGACGGATCCAGGCCGGGGCAGCCTGGTATGGTGCGATGATCCGTAAGCCATCAAGTGCAAACCGGTCGATCTGCGCGATCACCCATTGCTGCCAGTACAACCGCCAATCGGTGCGCGTCCAGTCAAAGTGATAGCCGTTCGTGGGCAAGCCTACACCCGGATGGCGAGCTGCTGCCGGCGCATCGGTCGGCACACCGATGACAAATGCCCCCGCATCGTCGCGTACAAACCATTCTGGGTGTTCACTGAGGTAGCGTGAGTCGGGCGCACAACCTTGCATCGCTATGTCAAGCAGGACGCGCATCCCGTGATGGTGGGCCGTCTCGATCAGCTGTCGAATGGCAACCTGATCGCCGCACGCCGGATCAATTCGTTCAAGATCGCCGATCAGGTGGGGACGTTCGCCAACAGTATGCCACGGCAGTATACATAGGGTGTCAATGCCAAGTGCCTTCAGTTCGGACAATTGTGCGGCAAGAACGGCAGCTCCGCCGTGTTGACGCAGATCGGTTACATAGAGAATCGCATCGCGCAACCATGACGCCGGTGGTTGTGGCAATGAAGTGCGCGCGCGGTATACGGCAAGCGCTGCCGGCCATGATCGGCGCTGTAAGCCGATCCATTGCGTGCCCACTCTTAATCGTTGTTCAGAGCGTAACCAACCGGTAACAGCTACTTCGTAAGCTAACGAGACCGCCGTACCGTTGCCCATCACATAAGGTAACGCAGCTTCATCATCACCGATATACCAACACAGTAATGTGAGCGGTAGTTCGTTATCGTATAACGCCATTACCCCTGCCCCTTGCGTAGGCGACGGTTCAAAGGCGCTCCCACCGCGCAATCCAGGGGCAAAGAAACGGCGCGGAAGCACGTTGCGATCTTGGCCGGCTGCAATCGTTAGCGGTGTTCGTGGTCGAACGCTATTGCCCGGTGCGTCAAAGGTACATCGATGCGGATCACCAACCCGCACGTTTGGTACGATCATCCGCACGCCGTATAGGCGCAGGTCGTCACCACTCACATTCTCAATCTCGATCCAACGTTCGATCACCTCGCCATCAATGCGGTAGTGATCGAATAGCTTGAGCGGGCCAAGCCCAATAATGATCGTCATCACCGGTCGGTGTTCTTGCATGCTCAAGCGGTGCCAGATGTAGCGGGCAAAGGTCTGAGTAGTGATCCAACCGGTTGGGCTGCCGAGTGCAATGTCGATCCCGGTTATCGCCGGGCCAAAGCCAAGTATATTCGGACTATCATGTTGTTGGAGACGCACTAATACGCCATTCTCAGTTGACCAACCTAGCTCGTAGGTGTCGGTACGGAGAATGATCTGATCGGACTGTTCGTAGAGTTCGTATTGCATTGACCGACCAATGCGGCTGTATCAAAGATATGTCAAAAAGGCGATGGGTCTTACTCGACGCCGTTGTCCTACGTAAAGCGTTCAGATTATAATACGAATCACCGTAGCGCCTCGACTACCGGGATAATCGACTGTGAATCATGCTGAGAAGTATAGGAACGATGCATGCCTCATCTTCACCTGCCTGCGACCATCCAGACCCTGCTCGATACCGCTATTGTCACCGACATAACTATCGGTTGCTCGGCGGCTTGTGTCTACCATCTGGCCCTGCCTGACTACAACCTCTATCTGAAAATCCAACCGGTAGGACTGTGCGAATCGCTCGCCCGCGAGGCGCACGTACTGCACTGGTTGCGGGGTAGATTACCGGTGCCGGAGGTGGTCGAGTATACCTACGACGAACAGCGTGAGTACCTGGTGACATCCGAAATTGCCGGTATGAACTGCGTCGCGGTTCTAGATACATTAGACCCGGAATCGATTGTGTGTATGCTCGCCGACGGGCTACGGATGATCCATGCTCTCGACATTACTCACTGTCCCTTCGACTCTCGGCTCGTTCACCGCTTAGTACAGGCACGTTACAATGTTGAGCATGATCTGGTCGATGAAGACGATTTTGACCCTGATCGGCGCGGGATCATGACAGCACGAGAGGTACTGACCGCAATCGAACAGACATCGCCACCGGAAGATGACCTCGTTTTTTCTCATGGCGACTATTGCCTGCCCAACGTTATTGTCCAAGACGGCGTCCTGCACGGTTTTGTCGATTGGGGTCGAGCCGGAATTGCCGACCGCTACCATGATCTCGCACTCGCTTCACGCAGTATTCGCTTCAATTTGGGGGAAGCAAATGAATCACTCTTTTTTGCTGCTTACGGTCTTGAGCAGGTTGATCTGACCAAGATCACCTACTACCGTCTGCTCGATGAGTTATTTTGACGGTACTCGCCTTCCTCCGTGATGGCCTCGGCGGCAGTGCGGGTAGCAAATGCCAAGATCGCCGGCCAATCCCAACCCTGCAAGAGGCCATAGACCACACCAGCACGGAAGATGTCACCGGCGCCGGTCGAGTTGGAAACCGATTGGAAGGACGGTGTCTCTTCATACCACGTCCCGTTGACCAACATGCGCGCCGGGCGCGCACCATCGGTGACGAAGACAATCGCCCCGCGCACCTGTTGTAGCAGAACAGCACGCTCACGTGGCTCAGAACCGAGCAAGGCGGCCGAAGTCACAATGACATCCGCCGCCTGTGCCAGCGGTTCATCCGGTGTGCCCACATCGCCGGCCACAACCAACCGTTCGTGGCGACGGGCAGCTAGGGCTACTTCGGCAGTATGCAAACCGTATCGACTGACACTGACAATGTAGCTGGCAGCAAGTGCTTGTGATGAAGGAGGTGCAGCAGCCGTTCCCTGTCGCAAAGCAATAATCGTGCGCTCGCCGTCAGGAGTGATCAAGATGTGACATACCGGGGTCGTTACCGTCGCATCACGCTCAACATGCGCATCCAAACCCAGCTCCTGCAACGTGGCCGCCACCAGATCGCCGGGCGGATCGTACCCTAGTCGGTCGCCGTAGAGGAGCGGTTGGACGCCCCAGCGCACCAATGCACGCGCCTCGTTGAGCGCATTACCACCGGTCATCCACCGGCTGCGAAGAGCGTGAACACCGCCGCCCAACGTGGGCCAGTGTGGTAGCCAGATGTGAAGATCGGCACAGATTGAGCCGTAGCAAAGGATGGTAGACATCGATACGATGCTCAACAATACCTTAGTGTGACCACTCGCGGCAATCTACCCGATAGGCATCGAGGTCTCGTCGTTTATGGAGCGCATTGATATTCATCCGATTGGCCGTTTCACAAAACGACTCCGGTTCGAGATGATATTCAATCACAAAAACCGGCTTCCCGCTGCGTAGAAAAGGCTGCAACGAATCACACTCATCGTAGAAAAAACACGACTCATTCAATGCCCAATCGAAATACGGTGCTAATGCTTCGCTCTGTTCACCATCATTCTTCAGTCCAATGAACAACCCACGTTGATGAGCTGCCGTAGCAAGCCAGATGTTGTAGCGTTGTTGATCGGCAGCAGTCAAGGAAAAGCCGGTCTCGTTTACATACCCATTCACATTGTCAGGGTCGACACCGTCACACCCTTTCGCTCGCGCCAAATCAAGCCGAGCCTCCATGATGGGAGTCAACAGATCAACGCGCCGGATGTCAAGCCATCGTTCACCTGACCAACCTGCCATTGCTGCTCCCAACACATCCGTCGGGAACAAATGGGCATCAGAACGCCAATCCTCATACGCGCCTGCATTAAAATAGCACATCACAAACACACCGCGTTGATGCAGCAACGCAATATCCTCCGGTGACGTATCAAACAAATCGAGATTAAATACCTCAACATCAAGATCGAGTTTCAGATCACCGGTATATTGAATCTGCCAACGCGCCTGTTGTGGTACATCGGGTCGAGGCGCATGAGGGATTGATGCGGAGACGGCAGGAGAAGAGGACGATGGAACATTCATCGGCGACTGACATGCTCCGAACAGCAGAGCAACCCACCCGACGAACCACAACGAACGCAGCACCTGCATCAAACCTCCTTCACGTTACGCTAGCATTGGCAATTGCTCACAAGACAGGCAAGACAGGGGATGCAGTTCACATCCCCTGCCTTGTCCCATCCCCATTCACGTACCGGCGGGAGCCGGTGAGGGTTGACCGCGGTTGTTGGTATGAGATCCGTTCTGGTTGTTGGTTGGTGTCGGCATCCGACTCAAGGCAATCCGCAACACCTCATCCATCGATGAGACCGGGATCAGGTTCAACTCACGGCGGACTTTTTCAGGCAGCTCGCTGATATCCTTCGCATTCTCTTTGGGCAAGATGAAGGTGCGAATCCCGGCGCGATGGGCCGCCAGAGTCTTCTCTTTCAGACCACCGATCGGTAACACCTTACCGCGCAGCGTCACCTCGCCGGTCATAGCTACATCGCGGCGCACCGGTGTACCGGTGAGCGCACTGATCAGCGCCGTCGTCAGCGTAATCCCCGCCGAGGGACCATCCTTCGGTACCGCACCTTCGGGAATGTGAATGTGAATATTCGTCTCCTCAAAGGTGTTGGGATCGATACCAAAATCGGCAGCCCGCGAGCGCACGTAGCTGACCGCCGTTTGCGCACTCTCCTTCATCACCTCACCAAGCTGACCGGTCAGTTGCAACTGACCTTTGCCCTTAAACGGCAACACCTCGATACTGAGAATATCGCCGCCGGCACTCGTCCACGCTACGCCGGTTGCTACACCAACCTCATCCTGCTCTTCGGCGATCCCGTATGTGTAGCGCTCCGGGCCAAGGTACTTGACCACGGCAGCTTCATCGATCACAAACTTCGGCGGTAGTTCACCGTTCGCTTCCGTCTGCTCGGCAACTTGACGAGCCACTTTGCGGCACAAGCTGGCGATCTCACGTTCAAGACCGCGCACACCGGCTTCGCGGGTATACTCACGGATCAGCTTCAGAATCGCGCCCTCGGTAAACTCGATCTGATCCTCTTGCAAACCGTGGAACTCACGCTGTTTGGGAATGAGGAAACCACGGGCAATCTCCAACTTCTCGTCCTCGGTGTAGCCGCCGATCTCGATAATCTCCATACGGTCGCGCAACGGTAACGGGATCGGATCGAGCTGATTAGCCGTCGCGATAAAGATCACCTTGCTCAGATCGAACGGAATTTCGAGATAGTGATCGCTGAAGGCGTTGTTTTGCTCTGGATCGAGCACCTCAAGCAGCGCCGACGTCGGATCACCGCGAAAATCCAAGCCGATCTTGTCCACTTCGTCGAGAATATAGACCGGACTTTTCGACTTAACATTCTTCATCGCCTGAATGATGCGACCGGGCATAGCGCCAATGTAGGTGCGGCGGTGCCCACGAATTTCAGCCTCATCCCGTACACCACCCAGACTGGTGCGCACAAACTTGCGCCCCAAGGCGCGCGCAATACTGCGACCGAGGCTTGTCTTGCCCACACCGGGCGGGCCAACGAAGCAGAGAATGGGAGAACGCATCTTATCACCGGCCAGTTTGCGAACGGCCAGATATTCGAGGATACGCTCTTTTACCTTCTCCAACCCATAGTGATCGGCGTCAAGCACTTTCTGAGCCTCGGTAATGCTGATCTCGGGCAATTCCTCATCGGCCCATGGCAACGAGAGGATCCAATCGAGATAGGTACGAATGACTCCCGACTCGGGGTTGTTCATCCCCTGCTGGGTCAACCGCTTCAGCTCGTGCAACGCCTGATTTTTCACGTACTCCGGCGCATCGAGTTCGTGAATCTTGCGCCGCAATTCGTCAACCGGATCATCACCCTCTTCATCCTCACCTAGCTCGCGGCGAATAATCCGCAACTGTTCGCGCAAAAAGTACTCGCGCTGACTTTGATCAAGAACTTCTTTGGTATCTTGCTGAATCTTGACCCGCAGCTTGAGGAGTTCAAGCTGTCGCGCCAACACCAGATAGACTTTGCGTAAGCGCTCAATCGGGTCGAGTGTGTTAAGAACCTCGAGCCGATCTTTAAAATCAAACGCCGGCCCCCACGTCACAATATCGGCCAAGTGGCCGGGACGGTCAATGCGATGGACGAACTGGACGGCCTCTTGCGGCACTTCGCCAAGATGCTCGACAAACTCATCAACTTGCTGCTTGACCGTCTCCATCAAGGCTTCTACTTCCAGACCACTCACCGGCGGGTCAGTATATGGCCGGCAACGTACCCGGTAGAAGGGTGTGATCTGGATCGCCTCAATAATCTGCGCCCGACTCTGGCCTTCCAGAATCACGCGGGCAGTACCGTCGTTCAGTTTGGCAAACTCTTGCAACTGAGCAATCACACCAATTGGTGGCAGATTCTGTGGTTGATTGCTCTTGTAACCCTCAAGCTGGTGCTCGCGGACGAAGATCAACAAGACATCGCGATCTTCTTCCCACGCGCGCTCCATCGCACGGTAGGATTTCCCTTGCGGCACCTGCAATGGTATCGTCATGTGCGGCATGATGACCATCTCGCCGAGCACCACCATTGGTAACCGATGCTCAGGCGCTTCTTGCGGTTCATCATGCTCTTCAGGTAGATCATCAAACAATGACATTGGTTCGTTCATAGTATCCTTATCTCCTACGTTTGGCGAAAACGTTATTCCTGTTGTTCAACCCACTGCGAGCACCGGGGCAGGATCACGGAATTGCAATTCGTAGAGACGAGCATAAATCCCGCCACGGGCCAATAATTCACGATGGGTACCGATCTCCATCAATTCACCGGCAACGATCACGGCAATCCGGTCAGCGCGTCGTACCGTGCTTAAGCGATGGGCAATAATGATACTTGTCCGTCCCACCATCAGGCGCTCGAGCGCCTCTTGGACCAATCGCTCGCTCTCACTATCGAGTGAGCTGGTCGCTTCGTCGAGGATTAAAATCCGCGGATTTTTCAAGATGGCACGGGCAATCGCGATACGCTGGCGCTGACCACCGCTAAGGCGTATCCCCCGTTCACCGACCGGGGTGTCGTAACCTTCGGGAAGCTGACAGATAAATTCATGGGCATTAGCCATCTTCGCTGCGGCTTCAATCTCTGCATCACCGGCATCGAGCCGGCCATAGCGAATGTTGTCACGAATACTGCCGCTGAACAGCATGGTTTCTTGCGGCACAATTCCGATCTGTGTACGCAGCGACTGCATCTGCACCCGGCGCACATCGTAGCCGTCGATGAGAACACTGCCATCCCGCACATCGTAAAAGCGCGGGATGAGACTTACGATAGTGCTCTTGCCGGCACCGCTCGGCCCGACGAGCGCTACCATCTCACCCGGCTCGATCACCAGCGAGAAGTTGCGGAGCACGATTGGCGCAATATGACCGTTTTCGGCTCGCTGATAAGCGAACGATACATTGCGGAACTCAACCCGCCCTTGCACCGGTGGCAACGGAATGGCATCAGGCGCATCGGCAACTGCCGGCTGTTGATCGAGCAGCTCGAAGACGCGCGCAACCGCACCGAGCGCCTCTTGCACCTGCCCAAACAGGCCGGCAAATGCGCCCATCGATCCGGCGACGATCCCGGCGTAGACCAGAAACGCCACCAGATTCCCCGGCGTCAACTCGCCGGTACTTACCAGATACCCACCCACTACCAACATACCGATGAGCGTTGCCCATACGGCCAACGACATCGATGGCTGAAAGAGCGCACGGAGCCAAGCCCGCCTCATTGCCGCAGCAAGCGTTGCCTCCACCGCCGTGCGAAATCGCTCAACCTCATACGGTTCGCGTCCAAACGAACGCACCACCCGCACACCGGAAACCGTTTCTTCTAGAATACTGGTTGCATCGGCCAATCGGTCCTGCACCGTTGTCGAGATTCGCCGCAACCAGCGCCCAAAAAACACGGCAATCAAGATGAGCGTCGGTATCAAAACCAGTGCTAACGCACTGAGTTGCCACGAGACCACGATCATCAACACAATGGCCCCGATCAATTGGATCATACCTTGCAGCAGCGTGGTCAGGTTGGTCGTCACCGTCGATTGGATCAACGTCACGTCGTTGGTGATCCGCGACGTGATTTCACCGGTACGGCGCTGCTCGAAGAAAGCAAGGTCCAGTCGTTGGAGGTGCTGATACGCGGCGAGACGGAGATCGGCAACAACCCGCTCACCAACGAAGGTTAGACTATAGTTTTGAATCAGGCCGGCAACCGTCTGCCCAATAGCCACTCCACCCAACAACACAGCAATACGCCCAATCGGCAATGTCTGATTACCGGTGATCAGATTTACCATCTGACCAATAGCTAATGGCATCACCAAACTTAAGGCAGCACCGATGACCATCGCCACTACCGCAACGATCATCCAGCCTCGGTATGGTCGCAGATAGCCGAGCAGGCGCGACCAGTGAGCGCTTTCCGGTAGCGCAGGCGAGCGGATGGATTGCCATCGTAACCGCACCAATGAGTTGCTCCTCGCACGACACGGGACACCCCGCTCGTGACTACATTGCTTAGGCTAGGCGTCCCGTGTCGCTCCGTTCGAGCACGCGCACCATTCCGGTTAACACTCCTTCGAGCAGTCCGAGCAAACGATCGGCATCGGCTGACGACAAATGACCGAGTGCTGCATAAATTTGCTCACGCCGGGCCTGCTTGATTGCGGCAATCAATGCCAACCCCCGCGGCGTCACCTGTACCATCACCTGCCGACGATCCCGTTCGTGTCGGGTGCGCTCGACCAGTTGCTTATCGAGCAGTCGATCGACGACGCCGGTGAGTGCGGCTGCCGACTGTTGCGTCGCTTCGGCCAGGTCCGACATCTTGCATTCACCATTGGTTTGGGCAAGATGAAGAAGGGTATAGAACTGAGTCAGGGTCAAGTTGAAGCGTTCGTCGTCGAGCAACTGCACAAACTGGCGCTGCGCCAGCCAACTGATGCGCAGGATTACCTGCTCGATAGCATCGAGCGTTGCATGTTCGGGTAGTGTTTTGGGCTGTTCTTCCTCAGCCATGCGTGACGTTAATCCTAGCCTATGTAGATATTCAACAATGTTGAGTATATCAGAGGCAAGTAATTTTGTAAAGTCATGCGAAGCTTGTGCTCATTAGCGCGGGCTGGTGGGTGACGCAAGGAACGCAAAGGGGTATAATGCAAAGGCACAAAGCACGCAAAGGGCGCAGAGGAATGGCACCGTTTCGGAGGGCGCACGGCAGAGCGCCCCTCCGCAGGGTGCCCCAGCTTAAGGAGCAGCAATCGGCCAGTGAAACCATGCCACGAACAGATCACCGTGGGGGCGGGCACCGACATACTGACCGGCAATCGCGGCCGCACCGTTGGGCAAGCCATAGGCATTTGCGACCAATTCAGCACAAATCGCCAAACCAAACCCATAGCCACTACCACCGGTGCTGTTAAAGGTGAAACCACCGCGGAACAGGTCACTCCACTGCTGCCCAAAACGCTGCTCAAGGGCCGAATATTGTATTGTATCGATCCGATTCGCCACCACAAACCGCAAACTCGGCGATTCGCACTCAGCGATCGGAAAGATACCAACCATCACACGGTGATCGGCGCTATGGCGGGTAGCATTATTAACCAGATTATAAAACACGCGGTCGAGAGCCGAAAACTCCACGCAGCGGTCGGCCACCACCCCGTTGTAGCGCGCATCGACGATTACCTGGGCAGTACCATCGGGCAAGCGGTAATCGGCCTGATTCCACTTCTCGAGCAACAGATCAACACCATGCGCACGCAACTCAATATCGCGCGCCGTGCGAACCGGATCGATGTCCGGCAAACAGTTCCGCATAATCTTGAGATGATCGCGGGTGAGGAGATAGATCCGCTCAATATCGGCAGGCTGCACCCGCTCAACTTCGAGCAACTGAAGTTGCAATGCCAACGCCTGCAACGATCCACCACGCACATCGTGGATCACCTGACCCAACACGGGGTCAAGATGGCTAAGCGAGATTCCACGTAGCTCATTGATCAGATCAAACCAGCCCTTCTCATGCAAGAACCGGCGCAAATCGGCGTAATCAAGTCGGCGCTGTTGATCAAACATCGTAAAGATTTGGAGCAGTGTATCGTACAACCGCCGAACGACGTCTTGTACCGCAGGCGGCAGCGTATTGACACCGGCGCTGCTCCGACTACGCAAAAAAGGGTTATGGCGCAATAATGGCAAATTGCACGGTGCAAGCGCTTTAACGGCTTCGTCACTGAGAGGAAATGCACCGGACATAAGACACCTCCAGTTTAAGAGGGCGAACGCATCACTCGTTCCTTCAAGATGCTTCTATACATTATTTAAACGTCATTATAACCGATCTTTAGAATATTCGGGGAATGACATTTATTTGTTTGAAAAATTTGCATATATAAAACTGTACGCTATACGAAACAGAACGGATCGATCTTCAATTTATTCGCGTAGAAAAGCGGCGCAGGCTTCCGGAATACTGGGATTGATAAAAATACCGCTCCCCATCTCAAAGCCGGCCATATATGACAGGCGCGGAACAACGGCCAGATACCAGTGAAAATAGCCATTCTCCGGCTCTTTGGCCGGGGTCGAGCGGAGGACCAGATTAAAATCAGGATCGTTGAGGCGATAGTAGAGGCGATAAAACACTTCCCGCACTACATCGGCCAGAGCGTCAAGTTCCGTTTCATCGACATGAAAAAAACTAGCCCGATGTTTCCGCGGCAAGATCCAGATGTGGAATGGGGAAGAGGCTGCGTAGAGCACAAACGCGACAAAATCATCGTTTGCATACACCAATCGTTCGTTACTGGCCAGCTCATCGGCTAGCATCGCACAAAAGACACACTGGCCGGTATCATCAAAAAACCGACGCGCCTCCTCAATCCGATGCCGAACATCAGCCGGGACTACCGGCACGGCTATCAGTTGACTATGCGGATGCTGTAACGAGGCACCGGCCCGTTCACCATGATTCTTAAAAATAACCACTTGCTCTACCCGCGGATCGGCACTCATTGCCCGACCACGCCGTAGATACATCTCCAGCACAGCCTTTACTTCGGCATTGGTCATTAACCCCAGTGTTGTATTGTGATGGGGATGCTCGATCAACACCTCGTGGTATCCATAACCGCTCAGGGTGCGCCGCAGACCATCAAAACGCCGCATCACCGGCCCATGATCGTGCAATGCCGGATACTTATTGCGAACAATGCGTAATTGCCACGGCCCGGTCGCCGGATATCGTTCGACTTCAAGGTCAAGCTCTTCGTTACCAACACAGAAGGGACATTGCGGATCGTGCAGTGGACGCTCGGCAGTGCGTGGTTGGTGTCGCGTCTCGGTGAATGCATTGGGACGGCGGGCACGTTCGCTGGCAATGATGACCCATTCACGGGTAGCAATATTCAGCCGTAATTCCGACATGAGGCTTTGCTCCACAGCGGACGGTTAGCCGCAGCTTTGCACTCTACGCTGTATTGTAGCCCCGATATGGCAGATCGGCAAGTTATATCGGTTGACAAGTCATCCCTTAATGGAATAAACTAAACATCAGATGATATGATCTTTTGGCGGAGCCATTATGACAATCACCCGACGACGGCTAGTCGAACAAGTTATCGAGCACTTACGACACCAAATTGCCACAGGCACGTACCCGATCGGTAGCCGTTTACCACCGGAGCCACAACTGATGGCCCAAATTGGGGTGGGTCGCTCGACAGTGCGTGAAGCTATTCGGGCGCTAGCTCACGAAGGACTGCTCGAAGTCCGTCAGGGTGATGGTACGTATGTGCGCGCCTTGGCTACTGCCGAACCATTGGCAACGCGGCTCCGCCAGACTAAAGTGCAAGAAGTGCATGAGGTGCGTCGTGCGCTCGAGTTAGAAGTTGTTGCACTGGCCGCCGAACGACGACATGACGAAGATCTCGCCGTGATCAAGCAGTGGTTGGCCGTCCGCTCGGCAGCTCTTGCCAACGGTGATATTACTACCGCGCTCTCTGCCGACATCGAATTGCACTGTGCTATCGCCCGCGCTACCCACAACCCCACGCTCAGCGATCTGTACCGTATATTCGCGGTTACCCTCCGTGATGCGCTCGGTGTGTTGTGGGAAGCGGCTGCACCATCGTCTGCCGATCATTCCCACGCCGATCTCGTTGCTGCCATCGCCGCCGGTGACGCCGAAACTGCCGTCGCGATAACACGCACTATTCTTGCCCGCCACGAAGCGACTATTCACTTGCATACCTCAACGGGGTAATTTTTTATGTCTCTAATACATCAGATGATCTGATGTTTTGCAAAGTCTTGCACACTGTTGTATTACGCACGAAAGGTTGTTGAGCGTGGAACTCTTCGATCTCATCTTAATCTTCACCGCTGCATTGTTGGCCGGTGCATTGAATGCGATTGCGGGCGGCGGGAGCTTCTTTTCTTTTCCAGCCCTTTTAGTCGCCGGCGTGTCACCAATCGTCGCCAATGCTACAAATGCGTTGGCACTCTGGCCGGGCACGCTGGCGAGTGTTGGTGCATACCGGCGCGAACTGAGTGGTCAACGGAACGATATTTGGCTCTTCAGCGGGTTGAGCCTGCTCGGTGGACTGCTCGGTGCGCTGTTGTTGCTCGCTACCGATGAACAACGTTTTACCGCCTTGATCCCGTACCTGTTACTCTTTGCTACCCTGATCTTTACATTTAGCCCACAGATTACCACCGTAGCCCAACGGCTGGTCGGGCATAGCAGTCGTCAGCAACGCCTGTTGGTCACGGTTGTCTATTTGGCTATTGCCATCTACGGTGGTTTTTTTGGTGCCGGACTGGGGATTCTCACCCTCGCGGCTTTGGCATTGCTCGGCCACGAGAATATTCATCGAATGAATGCGTTGAAGACATTGCAAGCTGCGCTGGTGAATGGGATCGCCGTCCTGACCTTCGTTGTGACCGGCTTGATCGCGTGGTTGCCGGCATTGGTGATGACCGCCGGCGCTATTATCGGTGGCTATGGGGGAGCTGCTATTGCCCGCCGCATTGACGCCCGCCGGGTTCGCACCGTGGTTGTGTGGATCAGCATCGGTTTGACGGTCTGGTTTTTTGTGCGCGGATGATGATCGCCATACGTAAGGTCGGATGATGAGGGGGCAGCGGTGCGCTCACTCTGCCTGCGGCGCTACAATACGCGCCCGGCGGATCGCCCGGACGTGATCGGAGGTTACGCTACCGGCAAGGTAAACCAGAACGTCGAACCACGCCCCTCTTGGCTACTGGCCCAAATCCGACCACCGTGCCCTTCGACCAAATGTTTGGCAATCGCCAACCCCAAACCGGTGCCGCCGGTGTGACGAGTACGTGCCCGGTCAACTTTGTAGAAGCGCTCAAAGATACGCCGAATATCGCGACTAGGAATGCCAATACCGGTATCGCGCACACTGATCAAGATCCACGTACCCGCCGAATGCGGCGGTCGATCTGTCCGCGAGGGCGGATCATCGACGGCAAGATGCAACACTTGGGCGGTAACGGTGATGGTTCCACCTTCGGGGGTAAACTTAACCGCGTTGTGTAACAAATTGAGCAGCACCTGCCCAATCCGATCACCGTCCATTAACGCGAGCGGTAGATCGGATACCAGTTCGATACAGATAGTATGGCATTTGCGTTCGGCTTGGGGACGGATACGCTCGATTGCCCGCTCTATCACCGGCCAGACGGCTAGCGGCTCCAGCTTTAGCGAAACCCGACCCGACTCGAGACGTGATAACTCGTGCAGTTCATCAACTAGTTGGGTAACGGCATCGATCTCTTGGGCCATCTGTTCAAGCATCCGAGCAGCGATATCGGGCGGTGGAGTCGATTGCAACGTCTCAACCAACAATTTGAGCGAAGCTAACGGCGTGCGCAATTCGTGCGACACATTAGCGACCAGATCACGCCGCGCGCGCTCTAACATACTGATTTGGGTTAAATCACGGATTGTGATCAGCGCACCGACAATATCCCGTGAAGCGGTGTATAACGGGATAAATTGCAAGTGGAGTGTGCGCCCGGTTGCGAGTGGACGGATCGTTAATTCACGTTGCTCACCGTCAATCATCGCATCGTGCGCTAATCGGTCAGCTTGATGATCGCGCACCAACGTGATCAACCCACTCCCACGCATATCAGGCTGACCGGCCAACAAATGGATGGCTGTATCGTTATGAAAGACGATTTGACATGCGCGATTGACGACGATGACACCGGTATCGATGGTTTGAACAAGGGCGACAAAGAGGGGCTGACAGTTGGGAAGGCCAAGCTGAAGCGATGGATCGTCCGGTGGAAGTGATGATGAGAGGGTAAGCGTCATTACCTCATCCTGTTCCGCAGCAGATAGTGCAGCAGTAGTATCTTGGTCACGGGCAACACGTAAGCGTTCAAGCTGACGCCCCCAGCGCACGGTGAAGATCAGGCTCACCGTTAACACAACCGTCGCCACCGTCAGCGTCAATTCCAACAGCGTCATTGGCTTACTGTTGTCCCATCAACCGGAGGTTCAAATCGGTACCCAACACCACGCACCGTCTGGATATACGTCGGCTTACTGGGATCAGGTTCAATCTTCTCACGCAACCAGCGAATATGGACATCGACGGTGCGGCTATCACCGATAAAATCCTGCCCCCATACTCGTTCGAGCAACAGATCGCGGGTCAGAGCGATGCCACGGTTGCGCATAAGACACGTCAGGAGGTCGAACTCCTTTTGCGGCAGGTTTAGTTCTTGACCATCACGCCATGCACGACGACTACTGGCATCAACCCGGATCGAACCCGCCTCTAATACTTCACGCACAATCGAATGCGGCTGCCGTTCACTACGGCGCAAAATAGCCCGCACACGCGCGAGAAACTCACCGAGGCTAAACGGTTTGCTGATGTAGTCATCGGCGCCGAGTTCAAGACCGGCAATCCGATCAACTTCATCTTGGCGTGCGGTAAGCATGATTATCGGTACGTCACTCTCTTGGCGTAGAATCCGACAGACCGAAAACCCATCAAGGCGGGGGAGCATAATATCGAGCACCACGAGATCGGGCTGATCACGGCGGGCACGATCAAGCCCTTGTACGCCATCGCCGGCGATAATGACCGCATACCCTTCTCGTTCAAGATTGTAGCGTAGCGTTTCGGCCAGTGTCGTCTCGTCTTCGACAATCAAAACCGTCGCCATATCCACTCCACACATAATGACCGCCGGTAAGTAGCCGGCGGTCACTGCCTCTCGGTGACAATGGTCGGGGCGGAGGGATTTGAACCCACGACCCCCGCGTCCCAAACGCGGTGCTCTACCAGGCTGAGCCACGCCCCGACGCCATTAAGGTTAGCAGCAACCAGGCCATTTTGTCAAGCGCCATCTGTCACTTCAGGCGGAATTACAGGTGACCCAGAGCGAGGCTGCAATTGGAGCCGAGCACGCACGCGAGCCAGTTCTCCCACTGCCAGCCGCACCTCATTCAGCCATTCACGATGTTCGTAAGCAAAGGCGCGGGCAATGTAGGCCAACGCACTACTGCGCGTATCAGCAATCCCTACGGCCACCAGTAAATCGAGCAGCTCGCGTTCAGCACGGCCAAGGCGGGTCATAACCGGCACCGTGCGCGTCGTAAAGAGCACCTCGTGATCGGCGCTCCGCATCCCCCATGCGACCGGCACGCCGAGGTGGCGCTCGATCTCACGAGCCACCCGCATCCGGTCACGCCGTGTCTGCTCACGCAAGAGCGGAATATCATCAAGCGGGCGGTCAATCGGTAAAATGATCACAATCTCGTCACTGTAACGCCGAATCTCAGCAGGACCGGCCCGCACCGCTGCCGGTAATCGTTGGGCGATTAAACGCTGAATCTCTTCATCATGCATGACATTTTCCTACGACCAGAGCACCTTATCCGGTGTGATGTGTTACCACCCATTTTCGCATCAACCAACCGGCCACCAGTCCGATGATACACGCTACTGCGCCAAAGAGAAAGGTTTCGCCGATCACATTGGCGGCAATCTCCATCAGAAACCGAGCCGGGTCGGTCAATGCCAGTGGATTATCGGCACCGGCCCGCCGTAACACATCTTGCCGATGCACGCCCCACAATGTGAGCAACGCGACACCGACCGTCATCCCAACTAAACGCAGGGCAATCACCAATGCCGAAGCTGCCCCACGCCGATCTTCGCCGGCAGCCGCCACAACGGTATCGGCGACCGGTGCGATCACCAAGCCGAGACCAATACCGGTTAGGGCCAATTCCAACCCCATCCGCAGATAGGTTGCCTCTGGCCCCCAGAACGTCATCAAGAGATAGCCTGCGAGCGCCAAGCCTAAACCGAGGATGGTTGGCAAGCGCGCCCCAAAGCGCGCCGTCAATAGGCCACCGGGCAATGCGGCGGCAGCCATCGTCAAGGTCAATGCCGACAACATCCAACCGGCATCCCACGCTGCAATTCGCAGAATATCGCTATCGGTTGGGTGGTAAAGCAGTAGACGAGTGTTAATGTACAGTGGTACATTCGTGATCGCGATGGCCAGGCCAAAACCAACCATTACATTGATGATACACGCCATCGCCGTATCACGGCGCGTAAACAGTTCTAAGCCGATCAACGGATCGGCGCTGCGTCGCTCGACCCAGACAAACAGTGCGAACAACACCAACGCTAATCCGACCAGCGGCCCGGCATACGGTGGAGGCCCCAACCGCTCACCGTAGAAGTCGGTCGCTCCTAACTCACTCCCGGCCGCCAAACCAACGTTCAATACCACCAGACCAGCACTTAACAACACGGTTCCCGGCCAATCGAACGAACCTACGCGCGGCGGGGTTGGTACATTCCGCAGAGCGTACCACGTCAACCCAAGCGCCACCGCACCGATCGGGAGATTGAGCCAAAAGAGCAGTCGCCAGTCGTCGAACAGACGCATCAAGACGCCGCCATAGAGGTGACCAACCATCCAGCCGGCGGTATCGACGGCCCCGATCACACCGAGGGCAGCCGCCCGCTGCCCTACCGGAAAGAGATCGCCGACCAGGGCCATCGATACCGGTACCATCGCTCCGGCTCCAAGCGCCTGGATAACCCGACCAACAATCAATATTGTCAAGTTAGGCGCCGCCGCGACGACCGCCGATCCAACCAAGAAGGTAACGAGGCAGAGAAAATAGACCTTCCGCCGCCCGAATAGGTCGGACAGCCGACCCATGAAGGTAATACTGACGGTATACGCCAACAAGTACCCACTCACTGCCCACGACGCACGGTTCAGCTCGGTATCCAGAGCGAGGCGGAGGTCGATCATCACTTTGGGCAACGCTGCACTGATCACGGTGAGATCGACCGCACCGATAAAGATCGCGAGACAGACCAGCGCCAGTGTCAAGCGCGGATCAACAGTACGGGTTTCAACGTTGGTCAAAGCTGGATTCTTCATGGGCATTGGATCGGTTCACGGACATCCACCGTTTTATCGTAGTCACTAAACTCAAGCGTCCACGTACTAGGGTTCGTCGCATCGGTAGCGGTATCCACCAGCACGACACGGCTAGCCCGCATGGTCTCTTGATCGGCCCACATATCGGCGGTTACCGGCCCTGCACCGAGCAAATTCAGACTAATTGCCCGCAAGGGTTCGGCGGGTAACGTACCACGCAGATGATAATGTGGACGACCGTTTAGATCTTCAATACCCACCAGCGTCACATCGGCCAGGTTATTCGCCAGTAACGCCTCAATGCCACTCTCCGGGGCAAACAACGTTGCCGGATCGAACGTTGAACCCGATTGCAAACACATCCATTGGCGTGTGATCGGGTTGGTCGTATACTGCTTCCCGGCTAACGAGATGGTCCGAATTTCACCGATCGCATTACCGAGCGTGATATTGAGGATGGAGAGAACAGCATCTGGACGACGCAAATCGCCTTCGATACTATTGAGAACCGTCACCCCACCACTATCGAGTGCTACCGGCTTTCCGCTGAGGGTAATCCGAAAATGCGCACTCTGACTATTTTGCGTAGCCCGACCGATTGCCGCCGCTAATGCGCGTGGATCGGGTGTGGGCGTTGGCGTCGGTAGAGCAGCACTACTGCTACACCCCACCAACCATGCCACCCAACCGATGATGAGCCATCTCCAGACCTGCTTCATAACGCACCTGTCTATTACTCGTGCTACCATGGTTGTGACAGTAGTATAACAGAGGTCGTCACTATGAATATCGCAATTATCGGGGCAGGTGCGTTGGGCAGCGTAATCGGTTTTCACCTTGCCGCTGGAAGTAATGTGATCCTGATTGACCTATGGGCGGAGCATGTTCATGCGATCAACTCCGGCGGGTTACGTTGCTTAATCGATAATAAAGAACGGGTAGTTACCCTTTCCGCCACGACCGATCCAAGCAGCGTCGAACCGGTTGAAGTAGCCCTGATCACCGTTAAAGCGGCGCAGACGGCGTGGGCTGCCGAGGTCGCAGCCCAGGTGCTCACAACCGACGGGGTGGCGTACACGCTACAAAATGGTCTGGGTAATGTAGAAATCCTTAGTGCACGTCTTGGTAAGCAGCACGTTGGGCAGGCAGTGACTACGCTCGGTGCCACCATCCTCGGCCCTGGCTATGTTCGGGTTGCCGGTCTCGGTACGACAACCTTCAGCATAACACCGGCTCTACACCTTGCCTACGCTATCGCCGACCGGTTTCACGCGAGCGGTTTACCTGCTGCCGTTTCAACCGATCTGAACAGGATGGTTTGGAGCAAGTTACTTGTGAATGTCGGTATCAATGCACTCACCGCGATTCTGCGCGTTCCTAACGGCGCATTAGCAACAACTCCCACTGCACGTAACCTTGTGCGCAAGGTGGTCGAAGAAGCTGTCGCCGTAGCCCAAGCTGCCGGTATCACACTCAATCTTACCGATCCGGTCGCCGAAACATTGGCCGTAGTCCAAGCCACTGCCGACAACTACTCTTCGATGCTGCAAGACGTGTTACGCGGCGCACCGACCGAAATTGATACGATCAACGGTGCAATTGTACGCGAAGGGGCACGATTGGGCGTGCCAACACCATGCAACGCGATGCTGTGTGAATTAGTCGCAGCACTCGAAGAAACGGCCCCTCTGCGGGTACCGGCATAGGCGCTACGACATTTGACGGCGGGCAATGATGGTCATGAGCACCGCTACCATCTGCTGGGCGCGTTGGAGCAGTTCATCCATCGCGTTTGCATCCGGGAGTAGGTAGATAGTCTCACCTAAACCACCAGGCGGAAATGCCGGATGATACAGCACATAGGGATCAGGACCGTCGTGGTGATACACATCGATGGTCATTGACTGCCCAAGTGCATTCACCACTACGGTTGAAAAGATCGTATACCCTTCGCGCGCTAGCCAACCCATCAGATCGGCGGCAATGTCCTCAGCACGCGGTTCCGGTTGACGATCGTAGCGAACTATCTGAAGCACAGGATTCCCTTTCACGCGGCTCGTTCTACTGCCGAGAGAAACTGGTTGACCGCCTCTTCAAGACCGATAACACCGGCGATGACCGGCTCGTTGTAGACCGGCACAAAGTCGAATAACAACGAGTGAGCTGTCTCGAGTTCGCGGAGCATAATGTGGGTAATCGGCCCTGCATTCGGTACCATCAGATCGCGAGCAGCGCGTAAAGTTGCTGCCCGATCGTAAGGTAGCCGCACGATCTGCGCCTGCCAGTCCGTTTGATACACCATAAGACGCGCATACGCAGCTCGCCAATCACCATCAAACGGCAAGCCAACCGACCCGACATTCACTACCAGCGTTTCACCTACCCGCCGTATAAACGGCATATGGGTGTGTGCAGTACAAAAGACTGCGGCCCGCGGATCGATTTTGGCATGCAATTCGAGTTTGGTATGGCTTGGCAATAATCCATCGCGGTCGTGATGGATCGAAGCGTGATACGCCATGACAAGGCCATCTCGCGTCGTTACTACCTGATTGGTAGGCAAGGCTTCAATCTGCGGTAACATATCGGCTACCGCTTGATGTGTCCAGATAATCGGTCCTAGCAAAGCCTGTTTACCGCCTTGCGGAGGACAACCGGTGGCTACATCACGTTCATAGGATAAGATGTACCCCTCGTGATTCCCACGTAACACGTGCCAGCCACGTTCCGTGCGCATACGCAAGGCTAACTCGAGACACGCTCGCGGCTGAGGACCACGGTTGATGATGTCACCGGCAATGATCACGATATCGGGGTTCCATCGCTCAATATCATCAATCACCGCTTGAAACGCGGCCAGATTGGCATGAATATCGGCGAGTACTGCAATCTTCATAGACGGTGCTTTATCCTTTCCCGCAAGTTTGTTGCCGTAGAATGCCATCATGTAGTGTACCATGTAAAGAACCGTCGCGGGAAAGAACGTTTTGATACCCCACCTATCGGTATGTGGGTGAACCGGTACGCTTCTGCCGTTGGTCGGAGGAGTACCGGTCTGGCATTACGCCTTCACGACAAACAAGACCAGGTGTACTTCGGGTTCTGCTATCGGGCTGATAAACGGTGCTTGATTGATGTACGCGGCAAGTTCGGCACTGTCGAGCAATGCCGCTTGCGCCGGTGCAGTACTGTCGAGGAGATAGGCACGTACCTGCGGCTGCGCAAACCCGGCCGTTCTCAACAGCCTCGTCCACTCTTCACCCAGACCATCAGCCGGTGGTAGCGGGATGTCCGGTGGTAGCGTCTGTACTACGGTGAGCGGATGCTTGCGTAACCGTACCCAGTATTCACCGGCAGTAAGCAGAATCAGTCTTCCACGGGGATGCAGTACGCGCCGCATTTCGGCTAAGGCTTGCTGTGGTTGTGAGAAGAGGGCGAGGGCTGCGATACACCAGATTACATCGATTGTCTGATCGGCAAAGGGGAGGTTGACGGCATCACCAACGATCTGCGATATGCCTTGCGTAGAACCCAAGACGTTGACATCCCGTTCGAGGCCGATGATCAACCCGTCGGACGTACAGCATTCCCGCAACCAGTGTGTTTTGGCTCCATCACCACAGCCAACGTCGAGTGCTTTTGCTATACCGCGTGGAGTGACTGCCAATAACGCACGACGGATCAACGGTAAGTATGGTTCGTGGAGCAGTGCTATCATAGTAACGCAAAGAACGCAAAGAACGCAAAGAACGCAAAGAACGCAAAGGGGTATACTGCACAACACAAGTTATGTTCCGTACCACCTTGCGTGGATACACCGTTACGTGGGAGAAGTCAATGACTCGACCCATTACTACAGTTCAACTTGCCGCATTACACGGCCCGAATATTTATCGCCCCCAACCCGGCGTTATCTTACGAGCTAGGACTAATGATGACTACCGTGAACGACTACGTACTGCACTAAAACACGGCGCATTGGCCGTTGGTTTGATGATCGCCCACCTACACATCACCGCGCACAAGCAGCCCGATAATGTACTCCTCAGTGCCTTCTTTACCACCAACGAGCCAGACATCGGGGCTGAGCTTTGTCAATATGTGATCGATGGTCTTAACGCTGAACTGACCGGTGATACCACGTGGGATGCTGACGAGCCACTCTTCGCTCTGCGTGATCGGCGTCAAGCACAGGCGTTACCGGTCGCTGCGCTCCAGTTGATCGCCAACGCACGCCAACGCGATATTCCAACAACCAGATTACCCGACGGTAGTCTGCTCCTGGGGCAAGGCGAACGGAGCTGGATCGCTACCCGTGATGAGCTATTCGCCATCTCCGATGTGCAACCACCATGGTCGCGCCTCGGTCGCATTCCGATTGTCGCGATCACCGGTGAGCGGTATCGTAGCCAGGCTGTTCAGGCACAGGCAGCGCGGTACGATGGCATCACTCTCGAACATGCCGACCGACACGCAGTGATACGGGCGCTGGCCGATCCGGCGTGTACCACACTGGTCGTTGGTTTCGACACCGACAGCTTACTGCGCGAAGGGCTACCGTTCGACCGTTGTGATCTAGCGGTGATCACCGACCGCGCCGGCCAACGCCCGTTGCATGCCTTTGACGATGACGAGTGGTTGAAGGCGCTTGGCTTGCCGATGCTGTGCAGCACGATGCCCACGCTCATCAACCTCACCGATCCGGCACTGCACCCGCTCTTGAGCTATGCACCGAACGGCATCATCGGATGGCAGGCGCAGACAGAAGCGATGGATTAGCGAGCCGCGCGGTACGCGGCTCTCACCGAGTTATCGGCTGCACTCTTCGCCCTTACGCCGACTCGCCATCGAAGCGATCGGTCACTGCACCAAGACTAGCCGACGATACCAACTTGGCATACTTCGCCAATACACCGCGGGTATAGCGTGGCGGACGAGGTTGCCACGCAGCGCGGCGCCGTGCCAACTCCTCATCAGAGACATTGAGCTGCAAGAGACGGGTATCGGCGTCAATGGTGATACTATCACCCTCTTCGACTAGGGCAATGGTGCCACCAACCGCTGCTTCAGGCGCAACATGACCGACTACCAAGCCATAGGTACCACCAGAGAAGCGTCCGTCGGTAATCAGCCCAACGCTATCGCCCAAGCCAGCGCCGATAATCGCCGATGTTGGGGCGAGCATTTCACGCATACCGGGGCCACCCTTCGGCCCTTCGTACCGGATCACCACGACATCGCCCGGCTTAATCTTGCCACTCAAAATCGCTTCGAGACATTCCTCTTCGGCATCGAAAACACGGGCTGGTCCAGTAATCGAGCGCTGCTTAATACCGGTAATCTTCGCAACGCAACCTTCTTCGGCCAGATTACCACGGAGGATAGCCAAGTGTCCTTGCGGATAGAGGGGTTTATGAAAGGGACGGATGACATCTTGATCGGCCGGTGGCTCGTCGGGTACATCGGCCAGCACCTCAGCGATTG
The DNA here is from genome assembly GCF_049970315.1 of Chloroflexus sp. Lineage (GTDB taxonomy): Bacteria > Chloroflexota > Chloroflexia > Chloroflexales > Chloroflexaceae > Chloroflexus. The sequence goes on from NZ_JBMFNE010000003.1 coordinate 82,228, forward strand.
TCTGACCGGTAATCGTCATGCAGTCACCGTGGAGTAAGCCGGCATTCAGCAACATCTTCATCACCTGCGGTACACCACCGACACGGTGTAGATCGGTCGCCACATAGCGGCCCGATGGCTTGAGATCGCAGAGCACCGGTACCCGTTGGCGGATCGTCTCAAAATCATCGATGGTCAACGGTACTTTGGCAGCATAGGCAATCGCCAGCAAATGCAAAACGGCGTTGGTAGAGCCACCTAATGCCATTACGACCGCAATTGCATTCTCAAACGATTTACGAGTCAACATCTGGCGCGCCGTGCGATTGGCACGGATGGCCTCAACCAATACCTCGCCGGAACGAGCCGCGCTGATCGCCTTCTCCTCATCTTCGGCAGCCATCGTTGAAGAGCCGGGTAAACTCAAGCCCAGCGCTTCAATTGCCGACGACATCGTATTGGCAGTGTACATACCCCCACACGAGCCGACACCGGGGCATGCATGGCGCTCGATCTCAAGCAATTCGTGTTCGTCGATCCGGCCAGCGCTGTATTCACCAACCGCCTCAAACGCGCTGACGATGGTCAAGTCACGGCCTTTGTAATGGCCGGGTTTGATGGTGCCACCATAGACAAAGATGGCCGGAATATCGAGCCGGGCCATGGCAATCAAGGCGCCGGGCATGTTCTTGTCGCAGCCACCCACTGCAAGAATGCCGTCCATCCGTTGGGCATTGACGACCGTCTCAATCGAATCGGCGATCACCTCGCGGCTGACCAAAGAATACTTCATCCCTTCGGTCCCCATCGAGATACCATCGCTGACCGTGATCGTGCCGAAGACCTGCGGCATACCGCCCACGGCACGAATAGCGGCTTCCGCCCGCGCTGCTAACGCTCCTAAGCCGGCGTTGCACGGTGTCAGCGTACTGTGCCCGTTAGCCACTCCCACTATCGGCTTCGTAAAATCGTTGTCGCCAAACCCGACCGCACGCAGCATTGCCCGATTGGGTGAACGCTGCGGGCCTTCGGTAATCATACGACTACGGCGATTATCGCTCATCACGAGCCTCCTCACAGATTAGAACCGGAATACGAGGCTATTGTAGCGCAATTTTTGGTAAGGCGATGCCGGGATTCTGCGATGCATAAGTAAGGGCATAGCGGCGCTATGCCCTTACTACGTCGACTCGGATACCCCGACACCCCGCCCTCACCCGAACCCCCGCACCGCCCCGACCCACGGCGCACCCGTCACCCATAACCCAACACGACACTGATGGGGGCACAGCAACACGATGTCGCCCCAGGGACCCCGACGCCCCGCTCTCACCTGAACCCCCGCATCGCCCCGACCATGGCGCACCGGTCGCTCACCGTGCGGCACGATATTGTAGGGGCACAGCAGTGCTGTGCCCCTCTGGTGCGATGCCGTGCCCCTTTCTTCCTAATCACCGGCTTTCTCTACCGCTTCCAGCAACGGCACCGGCGCTTCGCCACGGCCCACACCCCAGTAGATGAAGCCAAGGCTCCGCATCTCACGCGGGTCGTAGAGATTGCGTCCATCGATCACTACCGGTTGGCGCATGTAGCGTTTGATCCGTTGCCAGTCGAGTTGCTTAAACTCATTCCATTCAGTAACGAGGAGCAGAGCGTCGGCGTCTTTTGCGACATCGTAGGCAGTGGCGGTAAACGTCACGGTCGGCAACAACTCTTCTGCCCGTGGCATTGCGACCGGATCGTAAGCCTTTATCCGCGCCCCTTTCTTCAGCAGTGCATTGATAATATCAACACTCGGCGCTTCACGCATATCATCGGTGTTCGGCTTAAACGACAAACCCAACACACCGATCAGGCGACCGGTCAGATCACCAAGCACCGTCTCGACTTTCTTCACAAATCGCTTCCGCGCATCGGTGTTGATGTCCATCACAGCTTGCAACAGTTGCGGGTGACAACCCGCCGAAGCGGCCATATGGTACAGCGCCAGTACATCTTTCGGGAAGCAGGAGCCGCCGTAGCCAACACCCGCTTCAAGAAAATGAGGCCCGATCCGCTTGTCAGCGCCCATCCCACGCGCCACTTCGCGCACATCAGCGCCCAACCGCTCGCAGATTTGAGCAATCTCGTTGATAAACGAAATACGGGTCGCCAAGAAGGCATTTGAGGCGTACTTGATCATCTCGGCGGTACGCAGATCGGTGATGATAATCGGTGCGCCAAGCGTCTCGTGCAACGCAGCTACTCGCTGTGCTGCTTCACGATTTTTCGCCCCTAATACTATCCGGTCAGGCTTGAAAAAGTCGCTTAACGCACTGCCTTCGCGCAAGAATTCAGGGTTCGAGACCACATCAAACTTGACATCAGGACCGGCGTGTTCGGCGATGATGTTCTCGACCATATCACCGGTACCTACGGGCACCGTACTCTTATCGATAATGATCGAGCCGGAGCGCAGATACTTGCCGATACTCCGCGCAGCCGCTTTTACATACGTCAGATCGGCCGAACCATCTTCACCCATCGGTGTACCGACGGTGATAAAGATAAATTCGGCTTCAGGGATCCCCACCGCATAATCGTCGGTAAAACGTAGCCGCCCGGCATGCATATTGCGCTCTTGTAACTCTTCCAGACCGGGTTCATAGATCGGTGATTTGCCACTGCGCAGCAGTTCCAGCTTGTGCAGATCAATTTCGATACACGTGACCGAATGACCAAGATCGGCAAAACAGACGCCGGTCGTGAGGCCAACGTATCCGGTACCAACAACACAGATGTTTTTCACGATGACAACTCCTTACATGTGCATCAATCGCAGCGTTATCCGGTGCGATTTACTTCTTGTTGTACAGGGTACGGTTAACATTTCGATGAATAACGTCGCTAGGCCTGATGAAAAAGCTCAGAGCGTAACCTCGATCCCCAAACCGAGTTCGGTGGCCCGCTGTAACACCAGTGCGGCGACAGCCAAATCTTGCACCGCATTGCCCACCGACTTAAACAAGGTTATCTCATCGGCAGAGGTACGCCCACTAACTGTACCGTTAACCAACTCACCTAGCTCACCGGCAATATGGTGCTCGGCGATGAGGCCGGCAGCACGGGCTTGGATGAGGTCGCCGGCTTCGGCCCACGCCGCATGACGTTGATCGACAAAGACACGACTACGGGCCACAACTGCCGGTGGAATCTCGGCCATGTCGGGGCGGTAGGCGCCAATGGCATTGATATGGGTACCGGGCCGCACAAGATCGGCAGCAAAGAGCGGGGTTGGGCTACTCGTAGCGGTGCAAATGATGTCAGCTTCGGCTAGCGGCAGGGTTGGATCGGTCGCAATGCGCAGATCACCACGAAAGCCCTCACCACGCAATCGCGCTACCAACAACGTCGCCCGATCACGGGTACGATTAACAATCCAGATATTGTCAATTGTCGGACGCACCGCCAGCACGGCCACCACCTGCGACAACGCCTGCGCACCGGCCCCGAAGATGACCAACGTGCGCGCCTCAGGGCGCGCCAGCAGGCGGGTCGCCACCCCTGAAGCAGCCCCGGTACGCAGTGCGGTCAGGTACGTACCATCAAGCACTGCCACCGGCCGACCGCTAGTCGGATCGAATAGGGTCACCAGTGCATAGATCGTCGGTTCAGCACGATACATATTCTGGGGAAAGACCGAGACGGTCTTGAGACCAAGCGCCGGCAACTCACCACCGAGTCGGCCGGGCATGAAGAAGGTTGTTGCTGCATACGCAGGGGTTGTAATTGCCGTTCGTAGGGGAATATCAGCTTCACCACGTGCCAGTAGGCTAAATGCTTGCGCTACCGCTTCAATCGCAGAGGCCATTGGCGCGGCTTGAGCCACATCGGCCGCCGAAAGGAATCGCATGCACACCTCCTCGCTGCACCTCATACATCACGAGCGTATCATACGACAAAACCGGCACGGTGCAGATACCATGCCGATTCTACCGAGGTAAGGTGAGCGGATGCCTACGCCTATACCGATGGCTCTTGCGCCGCACTCGGCGCATCGGGTCCAGACAACGACTCATCAGCAGCGGGCAACGGCTCATCGTCGTTCATACGGCGCAACGACAACCCCATCCGCTGCCGCTGGCGGTCGAGGCTAATCACCCGCGCGGTCACGATCTGGCCGGGTTGCAACACATCGCGCGGCTGAGCTTGTGGGTCGGTTGTAAGCTCACTGGCGTGGATCAAGCCTTCCACCGCTTCTTCAACCTGCACAAACGCCCCAAAGGGTGTCACATTCGTCACCGGGCCGGTCACCAACTGACCAAGCGTGTAGCGCTGGTCAATTGTCTCCCATGGATTATCCTGCAACTGGCGGATCGACAACCCGATCCGTTCCCGCTCACGGTCAATCTCAACGACGACCACTTTCACCTCTTGACCGGGCTGGAGCACCTCACGCGGATGATTAACCCGCTGCCAGCTCAGTTCTGAGATGTGGGCCAACCCATCGGCGCCACCCAAATCAATAAACGCGCCGAAGTTGGTAAGCTGATTGACCTTCCCGACCAACACATCGCCCGGCTGCAACTCGGTGAGCAAGCGATGCTTTTGGGCCTTGCGCCACTCTTGGGTTGCGGCCCGCTCCGAGAGCACGAGCCGGTTGCGCTCACGGTCAACCTCGATCACCTTCAACGGAATCTCCTGGTTGACCATCTTCTGCAAGGCATGCTGTCGCTCATCGGCGGCGGTACGGCCGTGCAACTGCGCCACTTGCGAAGCCGGCACAAAGCCACGGATGCGGTTGAACTGTACCAACAAACCGCCTTTGTTGAAACCGATCACCTTGCAGCGCGTGATGCCGCCATCGCGGAAAAGCTGCTCGGCAACTTCCCAGTCCTTCGCCACCTGCACCATCGAAAGCGAGAGGATCAGGTCACCGTCGCGGTTTTCCGGCTCTTGGACATACACCTGAACCGTATCACCAACCTTCAGCGAATGGATAAAATCTTCGCCCATCTGGCGCAAATCTTGAGCCGGAATGATGCCTTCACGCTTGGTGCCAATCGAGACCAGAACGCCATTCTCTTCGATGTGCATGATCAGGCCTTCGCGCAATTCACCACGCTGCGGGCGAGCATAATCATACGCATCGAGCAACTGGGTCCAATCAAGATCTTCCTCATGTTGCCGGGTCACAGGGTCGGGCTGGACAGACATGCTACAAAGCCTCCTCAAAGAGATTTTTCGTTATGTCACAACTTCCGCGTCGGGGCAAAAAACGCGTGGCCCGCATAATGCGGTGAGATGCGAGCGACCGCGCAACATCATTTTTACGTGCAGATTACGAGATGGGCGCGAGCCATCGGCTCCGCTGCTTGATACGTGCTCCAAGGCCGTCGTTACCGTTCCAGTCTGTGGAGTACCCGTCGCGGAAGTCGAGACATGTTTTACAATGCTGGCAATTATAGGCGATGATGGTGAACCTGTCAACATTTTTCACAAAGTGATTCGGATGTTCATCTACGGGCATTATCTATGGTGTGTCATTTTATTTAGAAGTTCTAACTATCTTATTCCGGCTATAATAGCAACGAAGACGGTAAACAGGTTGTTGTATGGCGTTGACATTTGTCTTCTTGGATGGAGTCGGCTTAGCGCCGACCACCGCCGATAACCCGCTCGCGCAGGTACCTATGCCGACCATCCGGCAGCTATTGCGCGGTCCGCTCACCACTGAACAGATCGGTTACCGCGATGAGCTGTTGCTCGCGCCACTCGATGCCTGTTTGGGAGTAGACGGCTTGCCTCAAAGTGGGACAAATCACGTTGCCCTTTTGGTCGGTGTGAACGCACCGGCGTTACACGGTCATCATCAACCTCACTTTCCACCGGTGGCGTTGCGTCCATTATTAGCCGAGCGTTCGCTCTTCCGGCGCGCCCGGTTGCAGGGCAAACGGGTCGCCTTTGTCAATGTCTTCACCACCGGCTACTGGCAGGCGTTGGCCACCCGTCGCTTGCGTCGTTCGGCCAGCATGATCGCTGCTGAAGGCGCCGGTTTGTATCTGCGCGATTTGAACGATCTGCGCGCCGGGCAAGCGCTCAGTTGGGACATTACCGGTGAAGGGTTGGCGGCGCACGATCCAGATGCCACGACGATCCCACCAATCAGCCCCCAGCTCGCCGGTGAGCGATTAGCCCAGTTTGCATTGGACTACGATCTCGTCTTTTTTGAATGTTTTCTCCCCGATCTCGCCGGACACGGTCGGCTCGGCCCCCGCGGCGTAACGATTGCTCTGAGCCGGATTGACGGCTTACTCGAGGGTTGGCTCCGCGCTCGGCGATCCATCGACACCTTGCTTGTTACGTCAGATCATGGCAATATCGAACAGGCGAGCACGAAGAGCCATACGACTGCTCCCACGCCATTACTCGTCATCGGACCACACGCGGCATCGTTTCGCCACGTGCGCCGGATCGATGAAGTGGCCGACGCTGTGATGAAGGCACTGGCCGACGAGCCATCTCGCGTGGGAACACCGGCAATATAACCTGTGAGGGCTTGGGTGCTGCCCGGTCACCATCGTGAGGATGGCTCAGATTCGATACTAACCACAACGAGGAGTATATGTCGCGTAACATCCGAGTGTTATTTGTCTGTATGGGTAATATTTGTCGCTCACCGATGGCCGAAGCCGTGTTTCGCCATTTGGTCACCGAAGCCGGCCTCCAAGACCGTTTCGAGATCGATTCTGCCGGTACCGGCGGCTGGCATATCGGTGAGCCGCCACATCCGGGGACGCAGCGGGTACTGACCCGTCACCATATTTCCACCGCCGGGATACGGGCGCGGCAGGTGCGCTCGGCTGATATTGACCAGTTCGATTACATTCTGGTCATGGATCGCGAGAATCTGGCCGATCTGGCGCATTTTCACCCCAAGGCCCGCGAACGCGCAAAGCTGTTGTTGAGTTTTGCACCGGAATTAGGCGTTGACGAGGTACCTGATCCCTACTACAACGGTCGCTTCGATGAAGTGTACCGTTTGATCGAGACGGCGTGCCGCAATTTGTTAGCCTACATCCGCGAACGGGAGGGAGTGTGACGCTCGATCACAAACACCAGCTCGTTGGGCAACTCGATAACCCGGGGCGACCAACCTTCGGCGGCGATCAGTGCATCCATGTAGCCACGGTAGGTTGTCGCCATGCCCACATTGCGCCCACCCAAACTGCGCGTGGGGAACGAAACCACCAGTCGGGGCGCCTGGATGGCGCGCAGGAGATCGGCGCCGGCGCCGCGCCGTTGTTGTTCGAGTAGCGGGATCGTTTTCAAAACGAGCGCAACGTCAGCCGACACCGGCGGCGGCCCTAACATCAAATCGCAGATAGCGGCTTCGCCTTGCACACCCAGCAACGGCAGCGCCTCATGCAAAAACGCGCAGAGCGCTGTATCAACATCGTAGGCCGCGTAATAGGCGTTCGGTGGCAGATGCATCCACGGCACAGTGAGGGGATGCAGTCCACACCCCACATCGAGTACGCGCTGCGGTGGCGAATCACCGAAGCAGGCCGGGTAGAGGTATTCGAGGACCGGCAATCGTTCGCGGGTCGAGGCATGGCCGGCTAACAAACGCCGACATACCGCCTTGCGTGCCATCTCATCTGCCGCCTGCTGCAACTCCGTCAGCCATTGCCGATACGGCGGGCGATCTTCGGTATACGCACCGATCATCTGGTGCAAGCGGGTTTTGGTCGCTTTAATCGCTGCCTTCAGCGAGGGGTAGCGCTGGAGCGACTCACGCCCCACTCGTTCGATGACACCGACAGCGATTGAGCGATAGCTCGCACCGGCTTGTACCGCCGCCACCAACGTGGCAAGGCGGGGATCAGCTTGCTCCATTGCCGTCTTCCTCATGACGTTCACGACGGATCAACGCCATTAATTGAGCCATAAAGTGCAAATTGTGGATCGTCGCCAACCGCAATGCCAACGTCTCGCCGATCTTGTGTAGATGGTGCAGATAGCCAAGACTGTAGTGACGGCACGTAAAGCAGGTGCATCCCGGCGAAATTGGGTGATCGGCCTTAATATGTTTCCGGTCGGCAAGGTAGACGTAGGTAAACCACTCACCCGCTAACCGAAAGCCGGGATGGTGTGGATCGGTGGTAAACGCCAACAATCGGCCCTGGCGGGCATCACGGGTTGGGAGCGCACTGTCGAACATCTCGTAGCCCATCCGCGCACAAGCGACCACACTCGCCGGATGACCGACACCAAGCGCATGCATCGGATAGTGGGCCGGAATCTGGGCACGGGTAAACGCCAACATCTCGTGCAACAGGTTTCCCTGCGTATCGAGCGGCCACCCGCCAAACCCAAACCCATCGAAGCCGACTTCCAGCAACGCAGCAGCACATTCGGCCCGGAGCTGGAGATCGCCACCACCCTGCACTACCGCAAAGATGAGCGGCGGTGGCCCACTCCATCGCCGTTGCGCCAATTGACGATCAAACTCGGCCCGACATCGCTGCGCCCAGCGCACGGTTCGTTCAACCGAACGACGCTGCTCGGCCGGCGGATCATCAACATGCGTGCAATCGTCGAGACAGATGACAATATCGGCCCCGTAGCTCAACTGAAGCTGAATACTCTTCTCAGGCGTTAGGTGAAATGACCGTTCGGCACCCTCTGGCTGAAATACCAAACCCTGATCGGAGATTTTTCCCTGTTTCGGATTGTTTCGGATCAACGAGTACGCCTGAAAACCACCACTGTCGGTCACAATTGGGCCATTCCACGCCGCCATCCGGTGCAACCCGCCGAGCGCATGGATCGTCGAACTCCCAGGACGCTGCATCAGATGAAAGACATTCATCACCAGCGCAGTAATCCCGGCCTCGGCGACATCACGACTATCAACGGAACGAACAGTACCAAAGGTAGCATCAGGTAAAAATACCGGTAATTCGAGCTGACCATGATGAACGATTAGTGTTTTGACCATATATTCCTAACAAAGATGACTCACCCTAGAGTTGAAATTTAGCACACAATACGGTATACTGATGTGGATTCGTATGTTTTCTGTTTGTAGCGGTTTTGACCCGCTATGTTTGCGGGTCATAGTAGATAATATGTCTACATTGTTCTATATTTGTCATCCCAACGGTCGCACCTAGGGATCAGGGTAAAGAACGTTCGTGTTATTTCATGAAATGGAGTATCAGATGTCCGAAATCACCAAAAACCTGCTCAATGTCGATCTGCGCCAAGGCGTTGTGCCAATCTCGAAGGCGGCATCATCACTTGCCGCGCTGATCAAGCGCTCACAATCAACCCATCAACCGATTATTGTAACCCAGAAAGGCTATCCTGCCGGTGTTCTGATCGATGTAGAATTGTTTACGGCTCTACGCGAACTGGCCGAACGCTACGAAGCCGAGCGCAATGGCCACAACAACAACGCCGAGTAAACCACTGCCGGCATATTACCATACGTGAGCGCAGCCGAATCAACCAACGGCTGTGCTCCGTTTTTCGGCAACGTTGCCCAGAGCATCGCTGCTGCCGGGCCAACACCGCCAAGTTGCAGCGAAAACGCCAACACTTATCTAATCTAACATGCGCATCGGCGGCATGTTTCGCTTCAGAAAGCGACAAAGCCTGCTTCGCCGCTCGTTTGACCAGCCACTTGCACGTTTTGCCGACATGTGCTATACTCTCAGCCGAAGTCAATCCCCAATAGCTCAACGGTAGAGCAGCTGACTGTTAATCAGCGGGTTCCTGGTTCGAATCCAGGTTGGGGAGCCAACAAATAAACCGCCGGTATCGGCGGTTTATTTGTTAACAAGATGCCCTGCGGAGAATCGGTCTTTTACGTTTTGCTCCGCCATGAGACGTTCTCCTATTGCTACCGCAGCAAACGGAGATCAAATAGCTATTGGACTCATGTCCGGCGCTTACCCGCGCCACGTACTCAGATGGAGTCCGCCCGGTCAAGGGGGCGTCTCCGGTTATCGGTAAACACATGGTACTTTGTCTCGGCATTTTTGCTGATACATTGTATCTTTTGAGGAAAATGCATGCCGTCGCCTGAACCAGATCGGTTTCAGTCAGCGGGTTTGTCTGGAATGGCTAGAGCGCACGGCAAACCTCGTGCTTGCCGGAAATGATGATGCCGCCATTTACCATGACCTCCAAGAGCTGCTTAAAGACAAACTATCTATCGGCGGGAACGCTAAACGCAGTAATCGCGAGAAGGTCATCACCATCCTGATGAAGATTTGGGTGCGACCACCTCACGAGCTACTTCCCCTTCGGCGAGAAGGTCTTAACCTTCTCGCCCAGCTTCCGCGCGAGGAACATATCGCAATCCACTGGGGAATGACGATGGCAGCGTACCCGTTCTGGAGTAACGTCGCAGCACAGGTCGGGCGACTACTCAGACTCCAGGGATCCGTCACTGCCGGTCAAGTACAGCGCCGCGTGCGCAAACACTACGGGGAACGCGATACCGTATCCAGAGCAGTCCAACGAGTCCTCCGCAGCTTTGTCGATTGGGAAGTTCTGAAGGCATTATCAGCGGCAAAAGGTATCTATACCGCCGGGCTGACGCGCACCATCGATCAGGTGGAGGTCATCGCATGGTTAGCGGAGGCCTTCTTGCACGCTTATCCTCATGGTTCGGTGGTGCTGAGAAGCCTCCTCGATGCCACGAGTCTGTTTCCGTTCCATCTGAGCTATGTTCCCGCAGCCCATCTGGTCGCGGCCTGCGACCGCATCGACGTGCTCCGCCACGGTCTCGATCAAGACTTGGTTATGCTTCGCCCAGAACGTCTGCTGGTGGCGCAGAAAGGTGAATGATGCTGTGCGTCACTACGCCTTTGCGTTCTGCACCTGACACCTGTGATCACCTGTGATCACGCATCGGGTACAAGAAGTTATCTCATACATTGGTTGCTGTGAGATAATAGTGCTGATCCTTACGATGGGGGGTGAGCACGATGGATCTGACCGATGAACAATGGGCCATCATCGAGCCGCTGACTCCTGAGGAGGAACGAATCCCAAAGCCCAGGCGTGGCCAACCACGGCGCTTGCCTCGGGACGTGCGTAATGGTATCCTTGGGATACTGCCGAGCGATGCACCCTGGAAGGATGTGCCCGCGCGATATCCACCATCCCAGACCTGCCACCGACGTTTCCAGCGGTGGGTGCAGATGGGGGTCATGGAGGAGCGAGCGCCGGTCAAGGACCTGAAAGAGCGAGGGGGCTGGACCGCGAAGAATGGTGCATCGATGACACCTTTGTGGTGACAAAAAAGGGGGCCTCGGGGTGGGAACGACCACGCGGGGCAACGGTGCGAAGCGCATAGCAATGGCAGACGGCGCCGATCGTCCTCTCTCCGTATCCATCACCCGTGCTCGCCCGCATGAAGTGACCTTGGTCGAAACGACGCTGGAGGCATCGTGTGCCTCAGACCTGCCGCGAAGGTTGCTGGGAGACTGTGCTGATGACCGTGACCGGTTGGACAGGCGTTTGGCAGAGCGGGGCATCGAGATGATTGCTCCGCATCGTCGCAACCGGCGACGACCGAAGACACCGGATGGGCGCAACCTGCGGCGCTCCACGAGGCGTTGGAAGATTGAGCGCTTGTTTGCTTGGTTGGGCTATTTCCGGCGGCCGGTCTTGCGCTATGAACGTCATGGGGAGAACTTCCTTGGCTTTGTGCAACTCGGCTGTATGATCATCTTGCTCAGGCATCTTTTATGAGATGACTTCAAGGCAAAGCACTCCGGCAACCGGCTAGTCATTATTGGGAATGGTATCGTATTCGCTTTTGTGTACGTTCTTGTGAGCAGACGATTATGCATCCTGACGAATTCCGCCGTATTGGCTACCAGATTATCGACCTGATCGCCGATTATCGCGCCACCATCGCCAGCCGTCCAGTCTGGTCTCAGTTACGTCCTGGCGAGTTTCGCAGTCAGTTGCCGCCCACTCCACCGGAACAGCCGGAACCACCAGAAGCGATCCTTGCCGATGTGGAACGTCTGATCATCCCCGGTTTATCAAACTGGCAACATCCCCGTTTTTTCGGCTATTTTCCGGCCAACGCGAGCCTCGCTTCACTGTTGGGTGATTTTCTCAGTGGTGGTCTCGGTCAATTGGGTTTGAATTGGCAGGCTAGCCCGCCTCTCACTGAGTTGGAAGAGCTGACGACCGATTGGATGCGGCAGTTGTTGGGGTTGAGCGAGGCGTGGCGCGGGGTGATCCAGGATACGGCGAGCACCAGTACGCTGGTGGCGTTGCTCTGTGCCCGCGAGCGTTCCTCTGACCATGCCCAAGTGCGTGGTGGATTGCAATCCCTCTCCTCTCCGCTCGTTGTCTATACCTCAACCCAAAGCCATAGCTCGGTCGAGAAAGCAGCGCTCTTGGCCGGTTTTGGCCGCGACAACCTCCGCCTGTTGCCGGTTGACGACACCTTCGCCCTGCGCGTGGACGCCCTCACCGATGCTATCGCCGCCGACCGCGCCGCCGGTCGCGTGCCGTGCGCAGTGGTGGCCAGTATCGGCGCAACGGCTACCACCGCCTGCGATCCACTCGAACCGATTGGCGAAGTGTGCCGGCGTGAGGGGATTTGGCTCCACGTTGATGCAGCAATGGCCGGCTCGGCGATGATCTTACCCGAATGTCGCTATCTCTGGCAGGGGATCGAGCAGGCCGATAGCCTCGTCCTCAATCCGCACAAATGGCTGGGAGCCGCTTTCGATTGCTCACTCTACTACGTGCGCGATCCGCAGCATCTTATCAGAGTGATGTCAACCAACCCTAGCTATCTGCAAACCAGCGCCGACGGCGCTGTCACCAACTATCGCGACTGGGGCATCCCGTTGGGCCGGCGCTTCCGCGCGCTCAAGCTCTACTTTCTGCTGCGCTGCGAAGGGGCCGAGGGGTTGCGCGCTCGGCTTCGTCGCGACATTGCGAACGCTCACTGGCTAGCCACGCAGGTTGATGCAGCGCCTGAATGGCGTCGATTAGCGCCGGTATCGTTACAGACGGTCTGCGTCCGCCATGAACCGCCGGGCCTGAGTGGTGAAGATCTCGACCGCCATACCCTGCGCTGGGTCGGCGCGATTAATGCCAGCGGTGCGGCATACCTGACCCCTGCGATCCTCGATGGACGCTGGATGGTGCGCATCAGCATTGGCGCCGAGCTAACCGAGCACACCGATGTGGCTGTGCTGTGGGAACTGATGCAAGCCGCAGCAGAGAAGGAGTAGGGAGTGGCACGTTTGCCACTCCCTGTCTTGCTATTTCCCGACCCGGCTCCGCCACGCGTTCAGATCGTAGACGGCCAGCGCATTGGTGAAGACCTCGACTGTCTTGTCGTCTATGGTTGTCACCGAGACGAAATAGGGTACCCCATCGGCCACCCACGCCATGGTCACCAGGCCGGGGTCGATCACCTTCACCCCACGCGCACCGCGCAACAGATAGGGCTTCACCCGATCACTCCCCGCCACCGGCTGGTTCTGCTCCCACACGGTGCGGGCCGGCGCGCCGCCGCCGATGGTGATGGTCACTGTGCCGCCGCGCGGACGGATAGCGACCAGAAAGCCTTGCTCATCGGCCACCGGCGCTGGTTCGGGCAAGACATCGTATTCATCGGCAAAGGTAGGTGGGAGTAGGTATTGCACTTGCACCGGCGCACCGGCAGGGGCCAGCGTTGGTTCGGGAATGAAGGACTGGCCGCAGCCGGCGAGGATCACGATAAGCGTTAGCAAGAACATTCGTTGGCGCATACAACGTCATTCTAGTTTTGGGCAAGAGAACGAGACTGGCGGCAGTGAGCCTGCCGCCGGTCATGATACCGCAATGCGATATGAGGCCGAGCATGCGATTGGGGCGAGAGGGGTTAACACGTGCTTAAGATCTATTGACTATTAGCGCTGAAATGGGGGATTGCTTCGGGCGCTGCGCGCCCTCGCAATGACAGATGGGCTACGCCCGATCTCCCCTTATCATTGCGAGCCGAGCGGAGCGCGGCGAAGCCATCTCCTTCGCGCACGGGTTGCACCCATTCAGGCATGCCTTCCGCTGAAGTGGGGGATTGCTTCGGGCGCTACGCGCCCTCGCAATGACAGATGGGCAGTACCCCCGTAATGACAGCAAGGACAGGACAAACCATGCCACACGCAAACGAGCGCCGGGCACTTAGTGCGGCTAAGCGCGCTGTGTCCTCGGCGCTCGCTGCGATCAACGACACCCTACAAATGGATCGGCGCGCCATGCACTAAGGCATGCGCTGCCTCACCGATCGCTTCGTAGAGCGTCGGGTGGGCATGGATGGTCTGCATCATACTCTCACCGGTCGCCTCGTGACTGAGGGCAATCCCGCCTTCGGCAATCATCTCGGTCACCCGCGGGCCGATCATGTGAACGCCCAGGATTTCACCATATTGGGCATCGGCCACTAACTTCACAAAGCCAAAGCGGGTCTGCCCCAACACACGGGCCTTACCGTTGGCCGAGAAGGGGAACTTCCCTACTTTCACCTGATAGCCGCGTTCGCGGGCTTTGACTTCAGTCAGGCCGACGCTGGCGATTTCGGGATTACAGTAGGTGCAAGCAGCAATCTTACCGTAATCGAGCGGGGTGACGTGATGGCCGGCCATATGCTCGACGGCCAGAATGCCTTCGGCGCTGGCCTTGTGCGCCAGCCATGGCGTGTTGGCAGTGCAGTCGCCGATTGCGTAGACCCCCTCAGCGCTGGTGCGCAGGAAGCCGTCGGTCGCGATGAAGCCGCGGCTATTGACCTTGACCCCTACCTCTTCGAGACCGATGTTCTCGGTGTTGGGAGCGATACCGATCGAGACGAGAAGCTTCTCGACGGCAATCTGCTGCGGTTTGCCGGCGCTATCGAGCACCGTTACCACCACCTGCTCGCCACCAACATCAATGCTCTCGACCTTGGCGCCGGCCAGCGTCTTAATCCCACGGCGCTGGAAGGCTTTGGTTAACTCGGCGCTGACCTCTTCGTCTTCGTTGGGAACGATGCGCGGCAAGGCCTCGACAATCGTCACTTCGCTGCCAAACGAACGGAACATTGAGGCAAACTCAACCCCAATCGCACCGGCGCCAATCGCGAGAAAACTCGCCGGTACCGACTTCAGGTTGAGCATATCGGTCGAAGAGAGCACGCGCTCGCCGTCAAACGGCACGCCGGGGAAGGGCCGCGGGCGACCACCGGTGGCGACGATGATGTACTTGGCGGCAAGCACTCGCTCGCCACCTTCATTCAACTGCACATGCACTTGACCACGACCGATCAAGCGACCACGTCCGGCAACCACCTCGATCTTGTTCTTCTTCATCAAGAAGGCGACGCCGTCGGTGCTCTGCTTGACAACCGCGTCTTTGTGTTTCATCGCACCGGCCAGCTCGAAGACCACGTTTTCTACGGTAATCCCGAAGCGTTTTGCCTCTTTCACTTCTTCGAGCAGATCGGCGCTATGGAGCAACGCTTTGGTTGGGATGCAGCCGATATTCAGACACACGCCACCGAGCGCATTGACCTCGACAATCGCCGTCTTCATACCGAGTTGGGCAGCGCGAATGGCAGCAACATAGCCGCCCGGCCCTGATCCTAGCACGACCAGATCGTACACTTGCTCACTCACGGAAAAATCCTTTCGTTTCTGGCAACGGCGGCGCGAATCCGTCTCGCGCCGCTGACATCTTAACGTAGAGGCGCTAACGCAAAGGCGCAAAGTGTTATGATGAGTTTGGGATATGACCTATATATACCGACGGTATATTATAGATTACAGCACACCATGGCGTATAACTACGAGCTAAATGCAACGATGTCACATCCCTACAATCACGATGTAAGATGCAAGACCTCTAGTCAGGCGTCCACCGGCCATTTTCTACCTCAATGCTGGGCTGCACCGACATGCAAATGGGCATTGTAGCTTGAGCGCACTAGCGGGCCGCTCTCGACGTGACGGAAGCCACGCGCCAGCGCGTAAGCACGGAACTCGGCAAACTCGGCGGGAGTGACGTAGCGATGCACCGGCCAATAGCTCGCATCAGGCGCAAGATACTGGCCAATCGTCAACACATTGACATCGGCTTCACGCAGCCGGTTGATCACCTCGTACACCTCTTCGTTCGTCTCACCGGCGCCGACCATCATCCCACTCTTCGTGACCAAATGCGGACGAGCAGCGCGCGCCCGCGCCAAGAGTTCGATGCTCTGCTCAAACTTGGCCCGCGGGCGGAAACGGCGAAACAGCCGCGGCACCGTCTCGATATTGTGGTTGAGCACATCCGGCTCAGCGTCTAACACCATCGCTAGCGCGTCCCAATTGCCATCGAAATCAGGGATGAGCACCTCAACCTTGCAATCGGGCACTTTTTGCCGGATCAGCTTAATCGTGCGGGCGAAGATATGCGCGCCGCCATCGGGCACATCATCGCGATTGACCGACGTGAGCACGGCAAACTTCAGCTTCAGATGGGCCACCGACTCGGCGACCCGCTCCGGTTCTTCCTCATCAATCGGCTTGGGTTTACCTTTTCCAATCGCACAGTAGCGGCAACCGCGCGTACAGATGTCGCCAAGAAGCAAAAAGGTAGCGGTGCGATGGTTCCAGCATTCACCAATATTAGGACAACGCGCTTCTTCGCATACCGTATGCAGGTTCTTCTCGCGCATAAGGCGCAGCACATCGTGATAGTTCACACCACCGGGCGCACGCGCCTTCAGCCATTCGGGTCGGCGGGGCCGGTTGGTCGTGGCCGAGGTGGGGTTCACCACACCTACTTCACTCAGCGGAATTAATTCTGACATTGGCACTCTCGCCTTCCAGTGATCGCCATAAATAGGCAATCAATGTCACGCTAGGTTAACTGCTATATTGTACTGCATAATCGATCGCTACGACAAAGCGTTCACCGGTCGCAGATCAAAAATCGCACATAGGGAGGCGATTAATCGGTCGGCTACCTCGGCCATTGGCGGCGCTTTACCGAGTTCTACCGCCAACGACGTTACACCACGATCACTGATTCCACAGGGCACAATCAGTTCAAACCCACTCAAGTCAGGATCAACATTCAAGGCTAAGCCGTGGGTTGTGACGCCACTCGCGCTCAGCTTCACACCAATCGCACAAATTTTGGCTGCGCCACCCCGCACCCACACACCGGTTAATCCATTGACGCGCTCACCGGTGAGGCCATAACCGGCTAACACGCGAATCACACTCTCTTCCAACCCGCGCACATAACGCCCAACATCGCTCCCGTGCTGCGAGAGTTTGAAGATCGGATAGGCAACGAGTTGGCCTGGCGCGTGGTACGTCACTTCACCACCACGATCGCTCTGGACAACAACGACCCCACGCGCAGCTAGCTCAGCCGGCGTCGCTACAATGTGTTCGGGGCGGGCTTTGTTACCCAATGTGATCGTCGGTGGATGTTCGAGCAGCAGGATGGTATCGCCGATCTGGCCGCTCGATCGTTGGCGGGCCAACCGGCGCTGCATCTCCCACGCGCTGGTGTAATCTATGTGGCCTAGATGGTAGACGGTCAACGTGCGCATCATCGTTGTAAACGCGAAGATATAGCGATACCTCTGCTTGAAGTATAGTACACCATCTATATTTGAACTGCGGCAGTAAATACCAAACTGATGGACTGCTGCACACCAAACTGCCATACGCCAGATGAACGTGTGGTAGGCTACCAGAGAGACGATTGACTGAATTGAGGTGATCTGTGACGCGAATATTTCTGCTGATCCTACTGGCCGGCAACCTGCTCAGCGCATGCAGCACAGCTACCGATGCCGCGGCGTTAGCTGTGCCGTCGTCTACCACAAGCGCCACTGCTATTGTCATACCGACCGCGACACCAACCGTAACTCCAACTGCGTTGCCAACCGCAAACGTTGCGCCAACATCAACACCAACTGCCACCCCTACCACCACCCCCACACCAACCTTATTACCAACCGCAACGCTGGCGCCAACACCACGCCCTACCGGCGATCGGACGCCGGTACGGCTCGTTATTCCGGCCATTAATCTCGACCGCCAGCTCTTCCCTGTCGGGCTTGATGCTAACAATATACCGGTTGTGCTCGATCACGAAGTCGGTTGGTACATCTACAGCGCCAAACCGGGGCAAGGCGAGAACATTGTGCTCTGGGGACATGTCTTGCGCTTCCACAAGGCGCCTCACGTTCCAGCTCCCTTCGCCGAGATCGAACGGTTGGCAATTGGCAGCGAAATCTTCCTCTACAGCGCCGACGGCAGCGTCTTCCGCTATGTGGTCACCCGCAAAGAGCGGGTTACCCCCGATCAAGTCGCTTACATTCTCCCCACCAACGACGAACGCCTGACGTTGGTGTCGTGCATTGGCGACCGCGTCATCGTTGATGGTAATGTCGAACTGACCCACCGTCTCATTACCATCGCAACGCCCGCTCCGTAAACCAACTGCCGAAGGACAAACACGACCGTGGTATACTATGCGATAGACCTCACTTGAAATGCAGAAGGTTTAACCCGTGGCAACAATTGGCATATCAGCAGCCTTAGAACAGTTTCACCCAAACGAACTGCTCGAACATTGCCGGCTCGCCGAACAATACGGTTTCCGCGGTGTGATGGCTGCCGACCATTTCCAACCGTGGGTACCGGCCCAGGGGCACAATGCCTTTGTCTACAGTTGGATGGGAGCATTGGGCGTTGTCACCAACCACCGCTTTGGGCCGGGTGTTACCTGTCCGTCATTCCGTACCCACCCCGCCGTCATTGCCCAAGCCGCCGCAACCCTTGGTGCAATGTTCCCCGGTCGGTTTTGGCTAGGGTTAGGGAGTGGGGAATTATTGAATGAAAATGTGGTCGGCGGTGTGTGGCCCGAACCGCTGGTCCGGTTTGAAATGCTGCAAGAGGCGACTGAGATTATTCAGAAGTTGCTCAGCGGTAAAGAAACTCGCTACCGCGGACGCTATTTTCAGATGAATAAGGTCCGGTTGTGGACTCTCCCCGAACAACCGGTACCGATTTATATCGCCGCAACCGGCCCACAAACCCTGCGCTGGGCCGGTAAGACGTGCGACGGGTTGATCACACCGGGCGCTGCTCCTGAAAAGTTGCGCCGCATTCTGGCCGATTTCGCCGCCGGCGCTCGTGAAGCCGGTAAAGACCCCAACAGCATGCCAAAATTGTTACAGTTGCACGTCTCGTGGGCACCGACTGACGAAGAGGCGTTGCAGAATGCACTGACCCAATGGCCAAACGGTGGGATGAACTTCCCCAAGCAGGACATTCGCTCACCGGAAGACTTCGCCGCGATGGCGAAACTGGTGCGGCCCGAAGATTTTCGTGGACGAGTGTTGATTTCGTCCGATCTCGATCAGCACCGCGCGCATATCCAGCAATTTATCGATCTCGGTTTTGACGAGATTTATATTCATAATGTTGGACGTAATCAGGTTGAATGGATTAAAGCTTTCGGCGAAGCTGTCTTGCCTAAACTACGCCCATGTTCAACCGCATCTTGATCGCAAATCGCGGCGAGATTGCCGTGCGGATCATTCGCGCTTGCCGCGAATTAGGGATTAGCCCGGTTGTGGTGTATTCCGAAGCCGATGCCCAGGCGCTCCACGTGCGCATGGCCGATGCTGCGGTGTTGATCGGACCACCACCCGCCGCCCAAAGCTATCTCCGCGCCGAAGCGATCGTTGAGGCCGCAGTGAAACTCAAGGCGGAGGCCATCCACCCCGGCTATGGCTTTTTGAGTGAAAGTGTGAAGTTGGCCGAACAGTGTGCCGCAGCAGGGATCACCTTTATCGGGCCACCCCCGCACGCCATCGCCGCGATGGGGGGAAAAGCTGAAGCACGCGCGTTGGCCCAGGCTGCCGGTGTGCCGGTTGTGCCCGGATATGACGGTGAAGATCAGAGTGACGAACGCCTGATTGCCGAGGCACGACGGATCGGACCGCCGCTGTTGATCAAAGCAAGTGCCGGTGGTGGTGGCAAAGGAATGCGCTCGGTTGGCGATCTCGCCGATGTGCCGGCGGCTATTGAAGGCGCCCGCCGTGAGGCACGGGCGGCTTTCGGCGACGACCGCCTGATCATTGAACGGCTTGTCCTGCGACCACGCCACGTCGAGATTCAAGTCTTGGCCGACCGCTACGGTAATGTCGTGCATCTCGGTGAACGTGATTGTTCAATTCAGCGCCGTCATCAGAAGGTCGTTGAAGAGGCACCCTCTCCTGCCCTGACCCCAGCACTCCGGGCTGCGATGGGCAATGCTGCCGTTGCCATCGCTCGCGCTGCCGGTTATATCAATGCCGGTACGGTTGAGTTTATTCTGGCGCCAAACGGCGAGTTCTACTTTTTGGAAATGAATACCCGGCTACAAGTGGAACATCCCGTAACCGAGCTTGTCTGCGGCTACGATCTCGTTCACTTGCAGATTGCGATTGCCGCCGGCGAGCACCTCCCCTTCCGCCAAGAAGATATTAGTGTGCGCGGCCACGCCATCGAAGTACGCTTGTACGCCGAAGACCCCCGCACCTTTTTGCCGGCAGTCGGTAAAGTGGCGCTGTTTGTCCCGCCTCAAGGGCCGGGCGTGCGCGTTGATGCCGGTCTGACCAGCGGTGATGAGGTGATGGTGCATTACGATCCGTTGCTGGCTAAGATTATTGTGTCCGGCGCCGACCGGCACCAAGCCGTAGCACGCTTACGCCGTGCGTTACGCGAGATGGCTGTACTCGGTCCGACCACCAATCTCCCACTCTTGCAAGCAATTGCCGAGCATCCCGCGTTCGCCGATGGCGCGACTCATACCGGCTTCCTGTCCGAACACGAAGGGATCGTGCCGCCATCCGGACCGCCCCCGCGTGAGGTCTTGATCGCCACGGCCATCCTCACCGTCACTGCCGAGCCACCGGCCCGTGATCCGCTGGCCGCAGTCTGGCGACTCGGCGGTGATACCATTCCGCTGACATTCACTGCGCACGGCGAACACCGGCTACGAGTGACGCCGCAGACCGTTGGGTGGCATGTAGCAGGCGATGATCATTGGCATTTCCATGTGACGTTGGTGCGGCGTGGCGATTACGAATTGGCTCTTGATATTGATGGTCAGCGGAGACAATTCTTCTTTGCACGAGCCAACGACGGTTGGCTGATCGGTTGGCGTGGCGAAGCGTATCATGTGCAACGACCGGCCCCGCTTACCGCCGACACGGTTATTCGCACCACCGACCAACATGCCGCGAGTTTTAATGCTCCGATGCCGGGTACCATCGTGCGGCTATACGTTGCCGTCGGCCAACAGGTGGGCGAGGGGCAACCCATCCTCGTTCTCGAAGCGATGAAAATGGAACATACCATTGTCGCACCCTACGCCGGCATTGTCCGCCGCTTGCCGTATCAGACTGGCGCAAGTGTTGCCGCCGGTGCTCACCTCGTCGATCTCGAACCGCTGCCGGCCAATGAGCAGCCGGATTGATCCATCATAGGTAAGCCGTATGTCAGCCGAACCGAAGAAACCACCAGCTCAATCAACTACGCCATCGAAACCGGCCAAACGTCGATCGATCGGTTGTAATCTCTGGCTCTTCATATTGGCAATGCTCGCTGTAAGCCTGCTTGGTCTTAGCTTCCTCCAACCGACTAAATTGACTATCGTACAAGAGTTTATCATCGGTATTCCACGCGGTGGTATTCGTGAAACCGTCGAAACCACGAGTGTCGACTCGTGTATTCGTGTTGCCGGTTCAAATGAATTGCTTTCTATTACTCGGACACGCCGTGTAACGACGTATAACAACGGTTCAGTGCTCGAATTAATCTTCAGCGACCCACCACTGCCGGCACAATGTAACTAAGGATGACCCCTTATGCTGTTGCGTGTGCAGTGTGATCCGCAACCGTTGCAATTACCACCTCTGACCCAGCCCCAGGTGACGTATGTTCACCTGGTGATTACCGCTGAAGGCGACCACACACTGCCGCTACACCTTGTGTTGGTCGCCGATGCTAGTCGCTCGATGCGCATCCCCATTGTCAACGAACACCAGTTTCGCGAGTTGGTGCGTAACGGCGGCGCTCACGAGGTCTTGGTCGATGGAGTACCGGTTTGGCAATTGGCAAATCCCCTAAGCTGTGAGGCACGCAGTCAATTTCCTAGTCCGATTGACTATACCGTGCGTGCATTACACAGTGTTGTTGAACGACTCGCTCCTGATGACCGGATGGCACTCATCGCCTGCGCTAGCGATGCGCTCGTCCTCGCACCAAGCACACCCGGCCACCGACGCACCGACTTGATCGGAGCGATTGCTCGCTTGCCCGTGCTACGGCTCGGCGAGAGCACCAATCTGGCCCAAGGGTTGCAACTAGCACTAGCCCAGTTTGTGGTCACCGATGAACCGGCAGTACGACGGGTGGTGTTACTTACCGATGGCTTCACGACGGATACCACCATGTGTACCACACTAGCCCGCGAAGCAGCAACCCACGGTATTACGATCAGCACGATCGGGCTTGGCAGTACATTTGAAGAAACGCTCCTCACGCAGATTGCCGATCTTAGTGGTGGTCGTGCCAGCTTTGGCCAAGAGGCCGGTCATATTCCGACGATTATCTCCGCCGAGTTGGAGCATGCGCGCCAGACCACTATCCACGCGCTGAGTCTGCACATGACGTTACCGCAGACGGTGACACTACGCCGGATCACCCGCCTCTCCCCAACCTTAAGTGTGCTTACGCCGGTAAGCACCGAACACGGACGGCGCCTGACCCTACACCTCGGCGATCTGCGCCGTGGCGACTCGGTGCGCTTGCTCTGCGAATTTCTCGTCGCACCCGGTACTGGGGGTAGCCAACGCCGGCTAGCCCGCCTGCGACTGAGGAGTGGACAACACGAACAACACCATGACCTCATCGCACATTATGATCCACGCGCCACGAATCCGCCACCGCCACTATTACCATTGATTACCCACGCTACCATTGCCCACCTCCACCAGCGCGCCACCCTCGCCCGCCAGCAAGGCGACTACGAAACTGCTGCTGTTCTGCTCCACCGGCTTGCGGCCCATCTCCGTCGCCTTGGAGAAACTGAACTAGCTACGCTAGCTCTGAATGAAGCTAGTACTTCTGTGCAAACACCACTTCCCAACTTGACAACTAAAATGTTAACCTACGCTACTCGCAGACTCGGAGAAGCGGCTGATTGATGGTACAATACCCTCAATCATTCGCTGTTGGTAGCATACAAGGAGTACATCTGTGGCTAAACAGTGGAATAGCCCGCCCTCAATGCGGATCGACCCGACCAAGACCTATCGCGTGACGATGGAGACAACGCGCGGGACGATTGAACTCGACCTCTACCCACAACATGCACCAATGACCGTCAACAATTTCGTCTTCCTCACCCACGAAGGTTTTTACGATGGTCTCACCTTTCACCGCGTGATCAAGGATTTCGTCATCCAAGGCGGCGACCCGACCGGTCGTGGCAGTGGCGGTCCTGGCTATCGTTTTCCCGATGAGGTGAAAGGAAACCCACTCACTCACGAAGCCGGTGTCATCTCGATGGCAAACGCCGGCCCCAACACCAACGGTAGCCAATTTTTTATCACCCATACCCCTCAGCCACACCTCAACGGTCGCCATACCGTGTTTGGGCGAGTCGTGTCCGGGATGGAGGTGGTCTACGCCATTCAACAAGGCGACAAGATGACCAAGGTAACGGTGCGCGAATTATCGTAACCCACACCGCGCGGAGGGGCATGGCATTGCCATAACCCCACCGCCGTACTCAGGATGCCAGGAACGCCCCGCCGAGGTGCCCCCGCGGTGAATGCACCGACCACCCAAATGTGTAGACCTGAAACCGACGTTTTCCTCATCGCGCGGCGTGTGACAACAGTTCGCATCCATCGTCGGTAATCAACACCAAATCCTCGATCCGCACCCCGCCCCACTCCGGTAAATAGATCCCCGGTTCAACCGACGTGACCATCCCCACCTGCAACGGCGGGCTAGGCGGTGCATCAGGTGCCGTTATTCGCAGCCACGGTGCCTCGTGGATCGCCAAACCCACACCGTGGCCAAGACTATGGGCAATCCCACGACCATAACCGGCCGTCTCAATCACCTGACGCGCAATCGCATCGGCCTCAGACCACGGCAAGCCGGGCCGCAACGAACGGATCGCCGCCTGCTGCGCCTCCAACGTCGCTGCGTAGACGGCGCGGAACGTATCATCAGGCTGACCAAGTACAATAGTGCGCGTCAGATCGGCGTGATAACCGTTAAGTCGCGCTCCCATATCAATAATGATCGGCTGCCCCTCACCCAACCGATCATGGCCCGGCTCATGATGCGGACGAGCACTGTTACGACCGGCCGCCACAATAATCGGGAACGATGGCCCATCTGCGCCGAGATCGTGCAATGCCACCTCGATCCGCCACACTGCCTCGCGCTCGGTCATCTCCGGCGTCAACACCGGCAACACGGCGGCCAATGCTGCGTCGGTGATCGCCGCCGCACGTCGCAGAAGCTCGATCTCGCCGGCGTCTTTCACCATCCGCAACGCTTCCACTATATTCTCAGTTGCAACCAGTTCAACCGTCTTGCCCAACGCCTGTACAAACTGCTGGTACTCGGCCACCGTCATTGCGGCCGCCTCAAACCCTAGCCGGGTAAGGTTCAATTCCACCGCCAATTCAGCCACCAACTTCGGCATCGGCTTAAGTGCAGCACGCACTTCGCGTAGCGTAAACGCCGGCGCTTCCGCAGCCGCGCGCACCGTGTACCGGCCATCGGTCAACAAAAAGGCAGCCTCGGCACTAATCAGCAAAGCTCCGGCACTGCCGGTAAACCCACTGAGATAGCGTCGACTGGTCGGCGCAGTGAGTAAAATAGCCGGTAAATCACGCTCGGCGAGAGCTGCTCGTAACCGTTGTAACCGCTCGTGCATAAGAATATCCTTTCCGCTTTGCAAACGCATCGTCGCCCAGCTATGCTACCATATCGGCGCATATCCCACACTCAACTGCTGCTTCGCCTGCAGTCAGTGTTTAGTAACCTAGTTTGTATATCTTGACGCACCTGCTGTAGCTAATTAGGATACTATCAGCATCGCATCACCGGTGATCAGGGAGAACTTCATGAGTGACGCAGCAGCAAACCGAATCGCGACCGGTATTCCCGGCCTTGATGAAATTACCGGTGGCGGGTTAGTTCCTCACTATGCCTACCTCGTGCGTGGTGGTCCCGGCGCCGGAAAGACGACCCTCGGGTTACACTTTTTAGCGGCCGGAACTGCAACCGGTGATACCTCTCTCTTCATTAGTCTTGAAGAATCTGCTGCCAAAATTAGACGTAACGCCGCACAAATCGGGATTGATCTTTCACAGGTACACATTCTCGACCTCAGTCCTTCATCCGATTTCTTCGCCAAAACGGAAACTTACGATATCTTCTCGCCGGCTGAAGTTGAACGCGAACCACTGACCCGCCAAATTGTTGATACCATCCGCCAACTGCATCCCGCTCGCGTGTTTTTCGATCCGATCACCCAGTTTCGCTATCTTACCCCTGATATTTTTCAATTTCGCAAACAGGTTATCTCGTTTTTACGCTTTCTAGCCGAACAACAGACAACGGTTCTCTTTTCAGCAGAAAATAGTGCTGCGTTTCCCGACGATGATCTGCAATATATCGCCGATGGCATTATCAATCTCGAAACGACACCATACGGTCGCTATCTTCACGTCACTAAAATGCGTGGCTCGTCGTTTATCAGCGGTCGTCACACGATGCGCCTTACCAATCGCGGATTGCAAGTCTTCCCCCGCCTCATCCCGACGACGCTGATCGCCGGGCATTCTTTTGCGCCGCTTGCCTCTGGTGTACCCGAGCTTGACGAACTCCTCAACGGTGGTATCGAACGCGGCACAATTACGATTCTCTCCGGTCCATCGGGTGTGGGCAAAACGACGCTCGGGTTTCAGTTTATGAAAGAGGCGGCTAGCCGTGGTGATCGATCAATTGTGTTCTCATTTGAGGAAGAAATCGAGATAATGATGCAGCGTTGCGAGTCGGTCAATATCCCGGTTCGGGCAATGCGGGCCAATAATATGCTGCGGATCGAAAAGATCGAGCCGTTACAATGTAACCCTGATGAGTTCGCACAACACGTTCGCCGCGTTGTCGAAAACGACCGAGCTACGGTCATTATGATCGATAGTATGAACGGCTATCGCCTCTGCATGCAAGGGGAAGATCTGCTCAGTCATTTACACGCTTTGTGTAAGTTTTTACAAAGTCGTGGTGTGACGGTATTGCTCATTATGGAGACGAGCAGTATTGTCGGTGATTTTGAAATTTCAGATATTGGTGCCAGTTATCTTGGTGACAACATCATCTTCTTGCGCTTTTTGGAGATAGACGGTGAACTACGAAAAGCGATTGGCGTACTTAAAAAGCGCCTCGGTGATTTTGAGAAGACTCTCCGCGAATTTGCTATCTCGCGCTACGGGATTAAAGTCGGGAAACCATTAACCAAACTACGCGGTATTTTGCGCGGGATACCGGTGTGGGTTGATGAAGAATAGCAGTAATCCTACAAACCGCCTGAAAGGAGTGCGTATGGCCGGCGATACGATCTTGCTGTTACTCACCAACTCCACCAACCGGCAACTTCTAGAAACATGGTTGGGCCACCACTATTCGATTATCGTCGGCAATGACAAAACAGCTTTGCACCAACCGTTTCAACTGTGTATTATCGATGGCCCCACCCTCAACCGGTACGAAGCCGATATCCACGAACGTCGCGCAACTGCCCACCCCATCTTTCTACCATTCTTACTTGTGACCACGCGGCGCGATGTTCACTTGTATACCCGTCATCTCTGGCAGACGGTTGACGAGTTAGTGATTAGTCCAATCGAGAAAGCAGAATTGCACGCACGGATCGAGATCCTCTTGCGCGCACGCCGGCTGGCGCTCGAAGTGAACCGTCTTCAGCAGGCGATGCTATCGAGTTCCCAAACGTGGTTACAGTTGGCCGTCAAGGCATCCCAAATTGGCTTGTGGGAATGGGATCTGGAAACAAACCGTGTCTTCTTTTCACCAGAATGGAAAGCACAGCTTGGCTATGCCGCCGATGAGCTGAGCGATTCCTTCGCTGTTTGGGAAGAGCGCCTCCACCCCGATGATCGTGAGCGCTGCCTCCGCACCTTGCATCAATATCTCGAGCGGCCATGGCCGAACTTTACCCTCGAATTCCGCTTGCGCCATAAAGATGGGAGCTACCGTTGGATCCGCTCACAAGCTTCCCTCATCTATGATGAATCCGGTCGCTCAACCCATATGCTCGGTGCTCACCTTGATCTGACCGAACGTAAGCAGCTCGAAGAGGAACGGCAACATCTCACCGAACAACTCATTCAGTCGCAAAAGCTCGAGGCAATCGGGACACTGACCGGTGGCATTGCGCACGACCTCAACAATTTGTTGGTGCCGATTATTGGTTTTGCCGAACTCGGCATGGTAACCGTTCCTCCGACGAGTGAGCTATACACCGATTTCGACCAGATCCGGGCGGCAGGTATTCGGGCTACTGCCCTGACGCGGCAGATTTTAGCCTTTAGCCGCCGGCAACGACTCGAACCAAAACCGGTCAATCTCAACCAGGTAATTGATGAGTTCGTCGGTATTTTGCGCCGCTTGATCGGCGAACGTATTACCATCCATTTACAGCTCGCGCCCACGTTGCCGTTGACCCAGATCGATCCCGGCCAACTCGAACAGGTATTACTTAATCTGGTTATTAACGCTCGTGATGCAATCGAGGGCTACGGTATGATCACTATCTCAACGACATCGGTTACAATTCCGCCTTCCCAATCAGAGCACATAGCCAGACTCCTTCCTGGCGAGTATATCGTCCTCCAGGTACACGATACCGGCTGTGGGATTGATCCGGAGATGTTACCTCGGATTTTCGAGCCATTCTTTACAACGAAACCACAGGGAAAAGGGACCGGCCTCGGTTTAGCTACCGTCTTTGCCATCGTCAAGCAATATGGTGGTCATATCGATGTACAAAGTGTGCCTCAGCAAGGGACAACGTTTACTATCTACCTACCAATACTCACCGATTCAACCCCGGTTGGTGAATCACCATTGCCATCCTCAGATATAGCCTTGACCGGGCACGAAACGGTGCTCGTCGTTGATGACGAACCGTCCGTACTCTACCTCATCACCAGTGCATTACGTTTGTATGGATATCGGGTATTAGAAGCTACTGATCCGCAGCACGGGATCAGTCTCGCCGTAGATCGTGAGCAGCCTATCGACCTCTTAATTGCCGACGTAATGTTACCGAGAATGACCGGTGACGAGCTATACCGCCATCTGGCCGCCCAACAACCCAACCTACGTGTCCTGTTCATCTCGGCCCAGACGGATGACTCATGGACACTGCCACCCAATGCCCCGCTGTTGATCAAACCCTTTACCCTGAACCAATTACTTCAGAAAGTACGTGCCGCACTCATGGTAACGGTGTAATCAGTAACGGTTCGAGCCGGCCCTGTTGCCACCGCCCGATTACCTCAACCGAACCATAGCGCACTAAACCACTCTGCTCCAAACGTTCGAGCAGCGGTTCATCGCGCTCGCCGTACAACACCTTAATTTGGCGCGCAGTCGATACCGGTACGCCACCGGGACCAATCGCATCTACCAACAAACTGGTGCCACTCGCGACAATTAGGGTGGCCTGTACGCGCACGATTATGCCCTCATAACGGTTATCACGTAACAGTGCTGCCAAATCGACCGTCTCCGGTTCAAAGGCTTGCAAACGTGGTGATTCCAACGCATACGACCACGCTCCGCCCGGTCCGTACCGGCCGGCAGATAGCCACCTGCCTTGCGCAACTACGAAGCCGTACTGAACACTACCGACGGTACGTAGCACTACTTCGTCTGATGGATCGATAGCGCCGAGCCACACCTGCTGAGGAGGCGTATCGAGTGGCAGCGGACGATCCGCGCTCACAGTCAAGCTGTTGACTAAGCGGGATCCTTGCTCATCGCGGTATAAGATGGCGATGACCTGCTGCGCGCCATGCGTCGCCGGTTCGGTGATGTCAACCGGCAATGGCAACCGTTGCCTCGCCGTGCATCCGCTGCATACCCAGATGAGACCGATCACAAAGAAAGCGAACAAATGTTTGCTCATACGCTCTTTATTGTACCACATGCAGGTGTTACGGGCTTCAAATACGCTCATGACAGCCGTCAGACAGGCCAATGATAGGTTTTGACAGTTGTTTTAAGTCTACTTTACGGCAAGCCGTGGTATGGTAGAAAGCGATGGGCTACCACGTGCTAGCCCACTTTCATAGTACCCGACCAAGTGAGAACGATAGCGAAAATGAATACGGTCTCAGATGAAGGGAGGAGTCCTCGTATGGGGACCAAGAATTCTCGTCTACAAGGTTTTTACCAACTGAATCCATTCGAGCGCCTACAGATGGTTAAATCATTTGATGGGTTAGTTGACGAAGACCTGCGTGCACTCCACGGTGGTCAGGGTGGCGCTCTGACCCTCGAGCGCGCCGACAAAATGATCGAAAATGTCGTTGGCACGTATAATCTGCCTCTCGGCATTGCGACCAACTTCCGCATCAACGGACGCGACTATTTGATACCGATGGTGGTAGAAGAGCCGTCAATTGTCGCCGGCGCGAGCTACGCCGCCCGTATGGTGCGCGATGGTGGTGGGTTCGAGACCAGCAGCACCGAACCGTTAATGATCGGGCAAGTGCAGTTGGTCAATATCACCGACCCCGAACAGGCTCGTGCGACCATCCTTGCCCGCAAGGACGAGATTTTGGCGCTGGCCAACGCGCAGAGCCGATCGCTGGTTGCGCTTGGTGGCGGTGCGCGCGATGTTGAAGTACGCTTCTTCCCCACCAGCCCGATGGGTCCGATGTTGGTCGTCCACCTTATCGTTGATTGCCGCGACGCAATGGGCGCCAACGCAGTGAACACGATGGCCGAAGCGGTAGCACCGCTATTAGCCGACATGACCGGCGGTAAGGTCTATCTACGCATCCTCTCGAATTTGACCGATCGGCGGTTGGCCCGTGCCCGCTGCGTCGTACCGGCGGCCTCCTTGGCCCGCGATGGTCTCAGTGGCGAGGAGGTGGTGGAAGGCATTCTCTGGGCCTACGCCTTTGCAGCAGTTGACCCATACCGGGCTGCAACCCACAATAAAGGCATTATGAACGGTATCGATCCGATCCTGGTTGCTACCGGTAACGACTGGCGTGCAGTGGAAGCCGGTGCGCATGCCTACGCCAGCCGTAACGGTCGTTACACCTCGCTCTCGCACTGGGAGCGTGATGAGAAGGGAAATCTGGTCGGCACCCTCGAAATGCCACTCTCGGTTGGTATTGTCGGCGGTGCAACTAAAGTGCATCCCACGGCCCAAGCGGCGTTGAAGTTGCTTGGAGTACGTAGCGCCAACGAGCTGGCTGAAGTGTGTGTCGCTGCCGGCTTGGCCAATAACCTCGCAGCAATGCGAGCATTGGCGTGTGAGGGTATTCAGCAGGGCCATATGAGCTTGCATGCCCGTCAAATTGCACTGGCTGCCGGTGCCACCGGTACGTTGGTCGATGAAGTCGCGCGCCGGATGGTTGCCGAGCGCAATATCAAGCCAGCACGCGCCGAAGAGATTATTGCCGAACTCGAAGGACGGCAACACACCGGCAATCCCGCCAACAACTGATCTTACTGCCTCTGGCGGCCTGTTTGCTGCTGAAGCAGGCCGCCGTTCACTGTCACTGTTGACAGACTAGCGCGCAATGTCGATTGCCGCACGGGGGTGGTGTTTATTTGCTCAACCAAGCTAACCCTGCGGTATCGCTCATGATCCACTCGCCACCGTGTTGGCGAGGATAGATGCTGCTTTCTTGCACTCCTGGAGCGCCCAATTCTAACCTTAGGAGCATTGGTCATGATGAAACCCAACCAACCTACCGGCATTATCGGCTATGGCGTGTACATCCCACGTTACCGGATCGCAGCGCGCGAAATTGCTCGGATCTGGACAGACGGTCAGAATGGCGTCCCCGTGGAGGCAAAGAGCGTTCCCGGCCCCGATGAAGACACGATTACGATGGCAATTGAAGCGGCGCGTAATGCGCTGGCGCGCGCCGACATTCCGGCTAGCGCACTCGGTGCGGTCTGGATCGGGAGCGAAAGCCATCCCTACAGCGTGAAACCATCGGGGACGGTAGTAGCCGACGCACTCGGCGCCGGGCCATGGGTGAGCGCCGCCGACTGGGAATTCGCATGTAAGGCCGGCTCCGAAGCGCTGACCGCGGCGATGGCATTGGTCGGCAGTGGGATGCAGCGCTACGCCCTGGCGATCGGCGCCGACACTGCCCAGGGTCGTCCCGGTGATGCGCTGGAATACACTGCTTCCGCCGGCGCAGCAGCGTTGATCGTTGGCCCTGCTACCGAAGCGTTGGCGACCATCGATGCAACCGTTTCGTATGTCACCGATACCCCTGACTTCTACCGCCGTGCCGACCGACCGTACCCGGTACACGGCAACCGCTTCACCGGCGAGCCGGCGTACTTCCACCAGATTCAATCGGCAGCCTCTGAATTATTACGTCAACTCAACCGCACTGCTGCCGACTTTACCTATGCCGTCTTCCATCAACCGAACGCGAAATTTCCACAGACGGTTGCCAAACGACTTGGCTTCACCGATGCCCAAATCGCGCCGGGATTGCTCAGCCCACAGATCGGCAATACCTATTCGGGCGCCGCACTGCTCGGCCTGTGTGCCATTCTCGATGTCGCCAAACCGGGCGATACCATTTTCGTAACGAGCTACGGTAGTGGGGCCGGTTCCGACGCTTATGCGCTCACCGTTACCGAAGCGATTGTGGAGCGACGCGAGCGAGCGCCATTGACGGCAGCGTACCTCGCCCGTAAGGTGATGATCGATTACGCAGTGTATGCGAAATGGCGCGGTAAGTTGGTGATGGGCTAGGGAACGTTCGCGGTGGTTGATGCGTAAATGCAACATCGCGTATTACGCCGGCAATACCATCCGTCCGATAACGTTGTGGTGCGAGAAAACAACCATCCATCGAGGAGTCGTTATGACGAACGTCTATATTGCAGGTATGGGAGCGACTGCGGTTGGCGAGCACTACCGGCGCAGCCTCGCCGATCTCGTCAGTGAAGCAGCTCGTGCCGCACTATCCAGCGCACCGGGATTCGCTCCCCATCAGATCGGTGCCCTCTATGTCGGCAGTGCCTACAGTGAAGAGCTGTATGGGCAGAGCCAACTCGGCGCATATCTCGCCGGTGTACTGGGCCTCTCCACCTCCATCCCCGCACTCCGCGTCGAAGCTGCCGGCGCGAGTGGCGGATTAGCCCTCTACCAGGCAATCCAAGCAGTACAACACGGCGTGCCCTTAGCACTAGTCATCGGTGTCGAAAAGGTCACCGATCAGCTCGAAGACGATATCGAGGCCGCACAAGCAATGGCAAGCGACGGCGATGAAGAGGCGTTACACGGCATCACCTTGACGGCACAGTGGGCAATGCTGATGCGTCGCTACATGTACGAATACGGCTATAGCGCTGAAGCGTTCGCGCCGTTCCCGATCAATGCCCATGCCAACGGCGCCCAAAATCCGCTTGCCCTTTACCGTTTTCCCATTGACCCTAACAAATATCGCAAAGCGGCGATGGTTGCATCACCGATCAACCTGCTCGATTGCAGTACCCTTGCCGATGGCGCAGCAGCCCTTCTGATCGTGAACGAGACGTTGGCCCGCGAATTAACCGGGCCATGCATTCGTATTGCCGGGTCGGCTGTTGCTACCGACACGGTTGCCCTTCATCGCCGACGTAACCCGCTCGAACTAACCGCCGCGCGGGCCAGTGCGCACATTGCCCTTGCTCGTGCTCATCTCAGTGTGGGTGAGGTGGATGTGTGGGAACTCAGCGACCCGCATGGGATTGCAGCGACTCTTGCGCTCGAAGCGATTGGGTGCTACGAACCAGGTACAACCCCACGCCACGCCGCCGAAGGAGCGATTACACCGACTGGTAAGACACCCATTGCCACGGCCGGCGGCTATAAAGCGCGCGGTGACGTAGGTGGAGCAAATGGAATCTATCAGGTGATCGAGCTTGCCCATCAACTCTGTGGTACGGCCGGAGCGACCCAAGTTGCTGATGCACGGGTTGGGTTAGCTCAAACACTCGGTGGCATCGGGGCGACGGTAGTGAGCCATGTCCTGATTCGCGAATCGTAAGTGTACCCCTTTACGGCGGTAGTTGCGTGCTGTACAATAAGGCTGCTCCCGCCTGTGTCTATATTGAAGGAGTACACGTATGTTTCAGGAAATGGTCAATGGCAGTATCGCCGTCCTAACCAAACCGTCGGCCCAAACGTTCGAACAGCATGAGCGAGATAATCTGGTCTGGGCGTTGATCTACGCGGTTATTGCCAGCATGATCAACGGTATCCTGGCGGCGATAACATGGCCCCTCCGTGTGGGAGGCATTCGCGCGCAACTTGAGGCACAAGGACTGGCAAGCGACGTTATCGATGCAACGCTCGCCCAACAAGGGAATGTTATCAGTCTTGTGCTTGGTGGTATTTTTGGTACTATCATCGGCTCGTTAGTTGTTTGGGGCCTGATCTACCTGCTCGGACGAGCCTTTGGTGGTACTGGCAACTTTGGCGAGCTGGCGTGGGACATTTCGCTCTTTTCGTCACCTTTAGCAGTAGGGCAGGCGATCGCGAATGCAATCCCCTTCATTGGTTTCATCATTTCGCTCGGTCTTACGGTATACGGCGTCTATTTGACGTACTTAGCTATTCAGTCGGGCATGAATCTGCCCGCCCAGAAAGCTCTCTACGTTGCCATTATTTTGTTCGTCATCGGTATCATATTTACTTGTGTGACGACAGGATTATTAGCCGTCGTTACGATCTTGAGTGGGGGTTTTGCGCCATGAATATTGCACGACACTGGCGAGAACGCATAAGCCGTTACCGACTGGAAGGACAACGCCATCGCCATACCGGCGAAGTGCGCTTTCCAGCCCAACCGCCGACCCTTGATGAAGACCCTAACGATTGGGAGCCATATCAGTTAAGCGGGCGCGGGGAGATTTATAGCTTCAGCGTGATCCGCCAAGCGCCTTCGGGATACGAAAGCCTCGGTATCTATCCGGTGGCTCTGGTGCGGTTAGAAGAAGGCCCTCTGGTGACGGCACAATTAACCGACTGTGACGAAGCCGACCTCGCCATCGGGATGCCGGTCGAGATGGTCACCCGCCGGCTGATGGATACCGGCGAGGACGGGGTACTGGTATACGGTTATAAATTCCGCCCCTGCTTACGCTCATCCTAGCACTGCGTGATCGTATAGCGCTGCACAACTGTGCGGCGCTTCGACGGTTTTACGGGCCGACCACCATCGGGTAACCGGCTGCGGCCCATGCCCGCATTCCACCGGCAACGTTGATCGCCTCAAATTCATGCGATCGCAACAGATCACACGCTGCCGCACTCCGATTCCCCGACCGACAGATGCAAACAATCGGTTTGTCGGTCGGTAGTTCGCTCAAACGCTGTTCCAACTCTTGGAGCGGGATAAGCGTTGATTGGGCGATCCGGCCATCTTGGACAAATTCCTGCGGCGTGCGCACATCGAGAAGGAAGAAGTTTTCTTGCCGGTCTAGCATTGTTTTCAAGCGGGCAACGTTGATCTCAGCCGGCAACTTTGTGGCCGGCGATGTGGTTGTTGCCGCTGTGCCACAAGCAGTGAGGATAATGGTTGTCATCAGCAAGAGAGCTAATACAAAGCGTTGCATAGTTGTTATCCTTATTCTCAAGGGCGATTGGGCAGGAACACAACGAAGCTGTGTCCCTACCCACTGCCAGAGGCCATCCCCCAACGACAACAGAGAGTCTATCAATCTCGGCACCCCAACGCCAGCATCGCCGTGTGCGTTGTCAGGTGGATGTGATCTTGCCCGATCTTATCGAGCAATTCCGACTGCTTGAGCCGATCCATAACCGGTCCTTTAATATCGGCCAGATGAAACTCGACACCGGCATCGCGCAGACTATCGATTAAGCTATCGAGCGTATGCAAAGCGCTCGAGTCGATGAAATTAATGGCCGAACCGATCAACACCAAATGCTTCACCTCAGGTCGTTCAGCCACAATCTGCAATAACGCCTGCTCGAGATAGCGTGTATTGGCGAAATAGAGGCTCTCATCAACGCGGACGGCCACTACGTGTGGCCATGTCTTGACCGGATGACGCGCGACATTGCGGTAGACTTCACTATCCCCCAGCCGACCAACGATGGCGATATGCGGACGACTCGTGCGCCAGAGGTAGAGGACTAACGCCGAAGCGACGCCGGCAAAGATACCGGTCTCAATCCCAAGAGCCAGCACCGCCACAAACGTAATAAGCCACGTAAAGGCATCCCCGTGATTAGTGCGCCAGATCCGCTGCGGCTCGTGCAGATCAACCAGCCCGATGACTGCTACGATCACGGTCGCGGCTAACACTGCCTGCGGTAGGTAGTAAAAGACCGGAGTAAAGAAGAGCAGAATCAGTGCAATCATGGCGGCAGTGATCAACGATGCCAAACCGGTGATCGCACCGGCCTGAGCATTGACCACTGAGCGCGCAAAACCACCCGTCACCGGATAACCGCTGAAGAAGCTGGCCGCAATATTGGCAGCCCCAAGCGCAACCAACTCCTGATCGGGATCAATTGCCTGGCGACGCTTACTGGCCAATGCCTTAGCGACGGCTATTGACTCAACCACACTGACCAACACAATTGTGAGGGCTGTCGGCAGTAAGGCTTGCGCGTCGGCCATAGTTAGGGCCGGTGAGCTAATCGGCGATAGACCGGGAGGGATCGTGCCTACAACCGCGACACCGGCAATTTGATCGAGGCGGAATATTTGCGCCACGAGAATACCAAGAATCACCGCCAACAGTGGCGCACCACTCACGATCAAGGTGACAGCTAACGGTGATAAGCCAGCCCGTCGCAATAACGGACGCAGCCCCTGCCGAAAGAAGAGTAACAAACCAATACTTGCCAAACCGATCGCCAACGTGGCAACATTGGTCTGGCTCAGACCGGCGATTGCTTGCGCGATTGTTTCGTGGAAATGTTCACCACCGATCCGATAGCCGAGAATATATTTCAACTGGCCGACGGCAATGATTAAGGCCGAGGCACTGGTAAAGGCCGCCAATACGGGGTGCGAGATGAAATTGAGAATCACACCCAGCCGCAGCACGCCAAGCAGCAGCTTGATCGCGCCAACCATAAAGGCTAGCAAAAGTACCAACTGAAAATAGCGCTCAGTACCCGGTACAGCCAACGCACTCACCCCGTTGAATACGAGGAGTGACGTAATTGCGACCGGACCTACCGAAAGTTGACCTGAGGTACCGAGGAGGGCGTAGACAATCAGTGGCGCGACCGATGCGTACAGACCAACCTGCGGTGGAAGACCGGCTAACTGTGCGTAAGCCATGCTCTGCGGAATGAGCATAATGGCGGTAACGATCCCCGCCACTATGTCGCTCGGCAGATGCTCGAGCCGATAGGTACGTAACCAGTTCAGGAATGGCAGGTAGCGTGTAATCATCACTAGCAACGCTGCCTGCACTCCCGGTTGGCGCGCAGAAACGGGTATCATACCCTCTCCCTTTACCCCTGCATGCTGCTCCGCTCAAAGAAATCGTCGGCGCAGAACTCAAAGGTTGCCATTGCATCGTCATCGTAGCCGGCGGCGCGTAGTTCGGCCTCGGCCTGTTCGCGCGTCCAACCCTGATGCACGATCCGATAGAGCATCCAAATCAGACCGACGCGGGTGGCACTGCGGCAATGAAACACCAGCTTGCCGGTTTCCGGAGCTTCGACAATCCGAGCAAACTCGGCCAGATGCTCCGGCTCCAGTTCGTAGGCTGGCCATGGTGCGTGAATGTAGTGTAAACCGGCAGCACGAGCGTTAGCTGCTTGCACGGCTGCCCGTTCGGGATCACTGCGAATATTCAAGACGGTTTTGTAACCCGCCGCCACAAAGCGTTGCCAGTCTTCTGGCTGTGGCTGCGCTGCCAGCAATACCCGATCGGTAACAGCATAGCTGCGCAGCGGTGCGATCTCGGTTTGGTGCTGCAAGGCATTGCAAAGTTGATTCTGCATAGGTTTTGATTCTCCCGTACATCGCAACGCTCTGCCCAACCGGGTAGAGCGCTGCGATTCGCTTACTGACGATGAACCGGATAGCCGGACCGCTGCCACGCGATCATCCCACCAACCACATTCGTCACGTTGGTGAAGCCGTGGCGTTGGAGCATTTCACAAGCCACCTGGCTGCGATTACCCGACCGGCAAATGCACACAATTGGTTGATCTTTCGGCAATTCGTTCATGCGCGTTGCCAACATTGGCAGCGGCAGCAAACGTGCGCCGGCCACATGCCCATCGTAGGCAAACTCTTCCGGCTGGCGCACATCAACCAGCACGATCGGTTCACGTGAGTCCAATTTCGCTTTTAACTCTTGCACCGTCATGGTGCCAATTTGGTTAGTTTGTGTCTCACGCGGATTGCGAAACAGTTGTCGAAACATAGTATCATTATCCTTTTACAAGAAAGGACGGCGCGCTCTTTGTTGCTCCCTGATCGCGCCGTCGTCGATCAACCTTACTATTGGGTCTATGTCGGCTCTTTTTAAATGAACAACGTCACTTTCGAGCGAGCAGCATCGCCAAGGAACGTTGCGACACCGCCGGTCTCCAAGCCTTCAACCAGCTCTTCATCCTTGATACCGAGTAATTCGCGCGACATGTCGCAGACGACCATGCGCACGCCCAATTCACGAGCCATCGCAAACAATTCTTCCGGCGACGCAACATCGTGCTTCTTCATCAGGTTGCGGATGATCTGCGCACCGGCCCCGAAGAAGTTCATCTGCGATAGACCCAGCTCACCCAGCTTGCCAGGGAGCATTGCCGTGAAGCCTTGCTCAAGCAGGTTCTTTCCGCTAAAGACCTTCTGTTTCTTAACTGCACTGATGCCCCAGAAGGTGAAGAACATACTCACTTCGAGACCCATCGAGGCAGCACCGGTGGCGATGATGAACGCAGCAATTGCCTTGTCCAAATCGCCGGAGAAGACGACCATTGCCAGCCGATCTTCAATCCCCTGCGCTGGTGATTGCTCAAGTGCAGCGACGCGTTGCTCAAGTTCGGCGATCCGGGCGAGCAGGGCTTGCGTATCAACAATTTCCGTCATCGGTGTTGTCATTGCTTTTCCTTCCTTACGTTGTTGTTTCACCTGCCGGAGCAACTCGATCCTAGGCCGTGCGACGCAGGTAGTGAATGTACAGCTCCTGTCCGTTCTCTTGCACCGTTTCCTGTGCAACCAGCTCAACGTTCTTGGCCGTCTTCACCCAACCCTGAAAATCGGCTACCGAACCACGGTCGGTCGATATTACCTGCAACACCTTACCGACCGGCAATTCGGCAATTGCCTTGCGGCTCTTGACCAACGGCATTGGGCACTTCGCCCCCTTAACATCGAGTGTTTGATCAAACTGTGGCATAAAGGTCTCCTCCTTGTATCCTTCGGCGGTAGCAGCTCAGACTACCGCCATCGCTAGCTCTATCCTATCACTTTTCGCCGGACAATGCACAGATATTCTTGCCCAATTCTAGTTCACTCGCTTTGCCATCGCAGGCTTCTACCAGACCGATGTTCACCCGCTTGATCTCAACGTATTCCGGTGGGAAAACCGGCAGGTGGCTGAGCACGAAGCTCGTGAACTCTTCCAGCGTGCGCGGCTTGAGGCTATCATTCTGTGCCAGTACCTGCTTGTACGGCGCAGCAAAGATACCGTTGCCGGCATCCTCCTCAAGGGTGCTGAAGTGGGCCGGTAGGATCATTGTGTCGTCGGTCAGATGAC
Source organism: Chloroflexus sp. (assembly GCF_049970315.1). GTDB lineage: Bacteria > Chloroflexota > Chloroflexia > Chloroflexales > Chloroflexaceae > Chloroflexus. The sequence goes on from NZ_JBMFNE010000003.1 coordinate 121,311, forward strand.
GTGGCAGCCACTCGAACATGCTGCGGTAGAGGATGGGCGTCCACGCTTCACCCTTGCCGCCGAGGTCGGGGCGACCAAACGAGCGCAAGAAGATACCGTCACCGGTGAACAGATAGCGACCGCCGTCCAGCGTCTCGGCAAGGAAGTTGACCTGACCGAGGGTGTGACCTGGATACCAGATTGTCGTGATCCGCACCTGACCGATCTGGAAGACCTGCCCATCACGCAACGGCTCATAGGCAATCACCGCCGGCAGCATATCGATGGGGTGGATGGCATCGTAGGGATGGATGTAGTACGGCGCACCGGTTTCCTTCGACAACGCAGGACCACCACTGATGTGGTCGGCATGGACGTGCGTGTCGAGAATGGTTGTCAACTTCGCACCAGCGCCTTCGATCAGCTCACGGTAGACATTGGTATGGCGGAGCGGGTCGATTAACGCGGCCTGCCCATCGCTGATAATTGCGAAGCTCAAGTCGCCACGGGCAGGGCGGGCAATCTGCACAATCCGACCCCAAGTGGCGCTCACCACATCGCGCACATCGTAATAGTTCCCCCAACCGATTGTCCCGTCTGTCACCGAGACGGCACGGTAGCCGTGATTATTCAGGATTTCAGCGACGTACTGCGACGAACCACCCTTGGCACAGATAACGATAACCTCTTCAACATCGTTTGGCATACGAGCCAACGCCGCCTCTTCGTCTTCAATAAAATCGTAGTAGGGCAGATTGAGGGTGCGCAGCGTCGCATGCCCCTCGATCGGCATACGCTTGAACTCGTCCTCGTTACGCACGTCGAGAATGAACAACGGTTGTGCGCTCAACAAGCGGGCATACAGTTCGCGGGGAGAAATTTCAGTAACAGTCGATTGATCCTGCGTGAACGTCATTGCTTATCAACCCTTTCTGCATTTTTGTGAACCACAGCACTAATTTCAGGTTCGCTTGTAGCATACACCGCAAGCGTTAGAGTCATACGAGGGTTTTGTAAGGGTTTGGTAAGGAAAAGAGGTATTTCGCAATGACCTGTCAATAACGGCAAAATCAGGGTATACTGAACAGAAAGACCATTATTACGAAGGAGGTCATATGGTGCGGCCAATTGTGCCTTTAACCGATAAATTCATCAACGAGTTGGTTCGCCCACGCGGTCCGGCCAATGTTCCGGCTGTGGGCAGTGAAGCCCCCGACTTTACCCTGCCCTATGCCCAATTTCTCAGCGGCCCGCCTGAAGACCGTGTAGAATACGGACGGACGATAACCCTGAGCGCACTGCGCGGCCGACCGGTGGTACTGAACCTGACCCGGATTTTCAGCGAGCGGGTCTTCTGCCCCAATTGCGCTCCTCACCTTGCCGCGCTCCGCACGCAGTACAGCGAATTTTCCCGCCGGAATGTGCATTTGCTGGTGGTCAGCAGCACCGATCTCGAAACTACCAGCTATGTCGCCGAGGTGTTACGCGCGCCTTTCCCCATTCTCAGCGATCCCGATTGGAAGGTCTTTACCGGTTACGGTATGGGCTCAGCATTCGGCGCCCCTCTCCCCGGGGTCTTCATTGTTGACGCACAGGGTATCATTCGCTGGAGCTGGGTTGCACCGTTTTCGCCGATCTTCTCGCCTCCGCCTATCGAGGAGCTGACTGCTGTGCTTGATAGCATCGGGGCAACCCCAACCACAACTGCTTAGCTTCGCCAAAGACTACGACTATTCACGCCCGTATTCCGCTCACCGCTATATGGCAACAGGCGTCCATTCGCCCACACAGTTCGACCACGGTGCCGTTGGTGGTGAGCACGGGTTCCGTTGGTACCTGCTGATCGTGTACCGCAATGTGATCGACTACTCAATATCCATAAGTTGCAACGTAAACTCTGTACCTGTAGCAGTCGCCCTCAATATATCAACATTAAGTTCACGCACAGCAACAGTTTGATCAGCATTGAATCGTTCTCAACTGAACGTGCTTGAAGTTCCTTCCCTGAGATCGGACCTCGCACCGGATCGTTCGAGCATGTGGGCATCGAGAACTTTGTCAAGAACTGCTTTTACTTTGCGGATCGAAATAGCGACCTGTCACCGATTTTGATTGCAGATTGCTGGGGCAATCCATCAAGACCGAGCGTCACTTTGCACACATCTCAATATCGCTACGCCGTGTTCCCAGATGCATTGCACAAACAGCGAGTATAGCGCCATAGGTATGCGCTAATCAACAATACGGCTGATGTGATTTATTTACCAAAACGAAAAACACTTCCCCTGTCCGCTCCGAACTAGAATGCGGACACACATAAAGTGGAGCGAAGAAGGGAAAAATGTGGAGGCACGTAATGCAGTTCACGCAAGCTGTATCCGCCTCATAAAACCGGATCGACGATCACTCCCGCGAAACTCAAGCCTGCCCGATGAAAGCATTCCTGTGAGCGGTATTACTCTGAACAGAGCCAGCAGTATCGCTATGACTCTGTACAGTTACTGCTCACAGATGCCGCCGTTACAACCCCGCCGTACCTGCGGACTATCGGTTGATTAGCGGTATATACACGTCACGCCGATTACCGATGGTGAAACTCGTTGCATAGGATGTGGCCAGCGCATTGCCGGCTGCATCCTTCACACCAGTTGTTACCAATTGTTACAGTCATGTGATAAACGGCTGCCGGCACAAACCGTCAGCTTGGGCAAGGAAGGTAACTTGTACGTGCACAACCCAACCGGCACGATCGCGCTGCTCTTCCTCAACGCCGATAGCACCTACTGCACAATGAGCGCCACATTGAGCAGAATGATAACCGCCGTGATCACACCGGCAAGGATCGTCGTCACCCAATGATTGCGCAGACTGCCCATCAAACGGCGTTGGCCGGTAAACCAGACCAGCGGGATCAACGCAAAGGGTAGCGCAAAGCTTAGCGCTACCTGGCTCAACACCAGCGCTTTGGTCGGATCGATACCGAGCGCAATCACCAGCAAGGCCGGCGCCATCGTAATCACCCGCCGCAACCAGAGCGGTACTTCCCATTGTAAAAAGCCTTGCATAATCGCTTGACCGGCTAATGTACCCACCGCCGAAGAAGAAATCCCGGCCACCAGCAGGGCAATCCCAAAGATCAGGCTCGCCGCCGAACCGAGTAACGGCGTTAGACTCTGGTAAGCCCCTTCAATGGTGGCTACATCGTGGAAGCCATGACGATGAAAGGCCGTCGCGGCCATGATCAACATCGCCGCATTGACAAGATCGGCAATACTGAGGGCGATGGCAATATCGATTAACTCATAGCGGTAAATGGTGCGACGTTCGGCGTCGGTGTGGCCGATAATCCGCCGTTGGGTGAGCGCCGAGTGGAGAAAGATCGCATGTGGCATCACCGTCGCTCCGAGAATGCCTGCCGCAAGGAGCAAACTATCACTCCCGGCTAGTTGGGGAACAACGGCGTGAAAACTAACGTCAGCCCAATCAGGACGACCTAACACGAGTTCAGCCACATAACAACCGGCAACGACGGCCAGTAACGCTGTAATCACTACTTCCAGATGACGAAACCCACGGCGTTCCAAGCTGATGATCAACCACGTGATCACAGCCGTGAGCAAGCCACCCCAGAGCAGCGGTAAGCCAAACAGCAACTGAAAGCCGATTGCGGCCCCAATAAACTCGGCAAGATCGGTTGCCATGGCCGCCAGTTCGCTCACTCCCCACATGAGCCATACTACCGGCATAGGGAAGTGTTCACGGGCTAGTTCGGCTAAACTATGGCCGGTAGCGATGCCGATCTTCGCAGCGAGCGCTTGGATCAGCATGGCCGATAGGTTGCTGGCAACGACTACCCACAACAGCATCGTGCCGAACCGAGCACCTGCTTGCACGGCGGTAGCAATATTGCCCGGATCAATATACGCAATCGACGCCACAAAGGCCGGCCCCAGAAAGGGTAGTAGCCGGAGTAACGAGCGGTGACGAGGCTGCGGTACGGCCAGTGTATCGCTAGATTGGCTCGCGTAGGTGAGCGATTCCATATCGCTAAGCTCCCGGCAATCGGTTTTGCACACAGTGAGGTGATCACAAATCTATCTTTAGGATTACCTAAATTCTATATCGATTGTACCTCAATAAAGTTGATCAGTCAAGTATCATGTAATCAGAGGCCTAACTTTGTCATTGCGAGCCGCGCTGCGTGCGGCGAAGCAATCCCTTCCGAGCATGGAACGCACCCTCTGAAGTGCGGCAGTTTCACTGTCGCATCCACGAATGCCCCCACTCAGCGATCGCATCCGCCTGAGCGGGAGATTGCTTCGGACGCTCCGCGCCCTCGCAATGACAACATAACACGCCTCCCCCACTCCTACCTTATGGCGGGGGTACATTTCTACCGTAGAGGACGCGGAGGATCATCCCCATCCCAACCCATCTTTGCGTACTCTGCGTCCTGCGCGCCTTTGCGTTATGCGTCCTGCGCGCCTTTGCGTTATGCGTCTTGCGCGCCTTTGCGTTATGCGTCCTGCGCGCCTTTGCGTTATGCGTCCTGCGCGCCTTTGCTCGCTTTACGCCTCTGTAGCGCACCTCTGCCGCGTTAGTGAGAGAGGGGCTGGCGTGAGGGTAAAACAGCGCATCCCAAAGCCATGAAGGTTTTGTCCGCCGTTGAATACCAAAAAGGCGAGAGTCATCTGACCCTCGCCCTTTCGGATCTGGCGCCCCCGGCGCGACTCGAACGCGCGACACGCAGTTTAGGAAACTGCTGCTCTATCCCCTGAGCTACGAGGGCAGGGCTGGTCCGAGTCTACCATACTCTGCAAGGCTGTGCAAGACATCGCTCTGCCCTTACACCAACATCAAACTCACCGCTACGGTGAGTATCTTTGCCATTGCCTACCCCCCGGCTATCGTCCTCCACTTACACCAACATCAAACTCACCGCTACGGTGAGTATAGTCACCGGCAAGCCAACCTTTAAGTAGGCACCAAAGGTTACCCGTACCCCCCAGCGCGCTGCCAGCTCGGCCATAATCAGGTTTGCCACCGAACCGAGTAGGGTCAAATTGCCGGCCAACGTGGCGGTCGCGGCCAGCGTTAGCCAGGCCCGCTGCTGATCGGCAAAGGCCGGGATTAAGCCTTGCAACAGTAACACTGCTGGTACGTTGCTGATCAAGTTCGAGAGTATGACCGACACCAACCCGAACGGCACCATCCCGGCTTGGGCGAGCGGGGCCAAGGCCGTGAAGAGTTCTGCGGTCCAGCCTTGAGTTTCGAGGGCGTGGGTGACGACGAAGAGACCGGCAAAGAAGGTCAAGAGACTCCAGTCAATGGTCTTGTAGACCCGTTCGGGGCGCAGGCGGCGGGTAGCGAGCAACGCACCGGCAGCAACAAACGCTGCGAGCGGGACCGGTACGCCAACCAGAAACGCGATCAGCATCAGGACGATCACAACACCGGCTTTGCGTAACAATGGTCGGTAGACCCGCGTGTGTAAGACGTTAGGCGCCACCAATGCCACGCTCCGAAATTCGTCACGGTAGATCAGCACGACGATCACCCAGCAGATCACTAGCCCGATCAGTGCGGTCGGTGTGAGCGCAGCGGCGAAGTCGAGATAGGAAATCTTCGAGGCACTACCAATGATGATGTTCTGCGGATTACCGGTGATGGTCGCCGTCGAGCCGATATTTGCCGCAACTGCCAACCCGATCAAGTAGGGCACCGGGTTACGTCGCAGCGTGCGGGTAACATCAAGCACAATCGGCGTCATCATTAACACAATCGTGTCGTTGAGAAACAGTGCCGAAAGCACCCCACTCGCGCCGATGACCAGCGCCAACAATGAGCGCGGGCCACGGGCGAATTGCACTACACGCTGGGTAATAACCCCAAAAAAACCGCTCAGAAAGAGACTGCCGTTGATCACCATCATGCTAAACAGCAACAAGATGGTGTCGAAATCAATCGCCGCATACGCTTCTTCCAACGACATCGCGCCGATGCCAAGCAGCAGTGCAGCACCGATCAGGGTAATCGTAGTACGGTCAGCGCGCAGCAATGGCCAGCGCCCTACCGCAACACCGAAAATCGTCGCAGCGACGATCAAGAGAGCAAAAAGAGGTACGATCATCATCTACAAGTGTTTGAATATTGGCAGAATAAGTACTAATACTTGCTTCACCATCCGGTAGTTGCTGAGCGCAGGTTTACTTATCAGCGTGATAGCCTAACTGCCGACTACATACCAATGCTGCCTCACGCACCCGTGGCCCCAACGCTTCGGCCCGTGCCCGGTCAAGACGGGTTGAGGGTCCTGATAAGCTGATCGCTCCGACTACCTGCCCACGACGGTCGAAGATCGGTGCAGCGACACAACATACCCCCTCTTCGCGCTCCTCGTCATCTAAGGCAAAACCGCGCTCACGCGCCAACGCGAGTTCGGCCCGCAACCGGTCACGGTCGGTAATGGTTTTGTTCGTCCACCGCTCAAAGTGGTCCCTGGCCAGATACCGTTCGAGTTCGGCAGCCGGCAGCGCCGCTAAGATCGCTTTGCCACCTCCGGTACAGTACAACGGCGCACGCTGCCCTACTTCGGTGAACATACGCACCAGATGCGGGCTTGGGATCTGTTCTTGATAGACTGCCGCATCGCCCTGCCGGATAATCAAATTACTGGTTTCACCGGTTTCGGCGGTGAGTTTAGCTAATTCGGCCCGCGCAATGCGGATCAAGTCGAAGCGACGGCTCTGAGCAGCACGAGCAGCAATTTCGAGGAGACGTGGCCCTGGACCGTACCGCCGTGTGGTTGGCTCTTGCGTCACATACCCTCTCGCTGCTAAACTGGAAAGCAAGCGATGCACGGTCGCTAACGGGAGATCGAGCTGCTCACTCAATTCCGAGACACTTAGATCATCATCGGCTTGCGCTAGTGCCTCTAAGACATCAAATGCGCGATCGATTGACTGTATCATACCCATTCCAAAATTCAAAAAAGTTTTCCATGTCTAGTGTAACACTTTCACGGCGATAGTCTGTAGAATATTTGCGCCCTCGCCAACGACAGCACCTCGTTTTTCTGCCGAATGTTCGGCGAGGTGTGATGATCGCGGTGCATCCCATCGCGTCGGGGCGACCCGGCGGTTCGCCCACAATGGTCGGGTCACGGCATGCCGTGACCCTACATGTGCCCCCACCCCACAACAACGCAACCCACCCGTTGGGGCACGGCGCTGCCGTGCCCATCCTGCCTCCACCGGTGATACAATGGCATTAGTGTCACATTCGTGGTACGTAGTTGATTTTGCCAAAGCGAGGTGATCGAGATACTTATACGGCGCTAACGTCACACAACGTGCGTAAGAGAGGTTCGCAATGTGTAGACAAACGTCCTTAAGCGCAATGCCCGACGGTTGATACATACTGTTTCAGTACCACGTCGTTGTGTGGTGTCGGCACAAACGTAGGCGCCGTTGTCGGTTGGCGATACGCTTCAGCTCATGACATCACGCTACATCTGCACGCTCAACCTGAACTTTATCTAATCACATTATGAATGCCGACCTCAAACCAACGTCTACCGACGGCCTTGGCTCTACAGCCGAACGTAAGGCACGGCTGCGCAGCACGACCTTGCCCGGCCCCTATAACGCACTCTGGTATTTTCCCCAATTGGCCGGAGGCTACCCACGCATTATCCGCAATGCCGCGCTGATCCAACTTGCACGGTACACGCCGATCATGCCGCTCAAAAATGCGATCTACCGCATGCTCGGCGTCAAGGTGGCCCCTCATGCAAGTGTTGGCTTGATGGTAATGTTCGACATCTTCTTCCCCGAAGATATTACCCTCGGCGAAAACTGCGTGATCGGGTACAATACTACCATCTTATGCCACGAAGTTACCCGCCGTGAATGGAAACGCGGCCCGGTTGTGATCGGCCCTGATGTGACAATTGGTGCGAATTGCACCATTTTGCCGGGCGTGATCATTGGCGCCGGCGCTACCGTCTCGGCGATGAGTTTGGTCAATCGCGATGTGCCGCCGGGTGCTTTCGTCGGTGGTGTCCCCATCCGACGGTTGGATCGGTGAACGAGCGAGATATCACATGCCCTCCGCCCTGTCATTCAACGGTAACAACAGCGATGTAGACGATACCCACTCTGTTTGGAGGCAAAGGAGCACCACGATGACGCTGCCCCATAACTTTGGTGGTCCCTGGACACAAAAGAAACTTGAAGCACTTCGGAAGTATTTACAGGCTTACATACAGATTTTTACAAAGAACGAAAAAGCAAAATACTTTACAACAGTTTATGTGGATGCATTTGCCGGAATCGGCTACCGAACAATTACCGATAAAGACGAGCAATCCTTGTTCAAGGACCTTCAAGAAGAGGACAATCAACAGTTTTTGAAAGGAAGTGCCCGCATTGCGTTAGAACTTGATCCACCGTTTCAACGGTACGTCTTTATCGAGAAAGACCCCCATCATGTTACCGAGTTACAACGACAATGTGCCCATTTCCCTGACCGTAACCTTAAGATTTTACCGGGTGATGCCGGCAAGATACTGCCTCAATGGATTGAGCAGACTGATTGGCGTAAAACCCGAGCTGTGGTTTTTCTCGATCCGTATGGAATGCAAGTGGAATGGTCCCTGATCGAAGCTATTGCCTCTACCCAGGCGATTGATCTATGGCTTCTCTTCCCCCTCGGAATGGCTGTAAACCGTTTACTCACCCGTGACCGTCCTCCACCACGAGAGTGGCAGCAGAAGTTAGATCGGTTCTTTGGCACCTCCGACTGGTTTGAACGCTTTTATAAGGTTCAGTTTGACCTGTTCGGGGACGCACATGTGAGCAAACAAGTGTCTTGGCGCGAGATAAGCGAATTTTTTAACGAGCGCTTACAAGGGCTTTTTCCCGCGGTAGCTAAACCGCGCGTTCTCGCCAATTCGCTTGGCAACCCGCTCTACCTACTGTGTTTTGCTGCCGGCAATCAAAAAGGGGGACGAATAGCGTTAAAGATTGCCAATCACATCTTAGAACACCTGAACTAAACACATGTGCTATACTGTACCTCAGTACTGTAGAATGTCCTCTTCCACCGTGCCAACCGGAGTTGACCTATGGCTCGCACCAGTATCGAATGGACCGAAGTAACGTGGAATCCGCTTACCGGTTGTACCAAGATCAGCCCTGGATGTAAGCATTGTTATGCCGAACGGATGGCAAGGCGGTTGCAGGCAATGGGCGTGCCGAAATATCGCAACGGGTTTCGGCTGACGCTGCACCCCACCGTCCTCACCGAACCATTACACTGGCGGACACCACGGATGATTTTCGTCAATTCGATGAGCGATCTCTTTCACCAAGATGTCCCACCGGATTTTATTTGCGCGGTGTTCGCTGTGATGCGTCAAGCCCATTGGCATACGTTTCAGGTCTTGACCAAACGCGCCGAGCGACTCCGTGCGCTCGATGCGCTGCTTGATTGGCCGCCAAACGTGTGGATGGGAGTCAGTGTGGAACGTGTCGACTACATCGCACGGATCGACGACCTGCGTGCGACGGGGGCAGCCATCAAGTTTGTGTCGTGTGAGCCGTTGTTAGGTCCGTTACCACAGCTCCCGCTCGATGGCATCGACTGGGTGATCGTCGGTGGCGAATCGGGGCCGGGAGCGCGACCGATGGATCCGGCATGGGTGCGCGATATTCGCGATCAGTGCCTCGCCGCCGATGTGCCCTTTTTCTTTAAACAATGGGGTGGTCCGCGGAAAGATCGCACCGGACGTCTGCTCGATGGTCGCACATGGGACGCGATGCCGGGTGGGGTCGCCACAACAAATATGCTTACTGTTGAACCTGTTGACCGGTAACCCTGTCTTGTCACCGTTGTTCATCTTCAGAGTAGGTCTACAACGACACCGACGGGCGGTAGTATTGATGCGGCCCATGCACGCTCGCACGTTTCGGCTATAATACAGTCATTATTCTGTGGCACTCACAGGTTAACCGGCAAACGTCACGTTACAGCTACGCAGTCATCAGAACGAAGGATTCGTATGCGCTACATTCGCCCATTTATCGACTGGATATATACATTCATTACCGGCCACCTGTTCATTTTCTGGACATGCATGGCCCTCAATCTGTTTGGCGTCGTGTGGGGCGGGATTGTCTGGTATGGGCCAATGCTGGTCTCCTCGCCACCATGGGCATGGATCTTCATTCCCGATTGCCCGGCAGCCGCCCTCTACGCCACCATCGCGTTTATCCTGATCCGCTATGGCCGCGCCGTGCAGTGGTTCACCGCCTTCGCCGCTTTCGCCTGCATCAAATACGGCCTGTGGACACTTGCCTTCTGGTCACGCCACTGGCTCGGCGCCGGTACAGTCGAACCGCTTGAGCTGATGTTGTTCGTATCACACATTGGCTTGACGTGTGAGGGAATACTCCTTGCAACCCGTATCGGACGGCTTGGTATGACCGCGCGCGCCGCAGTTGCGGCCTTCTTCAGCCTATCGATTTTCGTTGATTACGGCCTTGGGTATCACCCGCCACTGACGTGGGTGGTGACGCCGGCATTCGCAATGTGGACGGCAGTTATTCTGACCAGTGTGCTCGGTTTCTGGCTAACCCGACCATCGGTGATAGTGGCCCAGCAGATTGAGGCGCGAGGACTTCAGTTCGAGAAAGGGATGCAAGACTAAGACAGCTATCCCTCAGACGGTAACACCACGCTCCAGCAGCCACTCCCGGAGTTGGTGACGACGCAGTTTGCCTGCCGCGGTACGCGGCAGCTCATCGACAAACACAATGGTGCGCGGTACCTTATAACCGGCGAGACGTTCACGACAGTGGGCTATCAGTCCCTCAGCAGTGACCGGGAAGCGCACAACGACAGCGGCTACCGGACGCTGGCCCCACTCCGGGTCGGGCACCCCAACCACTCCCACTTCGACCACGGCTGGGTGACTGAGGAGCGCAGCTTCAACTTCGGCGGGATAAATGTTCTCACCACCGGTAATAATCAAGTCGCTGCGCCGGTCAACCACATAGAGATAGCCATCAGCATCGAGATAGCCCATATCGCCGGTATGGAACCATTCATCAGGCCGACGCGATGGCATCCCCAGATACCCCGGTGATAGTGTTGGTCCACGCAAGCAAATTTCTCCAACTTCTCCTGACGCAGCCTCGCTCCCATCCGATCTAACGATCCGCAATTCAACCGGGAACAACGGCTTACCCGCCGACCCGAGTCGTTGCAAGGCTTCGGCAGGGGCAAGCGTCGCCGCTTGCGAGGCCGCTTCGGTCATGCCATAGGTCTGCGTCACCGGGATCCCACGCGCTGCGCATTGTTCGAGCAACGCGAGCGGGGCGGGGCCGCCGCCGAGCAAGACGCAGCGCACATGAGCGGGAAACGGTGCGGAATCAACTGCGAGCAATCGTTGGAGCATCACGGCGACGAGTGAGACAATCGTGATATGCTGCTCGGCAAGATCGCGCTTAACCAACGCCGGATCGAACCGCTCATGCAACACGACCGGTATGCCATAGATGACACCACGCAGCAATATACTCAACCCACCAACGTGGAAAAGCGGTAGCACCGCCAGCCAACGGTCGTCGTCGTGCAGGCCAAGGTTGAGCATCGAGCCGACTGCATTCCACCAATGGTTGCCGGCGGTTAGAATCGCACCCTTCGGCTGCCCGGTCGTGCCCGAAGTGTAGATGATCGTATGCGGAGCCGCGAGATCGATTAGCGGAGCCGGTGAAGGCGAAACGGTTGTTGCTACCGGTGTCGTCAGCTCCTCAAGGGTAACAATTGGCGCACCATGCGCTGCTGCGCGTGCATCGGCTAAGAGTTCAGCTTCGGCAATCAGTAACGACGGCGCGCTGTCGCGCACTTGAAAGGCTAGCTCAGCGGCGGTAAGCCGGGTATTGAGTAGCACCAGCGTCACGCCCGCCCGCGGCGCGGCATGCACCACCGCCGCATACGCCAACCGGTTACGGGCCAGCAAAGCTACCCGCGACCCGACCGGTACCCTTTGGCGCAACCGATCTGCCACCACACTGACCCAGCGATCAAGCTCGGCAAATGTATAGGTCGCTTCAGCGCCGATCAACGCTGGATGGTGTGGTCGAAGTAGCGACTGCCGGGCCAACCAGTCGGGAAGATACATCGTTGCCCATTCCAACTTCTCTGACAGGGGCACTGACAGGTCCCCCTCCATGGGTACCCTTCTTCATGCGCTCTGCGTTCTTTGCGCCTTTGCGTTAACACCCTTGCGTC
>NZ_JBMFNE010000003.1:133685-293983 GCF_049970315.1 Chloroflexus sp.
CCCTGTCTCTCACTAATACTTGTTGTTCAACTTCTTACTGCGTTCTTTGCGCCTTTGCGTTAACACCCTTGCGTCCCTGTCTCTCACTAATACTTGTTGTTCAACTTCTTACTGCGTTCTTTGCGCCTTTGCGTTAACACCCTTGCGTCCCTCACAACAGTATCCCTATCGCAAACAAGACCCCAAAAAGGAGATGCAACCGTCCCGTTCCCACCAACGCCTTATTCAGCGCCCGACCCCGCTCACGATTTACGAAATCGATCAGGTTGAGCGCCATCGGTGCGGTGAGCCAAGCCAACAGCGTAAACGGCGACTCACCACCCCACATCCACGCCAGTGGCAACGTCACAAACGCACCAAGCACCAACAACGCAAACTCACTACGCGCAAAACGTTCACCGAAGATCACGGCCAGCGTCCGCTTACCCGCCTTACGGTCGGTCGGCGCATCACGCAAATTATTCACCACCAAGATAGCCGTCACCAGCATCGCTACCGGCAACGCGGCCCACAACGCCACCCAACGGAACTGACCAGTGTGAGCGTAGTCGGTGCCGATCACGGCCACCAACCCAAAAAAGACAAAAGTAAACAGATCACCAAGACCGTTATAGCCAAGCGGAAACGGGCCGGCCGTATAGAGAATACCGGCAGCAATCGACAACAGACCGATCACCAATATAGGCCAACCGGCCACCGCAATCAGATAGACACCGGCCAGCGCCGCAATCCCAAAACTGACCAGCGCAGCCACCAACACCGTCTTTGCCGGTAACAGGCCAAACTGCGTCACCCGGGGCGGACCAAGCCGCTCGCCGGTATCGGCACCTTTCTTTGCGTCAAAATAATCGTTGGCGAGATTGGTCCCAATCTGAATAAAGAGCGCTCCTACGAGGGCAGCCAGCAGAACCAATGGCCGAAACTGGCCGGCGCTAAAGGCCAGTGCTGAGCCAACCAGCACCGGCACAACTGCCGCCGGCAACGTTGCCGGGCGGGCAGCCATCAGCCAAATCTGCCACTGCGACGGTCGCCCCGCCGGAGCTGCTTTGGTAGTCATTGTTACGCTCCTGTTGGTAACAGTACGTACCGCCCGTCATCACGGATAGCGCCGGAAGCGGCGGAAGTTGGGCTTTCGCTTCTCGAGAAATGCCTGCTTACCCTCCTGTGCCTCCTCGGTCAGGTAGTAAAGCAGCGTCGCATCGCCGGCCAACTGCTGCAAGCCGGCATACCCATCAGCCGCAGCGTTGATGCTCGCCTTCAACATGCGGATAGCCAGCGGACTCTTCTCCAGAATCTCGCGCGCCCACTGCACGCCTTCATCTTCAAGCCGTTCGAGCGGCACCACCGCATTCACCAAACCCATTTCCAAGGCTTGTTGCGCAGTATACTGCCGACACAGATACCAAATCTCTCGCGCCTTCTTATCACCGACCATGCGAGCCAACAGGTTCGAGCCATACCCACCGTCGAAACTACCTACCTTCGGTCCGGTCTGCCCAAAAATCGCGTTCTCGGCAGCGATAGTCAGGTCGCACACCACATGCAACACATGACCGCCACCGATCGCATACCCGGCCACCAACGCAATCACCGGCTTAGGAATGATCCGGATCAGCCGTTGCAAATCGAGCACATTCAGCCGCGGAATCTGATCTTTGCCCACATAACCGCCTATACCGCGCACACTCTGATCACCACCCGAACAGAACGCCTTATCACCGGCGCCAGTAAACAAGATCACCCCAATCCGCTCATCGTCACGAGCGTGCGAAAAGGCATCGATCAGCTCGTTCACCGTTTCGGGACGGAACGCATTACGCTTTTCAGGCCGATTGATGGTAATCTTGGCAATCCCCTCACCGGCCGCATCGTGCTCGTAAATAATGTCGGTATAATCGCGAACTTTTACCCACTCGATTGGCATATGTCTCCTCTCGACAGTTGTTACCTTTGACTTCTCATTTTGCATAGTACCACAACATGATCAAATTCTCACAGGTTAATGCTTGGCAAACCGAGCGACATGCATGATCGCTAGCAGGCAAGCACAGAGTGAGACAGCGCATCGCTAATATGTAGAAGTTCTAAACAATTTCACCCAACCGATCCTTCCTGCAAAAACGCAATGATGGCCTGTGCAACGATCTCCGGCTGCTCGAGCTGCGCCGCGTGACCGGCATCCGGCACGATCACGTGACGCGCATGCGGCATCAGCGCCGCCATCTGCGCCCCAATCGCGCAGAACTTCTCGTCGAGCGCGCCGGTGATGAGCAGGGTGGGGGTTACAATGACCGGCAATGCCGCCCACAACGACGGCTGCCGCCCGACGCTCATGCCACGCAGCGCGTGAGCATAGCCTTGCGCACTCCCGGCCAGCCGCTGTGCCCGCTGTGCCGCCCGTACCTCCACCGGCAACCGTTGTTGCGATGCAAAGATTGGCTGCGCCGCCCAATAATCGACAAACCACTCCATCCCTTCCTGCTCGATCCGTCGGGCCAACGCCTCATCACTCGCCAGCCGAGCAGCCCGCTCGGCCGGATCGGCTAATCCCGGTGAAGCACCGATTAAAATCTGCCGCCTCACCCGCGCCGGCGCACCGGCCGTCAACAACAGCCCGATCCGCCCTCCCATCGAATAACCGCATAGATCCACCCGTTCGACACGCAAATGATCGAGGAGCGTCAGCAGATCGGCGACACACTGCTCAATTGCATAACGGGCCGGATCGGCAGGTGCATCACTCTGCCCATGTCCGATCAGATCAACGATGATCAGTGTATGATGCTCGGCCAACGTTGGCACCAACGGTTGCCACGTCTGCCCACTCCCGGTAAAACCGTGCAACAACAGTAACGGCGGCCCCTCGCCGGTCAATTCGACATACCATTCAACACCGTTAAGGAGAAGCTTCACTGCATTCCGATCACGAGATTCTGACGAACAACACACAATCCATCGGTATATGCTACACTGAACATACAATCATGACAATGTGCAGGTGTATACCATAACTTCGAATCATCTCACCTGCACAGGAGCGAGGCTATGACCACGACTCCGACAAACGAACAATCATCAGCACCCTCTGCCGGTACCAGCTTATACGAACGGCCGGTGTTGCCGCTCCTCGATAGTGTGCTCTTTCCGCAGATGCTGGCGCCGCTCTTTGTCAGTGACGAGCGCGCGATCAATGCGGTCGAGCAGGCTGCTGCCGGTGATCGGATTGTGCTCGCCGTAGCCGCTCGCGGCCCGATCAAAGACTTTTCAATCGGGATCAATGATCTCTATACGGTCGGCGTGGAAGCGATGGTGCAGCGGGTTCGACGTTTGCCCGACGGAACCCTCAGTATTGTGATCGAGGGGCGTCAGCGGATGCAGATTGTAAGTGTCGTCAGTGAGCAACCGGCTTTGCGCGTGCTGGCTACACCGCTTGAAACGCCACCCCTCGACGACGATGCTGCGTTGATGGTTGAGGCACTCAGTCGCACGATCCTCACTACCTTCGAGAAGATTGTGCGCCTGTCGCGCAATTTGCCCGACGACGCCTATCTGTCCGCGCTCAACAGCGCCGAACCGGGTGAGTTGGCCGATATTATTGCGGCTCTGCTGCCCATCTCGGTGGAAGAGCGGCAAAAGATTCTCGAACTGGTTGATATTGAACAACGGCTGCGCCATCTTGAATTCTTGCTCGCCAAAGAACTTGACCTGCTCGAACTTGAAAACCGTATCCATAGCCAGGTACAGCAAGAGGTCGATCGCAGCCAGCGTGAGATGTTCCTGCGCGAGCAGTTGCGTGCCATTCAGCGCGAACTCGGCCAAGAAGACCCATTGCGCCGTGAGATTGCCCTCTTGCGCGAACGCGCCGCCGCCGCCGGATTACCACCTTACGCTATGGCCCGGTTTGAAGAAGAGTTGGCGCGGCTTGATCTCATCTCGCCGATGTCACCCGAACACGGCATGTTGCGCACCTACCTCGATTGGCTGATTTCTTTGCCGTGGAGCAACACCAGCCCGGAGAATCGTGACCTGCGCGTAGCAGCGGAAGTACTCGAGCGCAATCACTACGGCCTGCGCAAAGTCAAAGATCGTATCCTCGAATATATCGCCGTGCGCCAGCTGGCCGGCCCGGCCCGTCGTGCTCCTATCCTCTGCTTCGTCGGCCCACCCGGTGTTGGCAAGACGAGTCTCGGCCAAAGCATCGCCGAGGCGCTTGGTCGCCGCTTTGTGCGCCTAAGCCTTGGTGGCGTTCACGACGAAGCCGAAATTCGCGGCCATCGTCGCACCTACATCGGTGCCCTGCCCGGACGCATTTTGCAGCGTATGAAGGTAGCCGGCACCATCAACCCGGTCTTCATGCTCGACGAGGTTGATAAGCTTGGTAGCGATTTTCGTGGCGATCCGGCAGCCGCGTTGCTCGAGGTGCTCGATCCCGAACAGAATAGCACCTTCAGCGATCACTATCTCGATCTACCTTACGACCTCAGCCAGACGTTGTTCATCACGACGGCCAATGTCGCTGATGCGATCCCTGAAGCGTTGCTCGACCGGATGGAGTTGGTGGAGCTATCCGGCTATACTGAAGATGAAAAGTTGCACATTGCCCGGCGCTTCCTCATCCCCCGTCAAATGGCCGACAGTGGCTTGCCGCCGAAAACGATCCGGTTGAGTAACGAGACGATCCATACGATCATTCGCCACTACACCTATGAAGCCGGAGTGCGCAACCTCGAACGTGAAATCGGGGCTATTTGTCGCAAAATTGCCCGTCGGATCGCCGAAGGAAAACACCATCCGCGCCAGATTACCCCGCGTGCCCTTCCCAAGCTGCTCGGGCCACCCCGCTTCGAGATTGGCAAGATCGAACCGCACGATCAAGTCGGTGTGGCCATTGGGATGGTCTACACTAGTGCCGGCGGTGATGTTATGCCGGTTGAAGTCGTGTTGATGGACGGTAAAGGTAATCTGATCCTGACCGGTCAGCTTGGCGAAATCATGCAGGAGTCGGCGCAGGCCGCCCTCTCGTTCGCCCGTACCAATGCTACGCGCCTCGGGATCGAGATTCGCCATTTCGATAAGATCGATGTGCATGTGCATGTACCCGAAGGTGCTACTCCCAAAGATGGTCCATCGGCAGGGATCACTATCGCAATCGCTCTCATCTCGGCACTCACCGGGCGCAAGGTACGGCACGATATTGCCATGACCGGTGAAATTACCCTTCACGGGCGGATCTTGCCGATCGGTGGCGTCAAAGAAAAGGTATTGGGGGCGTATCGCGCCGGCATTCGCCAGATTATCTTACCCAAGCGCAACGAGCACGATCTGGTTGAGATACCACCAACGTTGCGCCGACAACTCACCATTCACCTCATTGAGCGTATCGAGCAAGCGATCGATCTTGTGTTGGGGCCACCACCACCCAAAGAACCACGTCGTGCCCCTCGTGTCATCCCCCGCCAATCCGAAGACGACTAGGCAGAGGATCAACGAAATATCGTTGAGGTATCGGCGCGTCGCCTCACCAACTCCCACCAATCACGCCCCACCCCGTCAGGGCTAAGGTGCATCACGCCTCTACAGCCACGCGCAACCTCTGTCATCTCGCGGGACCTCTATCATTTCGCGGGAGCGGAGCGACCGAGAAAGCCTAACGCAAAGTCGCTAAGCTCGCCAAGTCGCTGAGGCACGAGCCAGCCCACACCACCACACAATCGACGCTCCACACCCCCCTGTCATCTTGCGGGAAAACCCCTCTGTCATTTCGCGGGAGCGGAGCGACCGAGAAAGCCTAACGCAAAGTCGCTAAGCTCGCCAAGTCGCTGAGGCACGAGCCAGCCCACACCACCACACAATCGACGCTCCACACCCCCCTGTCATCTTGCGGGAAAACCCCTCTGTCATTTCGCGGGAGCGGAGCGACCGAGAAAGCCTAACGCAAAGTCGCTAAGCTCGCCAAGTCATTTCGCGGGAGCGGAGCGACCGAGAAAGCCTAACGCAAAGTCGCTAAGCTCGCCAAGTCGCTGAGGCACGCAACGCCGCTGAGAGGGTACGGCAACTACCCGTCGCTACGGCACACCCTAATACCAATCCCCACCCTGTAAGGGCGAGGCGCGTCGAACCTACGCCGACTACGCTTCCCGATGGATCACTGGCACCGACGCACCGCCCGGATTGGCTAACAGGTGTTCCATCGTTGTGGTCAACGCCGTCAAATCAAGCCCACGATACACCGGCGGTAAGTGTACGAGGCGACGCCGGGCCTTGACCCAGTTGAGCTGCAAACCGCGCAAGTTACCCTGCCGCCATTTCACCAATGCCGCTGCCGTCTGAATTAACGCTTGGTAAAATTCAGCATCCATCCCCTGGGCTGCACGCCAACAAATCTCCCATCGCTCGTGCGCGTACCAATACTCACCTTCGTTGAAAAGACGGAGACCAGACTGAAAAGCTTCTTCCGTCGTAAGCTGATCCATAACCCAGCCTTCCACCCATAAACCACATCCATTACCTACGCTACACCACTGCCATCATGACCATTCTCATCATACCGCCGTCAACACCTCGAGTGTCCGCCGAGCGCACTCCTCCCATGTAAACCGGCGCACCCGTGCCAAACCACGCCACCGCAAATCGGTTCGCAGGTCCTCATCATCGCACAAACGTATGATCGCTTGTGCTATCGCGTTCGTGTCCAATGGATCAACGAGTAACGCCGCATCACCGGCCACCTCAGGCAACGATGACATCGTGCTGGTAATCACCGGCGTGCCACAAGCCATCGCCTCAAGCACCGGCATGCCAAACCCTTCGTACAGCGAGGGAAACACAAATGCCTGCGCCCCCGCCAACAGTGCCGGCAGATCGGCATCGGCCACATAACCGGTGAAATGAACACGGTTGGTCAGCCCTAATTCAACCGTACACCGTTCAATCGGCTCACTTAACCAACCACGCTTGCCCGCAATTACCAGATCGAGGTCATAACCGGCGGCAAGCACTATTGCTAACGCCTCAATAACACGTCGCAGATTCTTACGTGGCTGCACGGTACCGATATACAATAGATAACGGCATGATAGTAAGCCGTACCGTCGCTGTACCTCAGTAATGCTCCTCGGATCCGTCGGTGGCGCAAAACCGGGGCTAAGACCAAGATGCACGACCGTGATCCGGTTTGGATCAACGCCATACCACGCTACCAAGTCGCGCTTTGTCGCATACGAGTCTGTAATCACATGCCGCGCCACCCATACACTCCAGCGCGTCGTTAGTTCGAGTTCGAGCCGCCGACGGAACGTATGCGCTTCGGGAAAGACTCGATACCCCACATCATGAATGGTCACGACGGTGGGCGGATGCACCACCGGCACCACATGGGCCGGGACAAAGAGCACGTGCGGTTGAGCCAACCAACTGGTCGGCCCTAAACGCAGATGCGTCCACAGACGGGGCAAACGCACATCGCGGATCATCACCCGCGAACTCAACGGCGGTAATCGCTCGCGCCCGCCGTTGATATAAAGACGCAAACTGATCTGCGGTGGCGCAACCCGGTCGAGGGCTGCGATCACTTCCCAGCTATAACGTTCCGTCCCGGTACGCTGCCCGATGGTTGCCCGGCTCGCGTCAATATCGATCACCATACTTGATCCTTGCGTAATATCTTTAGAAGTACGAAACATCATCATCGCCGTTGCTGCCAACTCTTCATCCGCGATATGGTAGCATGCAAGATGAAAGGTCTGTTTTTACGGAGTTACCCAATGAATTACCCCTTCATCTATCCCGGCGCAATTCACATGCATACCACCTATTCGGACGGCTCGGCCACGTTTCCCCAACTGATCGCCGCAGCCCGTGAGGCTGGTCTGCGATGGGTGATCGTCACCGACCACGACACGCTTGAGGGGCTACCGTTCGCCGGCTGGCACGACGATGTGTTGGTCATCGTCGGTCACGAAATCACTCCCGACCATAACCACTTCCTCGCCCTCAACGTCGATACTGTGATCAGCAACGAGCTGCCACCTCAGCAGTTTATCGATGAGGTTTATCAATGGGGTGGATTTGGCATCATTGCCCATCCCGACGAACGGGTACGGAATTCTTTCAAAGACATCTATCGCTGGGACGATTGGACCATCGACGGGCCAACCCAACGCGAGGGGCGCGTGGTTGGGCTTGAGTTATGGAATCTGATGAGTGACTGGGGCGAACACCTGACCGAACGCAACAAACTGGCGCTCGTGCTCAATCCACGTCTCGGCCTTAGCGGGCCAACCCTTGCTACACTTGCATGGTGGGATCGGTTGAACATGGTTGGCCGACGCACCTTTGGCATCGGTGGCGTTGATGCCCACGGCTTTAAGCGCCGTGCGCCGTGGGGTGAAATTGAAGTCTTTCCCTACCCGTGGATCTTCCGTACCCTCACCAACTACATCCTGTTGCCCGAACCGTTCAGCCCTGACGCGACCGTCGCAACCAACCAGGTTTACGCCGCCCTTACGGCCGGTCGTTGCTACTTTGTCAACCGGCTGGATGGTGATGCACCTTCAATCATCTTTCGTCTCAGCCGACCCGGTCAAGTGGCCGAAATGGGCGATACCATTAGCCTTGCTGATGGGCCATTACTGGTTGAGGCTGATGTTGGCGCCGATGCCTATACCCGCCTCATCGTGAATGGCGAAGTCATGACCAGCGGTATTGGCCGCATCCGACAGACAATTATCGATGACGGCATCTACCGCGTTGAAGCCTACTGGGGCGGTAAACCGTGGCTCTTTACCAACCCGATTTTCGTCACCGCTGCCGAATCAGCCCAATGACGACGTATTGTCGGTTATCACCTCGATAGTCCGCGCCAGACGACGGTCGAGCGGTATAGGATCGGCCTCACCGATCTGTACCATCAATGGGCCATCGAACGGCGCACTGGCAGTAACGACAACATGCGCACCGGGGATTAACCCCAAATCGGCCAGATAGCGCAACCGCTCGGCAGCCTGATCACGGACACGTACAATCCGAGCAGCCTGATTGAGCGGCACATCGGCCAGCCTGATCGCATGGGTTACCGGCAGCACTCCATCAATACCCGGTATAGGATCACCGTGCGGGTCGAAATCGGGATACCCCAGCCGTTCGGCGATCCGCGCCTCAAGCTTCTCACTAATGTGGTGTTCAAGCCGCTCGGCCTCTTCATGAACTTCGTCCCAGCTATAACCGAGCGCTTCGACCAGATACAGCTCGAGGAGACGATGATGGCGGATCACTTCCAACGCAATCCGTTCGCCGGCCGGTGTCAGTACAACCCCCTGATATGGCGTATGCTGCACTAGATTCATCTCGGCCAGCTTCTTGATCATCCCGGTGACCGATGCCGGCCGCGAACCACGTTGTTCACCGAGCAACGTTGTCGTTACCGCACCGACCTGCTGTTGCAGCAGGTAGATTGCTTTCAGATAATCTTCGATAGCCGGCGTAATTCGTCCAGGAAGGTTAGGATCTTCGACAGGGGTCACGGTGCGTCTCCTTCTGGCGGCGCAAAACCCGATTTTTACTTGTTTCAATGTACCATAGAGCGGCATTACAATGCAACGAGCGTGGTACAATCGTACCACCATTGCACTCGCTACGCGATTGCTGATCGGCTATCCTTATCACAACGTCGGTTAGCAGAAATTCACTGTATTGCAAGCAAAGGAGTCACCGATGAGCGATGAATCTCTCGTGCTCAGCACTATCGAAGGCCCCGTTGCAATCCTTACGCTCAATCGACCGCAAGCACTCAATGCCCTTAGCCCTGCCCTCATCGACGCACTCATCCGCCATCTCGAGCATTGCGATAACGATGATGAGATCCGGGTGATCATTATCACCGGCGCCGGTCGCGCCTTTGCCGCCGGTGCCGACATCAAGGCGATGGCCGATGCGACACCGATCGATATGCTCACAACCGATATGATTGCCCGCTGGGCGCGGATTGCGGCGGTGCGCAAACCCGTGATCGCAGCCGTGAACGGATTTGCCCTCGGTGGTGGCTGTGAGTTGGCTATGATGTGTGACATCATTCTTGCCAGTGAAACAGCCCAATTCGGTCAACCCGAAATCAACATCGGCATTATCCCCGGCGCCGGTGGCACCCAACGCCTGACCCGCGCAATTGGCCCATACCGTGCAATGGAGATGGTCTTAACCGGTGCTACCATCAGCGCCCAAGAAGCCTACGCCTACGGCCTGGTGAATCGGGTATGCCCACCCGATAGCCTGCTTGATGAAGCCCGCCAGCTGGCCCAGACCATTGCAGCCAAGCCGCCACTCGCTGTTCGTTTAGCCAAGGAAGCCGTGCGCGCTGCGGCTGAAACGACCGTGCGTGAAGGGTTAGCCATTGAATTGCGTAACTTTTATCTGCTCTTTGCCAGTGCCGATCAGAAAGAGGGCATGCGAGCCTTTATCGAAAAGCGTACAGCCAACTTCAGTGGTCGCTAATCGACGTAGGGCGGCTAGATCGTGGCATCCATTACCTAAAATACCCCTAGGAAACCACTATGGATTTGCACGAGCGACTGCGATCTCTGGAACGCGAAAATGCGATTCTTCGTCAACAACTCGCCATCCTCCGCGCCCAGTTCACTGCCAGTTTGGCCGCCCACGAATTACCCTTCGATGCAGTGTTCCACCAGTTACCGTTGCCAATGGTGCTCTTCGCCCCCGACGGCTTAGCCGTAGCGATGAACCGGGCTAACGAGCAACTGGTGGCAACTCCTATCGATCAAGTGGTTGGGCGCTACAATATTTTCAAGACCCGGCAGCACAAAAGCATGGTTTCGTTGCCGCATTTGAATCGGCTCGACGTGGACAGGTCACCACAATGCCGCCTACACCTTACAATACTGCCGAAGCGAATATCGAAGGCCGGACGATTGATCAACAATTTTGGTTGGAAACAACCTATTTTCCGATCTACGATCACATGCATCGGCTTGTGTTGATCGGCGAGCTTAACCGTGATGTAACCGATTGGGTCCGTATCCGGGAAGAAGAACAGCGCCTTGCCGCTGAATTACGCGATCGCGAGCAACGCTTTAGCGCTTTGTTCGATCAACTGAGCCTTGGCGTCGTCGTGATTGAAGAGAGTGGACGTATCCTCGATTGTAACCGTGCAGTCACGAGCATTTTAGGGTTTGAGCGCCAGGAACTGATCGGCAAACTGATTTTGCATCGCACGCACCCCGATGATCGCGTCCGCGATCTCGAGCTGTGGGAGGAATTGCTGGAAGGCAAACGCAATAGTTACACGATTGAAAAGCGATATTTTCACAAAGATGGACATATCGTGTACGGGCGAATGACCTGCTCGGCGGTGCGCGATGAGCACGGGAAGATCACCTTTTTGGTGCGACTCATTGATGATATTTCAGCTCAACGCAACGCCGAAGCAGCGGTTGAAATGAGCCGACGCCTACTCCAAGACATTATTAATCAGATTCCGGCCCTTATCTTCGTCAAAGATATTGAAGGGCGGTATCTGATCGTCAACGAGCGGCTGGCCCGCTTCTCCGGTTATGAACCAGAAGCCATGATCGGGAAACACGATGACGAACTGTTTGCACCGGCATTAGCCGATTACTACCGCGCATTTGACCGCGAGGTCATCATCCACCGCCGTCCTATTCAGCGCGATGATGATCGGTGGACGGCCGATGGATTGTCGTCATATACTACCATTAAATTCCCTCTCTTCGATCACGCAGGCACCATGTACGGCATCGCCGGTGTATCGATTGATATCACCGAACGGCGCCGGATGGAACGAGAACGTGAACGGATCGAGCAGCAGTTACGCGAGACGCAACGGCTTGAAAGCCTCGGTCTGATGGCCGGCGGTATAGCCCACGATTTCAATAATCTGCTCGTCGGCATCTTAGGCAACGTGTCATTGGCGCTTAACGAGATACCTGAA
Source organism: Chloroflexus sp. (assembly GCF_049970315.1). Lineage (GTDB taxonomy): Bacteria > Chloroflexota > Chloroflexia > Chloroflexales > Chloroflexaceae > Chloroflexus. The sequence continues at coordinate 145,648 of NZ_JBMFNE010000003.1, forward strand.
GATCACACGGTTTATCCCCTGCTGACCCAGATCGAGCAAGCTGCGCTGCGCGCGACCGAGCTCACCGGTCAATTGCTCACCTATACCGGACGACATCAATTAGAAATGCAACGTCTCGATCTGAAACAGGTTGTCGAAGAGATGCAAACATTATTGCGCAGCATATTGCCGCGCCGGATCGAGATAGTTGTTCAATCGTCACCAATCCCCCTCCCAATCAGCGGCAATGTGGCTCAGATCCGACAGGTACTACTGAATCTGGCTATTAACGGTGCCGAAGCTATTAGTGGAATCGGTAAGGTCGCCATTATTACGCAACAGTGCGAGCTGAGCGCTGATGATATGGCGAACATGCAAATCGGGTCCGATCAACCACCCGGTCACTACGCCGCGTTAATCGTCCAAGACACCGGCCACGGAATGGACGAGATAACCAAAGCCCGCATCTTCGATCCCTTTTTCAGTACGAAGTTTACCGGACGTGGTCTAGGCTTAGCGGCGGTCAACGGTATCGTTCGATCCCATCGTGCTGCCCTCACCATCAATACGGCGCCCAACCAAGGTACGACGTTTAGCGTCTTTTTTCCCATCTCGATGACTGACACTCCGGCAGAACAACCGACTCCCGTTAAGCAAACTACGTCGATCACGTCGACCATATCGAACGATCTCCCACAACGCGGAGTGCTGATTGTTGATGATGAAGCTGAGGTTCGTCACGTAGCACTCCGTATTTTGCAACGGCTTGGCTTTATCGCATACGCGGCGGGGAGCAGCGAAGAAGCACATCAGGTGATAGCGCAGTTCGGTGAACAGATTATCCTTGCCCTGATCGACTTGACAATGCCGGATATCACCGGTGATGTGCTCGCTATCGATTTGCTGCAACACTATCCGAACGTACATGTGATCTTGATGAGTGGTTTTTCACAGCAAGAATTGCCTGCGAATCTACGAAATAGCGGAAAAGCTTCCTTTTTGGCAAAACCATTTACCATTACAGCACTATCAGCAGCAATTCGTAACGCATTATCATCACATGCGGTATAATTGTTGCATTATCGGTGCTCGCTCGTGTCGAACCAATAGTGTTTGTACTCGCTAGATACAACGACACACTACGCTGTCACCCGACCATCAACCGGCCACAACAAAGAGATAGGCTAGTCAAACGCTTCGTGTTGTACCCGAAATGCAACCATTAAATCCGATCAGCGAATGAAGGAGGTCTCATGGCTTCGGTGGCTGTGCCCGAAACCGATACCCGTCGTGCCATTATGACCGTACTCTTTGTCGGCGTCTTTATGTCGGCACTCGATTCGGCCATCATTGGCCCAATCGTACCGGCCTTGCGAGCTGCATTTGCGATTGACAATACGCAAGTGGTGCTTGTCTCGATTGTCTTCACGCTCTGCTCGCTCAGTAGCACAACTCTCATGGCTAGCCTTAGTGACCGGTATGGTCGCCGGCAGGTCTACCTCCTCAACGTGTTTGGCTTTGCCATCGGTTCGCTAGTGATCACGCTGTCACACGATCTGCTGACCGTCCTGATTGGTCGTGCGCTGCAAGGTATATGTGCCGGTGGCATTACCCCTACTGCTAGTGCGGTCATCGGCGATGTGTTACCTCCGGTTGAGCGGGCCAAGGCGCTTGGCCTGATCGGCGCAACGTCGGGCATGGCTTTTCTGATCGGTCCAGTTTTGGCGTCTCTCATTCTCGCGTTTGCCAACTGGCAGTGGATTTTCTTGCTCAATTTACCGGTAGCGGCGGCAGTGATTGTGCTGGGTTGGCGTGCATTGCCACGCACGAATCCCCACCAGCCAGAGCTGCACGATACGTTCGATTGGCCGGGATTGCTGCTCCTCATCACGATCTTGGTTAGCCTGACCCTTGGTATTAATCAATTGCTCGACCGCTTCCTGGGTATGACGATCTGGCCGTGGCTATTTGGGCTGGTGGCTTTGCTCACACCGGTGCTTGCGTGGCGTGAACAACAAACGCCGGCGCCATTGCTACCACCACGCCTGTTTACCAATCGTCAGTTGCAGTTCGTCTACCTCTTGGCAACCGGGTCGGGAATTGCAATGGCCAGCATTATCTTCATTACCTCAGTCGCCGTGAACTTCGGGGTACCGATTAGCCAAGCCGGTTTCTTCCTCTTACCCCTCGTCTTTCTCGCTTCGGTCACATCGATCATCGGTGGGCGAATGTTACCAAAGATCGGTGGCCGGGCTGCGATGCTGATCGGGTATGGGCAACTAACAGTGGGTAATCTGATGCTAGGCTGGCCGAGCGCACCGTTCTGGCTCTTCGTGATCGCAACGATTGTCGTCGGTAGCGGCTTGGGTATTGTCGTTGGCGGAACACTACGGGCATTGGTACTTGAAGAGGTCGCTCCCGGTGATCGCGGTGTCGCACAGAGCGTGATCAATATATCGATCAGTATCGGTACATTAATCTCGGTAGCAGTAATGGCCAGCATTGCCGACACTATTAATCTGTCGGCCGCATATCTGGCTTGTGCTGCGGTAATGGCTTTAATGACGGTGATTAGTCTTGGTTTACGCCGCCAATACCGGACGTAATCACTACCCACAACTTGTGCTATCCTATCTGGCAGCAAGAATGGGCCGGATAGGATAGGCAAAACCATGCGGGTCGCTTTAGTTCACGATTATCTTAATCAATATGGTGGCGCCGAACGGGTGCTCGAGGCGCTACATGAGCTGTTTCCGACGGCGCCGATCTATACCTCAATCTTCGACCCCACGGCAATGCCAGCGGTGTATCGGCAATGGGACATTCGTACCTCATTTATGCAACGCCTGCCGGCATGGCGTACCCAATTCCGCCGTTATGTTGCCCTGTATCCTACGGCATTCGAGCGGTTTGATCTGAGCAGCTACGACCTGATCATCAGCAGTTCGAGTGCTTTTGCCAAGGGCATTATCCCCCGTCCGGGCGCATTACATATCTGCTACTGCCATACACCAATGCGTTTTGCGTGGCGTACCGATGATTACGTGGCCCGCGAGCAGATTAACGGTCTACAGGCTAAGCTTTTACCGTTTTTACTCAATTATCTCCGCATCTGGGATACGATCAGTGCTAATCGGGTTGATCTGTTTGTTGCTAACTCCCGTGAGGTCGCCGGACGGATTGCACGGTATTATCGCCGACCGGCGATGGTGATTCCTCCACCGGTCGATCTTCCATCCTACGCCCCACGTCAACCCGAAGAGTTCTATCTGGCCGGTGGGCGATTGATCCCGTACAAGCGGCTCGAATTAGCAATCGAAGCGTTTAACCATCTCCGCTTACCCTTGAAGATTTTCGGCGATGGACGTGACCGTGCCCGCCTTGAACGTATGGCCGGTCCCAATATTGAGTTTCTAGGGTGGGTTGATGAAGCAACTCGTCTCGATCTCTTCGCCCGCTGCCGGGCCTTTATCTTCCCAGGTGAAGAAGATTTTGGCATTACTCCGCTCGAAGTGCTGGCTATGGGCCGACCGGTCATCGCCTACGCCGCCGGCGGTGCCCTCGAAACGTTGATCGACGGTGTGACCGGCCGGTTTTTCTACGAACCTACCGCCGCAGCCCTCGCTGCCGCCGTTGCCCTCTCACGCACCGACTATATCGACCCGCTCGTGCTGCGTCGCCACGCCGAACAGTTTAGCCGTCCTCGTTTTCTCACTGCGATACGCAACTTGATCGACGAGGCACTTACTGCCCAACACACCGGCCGCCTCACCGAATTGGAACAGAGCTTCGCCCAATTGTCTCTGCCGGTATCACGATAATCGCATAGTGGTTTGAATGACAGGGGCACTTGCCGCGAATGGTCGTCGGTCTATCCTGTACGATTCCGTAGAGAGCGCTTCTCGGCGAGTCGGACTTGCACCCGTGTATCACCTTGCCAAACAGACACAGCTCGCCGCAATGATACGTTTTATTTCCCAAATTGGCTGTCACTACTACCAGATGCTACCAACAACCCAAAGTGTAGTAAGATGTGGATCGGATGAACAGGACCGTTTCGTTTGATGCGGCTACATACCCAGAGACTGTTCCTATGCAATTGACTAGCCTTTTGCGAATCGCACGCCGTTTTTGGCTGCTCATCCTTATTCCAAGCGTACTGGCGGGCGGATTGAGCCTCTGGTTCGATCTGCACCAACCACCTCGTTATGTTGCTACCGCCCGCTTGCTGATCACATACCCGATCAACGGTGCAGAAGATACGGTCGAAAATTGGCAAATGACTGAATATGTGCTCGACGATCTCCCACAAGTCTTGAGCAGTGCCACCTTCGCTGCTAAAGTTGCGCCACTATTGACCGAACGCAACCTTGCACTCACCCGTACCGAAATACAGCAAGGGTTACGTATCACCCTACTTCACCGGTCGGTCGATCTGCACGGTGAAGCTTCATCACCGGCAGCAGCCCAAGCACTTGTTGAAGCGGCCATTACCGTTTTACAACGCGAAGGTCTCGACTTTTGGGGTCGCTCCAATCTCCACTTGAACGTTGTGGTACTCGATGCCGTTAACGATCCGCAACCAACATTTTCACTCCGGTCAGCACTCTTCGATGCCGCTCTACGAGCGATGCTCGGCTTGGTTGCCGGATTCGGACTGGCGGTCGCTGCTGCTACATTCCGCCCACTGAAGGAGGAACCGCTATGGAAATCCGCGATTATGTAAATGTGTTGCGTAAACGCTGGTGGGTGATTGCACTCACCGCCATCGCTGCAATTGCCGGCGCGTACATGATTAGCAAGCTACTGCCCCAAACGTTTCGCACTCAGGCAGTATACCTTGCGCTGGCAAACCAAGCTGACAACGGTCTGAACATCGTGCTGCGCAATTCGATGAACAGCTATCGTGAATTAGTAATGCAGCCCAGCGTCCTCGACCAGATCAGCCAACAGATCGGTCTCGATATCAGCGGCGAACAATTGATGGAAGATGTTAACATCCAACCTCGCCCCGACGAACAGAAGATCGTGATCGAGGTCGATCTCCCTCGACTCGATCAGTCACAAGCGCTCGCCGACGCGGTTGGTGAGCGGATTGTCGCCGAAGTCAACCGGATCAATGCCACCCTTGAAGGTACGGCACGCATCAACGTAACCCGCATCCAACCCGCCCGGCTGGTTGAAATTCGACCCAACACGCGCATTAATATGCTGGCCGGCGCCATCCTGGGCTTAGTCGTCGGTCTGGTGCTTGCCTTTGTGTTAGAGTACCTCGACGATACGCTGAAATCGTCGGAGGATGTCGAGCGTTTTGTCGGCTTGCCGACACTCGGCGCAATTCCAATCCCCGAAAAATAGACATCGAACCTGTGTATATCGTTACACCGCAGTATCGGAAGCCAGCGCATCGATACCGACAGATAGGTAGGAGTGATGCTAGTGACATCGTCGCCTGAGCAAGTGCTGATCACGTTACGCGAACCGGCATCTGCCGCCGCCGAAGCGTACCGCACTCTGCGCACCAACATTCTCTTCTCTAGTCTTGACAAGCCAATCCACACGCTGCTACTCACTGCCGCCGAACCGACGCCGGAAAAGAGTTTGACTGCCGCCAACCTCGCAGTAACGATGGCTCAAGCCGAACAGCGCGTACTCTTAGTTGACTGCGATCTACGCCAACCGTCGCTTCATACCCTTTTTGGCCTCTCCAACGAGCAAGGCCTTACCAGCTCGATCCTGGATCAGGATGCACCACTGGCCATTCAGTCTACCGATGTACCCGGCTTGAGCCTCCTGCCCAGCGGGCCACTTCCCCCTCGCCCTGCCGATCTGCTCGGTTCGCGTCGGATGGAAGGCTTATTGGCTCGGCTTCGCCAAACTGTTGATATCGTGATCTTCGATACACCACCGGTACAAACCTTCACCGATGCACTCGTCCTGTCTACCCGCGTCGATGGTGTGTTGTTGGTCGTGCAAGCCGGCCGTTCCCGCCGGGACCGAGTCCGTGAGGCACGCCAAAAGTTGGAAAAGGTGAAGGCGAACGTGCTCGGTGTCGTGCTGAGTGGTGTACGATAGCCAGCATTCCTTGTGCTATCGGTGAGGAACCTATGCAACCGACCATTCTCGTTATCGATGATGAAGCGAGCATTCGGAACGTCGCCAAAGCCTACCTCGAACACGCCGGCTATCGCGTCTTGTGCGCCACCACCGGTCCTGAAGGGTTACAGATGGCGCTCGATGAAGAACCAGACCTCATCGTACTCGATCTGATGTTACCCGGCATGGATGGTATGGAAATCACGGCACGCTTACGTGAAAAGTCCGATGTCTTCATTCTCATGCTCACCGCGCGCAGTGACGAGATAGATCGCGTAGCCGGCCTGCGCGTCGGCGCCGACGATTACTTGACCAAACCCTTCAGTCCACGCGAGCTAGTCGCCCGTGTCGAAGCTATCTTGCGCCGACGGCGCGGCAAACCGGTCAAGAGTTCGGTCATGCGCTTCACCTACGTCGAAATCGATCCCGACACCCGCGAAGCCCGTGCCGCCGGTCAACTCCTCGAACTCACTCCCACCGAGTTCGACTTGCTACTAGCACTCGCGCGTAACCACAACCGAGTGCTGAGCCGTGAAGACCTTATTGAGAAGGTGTGGGGGAGCGATTTCTACGGTACCGACCGCGTAGTCGATGTCTACGTTAGCCAGGTGCGACGCAAGATTGAAGCCCTCACCGGCGAAAATCTCATCCGCACCGCTCGCGGCGTTGGCTACCGATTTGTCGATACACCGGCATAGAGGGCAACCGATATCCATGGGAGCCACACAACCGTGCGGCCTTACGCAGCGGTTCAATGGCACTGTAGATGGGAGCCACACTACCGTGCGACTATACAAATCTTGGTGATGCAACGTATGATTCATTTCTGGCGACAACTCCGCTGGCAGATAATCGGCGCCCAGATGCTGGTCGTCATCGTTGGTGTGGTAACCCTCAACCTCACCGCCAACACCCTCCTCGAACAGACCGTACCTCCTGAGCAATTCACGACCGTGCATACCGCAGTTATTCAAGCGCTCACGGTCGCCGCGATCGCCGCCACCATTGCCGGCCTCACCACCAGCATCCTACTCGTGCAAGTCATCTTGCGTTCGCTGCGTAGCATCGCCCGCAGCAGCCAGCGCATCGCCGCCGGACGTTACGACGAGCGCGTACACGTACCGGCCAGCGATGAACTGCGTGCCATCGCCGAAAGCTTTAACCAGATGGCCGAAGCGCTCGAACAGATCGAACAGCGTCGCGTCACGATGATTGGCAACGTTGCTCATGAACTGCGCACACCGCTGGCCGGCATCGAAGGCTACCTCGAAGGCTTAATCGACGGTGTCCTTCCGGCTGAAGCCGACACCTTCCTCGAGATGAAACACGAGGTTCGCCGCTTGCGTCGGCTCGTTGACGACCTACAAACTCTCTCGCGCGTTGAAGCCGGCCAAATCTCGCTCCACTTCACCACCTTCGACATCAACGAAGTCATCCGGCACGTCGTTAGTCAACTCCAACCACAGGTCCTCGACGGCTGCCTCAAAATCATCTGTGAACGCACCGATCAACCAATACTAACCCGGGCCGATCCAGATCGTGTCGCCCAAATCTTGCTCAACCTGATCGGCAACGCGGTGCGCTACACCCCAGAAGGTGGCTGTATTACGGTTCGCTCAGATCTTGTCAATGAGTGGGTACAGGTCACGGTAGAAGATACCGGCATCGGCATCGCTCCCGAACATCTACCCTACATCTTCGAGCGCTTCTACCGCGCCGACCCATCGCGTTCACGCGCCAGCGGCGGTAGCGGGATTGGCCTCACCATCGCCCGCCATCTTGCGTGGGCAATGGGCGGAGACATCACCGCCTACAGCGCCGGCCTCGGCAAAGGCAGTCGGTTCACACTGACTTTGCCGCACAGCACAACCCACCCGTAGGGACACGGCGCTGCCCTGCCCATCATGCCGTACCCATCCTGCCGTGCCGGTTCGCGTCGGGGCCACGCACCGCATCGCCCATTGCGTCGGGGCGACCCGCCGGGTCGCCCAACATGGTCAGGGCACGGCGCTGCCGCGCCCATCCTGCCGTGCCCTGCAATTCATCCTCGCTCATACCAAGAAAACGATTTCGATGAGCGCTTAAGGCGATAAGGTAAGACGACGTGCCGTAACGGACGATCTTTCTCGTTGAGCTTCGCCGCTCGATCGTATACATTGATTTTGTCAAAGCTGAGCTGTGCTGCGCAATCATCCAGCATCTGCAACGTACCATCGAACGGAAAATTCGTTGCTGATTGGGTGAGCAAGACAAACTCCGGCGGTAGAAATTCCTTATACTCCGGCACCGACAAGGCCTGCACAAACCCACCCCGCTTACCAAGGTAGGTAACGTTGAGCACCGCATCACGCAACCAATTATAGTGTTGCTGGCCCTCCCAACCGAATGCTAAGCCAAAACTGCCGGCAAAATGTACGTACTCTCGGTAGCCGATAGTACGCTGAAAATACCCTTCAAAGGTTGGATCATTCGGCTGAGTATTTTTTCTACTTGGCCGCAACACGCGCTGAAAGACATGTGAAACGACCGCCTGTGCTGCCGGACGCAAACCGATTTCGAGCTGACAAATGGTGGGCCAATAGTGTTTCGCCATAGATAGCGAGGCAGTTCGGCACAATACATCGAACAACGCCATCTTGACCGAAAAAGGTGTAGGCGCTAACAATGTTGTGCCACCCGCAGAAGTGGTAAAACTCGGACGTAATGAGAAGAGCGTAACTGCCTCGAACTCAGCTATCAGCCACATTGCTCGCTCCATTTACTGACGGCAACTCGAATGGTTCAGATTTCTCAATCAGGACGCTCATTTGCTCCGCAAACTCGCCTAGCGAGGCGAAGGGCAGCATAGTAATCGCGTTTGCGTGCAACTGGTTGAAACTCTTGGCAATACGCTCAATGTCGCTGACGAAATCGGCTTTCAACGGTGAGATACAAGGTGCCGGGATAACATGCGAGCTGACCGTAATGACACCACTGACATCGAGAATGTGTGGATTTTGCGCCGTGCGCATTGCTCCAGACGGTTCAACAAACGTGTAGAGCACACTTTCGAGCAGAACACGCAGCCGCTTTTGACGCTCCGCCATATCAACAGCATAGCGTTGGGCAATATCATTGAATCCGACTCGCGCTGCTTCAACCTGTACCACAATCGCATATTCACCCGATGACGCCGGACGGTGAAATGGGGTCTGCTTGCCCGAAATCGAACCAGACTCGTTAACGCGAGCGCTACCGCCGCCACGTTCACTCTCAAACTTGATGTGGAAATAGGAATCAGTCTTGATACTGCCGGGAATGCCAACCACCCAGCCAAATTCAACCACACTTTTGCGTGGAAGTGAACGCTTATCAGCCGTCACCAGCACGCCAGCCATATCGGTGACTGCACAGCGGCGCAAGATGAGATCAAGCTCACCGGCATTCGTCTTAGCCGCATCCAGTTGCGCTTTGAAAGCAGTGTCGGTATCAACGTCGTAATTAATGCGATTGGCGTTAAACAATCGTGCTCCTGTGGACAGCGGCAACTCGGCTTGCAACGCCAAACGGTGGAGATGTTCTGATTGAATATGCTTGAACATATCACCGCTAATCGCATTGACATTGTGCAAACGACCATCGGCAAAGACGTTGACCATCCGGGCTTGGATCTGATTACCTTCACCGCCCTCATTATTCAGCGAGTGGAGATTAAGGACGGCCCGTGCTGCAATTGCTAGACTGTAAATCTTCGCCATAAGGCTGTCTCCGTATATATTGATAAGGTTATTCCTCTTCTTCAATATCCTGAACATCACTATCGTCTACCGACACGCTCTCATCGGTCTCTTCAAGACCAGCGTATGTCTCATCACGCTGGTAGGTACTCGCATAGCCATAAGCCACCAGCAAACTTGCAATCATCTGCGGATCGCCATATTCATCCATCAAGGCCAAAATGTCGTCGATGTCGTGAATCGAAACATCACTACGCGATCCTCGCGGACGATCATTCCCACTCTCACGTTCCTGCCGTTCACGCTTACGTGCATTTTCCGCGTTGTAATCATGAATAAACTCGCTCAACGCGATAATGAATTCATTCCGATAAGCAGCTTTACGCAATAACTCTTGGCCTAACCCATAACGCACCTCATACGAGATATCGTACTTGCCCTGATTGCGCTTGAGATTACGGCGATGGGCCTCAACCGTTGCCATCCGAATTGCATAAGCGAGATTACGGAACCCACGAGATTGAGTAATCTTACTGAGTGGCGGCGCGAGCGAACTCATAATCACCTCCAGATTCTGTACGGTAAGCTGCGGCGCAAGTTTATCACGCTGAATAACAAAACCAGCATAAGCATCGGTAAAGGCTAGTAGCGCATACAGATCTCTTGCCGAGAGAAAATCACGGTAGAGGCGCAACAACTCGTACTCTTCACCTTTATTCTCATCGAGGCTGCGCACAATCAGAATATGCTCATCAAGCACTGCCTTATAACGCGCAATATCAGCCAGTTGTTGCGGTTGTACCCACGTTGGTAAACCAATGCGGGCAATGTTCATCATTGCAGCCGACTGTCCAAGATCTTTGTAGTAGGCACTGTCAAGACCATACACAGCCTTATTCACGCCATGGCTCGAGCCGAACAGAGAGTTGAGCAGGCTGTTTTGTTGCGTGACATGTACGTAGTCGAGCATTGCTTTCGTGTAATGTAACGCTACTAAGGCATCGAGCTGGATTGCACCACCTGAACCGATCATCAACGTGTGAAACCGCTCCCGAATTTCAAGATGGTGCTCCCAATCAAGGTGATGCGGCGCTAAGACGTAGACTTTGCGATCTTTGCTATTCTTGATCAGACGGGTAAAACCGGCCCAACGCAAACCGACCCATTTAAGATATTCGATCAGCCAAAACTGTTTGAGATTGCCGGGACTAGCGAACACGGCTTTGGTGGTTGCAATGCCCTTACCCTGTGTAGGATTGGTCAACTGCGATGCTGTTATCTCCTTCTTGGGGCTGAGGTTGTACTGCTTACAGACTTCTATCCAATACCTTGCCGCCCCAACCTCATCATTTGGCAATTGAGAAGCGTACATCAATACCATCTTCAACAACTCGGCAAATTTGGTACGTCCGCGCCACCATTCAGCCGCTGCACTGTTATTGGCCTGCAAAGCCGATGGATTAATCGCCCGGAAGAGTTCCCAATCAGGATGTGGCTCAACCGGTGGCTGCATGGTTTGCCACTGGTTGCCAACTCTCTTTCGCCACTCCCAATATTGCGCGTTATTTTTCTTTTCCTGTTCGTAATCCAATGCGATCCCCGACATTGCCGCCACATCAGTAATGGGAATATCAGTTCCTTTGATCAGTTTTTGGTTTTTTTTGCGATCAAGCGTGATCAACATGAATGCACCGGTGAAAAATTGGCAATTCGTGACCCAATTTGCTTGCAAAGGCGGCTCGCAAGACACGGTAAAGTGCGGCCCGGCGTCTTTAATCGTCACCTGCGCCTGGCGATTCGCGATACTATCTAATATATACGCTAACCCGAATGTCACCAGATTATCGGCAAACGACCCGGTGCGCTTTTCTACGTAGTATTCATGACGGTAAATCGAAGATGTTGTCATGTTCGCCGCCTTGCTCTTCATAAGGCTCCCCTTCCTAACTCCGTACCTCTCTGATCTGCCCGGCGTAATGCCCGCACCAGCAAGGTGTATGCCATCCAACCAAACTGATCTCTGGGAGTTGTGATCCAATTACCGAACTCCTGGATTTGGTTTCCATTACTTTGTTTACAGAGCAAATTCACCTTGATATGCTGGCGTAGCGCTGATGGTATGTGTTGTACCGTACAGGCTAAGATGTGGTCAGCGTTTGGTACCAATTGAAATGGTTGGCAATCATTCACAAACGGCGCATGATGACGAGCAATCGCTGTGATGGTTGCCTTGGTTAAGCATCGTTGATTGCCTAATGCCTCTGTGATCATCTGCTTACATGCCAACGCACCCTCTGATGCATGACGGGGACGCGGTATCTTGGCTGAAACCTGCTGCTGTGCCTGCACATGCAACGGGTTTTGGCGATCAAATGCGGTATGGGCTAAAGCGACGTGCGCTGCTACCGGCTGATTGATCGCTTGCTGATAGGCATGAGCCCACTGCTGCCAAGCGCTACTTAACTTGCCAACATCATGCAAGAGACAGGCCAACCACGCGGCTTGTATCACACTCCCTTCCGGCCAATTCGCCGCCCTCTCGAGCGCCGGTGCAGCATAGCGCAGTTCAGGAAGCGCTAGCTCGCTAAATGCTTGTAAAACCCGTTGAATATGTTCAGTGTAGGTCTCTACCTGCAGCGGTTGCAAGGCCCGCTCGATCCGCGTCGTTGCCGATGGTAACGACGAAACAAAAGGTAAATCACCCGTGTCAGGTAGAAACCCTTCGCGTTCCGAATAACCGGCTAAAACAGGATGGACAACGAGTATGGCTGTTTCACCCAATTCTTTAGTATCTTGAACGTCAACCCAGTGATATACCATCTGCCGGCTTTCTGCCCGATCATCGGACTGACGTTCATAGAGCCGCTTAACGCGCCAAGGTGCTGTCACTGACCGTTGCAACCATTCCTGTACCATTGCGCGCAGCGAGTAGACCGGAATGTTCAACCCAATTGCATCGTATGGTGAGTCGAGCAACTGATCTGGATTAGGATGGATTAATACAAGCCGGCTGTCTACATCTCGCACCAACAATCGGCTCGCCCCACAACGGTTGCCTTGTTGACAGATATGAATATAATTTGATCGATTAAACCGATCAGCGTTCAGACCATCTATCACCTGCTTATCGCGTGGCGCACTCACTGTATTAACCAGTTCCTGCTCTCGCGTGAAATCAAAAATCTCTCCCTTACACTTGTGCAACCACTGCCAAGCAGTGTCCATCTCTTGCTTTAACAACTCATCAGCCTCGAATGCATACGGCGCATATTTCTCTACCCGATATACGATCACCTCCCCTTTTTCACCGGGGTAACGCGCGCAACGACCAGCGCGCTGAATCAAACTGGCAGGCGGTGCCAGCTCGGTGTGTAAGACTTCGGCGGAAATATCAACGCCGACTTCGATCGCTTGGGTGGCAACCACGATCACATTGGCGCAAGTGCGATTTGCGTTTACACCGATTCGTCGCTGCAACTCCCCTTCGATCCGACGGCGATCATCAGGCAAAAACTGGCTATGTAAGAGCAGAAGTTCGGTATCCTGACCAACCTTTTGCTTCAGTTCACGATACAAGGCACGCGCACGAGTCACCGTGTTACAAATCACCAACGACGAACGCTGGTGACGCTGTAAGACTGCGTCTGCACACAACGGCTGATCGACCGCAGTCCAGTATCGCTGTCGGGGTGATTGTTCGCCACGGCAATCAATGGCGGTAATCTCGTCCCGCGTAAGTGTCACAATCTCGGCATTGGGCAGGAACGACGTTAACGATTTCAGCATGTGAATGCTAAAGGTAGCCGTCATCAACATCACCGGAGCTAACCGGCTTAAGGTAGGCAACGCATGCAAAATCGTCGGTAATGCCGCTTCAGAATCAAACAGATGAAATTCATCAAATACTAAATACGAACCCGCTATCGCTCCGGCATTCAGATTAGCCAATCGGTAGGGTAAACTGTACGGCATCACCAAATAACTGCTAAGAAATTGATCGATTGTGCAGAAAATGAGATCGCCTTCAAAGCGTCGATCATCTGGCTGTTCGCCAGTTTGAATCCGTACATCTAAATGACGGCCATGACGACGGCAATAGCTATCAGCTAATGCCCTATACTCAGCATAAAATTGATTAGCCAACACCCGCATCGGCGTCACGTACAAGCACTTGCGTGGAGTCGAGTCGGGCTGATCAAAAAATCCTTCAATAAACGGCGCCAACGCAGCTCGCGTCTTGCCGGCCCCAGTCGGTGCTTGCAAGATGACCGACTTGCCCTGTAGAATGTGGTTTCTCACACGCTGTTGGTACGGGTAAAGCACCATCGCTACTCCCCAAAGAAATCTCGCAAGGTGGTCGATGCAGTTCCCGCAGGCTGTGACGAAACGTACCAACCATACCGTTCGGCCAGCGCTTTTGCTTCACTCATCAGCGTTTCGCGCAAATCGCGCGGCTCGATCACCTCAACACTAGCACCCCATCCTCGCACCCAAGGTAATATCTCGCGCCAATCCGCCACTTGCGATTGCCACTCGCAACCGCCATCAGGTAACAACGTGATCTGCTGCGAAGGATGCCAGACCGTCTCTTGCACCCGCCGCGTCGCTTCACCGGACAAAAACCGCAGTTTTACCGTTACCGGCTCACTATCGCTAATCCAGATGCCCCATGTACGGCGTAACAGTTGTTGTTCATCAAAATTGTCGGGAAAATCAAAATATTCTAGGGTCGTTACTACATCTTCGATGCGCTCAAGCTTAAATGGCACAATATCTCTAGCTACATCGCTATAGGCGATTACATATACGCTATCACTCCACAACGCCGGTTCGATCAAATATGGGCAGATTGTATGAATCAGCGGGCGCTTGGCTCGCAGAGCGCGGTAGGTAATACGCACTTTTTTCCGGTCAATCCAAGCCATTGTAATCTGTTCAAGTACACCTATTCGTTCTGGATAATTTTGCTGATGAAGCACCTCATGAGAAAGCCGTAATAATTTTTCCGTCATCGGCTGTTGGAGACAGGCGGCCAATTTTTCCACGGCATTGACAACATGCCGGTTGGCGAAGTGAGTTTGCCGTAGTAACCGGCGCGCCGGCAGGTAGAGGAACAGCGCCTCATGCGGGTTCAGACGAATTTCAGACAGGAGGCGATTGCGATCAATGCGGTAGCGTCCCGGCGGGTCTTCAACGAACGGATAGTCCTGCTCAAGGGCGATTCGATCACGATAGGCCGTTGTGCGATCAACGCCTAGGCGTTCAGCCATCTCAGCATCGCTGAAAGCGCGCTGCACATAAAGCCGCTTCATTTCGGTCAACCGCTCGGCGCGCGCGAGTCCTCTTCCCTTGCCCATACTATTCCTCAAACTATTGTTCGTTATATGTCTATCATAGCATCCCGCAGGCGCAAAAATCGCAACAGGCCACTGTTTTGCGCAACTGATCTTTCACGAAGAGACTAGAGGGCCATCGCCACGCCGCAAAGCAAGCCAAGCCGCAGAGGACTCTAACGCAAAGGCGCAAAACCCGCTAAGATCGCAAAGCTTGGAATATGAGGAGAACAGCATACCCCCTTCTCCGCGTCCTTTGCGCTAACATTCTACTTCCCCCAGCGGGGGCGACTAGGAGGGGGCCAACCTAAGATGCAAAGATGGTTGGGGATGGTGATGATCCTCTGCGCCCCCTGCGGTAAAACTTCTACCAGCCTGCGCAACGTTACGGTTGCGGCAACACCGGACAGATCGTCGGCGGATTCTCCGGTGGATTCACCCCAAAGTACGCTTGCATAATCTGCGTCACCGCCGGTACAGCAATCGTTGAAGAACCATCGTTGAGATCACCAACCCCTTCGACCAACACCACGACCACGATCTCAGGATTCTCGTAAGGGGCAAAACCGACAAACCACGCATGGCTTTGCCGCACCAACCGACCATCACTCGTGGTTAGGATCGGTCCAAACTCGGCAGTGCCCGTCTTGCCGGCAATACGCAAGCCCGAACAGACTTCACGCGCTGCAATACCTAACCCATCGGTGATCGAAGCAAAGAGACCGGCTCGGATCGTTGCCAAATGTTCAGGGTTGATCGGTACTTGTCCGATCGGTTCCGGCAGGATTTGCCGGATAAGCTGCCCATTTTCGTCAACAATCCGATCAACTAGATGAGGACGGTAGAGCGTACCATTGGTTGCCACAGCACCGGCAGCAACCGCCAGTTGCAGCGGCGTCACCTCTAGATATCCCTGCCCAATCGCGGTATTGTAGGTATCACCGGTTGTCCACGCCTCACGCAATACTTGCGCCTTCCATGCGCGCGTGGGCACACGCCCGCTCGCTTCACCGACGAGATCGATCCCGGTTGGACGACCTAGATTAAACCACGACAACCCTTCAACGAGTGCATCAATGCCAAGACCGTTAATCCGCAATGCGCGCTCGTCGAGATTGACCGCCTGCTCGTTTCCGCCGGCAACACTGGCAAAGAACACATTCGATGAGAGACGTAACGCATCTCGTACATCGATCAGTCCATTGTCACGATTACGGACTGAGTTGGGTAAGATAAATTCGGTGCCACTACGCTCTATCAATCGCAGTAGACCGGGATCGCGCAGCCTGGTATCGGTTTTAATCACGTTCTGCTGTAACGCCACCGATCCCACAAACTGTTTGATCGTCGAGCCGGGTGGATACTGGCCGGCAATGGCACGATTGGTAAAAGGCGCCAGCCGTTGTAGCTCACGCTGAGCTTCGTCACTCGACGGTGTAAGCAATGCTCTCAAGTCAGCCGCACGCGCCGGATCAACCCAAATGTTGTTATCGTAATCGGGGAGACTGACCATCGCCAGGATACGCCCATCGCGGGGATCGAGTGCGACGGCCACACCGGCAACGATCGGAGCATAGGCCCGTTTGTGGGCTTCCCGCGCAGTCTGTCGTCGCTCTTCACCTACGTTAATCCAACGTTGTAAGATCCGTTCCACCTCAGCTTGGAATTGTGCATCGATGGTCAGTACCAGATTGTAGCCATTGGTCACCGGGCGTAGCGTTGTCACAGCACTGACCGGTCGTTGCAGAGCATCGACCAACAACGAGTCGATACCCATCTGCCCACGCAAAACCTTCTCGTAGGCGCCTTCTAGCCCGTCTTTTCCGATCTGATCACTCGGCAAGTACGGTGGCAAACCGACACTCGTCGGATCAATCGGTTTGGTGATCAATCCACAGATCGGTGCATTCGCAGTAATGTCAACCAAACCGCGGAGCCACGAGCTGGCCGGATTGACCGCCACCAATTCGCACGAGTTGATCCGTCCGGTGTATCCTAATATATGCGAGAGTGACGGTATCTGACTACTGAGTGGATAACGCCGACGGAACCCCTCGATCACCTGTGCACCGGGCATGTAGTTAGCATTTTCCCGCAGCGCCAACGCCAGTTCGGGAGAAATATCCTCTTTGATAATCACCGGCTGATAGCGGCGTACATTGGCTTGTTGCAGAAGCTGCTCAATCGGATTTACGAGTTTGACGACCGAAGCGTAGGTTTCACTCAGGCTGAGCGCTTTTAAGGTATCTTCAGGGGCAATCGAGATAGTGAGGACGTCGGTATTGGTTAACTCCGGTAAAGCACCTAGTGCAGCTACATCACGACGGAGGTTGGGCGTCGTTGCTAATGCACTCGCCGGGTCAATTACCAACGTAGACGGCAGACCCACAATCTGGGCCAAACGGGCGAGGGTCATTGCACGTTGTGCAGGCGCACTGTTGGCCGATGGCAATTGGCCGGGAATCACGGCCAAATTGTAAATCGGTACACTCTCGGCAAGTAGCGTACCGTGTGCATCGACAATTTCTCCGCGGCGCGGTTGATTCGTCAGATAGCGACGGGTTGTAACTTCAATATCGGCGCCAAACCGCTGCGCATCGGTCTGTACCAGTTGGAGTTGGGCGAGCCGGGCGACTAGCACCATAACCGTGATCAGCAGTACTATGCGTAGTGCGATAAGCCGTGCCATAGCTGCACATTCGCCTTTCCAGCCACAATGATCGTACTCCAACCAACGACGTTAATTATAAATTATAACTGTGGTGATACCCTTGAGCTACTCGGTGCGCACCAAACGATGGATAATCACTACTGCCGGTAAGGTCGGAATGAGCGCCAGTAACAGCGACGGAACAACCACTACGAGAAAGTAGGCTTGCCAATCAGGCATGGCGGGAAGTGTGATCGCAAAGAGGATCACCTCATAGATCACCGTACCAACGGCTACTGCCACCAACGGTACTAATGGTCGTTCGAGTGCAAAGCGGCGCGCAAATAAGCCAACAATAACGGTTGCGATAAGTTGAGCAACTGCATGACTCCCAAGAGGCAACGTCCCCAAGACATCGAGTGCCAACCCACCATAGAACGCCCACCACAATCCGCGCATCAACCCACGGACCGGCTCAGCAGTTCTGACACCGACGAGCGCACGCACAATTGCCAGCACCAACAGGAGCGGAATACTGAACCCACCCGGCCCACTGAGCACGGTCGTCTGCACTAAGGCAATCACAAGCAACGCCAGGGCCAACCCTAGCTCGCGCGCTATCCGCTCTTCTATTCGTCTTGACTGAGAATCACCCACACGTAGCGTACCTGATCGGGATCGGCAAAAGGTCGGATGTCACCGATTTGGCGCTGCCCCTCCTGCCGTACCGTTTCAATAAAGCCAATTGGCACTGCTGCCGGCATCGCTGACAGATCGAGGGGGAGATCGAGCGCACCACTCAAGCCGGCAGTGATTACATGCTCACCAACCCGTAGGGTAGCACTACGGTCGATCAACTCAACCCGCAATCGCGAGCCGCGCTGCCATTGACCTTGCATCAAACCGAGCGGTGCCCCACCAGGCTGTAAAACCCGCACACTGAGCTGACTACTGATGTCGGTAATGAGTAACACCTCTGCCGTATGCGGACCCACCGTTTCTACTACCCCGATCAATGCCGGTGGGTTGCCCGGTTGCTGCCCAATCACCGCCATCCCCGTCTGCACACCGTCATTGGCACCACGCGCAATCGTCATCACCCGACGAGCTGCATCAGGGGCACGCACCATCACCTCGGCACCGAGAACTCGCCACGGATGAGCTTGCGTTATGGCTAACTGTTGGCGCAGAAAAATATTCTCGACCCGGGCCTGCTCAAGCCGCAACACATCGTTACGCAACTGAGCATTTTCAGCCTCTAGTTCGGCTACTCGAGTCTGGAGAGTGACAACATCGCGTGGCGTAGCCCACCATGCCTCAAGCGCCATCCGGCGGTCGGTCAACCAACTAATCACGGGCTGCAACTGCTCGCGTGCGGACAACCGAATCGGTGACACCACTCCTTGCCGGTCGAATACGATGAGTATCACGCTCAACAATAAAAGAGCGATGGCCGTCACCACGACCCGACCATAATTGGTGTCACCAAACCGGTCACGCCGTAGCTTCAGTGGACGTTCATCGAGAAAATCGCGCATGCGCTATCTCCGCACCCGTCGCGTGGTTTGGGTACGCATGAGAATATCCTGATACACGCTATTGTCAAAATGCTCGACCATTTTACCGGCGCCACGCGCCACACACGAAAGAGGATCTTGCGCAACATGCACCGGCATGCGTGTCTCGGCAGCAATCCGCTTATCAAGGCCGTGTAGCAATGAACCGCCACCGGCCAGCATAATGCCGTGCTCCATAATATCGGCCACCAATTCAGGCGGCGTCTCTTCCAGCGCAGCCCGCACCTCGGCCACGATAGCATTGACCGGGCCAGCAATACCTTCGCGTAGCTCAACCGAGCTGACTTCAATAGCCTTAGGCAAACCGGTCAGCAGATCGCGCCCGCGCAACACAACCTTAATCTCTTCGTCAAGCGGATACGCTGAACCGGCGGCAATTTTCGCCTTCTCCGCCATTCGTTCGCCAATCAACAAGTTGTATTCACGGCGGGCAAATTGGATAATCGCCTCATCGATCTCATCACCGGCGATACGGATCGAGTGGTTAATCACAATCCCACCGAGGGCGATGACAGCAATTTCCGTCGTCCCACCGCCAATATCGACGATCATCGATCCAATCGGCTCTTCAACCGGCAAGCCTGCCCCGATCGCCGCCGCCATCGGCTCTTCCACAACAAACGCTTCGCGAGCCTTGGCATTCAACGCAGCTTCGCGGGCAGCCCGCTTCTCAACATCGGTCACCCCCGACGGTACACCAACAACGACGCGAGGCCGCGGATCGACTAACGGCAATGCAGCATAGGTATGAGCCTTCTTGATAAAGTAAGACAACATCTGCTCGACCACGTCAAAATCGGCGATCACGCCATCCTTGAGAGGTCGTACTGCAACGATATTGGCCGGCGTCTTGCCAACCATCGCCTTGGCTTCCGCACCGACCGCATGCACTTTTTTGGTCCGGGTATCGATGGCAACAACCGATGGCTCGCTGATCACAATCCCCTTACCTCGCATATACACCATCGTGTTGGCCGTACCCAGATCGATACCAAGATCACGACTGAATACACCGAAAAATGTATTAAAAGGGTTCAAACCCACGTGTGTTACTCCATCTGTTGCCAACCAGAATTCGTCTTACCGTATTGATCACGCCGAACATTAGCCCGGCTCGAATCGCTATATTATAGCATACGCACAGCAAGGGCAAAGACAACGAGCGTCGCCCAATAGGTAAGCACCGTTCTTCGGCCTACTCCCGGTGTCATTTGACTTTTCAGCGGCTTTGTGACACAATTGCTATACTGCTTCGTTGCAAGCAGGTAGGACGTGTTCGCTGTGAGCATTGCCGTAGGTCAGGCTCGCCCGTCGGATGATGAAGATGCTGCTTTTCAACATTACGCGGCATTGCTGCTATGGCTTCTGGCTCACGCTGAGCTAGAAGATTTTTGTTGTCGTGAACATCACCAATCTTCCGCAACGACCGGTTTATCCATTCTCCGCCATTGTTGGCCAAGAGCGGTTGAAACGCGCCCTCATTTTGAACGCGATCAACCCACGTATCGGTGGTGTGTTGATTCGCGGCGAGAAGGGTACGGCGAAGTCAACGGCAGTCCGTGCGCTGACCCGCCTCTTGCCATCGATTAAGGTGGTGGTTGATTGCCCCTACAGTTGCGATCCTGATATGCCGGCAATCCTCTGTGCCTCATGCCAAGAACGGCTGGCTCACGGTCCCTTGCCCACAATGGTACGCCCTACACGACTGGTTGAGTTGCCGGTTTCGGCCTCTGAGGATCGCGTCGTCGGTTCACTCGACCTCGAACACGCAATTACTGAAGGACAGCGTCGGTTTGAACCCGGTCTGCTCGCACAGGTCAATCGCGGCGTGTTGTACGTCGATGAGGTCAACCTACTCGATGACCATCTCGTTGACTTGCTGCTCGATGCCGCAGCAATGGGGGTCAATACTGTTGAACGCGAAGGGGTAAGCGTATCGCATCCCGCCCGTTTCATCCTCGTCGGTACGATGAATCCCGAAGAGGGTGAGCTTCGTCCACAGCTCCTCGACCGGTTCGGTCTGGCTGTCGAAGTCGTCGGTCTGACCGATGTCAACGATCGGGTTGCCGTGATCGAGCGCCGGATGGCGTATGAGGCCGATCCATTCGGCTTTATTCAGCAGTGGCACGAGGCCGAAGAGGCGCTATCGCAGCGTATTGCCGCAGCCCGTACCCTGTTACCGCAGGTGCAGATCGATCGGAGCGATATGGCGGTTGTGGCAAGTTTGTGTATCGAGATGGGAGTAGATGGGCATCGCGCCGATTTGACTATTCTCGAGACGGCGCGGACCCACGCTGCATGGAGTGGTCGGCGAATGCTGCTCGCAGAAGATATTCGCCTGGCGGCCGAGTTGGCCTTACCACACCGAATGAGACGCCAGCCCTTTGGCGAGGTCAAACTTGATGAGCAGCGGATGGCTACTATTCTCGATCACTATAGCAAGCGGGCCGAGGAGATCAGAGCACAGGCGGAGGTAAAAAAAAAGCCTGATCTGAACGATGACGGTAGCAATGACGATGAGGGTGGTGACGAGCATGGCGGTAGCGCCACAACCGTACCGATCGGCGGCGCAGGAACCCCAGAAACAGCCAAGCCGGCTAATGAACAAGCAACCGGTGGTACTGAGCATAAAGCCGGTGATGTCTTTCGCCCACGCCGTCTCGAAACAACCCCCGATCGCACGCAACGCCGTGCTCCCGGTCGTCGTTCACGCTCGCGGACAACCCGAAAGCAGGGGCGCTACATTACGAGCCGACAAGCTGCGCGCGTAACCGATTTGGCCCTCGATGCCACCTTGCGTGAAGCAGCGATCTACCAGCGTAAACGCCGGATGGAATTGATGCACACCATCGATACACCGCACCGCCAACGGCCAAAAATATTGATTAAGCGTTCTGATTTGCGCCAGAAAGTGCGTGTGCGCCGGACTCGCAATGCCGTCTGTTTTGTGGTCGATGCCAGTTGGAGCATGGCCGCCGAAGAGCGCATGCAAGCGACAAAAGCAGCAGTGCTCTCGCTACTGCGTGACGCATACCAACGTCGCGATCAGGTGGGGTTGGTCAGTTTTCAGCGCGACTATGCACGGGTGTTGTTGCCATTAACCAACAGCGTTGAATTGGCCCAACGTCGCTTGCAATCAATGCCTACCGGAGGTAAGACACCGCTCTCACGCGGCTTACTGACAGCGTTTGAACTGCTTGAACGCGCACGCCGGCGTGATGCAGAAGTGGTACCGTTGATGGTACTATTAACCGATGGACAGGCTAATGTCTCTATCTCCGATCTCCCACCGCAACAGGAGGCATATCGGATCGCTGAAATGATCGCCGATCGTCAGATTCAGGCTATCGTCATTGATACTGAACATCCCCATTTTGATCGCGGCCTATCACGACGATTGGCTGAATATCTTCGCGGCATCTATTATCGCTTAGAAGATTTGCAAGATGACGGTCTGGTGCGCGCAGTTCGACAACAAATGCGCACATAAATTATCCAAGCGGTCGGCAAGCGTCGGACACACGAGTGATCGGGCGCCAAGGGTATAACTACGGTTATGTATGTTACGCGAGGAGGAAGGTAGGCAATGACGGATCAGGTTCGTAGGGAAGAGGTCGCTGCGGGCGAGCTGGCAGATACGCCTCTTGCGGCAGCTCAGGCTCCGGCGGCTGACGCTGCTGTCGCCGCAACATCGGTTCCGGCGGAGGCGGTAGCGCCTACCCCTGAACAGGCGGTAGATCAACCCGCTACTACAGGGGAGTCTGAGGCTCCGGTAACAACGGCACAAGCCGCTGCGCAAGAAACTGAACCGGCTGAGGCGACCGGTGCCAGCTTTACCCCGGTGAGTGAGCAGCAACCGCAAAAGCCGCGTCGGCTGAAGGATTTGCAGCCCGGCATGGAGCTGGAAGGCAAGGTTACTTCCATCGCACTGTACGGTATCTTCGTTGATGTTGGAGTTGGTCGTGACGGCCTCGTCCATATTTCGGAGATGAGCGATCGCCGGATCGATACGCCGTCAGAACTGGTGCAGATCGGCGATACGGTGAAGGTGTGGGTCAAGAGCGTTGATCTAGATGCACGTCGGATTAGTCTGACCATGCTCAATCCGAGCCGAGGTGAAAAACCACGTCGTGCCCGCCAGTCACAGCCGGCGCAACCGCAACCGCGCCGCCAAGAGGTCGATCGCGAGAAGTTGGCAAGCCTGAAAGTTGGCGACATCGTTGAGGGTGTGATCACCGGCTTCGCCCCCTTCGGCGCCTTTGCTGATATTGGGGTCGGTAAAGATGGGTTGATCCATATCAGTGAGTTGTCCGAGGGCCGTGTCGAAAAGCCGGAAGACGCAGTCAAGGTGGGTGAGCGCTATCAGTTTAAAGTACTCGAAATCGATGGCGAAGGAACCCGCATTAGTCTGAGCTTGCGCCGTGCACAGCGCGCCCAGCGCATGCAACAGCTCGAACCAGGTCAGATTATCGAGGGTACTGTCAGCGGGATCGCTAACTTTGGCGCGTTTGTGGACATCGGTGTCGGGCGCGATGGCCTGGTTCATATCTCAGCACTTGCCCCGCACCGCGTGGCTAAGGTTGAAGATGTGGTCAAAGTCGGTGACAAGGTGAAGGTCAAGGTGCTCGGCGTCGATCCACAGAGCAAGCGGATTAGCCTGACGATGCGTCTTGAAGAGGAGCAGCCGGCAACTACGACCGGTGAAGAAGCTGCCGAGCCGTCAGAAGAGGTAACACCGACACGACGAGGCAACCTCGAACGTTTCGCAGCCGCTGCCCAGGCCGCCCGTGAACGCAGTGAGCGTGGTGAACGCAGTGAGCGTGGTGAACGACGCGAGCGTCGTGAGCGCCGACCGGCTCAGTCCAGCCCCGACACCTATATCGTCGGTGAAGATGATGATGTATCGTTTGAGGGTAACGCTACCATTGAAGATCTGCTAACCAAGTTCGGTGGTTCCAGCAGTCGCCGTGACCGTGATCGACGCCGACGCCATGAGGACGATGATGATGAGGAGACGGAGCGTCCCTCAAATCGCCGTCAGCGTGAGGCAATTCGCCGAACCCTCCAGCAGATCGGCTACGATGAGTAGAAGGCGATAAGCGGCTTCCCAAGCTGCCTGACATTGGCTCGGTCGTTATGATGTGACCGTAGGAGCATAGCAACATCTTGTTCCTACGGTCACACCATCTCGGAAACCTGTTGCGGTTGGTAACGCCGTCACGCACCACTCCCCAAGTCATGATGTTCACAAACCTTGCCTGGCATCTTGGTAGGAGAGACCAGATTTGACACCGATCCGGTGCGACGATTATAATGGCACTAGTTTTGTCAATAAATTCGACAACTTCTGAGGAGAACATACAATGCCCAAACGAACATGGCAACCTAAACGTATTCCGCGCCGTCGCAAGCATGGTTTCCGGGCACGGATGGCTACGAAGGACGGACGGGCAATTCTTCGTCGTCGGCGCCTCAAGGGTCGCTGGAAGTTAACCGTCAGTGATGAGCGGCGAGCAGTACGACGCGGGCACCGCTAACAACTGCATGGAACGGGTTATCGTCTACAGAGTCGCGACAGGCGGCTGGCAGGTATGCCATCTGTAGTCGGTAGCCCGTTTGTTTTTTGTCTATGCGACGCGCAAACCGGCTCCGTCGGCCTGCACAATTCCGTCGAGTACGCCAAACGGGACGCACCTTTTCTTCGGCTTGGCTGACCCTCACCGTCGCACCGGGTCGGCGCGATGGTGTACGCTGTGGTTTCATCACCGGTCGTCGCCTTGGCAAGGCCGTCCAGCGCAACCGTGCTCGCCGGCGAGTTCGTGAGGCAGTGCGCTTGCTTTTACCGTCACTTACCACCGGTTACGACCTACTTTTTGCTATTCGTTCACCAGAGGTGATTGAGACGCCATTTAGCCAGTTGCAAGCCGATATTATTCGTCTACTCCGGCAGGCCTGCCTGCTCACACCTGAAACAGAACCTGTTTCACCAGTACCACCTACCTCACTACCACAAAACGAACGGGGATCGCCATGAATATCTGGTCGGCATTCGTTGGGTTGCTCGAACAATTACTCCTCTTCTTCTCATCACTGACCGGCAATATGGCATTGGGCATTGTGCTCTTCACGATCGCTGCCCGTCTCTTTATCTTGCCACTTACCCTAAGCTCGTTGCGTTCGAGTCGCCGGATGCAAGAAGTACAGCCCATCCTGAAAGAGATTCAGCGTAAGTACGGCAAAGACCCGCAACGACTCCAAGAAGAAACCCTACGGGTTTACCGTGAATATAAGATTAATCCGGTAGGCGGTTGTCTGCCGCTCTTGCTGCAACTCCCAATTTTCTTCGGTGTGTACCAAGCTGTCTATCACCTGATGGTACCTGAACAGCGCGTGAATTTGAGTGCTGCTGCGGCCGAGATGTTGAAAGATGAACGCCTGGCACAAATTCTCAGTGCTCCGTTCTTCGGTATGGACCTGGGGGTGCCGGCATTTGGGCCAAATGGGTTTGCCGGTTTTGCTTATCTCGTCTTACCGGTACTATCGATCGTTTTACAATTGGTGCAGCAGCTCATGGCAACACCGCGGGTTCAAGATCCACAGCAGAAGGCATTTACCCAAGCAATGTTAATTATGCCGTTTGTATTTGGATACATTGCCTTCACCTTCCCCACCGGTGCTGTCCTATACTGGGTTGTGAGCAGTGTGATCGGTGTGATCCAGCAGTACTTTACATCGGGTTGGGGTTCACTGGCCAACTATCTGCGGTTCTTGCCACCTGACAATCGTCCTACATCGGCGCTGAGCCTCGCATCAGCCTCTACTACTGCAACCGAGACCCAAACCGAGACACCAAAAGTCGATTTTTGGTCGGTCATGCGCCCATTGATCGAAGCGCCGGTTGAGCAGGGTGAAGCAGGTGGTGAGGAGCAGCGTACATCACGCCAATATCCCAATCCTCGTCGTCGCCGTTAACGTTATCTACTTAGGAAGACGGTCACCGTGACCGAGAGGTGTCTATGAAGCGCATTGAAATCAGCGCACGCACCGTCGCCGAAGCCGTTGAATTGGCATTGGCCCAACTGGGCCGCGACCGCGATGAAGTGGCGATTGAGGTGCTCGATCCCGGCGAGAATGGTGACGAAGCACTGGTGCGCGTCACCGTCGTCGAAGATGACGAAGAAAAGCCTTCGATTGAAGAGGTGAGTGCGATTGCGCAGCGTATCCTCGAAGACCTACTCGAACGTATGGATATTCAAGCCTACGTTACGTCGGTAATTTCGCGCGTGCCCGGCCCACAAGGGAACTTAGAAGAGACGATTACGCTGCACGTCGAAGGAGCCGATGAAGAGGCGATGGGTCTCTTGATCGGTCGGCGTGGCGAAACGCTCCGTTCGTTACAGTTCTTACTGAATTTGCTGGTAAGCCGACGAATACAGGCATGGCCACAACTGGTGGTTGATGTCGGCAACTATCGCCAACGCCGCCAAGAATCGCTCGAAAGCCTCGCCCGCCGGATGGCCGAACGAGTACGCCAGACCGGACGACCGATTATGCTCGAACCGATGGCAGCCTACGAACGACGTATCGTTCACCTTGCCCTGCGTGATGATAAGACGATCTATACCGAGAGTTCTGGGGAAGGCGAAAATCGTAAGATTGTGATCTATCCGGCTAAACAGTAGCCGACGCGCGCGGCCCTGGCCTTGCCTGGAACCACTCTACTCACGAGGGATAGACGTTCTGTCAATATATGCGATTGAAACCTAAACCGAAGATTGACCTGGCAAACTAATCAAATAGATTGTAACCCGTGACTACCAATATACCGGCAACACCCACGCAGCCGCGCCCAAAGGTTTCAGCTCGTACACTGCGACCACGCCAGAAGAAGACTTTAGCCCACAACAGGCCGTAGTATATGTGGGCGTCAGCTTACAGCACTACCTGTAGCGACGCTCACGGCAAAGCTAAGCGTTTATCCACAACTCACCAGTAGCTTTCCTAAGCAAGGACTTTAGGCGAAACTCGCTGCGCGAGCACTGAATTCACTATGATTGACATTGTTATCATTGGTCATGTTACGTGCGATCTGCTACCGAACGGCGCAACTGCCGCCGGTGGCACCGCTCGCTTCGCTGCACTACTGGCCCAACGTCTGGGGTTACGAGCGGCTATCGTCACTGCGAGTGCTGAAGAACCACCGTCTGGCATCGCGTGGTCAAGTATCTCCTCCACCGTCAGCTCCACGTTCGAGAACCGCTATACCGTAACCGGACGACACCAGTGGCTCCACGCAGTTGCACCACCAATTCTCATGACCGACATCCCAGCCCGTTGGCGCACCGCTCCGATTGTCTTGTTAGGGCCGGTATTACACGAATGTACCGCCGACGTTGCGGCTGCTTTTCCTGGAGCACTTATCGGAGCAACAGCACAGGGATGGCTGCGCGACTGGGACACGCCCCTCCCATCACCGGTACGCTTTCGGCGCTGGCAACCCACCGCAACCGAACTCTCCCGTCTCCACGTCCTCACACTCAGCAGCGAAGATGTCGCCGGTGATGAAGAACTGGCAGCAGCTTATGCTCGCACTGTGCCGATTGGTATCGTCACCCACGGCGCACGCGGCGCCACGATGTATCTCCATAGGCAAGCCCACCACATCGCCCCATACCCGGCACGAGAAATCGATCCTACCGGCGCTGGTGATGTCTTTACAGCAGCTTTTCTCATTCGCCTTTGGGAGATCGGCGATCCGTTCATTGCCGCCCGTTTTGCTGCCGCTGCCGCAGCGTGCGCAGTGGAAGGTCGTGAGACCCTGCCCGACCGAGTACAGATCGTACAGCGAATGAAGGCTGGCAGCCTTTCAGCCGTCAAAAAGGGGACAGACAGCGCGTTGGGAACGTCTTGAACACGATAGGAGGATGCAAGTGTCAGTTCGCCAACTCGAACTGACACTTCATGCGTACCCTACTAGCGCAACCGATACGGCACGCTTGTCACCACTGTTCCTCGTAGGCGCAATGCCGTCTTGATCAAAATACCGGTCTGATTATGCAGTAAATGCTCCCACCAGCGGGCCGGAACAAATTCAGGCAAAATAACCGTGATCACATCATCGCCGTAGCGCGTCTCAACCTCTTCGATATAGCGCACAATAGGATTGATCAACGAGCGGAACGGCGACTCAAGCACTACCAGAGGAATGCCGCATCCCCAATCCTGCCAGCGCTTACGTAACTTCTCAGTTGCTTCAGGATCGAGATCAACGTAGACGGCTGCAACATTATCGGGCGCGATTGAGCGTGCATATTGCAACGCCGGCAACACCCCCCGATGAATGCCGCTAATCAACACAATCGCCGTGTGACGTCGCAATTCAGGTGGCACCACTGCGCCACTCAATGAAAGCTGTTCGGCTACCCGTTGGTAATGGAGATTAATCCCGCGAAACATCATCACCAAAACCGGGATCGTAAGGATGACCATCCACGCACCGTGGACAAACTTGGTAATCATCAAGATCACCAACACAATCGAGGTAAGGGTTGCCCCAAACCCGTTAATTATCGCACTCCGTGTCCACCCCGGTTGCCGCAACCGTAGGTGACGCCGTACCATACCCGACTGCGAAAGCGTAAACGAGGTGAAGACACCAACCGCGTATAGTGGAAGCATCGCTATCTCATTGGCCTGAAAGATAATCACGAGCAATGCCGAAAACAACCCTAACACCAGAATACCATTCGAAAAAACCAACCGATCACCGCGAGAGGCAAACTGGCGCGGCAGGAACCGATCACGCGCGAGGAACGACGCCAACCGGGGAAAGTCGGCAAAAGCGGTGTTGGCCGCTAATACCAAGATCAAGGCCGTAGCAATTTGAATAAACACATAGACCGGCCCTATTCCAAAAATGGTACGAGCAATTTGGGAAACAATGGTTTCGTGGGTAAACTCGTTGGGGACGGCTCGATGTGCGTCGGCCAACCATGTGATTCCGAGAAACATCGTCACCAACAAGCCGATCATCCATGTCAGCGTAATCGAGGCATTACGCGCCTCCGGTGCCTTAAACGCCTGCACACCATCGCTAATAGCCTCGATCCCGGTTAATGCGGTACATCCGGCGGCAAAAGCACGTAAAATCAACCAAAGCGATAACGTCTCACCGACCGGTGGAATATCTGGATCAATACTATGCCGCACCGGTTCGACACCAAACAGCAAATCCTGGCTAACACCTACCACAATAATCGAAAGGATACTTGCAATAAACGCATAGGTAGGCACTGAGAAGATCAATCCGCTCTCTTTAGCTCCCCGCAGATTGGCAATCGTGACGACGAGAATACATAACAGCGCAATCTCAACCGCATAATCGCGCACGCCTGGGAATCCCCAGTTGGTAGCAAGCGAGGTAATTGCAGCCACTCCGGCGGAAATACTCACCGCTACCGTCAGCACATAATCGATGAGCAACGCGCTTGCTGCGATTAATCCCGGCAAATCGCCCAAATTATCACGGGTCACAATATAGCTGCCACCACCTTGTGGATAGGCATGGATGGTTTGGCGATATGAGAAGCCCACAATCAGCAGCAACATCGCAATAGCGACGGCAATCGGCAGGGAAAGACCAAGTGCTACACTACCACCCAAGACGAGAATAGTGAGAATGGCTTCGGTCGCATACGAGACTGACGAGAGCGCATCAGAAGAAAAAACGGCTAATGCCGTCACCTTGTTTAGTCGTTCTTGATGCTGGTGTTCGGTAGCAATAGGGCGACCGACTAAAATCCGCTTGATCTGGGCAAACATAGCGACAGGTTCTTTGGATAGATAGAATGTAGCAAACAAACAATGGTCTGCCAATAAAAAGACGGAACGCGATCTGCGCGCGGCAGTCGGCGTTCCGTCGGCTGTCGGACGCATGGGCGATCAGACAGTAATCCGTCATCATTGACATTCGGCTTGCGATCATAGCACTATTATCAACGAAAGTCAATGCCTGTGATAATCTTCACAGCATCACTTGACAGCACTACGTGGGCACGCTATGCTCAAGGTAGGCTTACTAGAACGAGGTCACAGCGATGAATCGGTTAGCCGTCGAAACCATCGACTTAGTCAAACGGTACGGCTCACTTACAGCCCTCGATCACGTCAACCTGCAAGCGCCGGCAGGACAGATTTATGCCCTACTCGGTCCTAACGGTGCCGGTAAAACCACGCTGCTGAGTATCCTGACTACCCTCATCCCGCCGACTGCTGGGACGGCCCGAATCCTCGGCTATGACGTCAGTCACGAGGCGGCAGAAGTTCGTCGCCGGCTCGGAGTTACTTTTCAAGAGATGGTCCTCGATCCCTTACTGACCGGTCGCGAGACCCTCGATTTTCACGGTCGGCTCTACAGTCTCCCGGCAGCAGTTCGTCGGCAACGGATCGCCGAGTTGGTCGAGTTGGTACAGTTAACCGAAGCGATCGATCGTCCGGTTAAGAGTTATTCGGGTGGTATGAAGCGACGCCTCGAATTAGCACGTGGGTTGATGACCGACCCACAAGTGTTGGTGCTCGACGAACCAACCCAGGGGCTCGATCCGCAAAACCGAGTGAATATCTGGAGCTATATCCGCGATTTAAACCGGCGTCGCGGTATGACCATCTTACTCACCACCCACGCGATGGACGAAGCCGAGGCATTGGCCGATTTGGTCGGTATTATCGATCATGGCCGCCTGATCGTCGAAGGCAAACCCGGTGATCTGATCGCTGCATTGGGGTCAGACGTGATTCGGGTACGCGGTCAGGGGAACTTCGATCATCTGGTGACGACGGTCAGTACCATTGAAGGGGTCAACCGCACCGAGATCGATCCGGCCGATGGAATTGCGCTGATTTACGTCGATAATGGTAGTCGGCGATTACCGGCGGTATTAGGGACGATCAGTAGTAATGGGTTTGTCGCGGAAGATGTGACATTAGCTCGTCCATCGCTCGGTGATGTCTTCTTGCACTACACCGGCACGGCATTGCGCGATTGAGACTGCTCAGGAGATTGGTATGTATGCTACTTATGTCATCTGGACCCGACACATGCGTAAGTTCGTCCAGCAGACCGAGGAACTGGTCGGGCTGGCACTCCAATCGGTGTTATGGGTCGTGCTGTTTGGCGTCGGCATGCGGGGAATGATCCGTGAGGTTGGTGGCAACGATTATATGTCGTTCATTTTACCGGGGATCGTCGCCCTCAGCGCCCTCGGTGGCGCGGTAGGCGGTGGCATGGTATTGTTAGATGAGCGGCTGCGTGGAATTGTGAAGGAATATCTTGCCGCCCCGATCCCACGTCTCAGTGTGTTACTCGGCAGTGCAGCCAGTACTGCTACTAAATCGCTATTCCAAGCTATCTTGATGTTGATCGTTGGTTTGCTGATGGGAGCACGGCTGACCCTTAATCCGGTTGGTTGGCTTGGTGCGCTTAGCTTGCTGGCGATTTTTGCCATTGGTTTTAGCGGCCTAGCACTCGGTGTGGCAGCGGTATCACGCAGTATTGCCGGCTATCACGGCATGATCTTTCTCTTCAATTTGCCGCTGCTGTTTGCGTCAAATGCACTTTACCCACTCGACGTTTTGCCGGGATGGATGCGCACAATTGTCTTGATCAATCCGGCTACCTATCTCATCGATGCAGTGCGTGCGCTGGCGTTTGGTACCGAACCAACTATACCGCTGTGGCTTAGCAGCATCATCTTAACCGGATTCGCAATTGCAACGATGTGGTTTGCACTCGCCCTATTCCGACGGTCGTTGCAATCGTAAACAGTACCCGCACCGCCGGTTGCGATGCGGGTATTCCGTATAATGCTATGAGAGGATTCGGTAATTAGAATTGAGGGAGCGGGTCTCTAACGGAAGTAGAATTGGTCATTCACACCACTACGACCGAGAGAGACCCTATGACAGATTGTACAACACGTTCAAAAACAACAGGCGTGAGATTGACGCCAGCCGAAATTGACTTGGGGCGCCTGCCTGCTCGACTAAGCAAACGCTTGTGGGTACCGCCTGCCGAGTTTCTAAAGACTACCAATGCCATGACGATAGCGCATTGGGCAGTGCAAGTGAGTTTGTCGCACCGCCACAGTCTCCCCGCGTCCTCCCGCCGCGGTCCGAAAATCCAGTATTCGGACGAGAGCATCTTGATGCTGGCATACATCCAGGCAGCGTGGCAGATGCGCTACGAGATGGTGGTGGACTATTTTCGTAGTCATCCCGAAGCCGCCCAAGCAGCAGGGTTCGCGAGTGGACGGGTCATCCGTATTGGACAATACTGGGAACGCCGTCAATCTTTGGGCATCTGGGCGTTCTGGTTGTTCTTTCTTGGCATGGTTTGGCAGTTATTGCAGGCCAAAATCATTCAAGGAGTGGATGTGGTTCTGGATTCCACCACCCAAAAGGTATGGTTTCATAGCGATTCCGACGCTGCGTGGAGTTTTCCCAAGCCTTGGAAAGGTTCGATTTGGGGGTACAAGGTGCATACGCGCTTATGCCGCTGGTCGGAACTGCCGATCCTGTTCCTGGTGACGCCTGCCAATCGCCATGATGTGCCACTGATCATTCCGTTGCTCTCTGGCAGTTGCCTTCTTCGGCCTGCCGATTGCCATTGTGCGTGCGGATGCGGCTTACTTTAGCTTTGCATTGTTGAATTACATTCGCACCGTCCTGCAGGCAGGCTGGGTGATTGACTACAATCTCCGCAAGCCGGGGAAGAAGGCGCTGGCAACGCTGCCCTTTATTCGTCAATGGCGTTTCCATCTCAAGTTCCGAACTGTGATTGAACGCCACGTTGCTTGGGCAAAACGCTACTTCGGTTTGGAGGCTGCGCGGTAGCAAGGTCTATGCGCTGCCTATCAACATACTGCGCTTGTCTACAGTGTCATGCTCGGTGTCGCACTCACTGCACACCGTTTCCAACGTCCTGAACTTGTCGGCTCGCGCATGAAGGTACTTGCCATCCATGCACCCGCTTGAATTACCGAATCGTCTCTGCTATCTCAATCCACACCCAACCAAGGGTGTTGGATCAATGTTTGTGTCACCACGCCAGACCTGGTAATCGAGATGCGGACCACTCGTCACACCGGTATCGCCCATTAACCCGATCACTTCGCCGGCTTGCACCTGCTGCCCATCGATCACCATCACCACTGCGAGATGGGAATAGCCGGTACGCCACGTTCCGTCAGGCGCCACGACCCACACATGGTTACCGGCAGGGTAACTATTCAGGGTTACTTTGACCTTCCCCGGATGAGTCGCAATGACCGGTGTGTACCAGCTTGATCCCGGATCGGCGAACCCATCACCGTTACCATCAACCGCAAGATCGATAGCTCCCCAGACCTGAACAGGGGTATGTGAGCCTATCCCATACCCCTGGGTAATCACCACTTGTCCGGCTGTGGGCTGCACCGGGCAACCATGCGGCCCGTTCTCGTCGAGGTAGAACGACACGCTAGGTTTATTACTCGCTAGGTGGGGCAGACGCGGTGCAGGTGCGATGAGCGGAGCTAATGCCTCTCCTGCGGAAAGAGGGAATACGATTGAGGACTCCGTTGCGATCTCAGATGTAGTTTCGGTTGGCGTTGATGTCATCGGCGGTGGTACCGACAACGACCGAGTTACCAACCACTCACCGGCTTGTACAATAATCGGTGTATACAGATGACGTTGCTGGTCCGGCAATAGCTCGTTCATCAGCGGTGCGACCGACAGAACTGCTGCCAAACCGGTCATTAACGCCCACGGTATTACCGACGACTGCGCTTGATGACGAGATAACGAGGGTAGTGGGGTAGGTGTTGACAACCCCAACACCAAAGCAAGCGTCTCAGCTTCAGGACGACTAAGGTGACGCAGACCGTATTCCGCTTCGGCGATAGTCCGTGCTGGAATGCCGGTGAGTAACGCTAAATCGACAAACGTCAGATGACGTGAACGACGAAGTTGACGAAGTGTTTGCATCACTATCCTCTGACAACAAGACGGTCAGCTTGAAGATAGCACAACCGGGTTGTTGTCAAGATGACAAGACGGATACAAACAGCAAGGTACGATCGGCTAACAAGGCGAAGAGGCGGAGTGGGATCCGCCTCTTTTGCACAACATGCACCGTGTAGAGCGTAACTCAATCGCCAACCGCCCGTCGCTCTTTGGCAGCATACTCGGCTTCAAGCTCGGCGAGTTTGCGCTTGCGTTCCCGTTTTTCTAGCCGATTGAGCGTAATATATCCGGCAAGCACAGAGACCAGCAACGCCGGCCAGACGAGCAGCTCAAAGCCGGTTTTAATACTGATCAAGAACAATAAACCAAATAGCCCGATGAATACTCCACCGGCGGCCATATACACTTCAAAGCTGGTGCTGGCAAGATAGACTTCATCTCGTGGGCTGAACCGTTGCTGTCGTGGCATACGCAACCTCGTTATCACGCACAACCGTCTACCGACACCTGCATGCTAGCACAGCGGCCTGGCAGATGGTAGTAGCTGAAACGATGCATTTTTTGTGCAATATCTGTGCTTTTATGCAAAACACCAACTAAAAGAAACGGCGGTCACTCGTCCGCCGTTACCTAAATGTACCTTACCGTGATTGCGCCGCTGCCGGTTGGCCCTTACCCTCGATAATCATGCGCAGACGTTCAAGCTCCACGCGCATATCGAGCGACACAAATATCTGCCCAATCCCTACCACAAAGACCCGTAGACTCGGATCAGGCACCTCATACTCAACCCGATGCTGAACAATCGTGCGGTCACCGTCGGCAAACCATCGCCAGAGTTCCTGACCACACCAGAGCCCATCGATAGTCAGTAAGATGTGACCACTATCGCGTTCGGTGACGGTGTAGGTGGAGCCAGCCAATGCCAACGACTTCAAGCGCAGCTTATGTTTACTGCCTAGCGTCATTAAATTACCCTCAATTGGCTCGAACACCACCAACGGCGAGCGCCACTCGGTCAGTAATTGGGGATCGGTCAGGTAACGCTCAACCGTCGCGGGGGGAGCTTTAATGGAAACAAACTGTTCCTGCACGATCATAAATGACTCTCCTGCGGCTTACAACATATCTACCTTCCGAATCCACCACGACTCCCGGCAAACGAGACATGCGTACAACCGTTACGCATTCTCGATAGTTGCGCGATAATACTCCTCAATGCCCCGCTTGAGCAATACCGCCGGATACCCTACCACCGGCACACCGAGGGCGTTCCCGATAGCATCATTTGGCCCCAGTGAAACCACCTCGCCAAGCTCAACCGGTTCGTAGGCACGCGGCGCTTTCCCTTGGGCCTCGGCAGCCAACACCTCGGCCAAATGGGCACCCTGACGGATAGCATACGAAGCGGTAGGAGGCAAGAATCCGCCTCGCCCATCCGATACTGCCGCACAATCACCGATTGCAAAGATAAAAGCTTGCCCATCAACACGCAAATAGCGGTCAACCAACACCCGACCCATCCGGTCGGTAGGAAAACCGGCTTCGGCGAGGAGTGCCGGCGCACGCACGCCCGCCCCCCAAACAATCGTTCCGGCGCGCAAAATCCGCCCGTCGGCGAAGCGAAGGCGTTGTGGCTCAACCTGAACAACCGGCGTATTGAGGAAGACATTTACTCCGAGCCGTTCAAGCCGGCGAACAGCCTCATCACTCGCCCACTTGCCAAAATGGGGCAGTAATTGATTCTCGCGCTCGATCAATGCAATACGGACTTCCGTCCGCGGAGCACCAGTTTGACGACAGAGGTCATCAGCCCAGACTGCCAATTCACCGGCTAATTCACAACCGGTATAGCCACCACCGACGATTGCCGTCGTCATCGTAATCCGCAACTCGGTTGGATCGGTCAATGAAGCTGCTTTCGTAAATTGAGCAACAATATGCTTCCGTAACGCCACAGCGTCAGTAAAGTTGTGGAGTGGCAACGCATACTCGCGCGCTCCCGGCACATTAAACGCTGTCTCGCTACCAAGCGCAATGACCAACCGATCGTATGACAAGGTACGACCATCGGCCAACGTCACCGCACGTTCGAGGGGATGGATAACCGTCACCCGGCCTTCGACCCGTTCAATCTCGCGCCCTTGCAACAATTGATCAAGCTGATAGATCGTCTTTTGGTCGGTAATCCCGGCCGTAGCGGTGAGATGCAATAACTGGATTAACTGGTGATACGGATACTGATCGACAAGCTGAATCGTCACATCAAGTGCATGCTCACGACGAAGCCGAGCGAGATCAAGGGCAGTGCGTAAACCAGCATAGCCGGCGCCGAGAATAACGATCCGCATGGTTATAACGCTCCGTGGACTGATCGCGACAACGAGAGAAGCACAACGCTTCCTCTCTTTTACAGCATACCACGGCTCGCCTGCCGGTCAACCACACAATCGAACGTGTAAAGCGACAAACACAGAGGGAGGGATACGGTGAGCGCATCCCACACCTCTGCGCAAACCCGCATCACGAAACGATCACAATCACTGCGCCGGCGGGGTCTTGGGCGGCGTTTCAACCCACTCATCAACCTTTGCCGCGCCTTGCTCAACAGCATCGGCAGCACGGCCGGCGGCTCGGCTAAAGCTGGTGCCAAGCTCCTCGGCGGCACGTGACAGCCGTTCGGTGAACGAACGCACCTGCTTACCGACTTGACGGGGGCTGGGCAACGACACCTGCGGTGGCTCAGCTGCAACGATCTCATCGACAATGCGCTCAGAGACGTTTGCCAGCTCCTTCGGGAAAGCCACCACCGCAAGCGCTACTTCAGCCATTGCCCGACGCACCCGGCGACGCGAATTGCGCGGGAGCAACACCAGCGGAACTGACGCCACTGTCAACCCGATCCGGGTCGCACCGCCAACAAAAGCGGCTGCCATCTCGAACAACCCATCGCGCTCGTTGGTCGTCTCATTGCTCATACGATACTCCTCCTTTGCTCACGGGGAGCAATCGGTGTTACTTCGTCTCGGTCTTTTCTTCGCCCTCAGCCGCCCACTTCTCGATGCTCTTACCGGCAATCTCGGCAAAATCGCGTGGCAACGAGGCGAAGGCGTACATCAACTCCTTAGTAGCGTTACGCATATGCTGGCGCGACTCGGGCGGCAGCAGCGCAAACGGCAAGGTAAAGATCGACATGCCAAGACGGACGACACCACCACCGAACTCCATTGCCGACTCGACAAAGCTGTCGCTGCGTCGCACCGGGACGCTGCGCACTCGCACCTCACCTTCAGTCTCCGTCATGTTCGCACCTCCTTAATGGTCAGCCAAAATAGCCGCCTACGAGAAAACCCGAGATTATCTGAATCAAGGCGACGAACGGATTAGAGGCCAGCAGATAGCGCACATAATTCTGCTGGGTTGGCTCACGGTAGAGCTTGATCTGATTGTAGATCGGTGCTACCAATGCCAACAGCATAAACAGTGCTACCCAATACTGACCCCATATCAACGCCAAGATCATCAGAATCGCCTCGAACGTATTAATCGTTACATACGCTACGATCAGCGTGCGCTTGACACCGATCGCTACGGTCAGCGATTTCAACCCCAATTTACGGTCACCTTCCACACTTTTAATGTCGTTGAGGAAGAGCAGACCGGCTGCCAAACCACCGTTGATCAACGCCACGATAACACTTTGCCACGTAAGCGGAGCAAAGATCAGGTGGCCGGCCAACCAGCTCATACTGACATAGCCTAAGCCGACAGCCGGTGGTCCGAGCCAAAAGTGCTTCTTTAGCTTAATCGGCGGCATGCTGTAGATCACCGACAGCACAATACCGACGAAGGCAAGAACCACGATCAACGGCTGCCCAAACACCAACGACACCAGCATTGTCGCGGTACCAAGCACGATCCAATTCCAGCGCGCCTCATTGAGCGTCAGAATACCTGCCGGAATCGGACGTTGCGGATCGTTGATCGCATCAAGTTCGCGATCAAAATAGTCATTGATACTCTGGCTAAAGCCGGTACCGAGTGGACCGGTCATCAGCGCACCCAAGAGCATCAGCCACCAGTGATCGGGCCGTGTCCAATCAAAACCCCGCTCGTACCCTGAAGCCAGTGCCCCACAGAAGCAGACGAGTACCGGTGAGATCCATGTCACCGGATCGGCCAGTTCGATATGGGCTCGGATCTTTCGGCTGAGCGAGACGTGCTGTTCCGTCGAAATCATAGGTGCTTACCGGATTGCCGGGCAGCAACTGCACCGGTCACAAAATGTCTACTCTACGATTTACGGTTTGACCGCCTGATACAACACGTGATCGTAGCCCTCGTCAAAAGTGACATCGGTAAACCCGATCTGACGCAACAAATCGGGATAGATCGCGTGGTCCTTAAACTCCAGCACCGAGAATCCCATTCCAATCGCGCAGAGGTAGTGGGTCAGGTAATCGTAGTTCGGACGCTGTGGGTCGCTAATCACCATATCGAGGATCAGCACCCGCCCGCCACTCGGCAACGCATCGTAAGCCTTCTTGAGCAGCATCGAACAGAACTGTGCGTTCATCGGATAGAGAATGCGCGAGAAGAGCACCGCGTCTCCGGGTGGATACGGGTCGCGGTACATATCAATGGCCACCGGTGTAATGCGATCACTCAGGCCTTTGGCCGCCACATTTTCGCGTACCAGATCTAAAGCGCTCGGCAAGTTGATCAACGTCACTTTCAGATTGGGGAAGGCCTGACAGAGAGCAGCCGCAATATCACCGATCCCACCACCGACATCAACCAGTGTCTGCACATCGGCGAGACGAGCACGCTTGACCAAAAGTTCAACGAAAAGTTGGATATTTGAGCGGTGCAACGTCTCGTAGAACAAGCTATCTTCACGAGTACGTGGTGGATGCGGCACGATGCTGGTAAAATCGACTTTACCGCGCACAACATCGGCCAAACGCAGGTAATAGTTCTCGATCAAATCGGAAATATAATCAACAAATGGCACCATCGTCATATTGCGATGGCGTTCTGGATCGGCGAAGAACTGTTCGGCAAAGGGGGTCAGCTTCCAGCGATCGGCATCGCGCGCCACTAAACCCACCTGTTCGAGCGTAATGAGAAACTTCTCCAGTCGTGGCTGGACGGTCTCGGTCAAGGTAGCGAGATCGGCTAAGGTGCGCGGTTCGGTAGCAAGCAAATCGAACAGACTGAGGTCTTTAGCTGCCTTAATCACGAAGAAATCAACCGTTCCCTTGAACACCATATCGTAGGCACGGTTGGTAGCGGCAAAGAGTTCTTGCTGCTCTAGTGCCGTGCCGGCGGTTGTGGTCGCGTCGACCGAAGGTGCATTTGTCATGTATTCCCCTTTCGCACGCGTAGATTTTGCTTATGAAACAATCGATGATGTATCCTTTGGCGCCGCAGCCAATCGGTTCAACCACGGCTGAAAAAAGATCGGGATAAAACTCAGCCACCAGCTTACATAGCCGAGCCAGGCAAAGGTGCGATGCAGACGCCGTCGCTGCGGATGGTCACGCAAACGTTCACCCCAGCGATGACCGGTAATCATTGCTCCCACCATACCGATGGTCGGCAAGGGGCCGGTAATCATAAAGTAGATCTTCAACCAACGCGGCTGGTGCTGCCCGCCGAACTGCTCATCACGGAAGAGACGGCCAATCCCTACCAGTGCCACCATCACGTTCATCAACCAATCGAGGGCGTGAGCAATGTTGGCTAACCGGTTACGCCATACCGCCCGCACCGGTTGATGGCAGATGTGCTCCTCCCGACAGAGATACAACACTGCGGTATAACACGCAAGCGATACAGCCGACACAGCCGCCATAGCGTACAACATGTAACGGTCAAAGTGCGTTGACTTCATGCAGTTTGTATTATAGTACAAATTCGCGACATTTCAAACAACAACAGGAGCGGAACTCAACAACACACGTTGCCAGTATCTTAACCCTTCCGGGTCGCCATACCACGGCCGCCCGTGGATCGGCGAGTGATGTAAGCCGGGAACCACTAAATACTCTGCCCCGGGTAGTGCGGCACACGTCAGTGTCGTGATGCCATCGCCCCACGCTTCGGCGCCGGCAGGCCCGTCGATCATAACATAGCTGTTGTACGCCATCCGTTCAATCCAGCGTCCGCGCCGATTGGCGCGAATACTACGCCCAATGATCGAGGTGTAGCGTACATGGTTATAATACGCACCCGGATAACAACGGTTGGTAAAGCCGACGGTTTGGCGCGTCCAGAACTCTTGGCTATGGTGTGGTGTGCCCAGCATAATCAAATGGTGAACGAAGCGATGACCGCCGTAGATTTCACCCTTGTACGGCTGATCGCCAAGATACATCCGCGCGACCGTCCCACCGACACTATGGGCAAGAATAGTTACCGTCTGCGCACCGGTCTCACGTAACGCTTGGGCAACCGTCTCACGGACAATCCGCAACACCGGTCGAAAATCCCAATCGCGGGTTAAGGCCCAGCGTAAGCGACCGATTGGTGTCACAAACACCTGAAAATGAAACGGTGCCTGCGTCAGCGCCTGGGCTAACGCCCGAAAATCGTGCGGGCTTGTCAGGTAACCACCAATAATGACCAACGGACGGGCCATAGTACTCCTTAGGTATCAAACCAAAGTGGTACGACCTCACGGGCGCCGTACCACGTAGTCGGGGCGTTATACGGCGCATGCCGCGCCCCTTCCAAGATCAAATTATCCGCTCCGGGTAGATAGCATGCGGCCGTCGGTACAATGCCATCACCGATCAGATTGCCATTACCGAACGAGACTTCATACGAGCGATAGGCAATCATCTCTTCAGGCGTACCAAAGCGGCGACCACGCACACTACGCCCGGCGACGGTACGGTACTTGATCTGGGGGAAGGCAGCGCCAGGATAGCGTGCCTCAAGCCAATCGGCGAACTGCTTCACCCAAATTTCAGACGTGGCATGGGCCGTGCCCAACGTTGTCAAGCTAGCCACGACTTCATGACCGGCGTAGCG
Organism: Chloroflexus sp.; assembly: GCF_049970315.1. GTDB lineage: Bacteria > Chloroflexota > Chloroflexia > Chloroflexales > Chloroflexaceae > Chloroflexus. The sequence continues at coordinate 187,040 of NZ_JBMFNE010000003.1, forward strand.
CACACCCTGATACGGCTCATCGGCAAGATAGGCTCGCGCGATCCGGCCACCCGCACTGTGGCCGATCAGATCAACCTTATCGGCACCGGTTTCTGCCAGGGCAATCCGCACTGTAGCGGCCAAGGCATCGAGTGCCGGACCGAAATCCGGATCGCGCAACCGTGCCCAGTCCAGGCGACCAAAATCGACTACGTACACAATACGATTGTACGGCGGCGACGCCAAGACACGTGCCATACCGAAATAATCGGCGGGTGACGACAGCCACCCGCCCATAATAACCACCGGACGGGACATAGGTTACTCTTTAGGTTCAGTCTCTGAGCTAGTAGGAGTTGTCGATATGGCAGACGATGTTGTGGAGACACTACTCGACCCACTAGCATTACCGTTGCCGTTATCGGCTATGACCTTAATCCGCCGGATCGTTGGCGGTGTTTGCGATTGAGCAGGTTCGCCAGGTAGAGCATTGATCAGGGCATTGCAGAGATCGCCACCGATTCGCAGCAGCTCTTCGGTCTGGAAGCGGAACCAATAACCGTAGAAATTCAGAACCTTTTCAGTCGTGGTACGCACCTCGCGGGTAAATGCCTCCAGGCCTTGTGGTGGCAATGCCCCCCGCGCATAAGCTCGCAATAAATAACCAATTGGCTGCACATCCGGTGACAATTCATCACCAGCCAGACTCAGGCGTGCCGGTGTCGACGGAGAAGTATCTGCCGCCGGCCGGTAGCTTGGTGCAGTAACGCTACGCGGTGTGAATGACGGTGTTCCCGGTGTGAATGACGGCGTCCCTGGCGTATACGACGATGGATATGCCGGTGAGGCAGCTCGACGCGGCAGTGAGGGTTCATCGGCATACTGGACAACATCGTCATCGAGATTCAGCAAGCGCTTTAACCACATCGGCATCCATCCATAACGCCCCCCCACACTACGACGCGGATCGTCGTTGGTCAGCCCGAACCAACGGCGAACAAAACCGGGAAGCCAACGAACGGTCGGATTTTCTTCCTCGAAGCGATTCATACGCGCTCCTCTCTATTACGAGCCAAAGGCGAAGAGACGACGACGTTGCGGCACATATGGCGCGAAACAGAAATTAATAATCCGTTCGAGATCGTCATTAGGATAGCGCCGATCGAGGGTAGCTATTGAATCGAGTACATAGAGCAACTGTTCAACCGGCGTTTCCGGTTTACAGCGTACCAATTTTTTAATCAAGTGACGGCGCAATTCCAGACTATAGCGCAATGACGTATTTGCCAAACGGGCCAGCAACTGATCACGTACATCAACATTTTTGGTCAGGCGGTCGAGCCACCGAGCCAACCCCAGTCGCTCACTCCGATCAAGGTAATAGTGGATCAGATCGACCAAACCGACTGCGGAATTCACACTGACCACTTCTGCCCAGCGTTTGGAAAAGGACATCCGATTAAAAGCCGACAACGACTCCAATTGTTCGATCAACTGGCAAGCCGAATGGTACGGCTCGCGCTCAAACGTGCGGCGCAATCCGGCTTCACGTTCAGCCAGCATCGCCAACGCCTCACGCACGACGCCATCGCTATCATCATAACCGCCGTGACGCAGATGCATTTCGTGAGCTAACTCGTGGAGGGCAATGCCAACACTGCCATCTTCATCCCACCGACCCAACAGCACCGTTGAGCCAGAGCGTGGTGAAAAACTACCGCTATCGCCCCAAGCGGTCTCACGCCCATTATCAACCGCCTCGAACGTTAATCGCTGATCAAGCACCGACAGCGGCATATCGGGCCACATCTTGGTTGCCAATCGGCGTACTTTACCGGCCAAACGGCGGGGACGATACGTATACTGACCAACCACCAACGGTCGGTCATCAGCACGTTCCATATCGATCATGATTTGTTGGCCGCCGGAGCGAAGCAACAACTGCATACCACGACCTCCCTAGCGAACGCCTTTCAAAAAGAGGCGCATAATTTGAATGACGTGCTCGGGCAATTCAAAGAGGATCAGATGGCCACATTTCGGTACTTCTAAGAATGAGCCATTCTGGGTCAACGCGACCAATTTGCGTCCATCAGCCGGACGCATAATCGGATCATTTGCGCCGGCCACCAGCAAGAGTGGTTGCCGGATCATCTTTGCCTGTTCCGCCACTGCTGCCAAAATCTCGGGTCGCGACAGCTCAGTTGCCGACACCCGCACCGCAATCGGATCGCAATAACGCAAGCCCAGCGTACCAAGCCGAATATCGCTTACCGGTGGGGTATTTTGCGCCATGACCAAACGCGCATATATAAAGGGCAACCACCAGAGATTCCGCCGTTCAATTGGACGGAGCACCTTGTTGAAGACAGTATCAAGCAGCCAGGGTACAAACGTCGAGGCCACCTTATTGTAGGGTAGGAGACTAAAGTTAAAGAAGATAAGCGAGCGCACCATATCGGGATGATGGGCAGCGACGTGCAGACCGATAAACGCACCGAGTGAAAAGGCAGCCAGATGCACTGAACCAAGATCGAGAATACGGATCAGCTCTTGCAAATCGGCGCTAAACCCGGCCACCGTATACTGTTGGCGCGGATCGTTAGCCGAAAAGCCATGCCCCTTCAGATCGTAGCTAATGACGCGATAGCCCGCCTGCGCCAACGGATCGATCACATGGTGCCACCAGAACGCCGAACAATCCCAGCCGTGGATCAATACTAGCGGCTCACCATCTGACGGCCCAACATCTTGATAATGATGCACTACACCGTTTAACTCAACAAAACGGGCACGGGCCAACAACGCGCGCTCACCTTCCAATCGGCGTCGTTCCCGCGTACTGAGCTTTCCGGCAAGGCGAGTCGCCACTTCATGAGCATACTCGACATACTTCGCCGTAGGTGGGGCATCAAATGGCCGTGTCGGTGGACGCTCAATAAGGATTGTCTGGGCAAGCACTGACATAGGCGCCCTCTTCCTACTCTACCCATAGCCGTAGCAGTTCACCCTCCACCCGCGCCCGTAGACGACCGCCATCGACTAAGCCCGGCAACAACACGTGACGGCGCAACTGTTCAAGCTGCACAACGACCTCTTCGTTGGCAACGGCAATATCGAGCGCTTTCGGATTCAGGAACGGTATCAGAAGACGGAGATCCCGATCACTACTCGTCGGGCGTGGTGGTTCGGTCGCAAAAATATCACCATCGCGGTACAGGGAGGCTCCGCGCAACGCCCATGTATCCCGATCGGTCGGTGTTAACTCCAATTGCCCAATCCGCAAGATAGGCCGTGCCCGACTAGTCTCGTGACTAAAATCGTGACGGCTTTCATCATCGACCTGATCAGGCGTACCATTGACAATCACTTCATCACTTGCCAACCCGAACAGCCCAAAAGCGGTCAGTGACTTCCGTAGGGGCGGTAAGCGAAGTTCGGGCGGCAAGACAACCATACGAACCCGAGCACCGCTCTCGGTTTCGAGCCGCGCCCGTTGTGCCTCAAGTTCAATCCGCAACTCTTGGAGAGGCGCCGTCGCGCTTGGCGCCAGGATGGCAGCCGGGATCATTGCCTGTTCCTGAGACGCACGCGACTTACCAGGTCCACGATCAAGACCAAAAATCAAGCGGACAGCCCAACGCAACACATCAGGTAAAGTTAGTGCACGGATCAGTGAATCGGGTGAGGGGCCATCGAGGATCAAGAGATCAAACCGACCTGACTGACGCGCACGTTCGGCGACCAACATCGCCGCAACTGCATCAATACCGGGAAAGGCCGGCAACTCATCAGGACCAAGATCGCGTAACCGGGCCACCAAGCCACTCCGCAACGAAGGACGTACCTGTTCCCAACGGCGAGCTACCTCCTCGTGCGGATGGATCTCCATTGCGGCGAAGTTTGGCTCGAGTTCAAGCGGGCGCGGCCCCAATGTCTGATGGAGTAAATGACCAATCAGATGGCCGGGACCACTTGACGCAAGCAGGGTCCGATAGCCGCGGCGAGCGGCGTGACAAGCTGTTGCGAGCGCAGCAGCGCTCTGTTGCAGTTGATGATGGGCAGTAAAGATCAGCGTGCGCATGCAGAAAGCTCGCAACCGGTGCAGAACGCAACCGGCATAGACAACGGAGAGACGGCCTGATTCGGCTATGCCGCCTCGACTTGCTGTTTACCATTAGCACGGGCGGGACTAGCTTCATAGAAAGCCAGCCGCAAGACACCATCTTCGTAGCGATGTTCACCCAACACACAATCGTACAAGACACGTGGCAAAGCAATGGTACGTTCGAGCCGACCAATTGTGATGGTCAGATCAGGCCCACTATGACTAACCTCAATCGCTTCATCCAACTCGATAAACGGCAAGCGGAGACAGAGATCGTACTGACCGGGTTCACCGTCTTCACTCCACTGTTCGAGCCAAATCGGTCGCTCATCGTACAACAGCTCACCGGGATCAACATCGCCAAACGTCAGACGCCCCACGTGTAACAACGCATCAACACCTATCGGCTCTCCACCTTGCAATACGGTGCGGAAGATCGGGGTTGGGGCAAAACTCGCTTCAATCTCGGCCAGATACTGTTGTTGCAAATTGACCCAGTAATCAAAATAGGGTCCGAGATCGGTTCGGTGGGGTAAAATCTTATTCACCAAGACGGCATCGAGCTGCAACCCATACAGACTCAGAAACGTATAGGCACGGCGTGTCTCAAGGAGGGGCAGCCGTTCGGGATTGAGCACCAACCGCACCGAAACTGCCGAACTCACCAAGAAATTAGCTAATTGATCCATGCGTTCGAGCAGCTTACCGACCTCTTCAAAGAAGCGGTCGTCGGGCAGATCGCGTCGGAAGGGACGAGCAACATTAGCTATTCCACGATACACGCGAAACAGCCGCTTACCGGCTTCACCACCGATGATCATTTCAGGGTAGGCCAACAAACGCAAGGTATTACCGGTCGGCGCGGTATCGAGGACAATTGCGTCCCAGCGCCCACTCTGAGCTTCATCCATAACCCGTTGCAGGGCGAGGATTTCATCAAGACCCGGTTGGTTAGCCAGCTCAGCCGCAGTCGAACGTTCTACCCCACGCGCAGTGTAGGTTGCCGTGACAAACTGTTGGAAACCACCGAGATTTTGTCGCCACTCGTAGATCGTATCCACCTCAAGCCCATAGAGATGAGGCGCCAGTGGCGTGGGCCGCTCGCGGCTAATAGAAATACCCATCACATCGGCCAACGAGTGAGCCGGATCACTCGATAGCACTAATGTCCGGCGACCGGACTGAGCCAGCATGACCGCCGTCGCCGCAGAGAGTGTTGTCTTACCAGTACCGCCCTTACCGGAATAGATAATGACTCGCGTCATACGTCCTCATTCGTCTGCTGAACCCTCATTCACCCACCCAACACCATCACTCTCCTGCTGGTTCATCGACAGTATGGCCATTCAGACGTTCGGGCGCAGACATACCGACGCCACTGCCACCGGTTGCCGCCGGGCGATCGGTACGGCTCACCACCACGCGGCGGACCGTCATTGACCCATTATTCGCCTCTGCCGGAGGATCAACACGACGCACACTGATCGAGCGTCGTACCGGTTGTGGAGCGGCTGCTGAGGGCGCAGACGCAGCAGTGGTCGGCTCGGACACCGGCGATGGTTCGGCAGCAGGTATCGGTTGCGACTGGGGCTGAGCTTGCCGCACCATCGCACGGACGGCAATCCGGCGTTGGACCGGTGACTGCTCAACCGGCGGTTCAACCGGTTCGGCGAAACGGACGGCGGCACGCACGACCGGACCAACCGACGCTAACGGTCCACCTTCGGCCTCTTGTTGGGCAGCGGCGTAATAGATCCCACGCATTGCATTACGGCGCACCGTTGGATCTTGCATATTGTTCAGCAGCTCGGTCGCGCCGCTTATAATCTCCGTTGCCCGACGCAGCCCACGCGCCAATCCACGCGGTACTTCGAGCATCAGGCATAATGAACGGCTCACCTCATACATATTCGGCTGTTCGGGCAAGGTAGGAATTGGCCCAACCGGAGCTGCACCGGCAACCGGTGAGCCACCGCGTTGCTGCTCATACGCCGCGATCAGATTAGCCGGTGATGCCGGGACCGGCTCTGCCTCATCATCAGCAGCTCCAAACTTCCACCACGGCTTCTTCGCCGGCTTCTTCGGCTCCGGCTCTGGTGCAGGCGGTGGCGCCGGCTCACTAGCAAGGAAAAACGGCGGTAACGGCTTACGCTCGACCGCCGGGAACTCGGCTTCAAAAGCCTTGATTAGATTTTCACCAGTAACGCCGGCCAGCACCTGATCGCCCACCCACGCAACCATCTTTGCCAGCACATCAACATCTTCTGCCGGCATATAGTCAAGGGTATTCACAATCACGCGCTCAGGCTGACCGGGGTCTTGCACTTCGCCAAGAGCCACCCGACGCTTGCGTGGCGAGGTCGCCGGAATCCGCAACGCCAGACTCACCCGGCCGTGCCAGGGATCCCACGTCTCGGCGCGCACCACATCGACATCACTCCACGGAAAACCATCAACAATATCGTTAAAAAAGCCGCGCGCCCACAGGATCAGCCGGCGGTCGGTCAACGCGACGAAATCGGCAAGCGCAAGACCACCGATACGGCGGCGATTCTCATCGAGCAGCGTACCATCGAACAGCGCCAGCAACGTCTCGCCTTCTTCAAGCAACTCGCGCTGGTGCAGCTCTTCAACGCTGGCCATACTCACATTGACACCGAGAAATGGGCTCATACCTGCTCCTTAGGGCGGTTGCGGCCGCCAATGCTACAAGCTCTCAGGATTGATCAGTATCGGCATCGCCTGAACCACTCAACGCAACCAACGGTGCTCGCCGCACAGGAGTGCTCCGGCGACGGAGCGGAATCTCACGCCGATCAGGCAAATCATTGGGCGACACCCGCACCGGTTTCTCCGTCGAAACCGGCGGTGCAGATGAGCGATCAGGCGCTGAAGTTTCACGGGATGACATGTTCCGTCGCCGTAACGGAATTTCATGGTAGCGCGACCCAGTCGCCGGTGGCGAATCGGGCATCGGCATTTCGACAGAGGAGGGCGAGTTTGCCGCTCCTGATGTTTGGCGAGCTGCCGCTTGCCGGTTCAGAAACGCCATTGCCATCTGCTGGGCAGCAGGATTACTGGTCACCGTTTGAACTAATTCATTAACTGCACGGATTGCTTCTGTCAATTCACGAATACTTGCCGGACTCAAATCAAACGGCAAATCCGCTTCGCGCAGCGTGCGGCGCAAGGTATCCCACGCCGAACGAGCAAGGCGTCCGGCGGTAAAGATCTGATTCGGCGGCAACATTGCCGGATCAACCACAAACGGCGCACTCGGCACTGCCGGTGTGCGCGGCGCACCACCGGGCCAGCGATACGGCGTCTCATCAGGGCGCAGCGCATCTTCAGAACCATAAATCGCCGCACCGAGGGCCGTCATCACTTCCGGGGCAGCTTGACGAGCATCAAGACCGGCTACCAAAGCGGAACGGGCCGTCTCAGCCGCTGTACGCAATAATATCATCAATGCCGGTACATAGGCTTGAGGAATCAGGGTTAGGGTAAACAATTGCTCTTCAGCTTCAGGAGCGCTAAACCCCAGCGTAACCTCACCGTGGATCGGATCGATACCGCGACCGTCAATCAACGTCAACTCAGCGAGCGGGAAGGCGTAGCACAAATGACGACCGTAATCACGCGCCCACAACACGACCCGCAAATCGGTAATCAGACAATAGTCATGCAAGGTTGGTCCGCTCAGGCGTTGACCCTGATGATCGAGCAACACACCATCGACCGCGACCAGCACCTGCTCATCAGGATCGAGCACGTCAAGCCGCGTAATCTCTTCAAGGTGAGCTGGAATGATAGTATGACTATGATAGAGCAGGTTAATCATAACGCTTCCCGGGGATCGGCGTGAGGCAGCAAGCGAGACGCCTCACGCCTGCCCGCAACCTAGCGGTTGAAGCGCGAGCGAATGCGCTTCGGACGGAACACGTTGCCCGAGCTGCCAAAAGAACTCTCGCCCGAGCCGCTCCGGGACACACCCGGGTACGCATTGCGATTGATGTTATCAACCGCAGCGGCGGTAGCCTGCAGCGCATTCGAGACCCACTGCCAGTGGCCCTGGAACATGATGTCGCCGATCTGCGCCACCTGCGCCGACGACTCCGAGAACCAGCCTCTCGTCGCCATGCACACACCTCCTTAACAATATGAACTCCCTCTATAGGTTACCGGAGGCAAGCCTCCGTGAAACCCCATCGTTCAGCCGACTCAGCGCGACGCCAACTGCGGCGCCATGAAGGGGACGATCAGCCACTCACCCTCCATCTCCGCCTGTCCGGCTTCAAGGCCGGCAAGGCTCGTCGGCAGGGTAATAACACGGCGGAAATCGCCGATCTGGACAACCAACTCATCACCGTTCTGGTAGAGATCGAGTTGTGAAACATCGGCAAACGGCAAGCGGATCTTCACCCGGTAGAATTTATCGCCAGCCTTGGTAATCTCTAGCGGTGCGCGGTCGTAGAGCACGGCCGTTGGATCCATATCGCCGTAGATATCATCCCCCATCCGGCGCAGCTTCTCAAGGCCGACAACCTCTTCGGGATAGTAGGGCACACGCCGGATCGGCAACGGCACAAATGAGTGCTCCACGTCTTGCAGATACCGCTGCTGCACATCACGCCAATGGTTCAGATAACCGCTATCTTGGTCAAGAGGTAAAATCTTATTGACCACGACCATGTCAACGGTCATCCCGTACATCGAAAGGTAGGTCAACGCCCGCTGGCTCTCCTTGATCACCATCTTTTCGGGGTTCATCACCAGGCGGATCGACGTCTCGCGCGGATTAGCCAGCGTCGCGGTTACCCCCTCCATCTGGCGGAACATCTCATCAACGGCATCGTACACCTCAGGTGGCGCGACCATTTTGTTGAGGCCGGGCGTGATCTTGCTCATTGGGCGGATCAGTGGCCGGATGACGTAACGCTCGGCACCACGCAACATATTGATCGCCCACTTGAACGTCTCAGGGGCCGAAAGGAGCCGTAGCGTCTCGCCGGTGGGCGCGCAATCGATCACCAAGAGATCGTAATCACCGCGCTCCTTATGCTTCTTGATCCGAATGAGCGGGAAGGCCTCTTCCATACCAGGCAGGACGCTCATCTCATCGGCCAACACGCCCTGTACGCCCTGCTCGGCCATAAGTTGGGCGAAGTGCTCGCGCACAATACCCCAGTTGCTTTCGATGTCGTGATAGATGCTGACTTCGAGCGCATCCAGGTTCTTCGTAATCCGAACGGGTTCAGGACCCAGCGGTCCCTCGAGATCGAGCGAATCGGCCAGTGAGTGGGCAGGATCGGTGCTCATGACCAGTGTTTTTAAGCCACGATCGGCAGCCCGTAGGGCCGTTGCTGCGGCGACGCTCGTCTTACCAACGCCGCCTTTTCCGGTAAAGATCAGAGTGCGCATCAGGGCCTTTCCAGGAGCTTACTGCTCGGCTGTCATCTACTGCCGCCAGGGCGGCGCCTCCAGAGGTTGTGAACGAACTTTACATGAAGTTTTTGCTTAAAAGCCAAAACCGGTGGTATCCCTCGCTAGTTTGGCTTGTATCGCAATAGTAGCACGAATATTGATGTGTGTCAACAAATATTACTCATATGTACCGAGACCCCGTCAGCGATTGACGGCATTCTAATGACGTATAACGACTTTCATCATCCATCGCTCAGCACCGTCGAGCAACCATTCATTGCGGTATAATACCACCATCTCGTCCGTGGAACCAACCCCTACTGCGAAGAAGCTCGTAGTATAATTTGCAACGAGGCATGCACGTGTGGCTGAGGCATAGCCTCTTACCCACTGCCAACGGTGTCAGTATCAATCTCTTGCACAACTACTGCGCCGTTATTATACCAGCTCATCGACCAATTTGCTGAGGGGTTTGAAAAGATCTTTCCGATCTTTTGGTACTGACCATGGCGTGAGGAACCAGATCTCATCGTGGGTGATGGTCGCGCCGGGCGCAAGGTGTACCAACGGCGCCAGTGTTTCAAGTTCAGTGCAGCCTTGGTCGTAGTAGATTTCGAGATTGCAGTTCCGATCAGGGTAAATACCGGTCGGTTGGTAGGCAGCCCATTTGACGACAACCACTCCCTGATGGATATACGCTAGCCAGCCGGCGGCACTGTGCGCACCGACTTTGGCCGGTGGGCCGGTGAGCGCTGTATCGATCAACAAGGCATCGTCGGTGATGGATAACCGCGGATCAGGCAACGACGTGTAGGGCCACAACGTAATCTGACGATTGGGAAGCAATGGGTTTGGCGGTGGCTGAGCATCGTGGAGCGGAAGAACGGCGAGTCCCCCTGGTACCAGTTGCGTGATGGCCCATGGAGCCAATTCGACCGGCCAAAGACCGTGATTGGTCAAGGCATGACGCAGATGGAGTCGCGGTTGCTGTGGATCGAGCGTAACGGTGAGTCTCTTCGCGATGCCACCGGGATCGATGGCGCTGCGCAGGATCACACCATGATCGACCGGTTCAGCAGGTGGGCCATCGAAATCGGGCCAGTAGCTGCGCGGGAATGCTTCAGGGGCGTGCCAGAGCCGATGACCACCGAGCAGGGCAAACTCACCCCAAGGTGTCTGCCAGCGTGCTGTTGGTGTTTCGGCCAGAAGGTTGGGACCGTTATCAAGATGAAGCGCAAGAATGCGCGGCCCGCCGGCAGCCAGTACGGTGAGACGAATCCGTTCGGTGGCGATGGTGATAGTGGGATACTTCATACCTGCCGACCTCTACATGACGGTGGCTTGTATTTTGTGCAAGAAAACGGTTAGGCAAGAGCGGGTCGACCGATTCAGCCGGATAAGCACAGAAATCCTGAGGACTTATGGTAGCATAAAAAGAGCGCCGGTGACGGCACAAGCGTAATCGCTACAATGTGGGTACTTCGATGAGCGAACCAACCATTTACGAACAGATCGGCGGCGAGTCCACGTTTCGCCGGATCGTTGATATCTTTTACGCGCGGGTCGAGGCCGATCCGCGTCTGCGGCATCTCTTCCCGGCGAACCTCGAGCCGGGCAAAGAGCATCAACGGCTTTTTCTCATGCAATACTTCGGCGGGCCACGCACGTATAGCGAACGGCGCGGCCACCCACGGCTACGAATGCGGCATCTACCGTTTCCAATCGGCCCAGTTGAACGCGATGCATGGCTCGAACATATGCTGGCTGCGCTGAATGAGGCCGGGGTACCCGAACCGGCACGCGGCGTGATGGAGGCCTATTTCCGTAGTGCTGCCCAGGCGATGATGAATCGTGATGAGTAATGAGGAAACGCGCCGGTGGAATATCACCGGCGCGAAGGAGCTATGCGAGGATGTACCGCTACGCCTCGTAAGCAATACCAGACTCACCATCATCGCCCGACAGACCTACGCAGAAGACACATCACATCAACCGACGCACCCATGGCAACAAGATGTCGAGAAACTCCTGCGGAGTTTCATCGAACGGACAGTGACCACTATCAGGAATGATTTTGATTTCGGCGTCCGGGATCATACGATCTTTGATAATTTCAGCATGAGACGGTGGAATGGATTGATCTTCTGCACCCCAGATCAACAGCGTGGGCATCTGAATCTCGCCCGGCTTGAGATCGAGCACAAGGTTGGCGAACTCACGGCTAACCTTCAGGTAAGAACCGGCCCCATAGCGACGTAACGGGCCACTAAACGTCTCCACCAATGCGGGCGTCACCCGCTCTTTGCGATGGTAGGCCGACAACAACCCCTGACGTACTCCCCAACGATTACCGAACACGCCGGCTAATGTCTCGCCGATCAGCGGTGCCCCGATTGCATCAAGCATCAGCCGGTCGAACGCGCTCAGCGGACGGGCTTGTAACTGCGCACCTGAACTGTTAACGAGAATCAGCGCCCTCACCAATTCAGGATACGCGCGAGCCAACTGAGCACTAACAACACCGCCCATCGAGTGCCCGACGACAACCGCCGGACGGCCGATGGTGTCGCGAATAAACGCCGCTGCTTGAGCAGCCCAACGTTCGCGACTCGGTCGACCGGTAGGACGCGCTGAGTAGCCGAAATAGTAGAGATCAATTGCGTACAAGGTATGTTCGGTGGCAATCGGGCGCATCACCGGACTCCAGTGTTCGATGAGTGCGCCGTAACCGTGGATGAGCATGATCGGCAGGCCATGTTGCGGTGACGAGATCCATGCCCGCATTAGGCCATCAGGCCCGCTACGGTACTCTTCACGGATCTCAAACTTGCGTCCTGTGGTAGAAGCTGTTGTTGTACTCATATATCTCAAGCTTTCTTGGTATGCTTATGGTATCTACGTCTTTATCAGCATACCACGTCTGCAAGGATTTTGCACAGATTTTGCAAAAATACCACACCTCGTTGCCGGTCGCCATCGCACACCAGATCAAGTCTCAGCAAACCGCAACACGTTCCCACCTGCAAGATGCCGTGTCACTGCTCCGCTAAGCGCAATGTGATATTGCCCGACGTTGCCTCAACATTCAAAAGTGACCGACCATCACCGAGCATTGTTTGTAGTGAACGAGCATTACTCACTTGCGCAGCCAAACCGGCGGGTGCATCGATCTTTCCACCGATAGTACGGAAGTTGAGCTGAACATCGAACGGCGGCAAGAGCGTTAATTGCACATCACCGGAAATCGTGCTCACGTGCTGTTCACCGGCCGCTAGACGACCGGAAAAGGTAATATCACCGCCGGTGGTGTCAATAGCAAGCCGAACCGCCTCGTCACTCGCAATATCGACATCACCGGAAACGGTTGTTACTTGCACCGGCCCACGCACACCGCTGAGCTTGACATCGCCACTCGTTGTCTGAGCGATGACCGCGCCAAGTAGGCCACTTGCCGACAGATCACCGCTCACCGTCAAGAAGTTAATCTCACTGCGATGATCGCTCAGCGTGACATCACCGCTTGTTGTGTTGAGGGTAAGCTGACCGGTAGTTCCTTCGGCTCGCACTTCACCATTGATCGTTGTAATCGTGCCACGAGCGGCTACCTGACGTAATGTAGCATCGCCGGAGACAAGGGAAACCTCAAATGTAACATCGGATGGGAGCGCTAATTCGAGGTAGGCATACGGATTACGACCGAAACTCCACGGCGCCCATTGCGGGTGTTTCACATTGATATAGAGTGTATCACCGCGTTGTTCAATCTGTAGCTCGATCTTGGTCGCCGCATCAGCAGCAGCATTGGCCGCCCAACCAAACCCACGCCGTTCGCCACGGAGGACGACTTCATCATCGGTGGTGCCGATCAGAACGACCTGATCGTTTACCCCGACAACTTCTACCCGCTTCACGATAAATCGTTGCTCTGCAATACGCTGCACACTATCAGAGCGAGCAAGATTGAGATCAATACCGGCAATCGTACCGCGAATCAACAGTTCAAACAACAACCATCCTAGTCCACCGAGGATCAACACCATCCCCAGCCATCGTCGGCTGAGCTGCCGCTCGACCGGACGTTCGGAATCTCTTGGTAGATCGGTTTTCATAGCACATACCCTTCACTTGGTACTTTTCACTGCATCCGACGTTATGCCAACACTGGGGGTTGCATCGTTGCCCAACTCCACCCATCCGCCTGTGTACGATATTGCGTGACTGTGAGTATGAACGGTTCATTTGGCAATCGTTTGCCGACAACGAGCGCGTGTTGCCAACACCGAATCGTCCGTATGACTATGGTAGACCGACGAACTCCACCAACCATCACGATACGGCGGCAACAATGGAGACAAACCCGCTCACTACCAACTCACACAGTATCTATCATCGCCGGCGATACCGGCACACCAACATCGGGGATCGAAAAGCGGGAATGCTGTGCAACTGCAGATTGTGCAACAATAAATCACGAGACACCAATCGTGACATGCCATGTCAGAAGAGGCCCATCTGCTGCGGTAGCAGCGAGATGCTCATCGGCGATCATGTGCAGCGTGACGAAATATACGTTACGATAAGGTAGAATGATGGCACAAAGCAGTGCAACGATGTCGGTTACATCGCCATATCCTTCACACCAGCATACTCATCGACATCAGGTACAATGAATATATGCCTATTCTCATTGACGGCCACAACCTGATTGGGCAAATGCCTGACATTGAACTTAGTGACCCCGACGACGAAGAAAAGTTGGTCGCGAAACTTCGCCGCTACGCTACACGTAAGCGTGGCCGGAAGATTGTGGTCGTCTTTGATGGTGGCGTATACGGTCACCCGCAAAACTTGAACGGCTATGGCGTGGAAACACGCTTCATCAAACCGCCACACAACGCCGATCAAGAGCTAATCCGACAAATTCGCGCGATTCGTCGTCGCGATGAGTGGCTGGTCGTTTCATCAGACCGAGCAGTCGTCAGAGAAGCGCAGGCACGTGGCATTCCGGTCATCTCGGCCCAAGAGTTTGCCCGTCGTTTGCAACAGCTCGACCAACCACGGATCAATGCTCGTGACAAACGTGGCGACCGCCCGTTGAGTAAAGCCGAAATTGAGGATTGGCTCCGTTTTTTTGGCGTCGATGAAGACGAAGACACGCTCTATTATTGAATGCATGTGCCTCCCGCAGCGGGGGACTGTGTTCAGCATATCATTGCGATTCGCATCGAGACTATGACACCTGACCCGATCACCGAACAAAACCGCCGCTCGTGGAACGCCGTTGTCCCGGTCCACACCAGCCATCGTGCCGACGAAGCCAGCTTTCTCCGTAACGGTGGCTCGACCCTCTTTCCTGAAGAGATAGCCTTGCTCGGCGACATACAAGGTTGCCGTCTCCTCCACTTGCTCTGCAACACCGGCGCTGACAGTCTCTCGTTAGCAGCACGCGGAGCGATCGTCACCGGTGTTGATCTGAGCGATGCTGCAATCGCCTATGCGCGGGCGTTGAGTGCGGCCAGTGGGATTCCGGCCACGTTCGTGCAGGCCGATGTCTATGACTACTTGGCAGCGGCAGCCGCAGACGGCTTGCGCTTTGAACGTATCTATGCCGGCTATGGGGTAATCTGCTGGTTACGCAATCTGCACACCTTCGCCCACGACATCGCCACGTTGCTCACCCCCGGCGGACGCTTCGTGTTGATGGAGTTTCACCCAACATCGAACATGTTCAATGCCGATTGGCAGTTGGCCCACGCCTACCCTCAAGATGGAACCGTCCTTGCGCTGCCAGGTGTCGGTGATTACGTCGGTGCCGCCGAAGGCGGGTTATCGCCATCCGGGTTTGTGGACGGTGTGCGCGATTTTAGTAACCCCGAGCCATGCATCCTCTACCGTTGGGGAATCGGTGAAGTGGTGACAGCCTTCGCACAGGCTAATCTGCGTTTGCGGGTTCTCCACGAGTATTGTTATGTCAATGGAGAACGACCTTTCACCCGCATGGTACAAGCTGAGGGTCGGCGACTGTATCCACCACCAGACATACCGGCGCTGCCCCTCATGTACGGTTTGGTGGTAGAAAAGGATTACAACGATGAGTGATTGGGGTATTGGTCATGACCGTATTATCCTGAGCGGCATGCAATTTATCGGCTACCACGGTACACGCCTCGAAGAGAACCGGCTCGGCCAGCGGTTTGTGGTAGATGTGGCGGTTGAGCTTGATCTGCGGGCCGCCGGGGCCAGCGACGACTTGAATCAAACGGTGGACTATAGCCAGATTCACGATCGGGCGCGCGAGATTGTCTGCGGGCCGGCATTGCGGTTGACTGAAGCGGTCGCTGAGCGGATTGCGACGGCAGTACTCACCGACCATCCGCAGATCCGCGCGGTGGCGGTGCGGGTGACCAAGCCGGGGGTGCGTCTCGGCGACACCATCCTCGCAGGATCAGTAGTTGAGATTGTGCGCTGGCGATGACTCGACCGCGAGTGACGCTCAGTTTTGCCCAGACTCTCGATGGGCGGGTGGCGGCGGCTGATGGCAGTTCGCAATGGATTAGCGAGCCAGAATCGCTGCGTTTCTGCCACCGGCTGCGCGCTGCCCACGACGCGATCATGGTTGGCATCGGCACGGTACTGCGCGATGATCCGCGCTTGACGGTACGGCTAGTCGAGGGGCGCGATCCGCTGCGGGTCATCGTCGATAGCACACTGCGCACACCACCTACTGCGGCGGTGATCCGGGACGGTGCAGCGCGTGGTACAGTACTGGCCTGCACCGCCGCCGCGCCGTCAGAGCGACGCACGGTCTTACGGGAGCTTGGAGCAACTATCCTTACGCTACCGGCTACTCCAGAGGGTAAAGTTGATCTGGTGGCGCTCCTCGCGAGCCTAGCAGAACGAGGTATTGCCAGCATCATGGTCGAAGGTGGCGCATGTCTCATAACCGGTCTGCTACGCGCACGCCTAGTTGATGCAGTCACCATTACCATTGCACCGTTGATCCTCGGCGCGGGGCCGGCAGCCGTTGGCGACCTTGGGATCATGACGTTAGCGCAAGCCATCAAACTCGGTAATGCACGCTGGACGACCTACGGCGTTGATGTAGTCCTAGAGGGTGAGGTGTTATGGACAGCGACATAACCACCGGCGCGAGTAGTCTACTCCCTGCCGATGCGATCTGGTTTACTGCGCCGCGCACCGTCAGGGTACAACGCGAAACGGCACCACCACCCGATGTCGGTGAAGTGCGTGTGGCTGCCATCGCCTCACTAATCAGCCACGGCACTGAACGGCTGGTCTATCGGGGAGAGGTCGATCCAACACTCCCGCTCGACTTGCCGACCATACGAGGCAGCTTCGCGTTTCCAATCAAGTACGGCTACGCAATTGCCGGACGGATCATCGATGTTGGTCCCGGCGTCGATGATCTGCACATCGGTGATGCGGTCGCTGCTTTACACCCACACCAGAGTGTCTTTACCATCCCGGCGGCGCTGGTCAAACGCCTACCTACCCATCTCGATCCGGCCTTGGGAGGCTTTTACGCCAATGTCGAAACAGCGCTGACCATCTGCCACGACGCCGCACCCCGGCTCGGCGAAACGGTGATAGTTTTCGGGCAGGGGGTGGTTGGGCTGCTCGTTACGCAACTGCTGCAATTGGCCGGTGTACACGTGATTGCCGTCGATCCCGATCCGCAGCGACGGGAGCTAGCGGAGCATTTTGGGGCCACCGCGTTGGCCCAGCCCGATCCAGCAATTATTGTCGACCTGACCGACAAACGAGGGGCTGATATTGCGATTGAGGTGAGTGGCGCACCGACAGCATTGCAGCAGGCGATAGAGGCGGTCGCTGTGGAAGGATTGGTCATTGTGGCATCGTGGTACGGCCAAAAACCGGTAACGCTCACGCTCGGCGGACACTTTCACCGCGGTCGGGTTCGAGTGCGCTCATCGCAGGTAGGACGGCTCACGCCAGACAGCCTCCCACGTTGGGATTATGCACGGCGGACGGCAACCGTGATGCACCTGTTGCCGCGTCTCCACCTCGCTGAACTGGTTAGCCACCACTTTCCGCTGGAACAGGCGGCAGCCGCATACGAACTGCTTGATAGGGGTGCAACAGGTCTGGTGCAGGTAATGATCAGCTACAGATAGCTATCTGAACCGGTCGATGACCGTTAGTTGTGTAATCGCGCATGTTACGCCGTGACGGTCCTTCCAGGCCTAATGCGATCTCTGAGTGGAAAGGGAAATGTCGTTCAACGCGTTCGGGCGGATGGTGGAGACGGCACCATATCTCATACTAAGGTTGAGCAAGTACGACACAAGGAGCGGTTATGTATGAAGTATGCGTCAGTGCTCAATTTGAAGCTGCCCATCGTCTTGAAGGCAATTTTGGTCCGGCCACCCGTATGCACGGCCACACCTACCGGCTAGAAGCCATTGTCACCGGTGAGCGTCTCCAACCCGACGGCACTCTCTTTGATATTAGCCAACTACAAGCAGCAGTGCAGGCAATTGTCGCCGATTTACACTATCGCGATCTTGGTACTGTCGAAGGGCTGCGTGACGTCAACACCACCGCCGAGCAAGTTGCCTACTATTGCTGGCGACGGATTGCAGCCGCGCTCAGCGGAACTGACCTCACCACCCTGGCGGTGCGTATTTGGGAAAATCCACAGGTCTATGCGGCATACAGCGAAACATTAGCGTCATCAGCCGGTACATAGGTAGATCACCTCATGCCTTACACGATTGGCTTCCTCACCGTCGGTGATCCCAACCGGCTCACTGGTGGCTATCTCTACCATCGCGAAGTCTTCCGGCGCTGGCGTGCGCAAGGTCATCGCGTGGATGAAATCGTCTTAGGTCCGGCCGATGTCGCCGGGCAACTGGCTGCCGCTCCATACGTTGGTGCACGGATCAGCGTTGACCAGTACGATGCGATCATCGTTGACGCCTTAGCCCGTGCGGTCGTTGCTCCATGGCTTGAGTATTGGCGCACCCGGCGGCCACTACTCGCACTGATCCATGAATTACCGGCAGTAGCCGGCGCAAGCGATCCGCGGGAACGGGAATGGGAACAGGCACTCCTACGCGCTCATATACTGGTCACGGTAAGCGATGATGGGGCGGCAACCCTAATCGCCCGTGGTGCAGATCCGAATCGACTAGTTGTCGCTTCCGGCGGATGTGATCGTCTGCTCCCCTTGCTACCGGTCAACTGCACCCGCGAGCCACTGATCATCGCCGTTGGACAATGGATTCCGCGCAAGAATCTAGCCAACCTAGTACGAGCCTGGGGAAAAGCTGCAGTGAACGGCTGGCATTTAGCACTGATCGGCGAGACTGACGCCGATCCAACTTACGCCGCCGAAGTCTGGCAAGTGGTGCGCGACTGCCCGGCTTCGGTGATAGTACGAGGCACGCTCAGCGATGACGAGTTAGCGCACCTCTACGCACGCGCCGGCGTCTTTGCCCTCCCCTCCCGCTTTGAAGGCTACGGACTAGTCTTTGCCGAAGCGCTCGCCTGCGGCCTACCGGTGATCGCCGGTGCAGTCGGCCCGGTCCCGGACTTAGTCGGTGATGGTGGTCTGCTCGTACCACCCGACGATGAACGAGAATTGGCGACAGCTTTACACCGCATTACTACCAACACAGCACTCCGTCAACGTCTCAGCGCCGCTGCTCGTCGACGCGCCAATACCCTGCCACGTTGGGATGACACTGCCCAACGTTTGTTAGCTGCCGTAATCCACGCATGCACGTATTCGGCAGGCGATCACACCTAATCAAATTGTCATCTATACTTCGTCTTGTGAGACGAATTCTCACATGCTATAATCTCAATCGAAGCCTGCCTACCACCGCAACTACAGGAGGAAATCTCCAATAATGAACAAAAGTAACACAGTGCTGATCCTCATCAGCATCGCCTTCGTTGTTGTACTCACCGCCTGTGGCGATACGGCCGGTGTCCCTCCTCCTACTCCCACGACAGCAGAATCGGCGCGCCCAACACGCACTCCTCGCCCGGCAGCAGCTAATACGCAACCAACAACAGCTCCAACCGCTGCCTCAGAGGGAACGATTATCCGACCGCCACCCACCAACAACCAAACCGGACTGACAACACTCGGTAATGTTCAAGTAGAGATGAGCCTTGAGGGGACCATCAAAACGGAAGGGCAAACTGACGAGTCGATCCGAATAGTGATGCAGGAGATTCGGCTGCAAAATGGCAATAGTAGACTTGTGATCGAGTCGACGACACCTGACCAAGGAATCAGCCGTATCAGCTATTTTCTCATCGACGGTGAAACCTTTCAATACACTGAACGTGGCGACGAGCGTACCTGTATTAGCGTGAGCGGCAGCGATTTCTTCACCGGAAGTATGCTCACCCCAGAGTCATTGATCGGTGATCTCAAAGAAGCAACTCTTGCCGAACGTGGTGTACAAGTCAACGGTTTTACCACCGATCGTTACACCTTCAGCTTAAACGAGCAGAGTCTTGGTTATCAAGGGCAAGCGAGCGGCGAAATCTGGGTGGCGAGCAGTCCGAACATTGTGGTACGACATATCGGCACCCTGAACGGCTCGTTTGGTGGAATAGCCGTCGAAGAAGGGGGTGAGATACTTCCGCAATCAACAGGGAATCTGAGCTGGAAATACAACGTCACTCAGATCGCGCAAACACCAACCATCACTCTCCCTGAGACATGTACACAACAGCAAGCCGCCGGTGCCGACATTCCATTACCACCGAACATCAGCAATCAGTTGCGGACAAACGACGTGATCAGCTTCGAGGCAAGCGATACAGCCGCAAACATCGCCCAGTTTTATCAGACTGAGATGGTGGCAAAGGGATGGCAAGCGGGAACAGTCACGCAGTACGGTGACACCTACCAACTTACGTTTACCAAGGACGGTCGTACTGCTACGATCACCATCTCGACGACCGATAACAGAACGCAGGTGATCATCTTCCTCGGTTTGTAGGTAATCATTGAGAGCTGTGCGCATCTGATAACGGTGACGAACGACAAAAGCGATTGTCAACACGCCCAACAGGATCAAACACCAACTGCTCGATTCGGGCGGCATTACAACGTAGCAACAACGCATCGGGAAAGGACAGGATACAGTCCTTTCCCATTCCTTCGTCAGCCAGATCGCCCTTCGGTATGATCCCAGATTGACAAATTCGTCACCCTATGGTATCCTCATCGCGGATTGATATTCATGTTCGGATAGTACACACAAACCTATGGTCGCTCACTTTGTAAGCCTTATCCTCCTTGTACTCGTACTCCTCCTTAGCCTTATTGGCGGGTGGAGCAAGCGTGTTTAGGGAGGGGAAGGTCACAAAGCCCCGGCTCAGGATGTAAGACTGAACCTCCCGCAAAACGGGAGGTTTTTAGTATCCTATTGGAACATATGATGCGGCTCATCAATATCATCATCAACTATTGGCAACACCTTTGGTTGCAGCCGCACGTCGTGCTCGCGCCGGTTGTCATCAATCGGCAACGCAAACAATGATTCACCGCCGCCACGTCGGCGCATTGCCGCGCGTCGGCTTGCTCACATCGCAGTGAGCAGCGGCGAAATGCCCCACTGCTGTGGCTCGTCGGTTGTTGGATCGGTCGTCGTCAACGGTGCCATCGCTTACGAGAATGGCAACCGTGAGGTACGACTGTGCAAGCAATGGTTGTTTCAGATTCATCACATGAGGACAGGAGTAGTTCGATGACCAAACCACTCACCGGCGCCCAGATCATGTGCGAGGCCCTCATCCGCGAGGGGGTCGAAGTCATGTTTGGTATTCCCGGCGGAGCAATCATGCCCTTCTACTATGCGATGTGGGACTATCGCGACCGACTGCGCCACGTGCTCTGCCGCCACGAGCAAGGGGCCGGTCACGCGGCTGAAGGCTACGCCCGCGCGACGGGTAAAATCGGCGTGTGTATCGGAACCAGCGGACCCGGCGCGACCAACCTTGTCACCCCCATCGCCGATGCGATGATGGACAGCACCCCCTTATTGGCCATCACCGGCCAAGTCGGTAGCCACGTACTCGGGAAAGACGCCTTCCAAGAGACCGACATCACCGGCATTACTATGCCGATCACCAAACACAACTATCTCGTCAAGAATGTTGACGAAATCGCCTACGTGTTCAAAGAAGCCATCTACATCGCGACGACCGGACGCCCCGGCCCAGTTTTGATCGACATCACCAAAGACGCGATGCAGAAAACGACGGTGCCGAATTGGGACATCAAATTGAATTTACCCGGGTACAAACCAACCTATCAGGGCAACCGTCGCCAGATCCGTGAAGCGATTAAGTTGCTCATCAACGCCAAGAAGCCTCTCATCATTGCCGGTCATGGCATCATTATGTCGGGTGCGCATCGTGAACTGCAAGCGTTCGCCGAACGACTACGCATCCCAGTGATTACCACCCTCCACGGGATCGGCGCCATTCCCGAAAATCACCCGCTCTGCATCGGTATGCCCGGCATGCACGGCTGGGTCCACGTCAACCGCGCTATTCAGGAATGTGATGTTCTGTTCAACATCGGTGGTCGCTTCGCTGACCGGGTGACCGGCAAAGCAAGCACCTTTGCGCCTAACGCCCGCATCATTCACGTGGACATCGATCCATCGGAGATTGGGAAGAACGTGCGGGTTGATGTGCCGATCGTCGGCGATGCCCGGCTCGTGTTGCAGGCGCTGCTCGAGGATTTGCCGCCGCCGAGCGAGCTGGCCGAACTACACACCCATGCTTCCGACTGGATGGAGCATATTCGCGAGATGCAGGACAAGCATCAGGGTAAGCAACAGTACAAGAACCGAGCCGCAATGTCCAACATGGCGTTACCGCCACACGATGTCTATGAAGCGCTCAGCCGTACCCTTAACGCACGTGGCAACTATCGAGTGGTGACCGACGTTGGCCAGCACCAAATGTGGGCCGCTCAGTTGATCGACTGGAACCATGGGCCGCGCACGCATATTACCTCTGGGGGTGCCGGAACGATGGGCTTCGCGGTACCGGCAGCACTTGGCGTGGCAATTGCGTGCCCGAACGAAACCGTCTGGGCAATTGTCGGTGACGGTGGTTTCCAGATGACCAACCAAGAAATGGCGACGATTGTCCAAGAGGGACTTAAGAATATCAAGGTGGCAGTGATCAACAATGGCTATCTCGGCATGGTGCGGCAATGGCAAGAACTGTTTGAGAACAAACGCTATAGCGGCACACCGCTTTCAGGTCCCGATTTTGCCAAGCTGGCCGAAGCGTATGGCTGGAAGGGGCTAACTGTCGAGCGCAGCGAAGAGGTCCAAGCCGCCATTGATGAAGCGTATGCGACCGATGGCCCAGTCCTGATCGACTTCCGCGTTGAGCGCGAAGTGAACGTCTTCCCGATGGTGCCACAGAACAAGTCGATTGGCGAGATGATCCTCTCGGAGTCGCAGGCGTAAGGGCGCAGTCATTCCTATTACTAAAGGAGAGTATTCATTATGAAGAAGCATACCATCGTCGCCCTCTTGCAAGATCGGCCCGGCGTGTTGAGCCGTGTGATCGGGCTGATCCGTCGCCGCGGCTATAACATCGAGAGTCTGGCCGTCGGCCATAGTGAAACCCCTGGTGTAAGCCGATTGACTATCGTGGTCGAATCGGAAGATGTGGAGCAGGTCGTCAAGCAACTCTACCGCCTGATCGAGGTGCTCAAAGTCAGCGATGTTACCGATGATCCGACGGTCGAGCGGGAGATGACGATGATCAAAGTGCATGCGCCGCCGGCAGCCCGCCACGAGATTATCTCGATGTGTAGCGTGTTCGGTGCCCGGATCGTTGATGTGGGGTCGAACACGATGATTATCGAGATGACCGGGACGCCCGGCAAGGTTGAGAACTTTATCGAGGTCGTGCGCCCTTATGGGATCAAGGAAATGATGCGCACCGGTCGAATTGCCATGGTACGCGGCGCCCGTGGGCACAACGCTGGCGAGTATGTCGAGCCGGCGACAAACGGTGCGAAGGTACCGGTGCTTAACTAGATGGTGCTACGACTGAGACGCCCGCAAAGGGCGTCTCGGTATTTCTAACCAACCGCTTGTGGCATAGGTTTGCCGCATTAGAGTGAGGAAAGAACCATTATGGCAGAGCTGTACTACGACAATCAGGCTGACCTTAATCGCTTGAAAAACAAGCCGATTGCGATTATCGGCTTTGGTAGCCAAGGTCACGCTCACGCCCGTAATCTGGCCGATAGCGGTCTCGATGTACGGGTCGGCCTCTACCCCGGCTCGAAGAGCTGGGCTAAAGTTGAGGAAGCCGGACTGAAAGTGATGACGGTGGCAGAAGCCGCCCGTGAAGCTCAGATGGTGATGATCTTGACACCGGATATCGGTCAAGCTGAGCTGTACCGCGAGCATATCGCCCCGGCGATGGAACCGGGTAAAACCCTGATGTTCGCTCATGGCTTTAACATCCGCTTCGGCCAAATCGTGCCACCAAAAGGGATCGACGTCAGTATGGTCGCGCCCAAAGCCCCCGGGCACCGTGTGCGTGAGGTCTTTGTGCAAGGTGGTGGTGTGCCGGCGCTGATTGCAGTAGAACAAGATGCAACCGGTGGTGCGTTCGAGGATGCGCTGGCGTATGCTAAGGGGCTTGGTTGCACCCGTGCCGGCGTGTTGCGCACCACATTTGCCGAAGAGACCGAGACCGACCTGTTTGGCGAGCAGGTTGTCCTCTGTGGTGGGGTGAGCGCACTGGTGAAGGCTGCCTTTGAAACGCTTGTTGAGGCCGGCTATCAGCCGGAAGTGGCTTACTTCGAGTGTATGCACGAGCTGAAACTGATCGTTGACCTCTTCTATCAAGGTGGTCTCAATTACATGCGTTATTCGGTGAGCGATACGGCGGAGTGGGGAGATTATACCGCCGGCCCTAAGATTATCACCGAGCAGACACGTGCCGCAATGCGCCAGATTCTGGCCGATATTCAGAGTGGTGCGTTTGCCGAAGATTGGATCGAAGAGAACCACAATGGCCGACCGCGCTTCAATGCGTACCGACAGGCCGACATTAATCACCCAATTGAGCAAATTGGGCGCGAATTGCGCCGAATGATGCCGTTTGTCAATCCACGCGAAGTGAAGCCAGGTGAGGGCGGTGCGTAATGTAATGGGGGCACACCGTCGTGCGTGCGCCCTATTAAGCACTCAACAATGTTAGCAGGAGGCAATGTATGACCAACACCACCGAACCGAGTGTAGAATACGTCCGTATTTTCGACACGACCCTCCGTGATGGCGAGCAAGCTCCCGGCTGTACAATGACACTAGAGGAGAAACTGGAAGTCGCACGCCAACTTGCCCGCCTCAACGTCGACATTATCGAAGCCGGCTTCCCGGCGGCATCGCCCGGCGACTGGGCTGCCGTTCACGAGATTGCCCGCGAAATCGGGACACCTGATGGTCCGATCATTGCCGCCCTGGCCCGTGCCAACCGCGACGACATTGATAAGGCGTGGAGCGCGATCCAGCCCGCCGCCAAGAAGCGCATTCACACTTTTATGTCAACTTCAGATATTCATCTGGAGTATCAATTCCGCAAGACTCGGGCCGAAGCGCTGCACCTGATCCATGAGATGGTGAGCTATGCCCGTTCCCTGTGCGAGGATGTCGAGTTCTCACCGATGGATGCCGGACGTACCGATCCACTCTTCTTACGGGAGGCGGTGGCGGTGGCGGTAGCTGCCGGCGCCACGACGTTGAACATCCCCGATACGGTCGGCTATCTCACCCCCGATGAGTACGGTGCAATGATCCGTGATTTGCGCGAGAACGTGCCGGGGATCGAGAACTGCATCCTCTCGACCCACTGCCACGACGACTTAGGCATGGCCGTGGCCAATTCACTGGCCGGAGTGCGAGCAGGCGCACGGCAGGTGGAGTGTACGATTAACGGGATCGGCGAGCGAGCCGGCAATGCTTCACTCGAAGAAGTGGTGATGGCGCTGCATACCCGCCAACAGTATTACGGACTGCGCACCCGTATCAATACGCGCGAGATTGCACGTACCTCACGACTGGTCAGTAGTTTTATCGGTGTGCCCGTACCGCCGAACAAGGCGATTGTGGGTGCGAATGCGTTTGCCCACGAATCGGGTATCCATCAAGACGGCGTTTTGAAGTATCGCCAGACCTACGAGATCATGAGCGCCGAGACGGTCGGTTTCGATAGCAATACGCTGGTACTCGGTAAACACTCTGGGCGTCATGCTTTCCGCAAGTATCTCGAAGAGAAGGGGTACAAGCTGAACGATGACGAATTCCAGCATGTCTTCGCCCGCTTTAAGGATCTGTGTGACCGCAAGAAGAAAGTTGATGATCGCGACATCGAGGCGCTGATCGCAGGTGAGATGCAGCACACCCCAGAGCTGTACAAACTCGATCACGTGCAGTACGCTTCAGGGGTTGGCATGATCCCAACCGCAACGGTGCGGCTGATCGGCCCTGATGGTCAAGCTAAAGTGGATAGCGCACAAGGCACCGGCCCGGTCGATGCAGTGTATCAGGCGATCAACCGGATTATTCAGCGGCCAAATGAGTTGATCGAGTTTTCGATTAACGCCATTACCGAGGGGCTTGATGCTGTCGCCGAAGTAACGGTTCGCATTCGCGAGCAGGGTTCGTCGGCACGCCTTTCGGAAAGTAGTAGCACGGCAACAAGCTTGACCGGCCGCCGGCAGTACCAGCAGATCTTCAGTGGGTATGGTGTTCATACCGACACGATTGTTGCCGCTGCGCAAGCGTATATGGCGGCGTTGAACAAGATGCTGACCGCCCGCCAAGAGCGGATCAAGGCTGAGGCGATGGCATATTCTGCCGGGTATAGTGGTGAAGCAACAACCCTGCCGGTGGACATTTTTGGCGGCAGTACATTAGGGTAACGGACGATACGATGGGTGGGGGCAGGGTTCATCTGCTCCCACCCACATACCGTTCTTGTGCAGGTGGTACAAAGTATCTGGTTGTTGTCATTGATGTTGTATGCAAACGATTGCCTACCTCGGTCCACCGGGGACATTTAGTGAAGAGGCTGCGCTGGCGTATGCTGCCGGTCGAGAAGTGCGTTTGTTACCTCTCGCAAGCATCCCAGCCGTCGTGACGGCAATTGAAACCGCAGCAGCGACGGTCGGTGTCTTACCGATTGAGAATTTACTTGAGGGGAGCGTCAGCTATACGCTTGACTTACTGATCCACGAGACCAATTTACAAATCACGGGCGAGATTGTCGTACCGATTCGACAATATTTGCTGGCCCGACCCGGTTTACAGTTGAGCGACATTAAAGTCTTGTACGCGCACCCCCAGTCACTTGCCCAGTGCCGCCGTTTCGTTGAACGATGCCTACCCGGTGTGATCACCGTCGCATCGCTGAGCAATTCGGCTGCACCGGCTGAAGCGATGGCCGATGAGCGTCCGGCAGCAGCTATCGGTACGCTCCGTGCTGCCGAGCTGGTGGGAGCAAGTATTTTAGCACGTGAGATCGCCGATAGTCCGCATAACGTTACCCGCTTTGTGGTTTTGGCACACGAAGATGCTCCACCGACCGGCGATGATAAGACGAGTTTCTGCTTCGGTTTCACCCGTGAGGATCGCCCCGGTAGTTTGGTTAGTGCGTTGCAGGAATTGGCCGCTGAAAATATTAATATGACGAAACTTGAATCGCGACCAACCCGTGCGATTCTAGGGCAATATATCTTTTTGGTTGATATCAACGGACATCGGCACGAACCACATGTTGCACGTGCCCTTGAACGGATTCGCGAACGTACTGGAATGCTGAAGATTTTTGGCAGTTATCCGCGCTGGAAAGGAAGCAACGGCAATCATCACTAGCCGTAGCAAGGAGTAGTAAGGATGGATAAACCGCGCACGTTATTTGAAAAGGTCTGGGAATCTCACCTGGTGCGTCCAGAGACACCGGAAACACCGGCTGTTCTTTACATCGATCTGCACCTGATCCACGAAGTAACGTCACCACAGGCATTTACCGAACTGCGCCAGCGCGGATTGCGTGTGCGCCGACCAGACAAGACGTTAGCAACGATGGATCACAGTACACCAACAACACCCCGTAATCATCTGGGTATTATCCCGGTTGTTGACCCGATGGCCCTGAGTCAGCTTGAGCAATTGCGGAAGAATTGCGCCGAATTTGGGATTCCGTTGTTCGAGTTGGGTGATGAGAATCAGGGGATTGTCCACGTGATCGGGCCGGAACAGGGGCTGACTCAGCCGGGTATGACGATTGTATGCGGTGATAGTCATACTAGTACTCACGGTGCGTTTGGAGCGTTGGCCTTTGGCATCGGCACTTCGGAAGTCGGTCATGTTCTGGCGACGCAATGTCTCCTACAGCGCAAACCTAAGACCTGCGCTGTGCGGATCGACGGTCGGCTTGGTCCTGGCGTGACTGCTAAAGACATTATCTTGGCTCTGATTGCGAAATATGGTGTCGGTGGTGGCACCGGCTATGTTTTTGAGTATATGGGTGAAGCTATTCGCACGCTCTCAATGGAAGAGCGGATGACGATCTGCAATATGAGTATCGAGGGTGGAGCTCGCGCCGGAATGATCGCACCTGATGATACGACGTTCGAGTATATTGCCGGTCGTCCATTTGCTCCGAAAGGGGCTGCATTCGAGGCAGCAGTCGCTTACTGGCGCACGCTCCCAACCGACGAAGGGGCGGTTTTCGATCACGAACTGACGTTGTCGGCTAGTGATTTGAAGCCGATGATCACCTATGGGACGAATCCCGGTATGGGGATTCCGATTGATGCACCAATCCCCCGACCTGAAGAGATGCCTGATGCGCGTAGCCGGGTGGCACTCGATAAAGCGCTGGCATATATGGGTCTTGAGCCAGGGAAGCCGCTCCTCGGTCATCCGGTTGATGTTGTCTTTATCGGTTCATGTACGAACTCGCGCTTGTCGGATCTGCGACAGGCAGCGCAGTTCTTCCGTGGACGTAAGGTGGCGCCGGGGGTTCGGGTCATGGTGGTGCCGGGTTCGCAGCAGGTGAAGCGTGCGGCGGAAGCTGAGGGACTGGATCGGATTTTCAAGGAGGCAGGCGCTGAATGGCGCGAAGCTGGTTGCAGCGCTTGTTTGGGAATGAACGACGATAAGGTACCGCCGGGTAAGTATGCGATTAGCACCTCCAACCGTAACTTCGAGGGGCGACAGGGGCCGGGTGCCCGCACAATGTTGGCTAGTCCGTTGACAGCGGCGGCAGCAGCGGTCACCGGAGTGGTTACCGATCCGCGCACATTGTTAACGCAAAGGCGCTAAGAACGCAAAGGCGCGAAGAACGCAAAGGCGCGAAGAACGCAAAGGCGCTAAGAACGCAAAGGCGCGAAGAACGCAAAGGCGCGAAGAACGCAAAGGCGCGAAGAACGCAAAGGCGCGAAGAACGCAAAGGCGCAGAGGGCACAAGCCAAGGTTTACAGGAGATGGACATGCAACCGATTTCAACGATTACCGGCAAAGCGGTCACCTTACCGATTGAGAATATTGACACCGATCAGATCATTCCGGCGCGTTTTCTCAAAGTCACAGACAAGAGCGGTTTGGCTGTGGGGTTGTTTGAGGCATGGCGCTACCTACCCGACGGGACCCTCAACCCCGATTTTCCGCTGAATCGGCCAGAAGCAGCAGGGGCTACTATTCTCATTAGCGGTCGCAATTTTGGCTGCGGTAGCTCACGTGAGCACGCGCCATGGGCTTTGCAAGACTACGGTTTCCAAGCCGTGATCGCTCCCTCGTTTGCCGACATTTTTCGGAGTAACGCGCTCAAGATCGGGTTGTTACCGGTAACGGTCGAGCAAAGTATCTACGATGAATTAGTGATCATGTATGCGAATGACCCTCACATGGTGCTAACGATTGATCTATCAGCGCAGACTGTCACCTTACCCGATGGCCGGCAGGTACATTTTCCTATCGATGCGTTTAGTAAGTATTGCCTGCTACACGGAGTCGATCAGCTCGGCTTTCTGCTTCAACAAGAAGCGGCTATCGCGGCTTACGAGACCACTCACCCACAGCCGGTACGGACGACGACTCGTCGTTAACCAAATTGACATCCGTTGCGGAACTAATCGGCGCTGTCTGCGGTATTATAAGTAGACGCAGCAGCGCCGAAATGTCTTGATTCTGTGTTGGCGAACTATGCACCGATTTGCCCGCTGGCTCATAATCTTGTGCTTACTCGTCGCAGCTACATCGGTACACGCACAGCCGGCGGGTGGGTGGAGTGTTGCCGAGTTTTTAGCCGATCAACCGGGACAGTTACGCGATCTCACCTTTGATGGACGTAGTGCAGCTCAGATCATTGAGGAGCAGAGTAGCTATTTTGGAGTTAGTCCGTTTCTAATCCTTGCGCTGCTCGAAGCAACTGCCGGTCTCTTGAGTAATCCGTCACCACCGGCAGAAGCAATTTCGTATCCTTTCGGACGCCACGGCCCTGATGGTTTCGTCGCGCAAATTGAATGGGCCAGTCGTGAATTGCGTGCCGGATTGGGGCCTTACCAACAACCTCCGACACTTCGCCTGAGTGATGGTTTAACACTAACCCTGTCGCTCGATGAACCGGCAGAATGGATTGCGATCAAGCGTTTCTTGGCACACGGTCGCGATTCGACAGCATGGTTAGCGGCGGTAAAGGCCACACATACCGCATTGCGCACCTATTTTGATGGGCAACTGGCTCCTCCGGCAACGATTGCCTCGTTGAGCACAGGTTGGTTGCGTGCGCCATGGCCACTGGGTACACGTGTTATCCATTTGGCTTATTTCGATCACATGTACCCTATGGTTGATCTTGGCAGTGATGGCAATAGTGAGATGGTTGACTATCTGGGTCGGCGTAATCTCCAATACAACAGCCACGATGGGCACGATTATGTCTTTCCAGATGCACCGTTTACTACACCTATTCTCGCTGCCGCTGCCGGAACAGCCTACGCCTTTAACGAAGCGCGCGGGTTGGGTGTAGTGATTGTTCACCCAAACGGCTATGAAACTGTCTACTGGCATTTGAGTGCGCTCGATCCTATCTTTAACACCGGCAACGGTGTGTCGGTCATGGCCGGTCAGCCGATTGGGTTCAGTGGTGCTAGTGGGGTAAGTGGTACACCCCATCTCCACTTTGAAGTACGCCGTTGGGAAGGCGGGATACGTAAACAAGTCGATCCGTATGGTTGGTATGGTCCCGGTGTCGATCCTTGCCCTATGTACGCCGGTTGTGCGACAAGCACGTGGCTGTGGCATCCCGATCTGATTGGACAGTATGACTTTACCCCACCCGATAACCTACCACCACCTAGCGACACAACACCGCCGATTGGCACAATGCGGGTCACTCCACCGTCTGATCTGCTATTGGCTGTCACTTTTGATGGGCATCCCCTCCACACGGTAGGGCAAGGGTTGCCCCAGATCACCGGTGTACTTCGCTTTGAAGCAGGGCGTTTTGGGCAAGCGTGGAACAGTGAGCGTGGTTCCTTGGCCTTCCCCACAACCGGTAACCTCGATCTCGCGCAGGGGACGATTAGTTTGTGGGTAGACATTCCGACCGACTATCCGGTCAATAGTCGCAACCGTCATTACCTCTTCGCGACGAGTGCTGACCCAACGGGGGCACCGGTGTATACGGGAACCCTGGCGCTGCGACGAGACCGGTTAGGTCTGCAAGGGAGCGCCCAATGGACGTTCTGGACGGTGCAGGATGCCGATAAGGGGGAGGATCAATTGAGTGTACCGGACACCTTATCGCCGGGATGGCACCATTTTGCGGTGAGTTGGGAAGCAACGAGTGGTACGAAAGCGCTTTATATCGATGGTGTGCTGGTTGCAGAGCGGAGCAATACTGCCTTACCGACAATCGGTGGCACTCTCTTGCACCTCGGTCGTTTTAGTAGTGATGGTCCAGGAGCCGGGGTGCGATTTGATGAACTGGCCGTCTACAACCGTCCGTTAACAGCAGAGGAGATTGCCGATTTAGCCACAATGCCGCCGCTTAGCGCAGAGCCGATACCGGTTATCGACCAAGTCGTCCGAATTGATACTAACGCTCTCGACGATAATGGTGTCATTGCAGCGGTCATTCTTGGGATCAACAATGAACTGAGCGATCCATTGCCGTACTACGACAGTTACCGATGGCGTTTGCCGGCGGTGAAGGGTGAGCATGTGGTATCTATCCGGTATATTGATCGGGCGGGTAATACCACTGTAGTTAGCCAGACGGTACGAGTTAATCTACCACCACACGTTGATGTAGATAGCGAATGGATCGATCAAGTGACGGTGCGCTTGCATTTTAACGTGCACGATGCTGAACTACCGGTCGAAATGCAATTCAGCACACAGCCCGACTTTGCCGATACGCCATGGTTACCGCTGTTCCCGGAGGTACGCTGGCGTTGGTCAGAAAGCGACGTACCACGTCTATTCGTGCGTTTTCGTGATGCAACCGGTCTGGTGAGTGTCCCGCGGGAGATTACCCTACGCCATCAGGTGTTTATCCCGCTGGTAGGACGTTAACCTTCGGAAGAAGCGATTGAAAACCGGCTCCGCCACCATACCAACCCCAAGACTCCAACCAGATGGATGGCTAATACACTGACGAAATAGACGGTATGTGGACCCACGGTTTGGCGTGCCGCGTCGGGGGCGAGTACACTCTCGATACGAGCCGCAACAAAGGGTGTGAAAAAGTAGAGCGCACCACAACAAGCAGCGGCTAATCGCCACTCATCACGGCACGCGAATACCCAGCCGATAAACGTCGCCAGCGGTGTCGCAAGGATGACCAAGGCGAGCCAGCGTAATATCTCAGGGTTACGATTCTCGGCAAGCGGATAATAGGTTGCCAGTGCAATCACCCAGCCGACACCACCGGCCAACGCCACGAACAACGTTGTACGAAGAGTGCGATCCATTGCAGTACGTTATTATTGTAATTGGCTCAGCATGTGATCAAGCCGATCTTTGAGCTTTTTGATCAGATTCTGTTGATCGGTGATGGCTGCGATGGCTGCCTCAATCTGTTCGAGCTAATTTTCAAGCTGATCTAACGTCGCGACATACCGCTGCCGCAACGCCCCTTGCTTACCATCGCTATGCAAAGGTGTGAGCTGTTGCTGTAAACGCTTTTGACGCTCGAAGATGCGCTGCTGCTCGCGCTCATACTCGACAATCTGCTGTTTGGCAGCATCAATTTGGCGCAACAGATTCAAAACACATGACAAGCGCTGAAAGGTTGTGTCGTCGATAACTTTATCGTGTAACCACGCTTGCAACTTTTCACCGGTCAGACTGGAAATTGTTTCGTAACGTGAGCCAGGGGAGCGTTCGCAAACCGTGAACTCGACACTACCGAAGGCCGGCACTTCAACATTCCAGCTTGCCAATTCGTTGGTTTGGCTCTGTGGCGGTGGTGTGTCAACAATTTCGGCATTATCCGAGAGCGTATGTTCAATGATAACC
The DNA here is from genome assembly GCF_049970315.1 of Chloroflexus sp. Taxonomy (GTDB): domain Bacteria; phylum Chloroflexota; class Chloroflexia; order Chloroflexales; family Chloroflexaceae; genus Chloroflexus. Next base: position 220,133 of record NZ_JBMFNE010000003.1, read on the forward strand.
GTACACGATTTGGCCAATGTACTGGTAATCTTGTACCGGGAAAACGTCAGAAGGTACGAATCGGCAATCAAATCGCCTTGCCCCAAACGAATACTCTGCAATATATTTTGGACATCAAATGATTCACTCACCGTCACCCCTAACTCGGCAGCGTAGAGCACTTTGATCTCTGCGCCGGCACGGGTAAACGGTACGACCGCTTCACCGGTATACTCACCGCCGATCAAGACCGTTACCGGACCTTGCTCGAGAGTCAAGTCGGTGGTATTGGTGAGAAACAAGGCGACAAAGGGATAGCGATTCATCTGTTTTGAGTTGTAAACAAGGACACGCCGCGCCGGCAGGTAGGAACCGACAATAGGCGCCATCGCCGACTGACCGCGTCCGACACTCACCGGCTGGTGAACACGATAGGCAAAGAGCACATCACGATCCTCACCGGAAGCTGCCGTTGGTGTACTTTCAGCCGCTTCTGTTGAATCAAACACCGCAAGAGCGTGTATTTGTATGTCATCCTCACTAACACTTTCTTCCAAAAGCGACGCTCTTCTTTTCGGCTTCGGTGATGGAGGCGGTCGATCGATGACAACGGGTCGATCAGGCGTCTGTGGTTGATACAACTGGTAACGAAACGAGATCGGCTGACCGGCGACTAATGTCACCTCTACATCACGCAGATCCTCGTCTAAAAGGTTATCGAACAGACCCCACCCCTGTAACCAACAACGAGCCTCGTTACCGTCCTCCTCGAACAGCAAGCGATAGCTCACCCGCCAGGCCGGCGCCGGCGCCACATAACCGATCAGCAAATCGTGGTTGCCGGGTGTAAGGTGAACGGTGACCAAGCGGTCGCTCCGATCGCCATGGTCGGCGTGTAGGAAAAAGATGAGATCATTATGGATGACTTCCTCAAGCAATTCGACTTGAACGATGTCGTCAAGAGCAAACGGTCGTACCACCCGTTGATCGCTCAGGTACAGGCTGACCAATGCCCGACGCAACGGTTGCTCATGTTCAACATCAACCCCAATGACTAAACCTTTGACTTGTTCAGCTTGCTTACCGGCAAGGGTGAGCCGCACAGATCGGCCACGCAGATCGCATAATAAATCGAGCAAACTCTGCTCTTGAGAAAGATGAAAACCGGACCGCGCTAACCGGTCAGCGCGATCTTCGGGAGTCGTAAAATCGATATTGCGCACCTGTCCACTGCGGTCGATCACGATCAGGCTCTTCAACACGTCGTCCATCGCGGTGAGGGGAAAGCTCAACGTCAACGTCTCGCCATGGAATTGACCACGACGTTCAAAATAACCGACACCGTGTTTATAGAGCACCATACGCTTAATCGGTGACATCGTCATAGCTCACTTCTGCGGTAAGCGATCGAGTCGGATCGGGTTGTAAGCAGTGTACACGAGGCGACTAACATCGGCAATTGCACCGCCGAGCAGTTCGTCGGGCCAAGCCCACCGATCACCAAGCGGCTTATACACATAGACTGTCAGTACATAATCACCACCGGGCGAACGGACAATACCGGTATCGGCTTGCGTATGTTCGATCCAGCCCGACTTGTGTTCAACCCGAATATTTGGCGGCAACCCGGCGACCATACGGGTCGTATCTGCATTTTCGGCTAACAGATCGAGCATCTCTTGACAACGTTCGGGACTAAGCAGATCAAATTTCTCGAGCAAAACCCCCTCACCTCGGGCACACTCATCGATCATACGATAGAGCTGGCCGATGGCATACGGTGTCGCACGGAGGGCACAACCGGTTTCGGCGTAGGGCGGTTCGCCGACCGGGTCCTTCGGGCCACAACGAAACTTCACATTGTACAGCCGAATGTAATCAAGTGACTCGAAGGGGATGTACAGATAAAGATACTCTAGCCCCAAATCGGCCAGCATATCACTCATCTCTTCGGCGCCGCGAAACGCACTCTCGGTATTTGTACCACCGACGCCGGCGGCCAAAATATCGTTGGCGGCCAGATTATCGCTTTCGATAATCATTGCCCGCATCTGTTGCCACTGATCTTCGGTGAACGACGCCAATTTGGTATAGCCATACAGCATGATTGCCGTCTTGATGGTACTTGTCCCGGCGAAGACGGTACGTGCATTGATTGCCGTTTCGGTACCGGTTTGCAGATCGTACAGATAGATTCCGATCACACCGTCCCATTCAGCCACCAGTGCTTCGAGTTGTTCGGTCAGTTGTTCGGGAGGGACTCGTGGGACTTCAGACGTTGGCCAGCGCGTCAGGTAGATCGGATGGGTAAACTGACCACGGCGGAGTAAGCTGCTGACAATTTCCAGCGAGCGATCCAGATCAATAGCCCGTCCGGGCAGATAGGCAAAACTGCGTGAAAGCACATCGGTCGAGGTGATAACGGTAAACGTTGGAGAAAGGGCCGATGCAGCGGCGAACTCGGCAAGCTTGGCGTGAAGAGCAGTTGCATCAAACGAGTATTGCACCGGCACCTTCAGCGGTGTACCACTACCGAGTGCCGGAGCAGCCGCTGCCAGCAACTGATTCAGATCGGGACGCAAACGAATAGCCGCCGGATCAATGGGTTGGCGAACATCTCCGGCGACCAGTAGGATCGGTGTCGTTGGTGCAGGCAACGCAGTGGTCAGTAAGGTCTGCGCTTCTGCCATGCTCAAACCACCTACAGGCACACCGGCAATTTCGGTACCATCAGCATAGACCGGGACCAACGGTGGGAGAGGGATCGGTGTCGACGGAGGTTGTACTGCTGCCGAGATCTTCGCGGAATCGGTAACTACAGACGAACGCGGTGACGTGGTACACCCGGCAAGAAGAGCCACGCAAAGCAGGGCAGTGGCAAACAAACGTGGCCGGAAGTTCATAGCAGTGGGCTTGCTCCTTGATAGACTACTACAACGTTGTGTGTCATCGGTTGTGGAAGACGTACCCATCAACCACCGACGGTACGAGTATGCCCCTACGAATCAGGCTCGAGGTAGAAGGTGAGAGGATAACCGGCCTCACGAGCCGCATGATGCGCTTGATACACCCGTTCTTGAGCCTCTTGGAACGGCAACACCGTCACCAGTGCGTGCCCTTCGTAATGGGCAGTAAGCATCACTTGTTCGGCCCGCGCCAGATCAAGACCAAAAAAGACCCGCAATACGATGACCACAAAATCCATCGGCGTCACATCATCGTTTTGCACGATGACACGATACGGGCGTTCCAGCTCCTCATCACCGGCAACAACAAAAGTGACGGTGGGCCGCACGACGACTGTTGGTTGTTCAGTTGACATGGGCTGCTCCGTCGCTACACTACAACACCTTATAGGCAGTATAGCATAAACCGTTATGGTTCTTTACGCCGGCGTCGTTTTGCTGTCAGTAAGGCAGCGATTCGCTCTTCATCACTCAGTGGCCGTCGCAGTGCATCAGATGCGTCAGGCGAAGATGGTGATGGCCGGTCAGACGATGAGGACGACGGGACAGGCGCAGCAGTCGTCCGCGACCGTGACTTGCCGATTGCCGATGGTAGCTCAGTCAATGGCACCAACAAGCGACGCAAAGCGACATCGATCGGTAACAACACGAGTGCTATCCAGAGGAGTGGGATTGTCACCGACCGCACTTCGTAAACCGGTTGTGTAGTTGGCGTGAAGACCGTTTCTGGCGGTGGATCAACAGACCCACCGGTTAGCGCAGCGATGTCGGCGAGTAAGCCGGGATTGGCGGCCAACCGGCCATATTCAGGAAGGAAATTGATCGCAAAAGCGGTGGTCACGTTGCCTAAAGGTTGACCGGCGCTATCGCTTGCACCGATTTGTACAAGATAGGCGCCAATCTGATCGATGGTCGTGACCGCCCGATACCGATCAGGAGCCACTTGGCTAAACGACAGCTCGAAACTCGCTTCGAGACCACTGACCCGATTATGAAGCTCGCCGAGTTCAAGGGGACGACCGAGTTCGTCACGAGCCAGCACCTCGATTTCGACGCGGTTCGCATTGACAGTCGTAGTAACGGCTAGCCGTTGATCGTTACCCAACGGCAACGCTTCGGCAACCAGATTTGCGGCAAAGCGCGGAAAATCCGACCACGTCAACCATGCCGCTGCCCATCGTCCACTCAGATCGCTCGTCCAGGCCACAACACGACCCAAACCAACCTGCGCCGTTGCCAGCAGCGGCGCACCATCTTCGGCCATCAACAACACGCGGGAGGTAGAGCGGGCAGATGCCGCATTCCGACCGCGCAATAGTGGCAGCGGCCCTAGCTCACGCAACCACGCAGTGGGGAGCGCTAATACCGGTCTGAACGGCTCTTCGATTACATCACGATCGGCTACCCGTACTGTCTCTTCGAGCACAACCCGTGGCAAATCCGGGACGCGTTGCACCAGATAGTACTTCCCACCACCGATTTGGGCCACTCGTTCGAGCGCCGGATCGGTATCTAGTCCGATTGCAATGGCACTGACGGTAACACCTTGAGCACGGAGATCAGCAACGAGATCGGCATATTCCGTCTCGGAGACCCCGTCGGTGAGAAGGATTACATGACGGATCCGGGCCTGCGAGGTCGCAATTGTCTCGGCAGCCAAGGCGATACCACTGCGAATATTCGTCCCACCACCGGCCACCAAGCGACTGAGGGCGCCTTCAATGGTGAAGAGATCAGGCAATGGCTGTAACGGTAACAACGTATCGGCAACACTATCGAAAGCGATCAAGGCTATCTGATCGCGCTGGGTCAAACCACGACTAGCCTGATAGACAGCTTCACGTGCCAGATCGATCTGGGTGCGCCCATCATCAACGACCTCGCGCATACTACCACTGCGATCGATCACCAACACCAATGCCAGATCAGGTCGTTCTTCGCGGAGCGGCGGATCGAGTGCAACCGGTAAGATTGGTTCTAACAAGGTACGACGCCAACCGCCGGCACCAAACGAGCGAGGGCCGCCGATCACGAGCAAGCCACCACCGTGCTCACGGACGTAAGTTGTCAACGCACGTTGCAAGGCGGTTGGCATCTGATCTGCCGGTGTATCAACCAATGCAATGGTATCGAACGCACGCAGCGCGCGCGGATCGGCCGGCGCTTGTGAAGGTTCGTTCACCACAACCGTGATACCGGTAGCTTGCCAGGCTGCGACCAAGGCAGCAACCTGATCGGGGGTTGTGGTAAGGAGAAGGAGGCGGGGAGGGCCACTGACAAAGGTAAAAGCCACCGCTCGATTATTCGCCGGTTGGGTATCGAAAGGGGCAACGAGACGCACTTCAAACTGACGAAAACCGGGTTCGCCGGCAGGTGCGGTGATCGTGAGTTGATTATCACCGATCACCAAATCGAGCGGCACCTCCGTCTGCAACTGACCATCGACGAGCAATTGCACCGTCGCCGCACCACTGACCGCGCTCTCGATCGTCACAGTAAGGGGAATTGTCTGCTCAGTCTGAGCCGTCTTCGGCGCTACAAACGCCGTAATCAACGCATCAGCGGCCCGTTCGATCACGAGCGGCACCACCTCAATCGGTACACCACGGGCCGCCGCTAGCCGAGCAGCAGCCAATGTATCGCCCTCATTCGCGCCGCCATCGGAGAGTAGTACCAAACGCTGGTGCATTGCAGCCGGCAAAAGGGCTAGACCAAGCTCAATCGCATCGGCAATGTTCGTCCGTGAGGAAAGCACCGGCGTATCGATCCGGTTGAGCGGATACGGCGGTTCAGCAATACGTTCGACAGCCGCCCGCGCCCCAAACACAACTACAGCCATACGGTCATCGGGATCGGCGTTAGCTTGGGCTTGCGCGAGATAGTCAAGGATTGCTGTGCGCTGGACGGGTGCGATCGAGTCGCTTGCATCGATTAGAAACACCGTCGCCGTTGCCCACACCGGACGACCGATCTGCAAGCCGGCCATCGCCAACACCAAAGCCGTTAGCAAACCCAATCGCACGATCAGCAGCGCCCATACCCGCCATCGGCCAAGGCGACGACGCAGATCGGCCCAACCTAACCACATAAAGAAGAGGATAGGAACGGCGATAGCAAAGAGCCACAGCGCGGCTGGTTCAACAACACTTAGCACAGCTTACTGCTCTCAAGAACGTGCGCGAAAGCACAATATCCCTTCCCACCCCCAAAAACGCAAAGGCGCGAAGCTGCATAGCGAGTCGGGACCGCGCCCCCAAAAACGCAAAGGCGCGAAGCCGCATGGGATGTCGAGTCGGGACCGCGCCCCCAAAAACGCAAAGGCGCGAAGCTGCATAGGATGTCGAGTCGGTGAGCTGGACCACCGCGTCGACCGCGCCCCCAAAAACGCAAAGGCGCGAAGCTGCAAAGGGCCGGTCGTCGGACAGGGCAACAATACGCGCACGTTTCCTGTACTTATAACCTTTTCCATGATGCGATATTATGCACCACTGTGCATGTTCGTTTCAGGCTCCATATGCACAATCACGATCGTCATATCATCGTGAACCGAACAGCCTTCGCTAAACGATCGCACTTCAGCCAGCAACCGTTCAAGCAATGCTTCGGGAGGCAAATGACCCCAATGGCGAACCAAACGTTCGAGCCGGTCAAAACCGAACAGCTCATGTTGCCGATTCTGGGCTTCGACCACCCCATCGGTGTAGAACACCAACGTATCACCGGAGCATAATTCGAGTTCGATCTGATTGTAACGGGCATCACGCTGCATACCGAGCGGCAGCGCCCCGGCAGTTTCTAGAAAGCTGGTGCGCCCATCACTATGACGTAGCAACGGCGCCAATTGACCGGCATTAGACAAAATCAACCGATGCTCTATTGGATCGATCAAAGCATAGCCAAGAGCGACAAAGGTATTCCGTGGCACATCCTCAACCAACCAGCGGTTAGTCTCGGCCATCATCAAACGAGGAAGCTCGTGATTACGCGCCTCGGAGCGGGCAGTTGAACGCGCCACGGCCATCAACATCGCCGCCGGCAACGACTTCCCGCTCACATCACCGATGATTATCCCAATTCGCGAGCCAAGGTCGATCACATCGTAGAAATCGCCACCGGTTTCACGGGCGGGTAAACAACGTGCTGCAATCGACACTCCCGAACAGCTCGGTAGCGTGCGCGGGAAGAGGTTTGATTGTATCTGGCGTGCAATTGCGAGTTCTTGCTCAACCCGTGCCACCGACTCTTGGTAAAGCTGAGCATTTTCGATAGCGATGGCGGCATGGTTGGCAAACGTCTGCGCCACCTCAAGATCACGTGCATTGAATGCATTCCGGCGGTACGAGTCGATATTGAGTACGCCGAGCACGCGGCCTTTGGAAATCAGGGGGACACCGAGCCACGTCAAAATCCGGTCGCCCATATCACCTTTCGGCCAAATCGTACCGTTAGGTGGAGCAACCAACAAGATCGGCTTGCGTTGGCGAACGACGTTACCGGCGCCACTCGCTGCAACCGGCAAGGTACGCCCAAGCGGCACACTATCGGCCGGCCAGCCACTCGCTGCGGCAATCCGCAAGACCGAACCATCGACCAACATAATCGTTGCCGTATCATAGTTGATCAGCTTACGCAATTCGGCCAGCACAAGCGGCAAAACTTCGTGCGGATCAAAGCTCGAACTCAGCACCCGGGCCACTTCGCGCAACGTCTCGGCAGTTCGGCGTTGTTCTTGCTCGGCGGCAAAGAGCATCGCATTTGCATAGGCTGTCGCCACCGATGTTGCAACGGTCATCATCAATTCCAACTCGTCCTCAGTATAGGAACGAGGTTCACCAAAACTATCAAACGAGATCGAGCCAAACACCTGATCACGACTGATCAGTGGCACGATGACCAGCGAACGTATTCCTATTGACTGCCAGTATTCACGTAACGTTGTGGCGCGAGGATCGGTAGCAATATCGTGGATCACCTGTGGATGGCGCGTGGTTTGTAATGCGTTAACCAGCGGATTGCCACGGAGAGGAATCTTAGTATCCAGTATCCCAATCTGCGGATATTCAGCGGCCACCACACCGGTTTCATTATCCTGGAACAACACCAGACCGGTATGATCGGCCCAGAATAACTGCACCAATTCACGAGTAGCGATTTCAAGAATCGCCTGTTGATCAAGGCGGGTAGCGAGTAAGCTGGCGATACGGTTAACCAACGCCATCCGGGCCGCCTGTCGCTCGGCAGCAATCGCGTGTGCTTGCGCCTCCTTGAACAGCCACGCATTCTCTTTGGCCTGTCGTTCGCGTTCTTCAAACAGACGCACCTTCTGCACTGCCAAGCTGAGGAGACTGGCAATTTGGGCAAGGAAATCGACCGTGCCATCATCGTAGCGGTACGGCCGTTCATCTTGCAGCGCCAGTACGCCGATGGCAACCTCGTTCTGGGCTAACAACGGCACTCCAACCCACGAACGCATGAGGTGGGATGAACCTATCGGATACGGTTGGATGCCTAACGCTTCGATCCGATCACGTTCGACACTCAGATCATCGAAACGTAATGAACGACGTTGGATCAGGAGCCAATCGGTGAGGGAGCGAGAAGGTATCGGGCGACCCATCAACTCGGCCCCAAATTGATGGTGATGCTCAACAAAAACGGCATACTGCACCACGCGCGTGTCTGGGTCACACAGCAACAGATAAAAGACAGAAGCCTCCGTCAAATCGACCACGATGCGCCGGACTTCGTGAAAAATGCGGTCAAGATCATACGACGCCGCCACCAGCGTCCCGATTTGATTAATCGCCTGCAACTCGGCAATCTGGCGTGTGCGTTGAACTTGCAAGGTAACATTTTGCACGTGCAACGCCAACTGCGCAGCCACATTACCGAGAAACTCCATATCACGGAGCGTAAATGCGTATGGCCGGTAACTCTGGACGGAGACAACCCCGATCGGGCGACCATCGCGATCGAGTAACGGCCAACCAATCCACGATTGCGCCATCCGATCGACGCCGATGATCACCCCTTCAACATCAGGCAATGTTGTAATTTCAGAGGGCAAATTATTGAGAAAAATCGGCTGACACTCACGCAGAATCCAGGCGGTCAGTGAACGGGGTGGTGGTGGTTGACTAATCCAGTATCGGTAGACATTTCCCTCATCGAGCGTAATCCCATCGCTGATCAAATGGCGCACTGGATCATAAATCACCATCGAAAACACATCAAGAGCCATACAGGCGCTTAACTCGGTTGCAGCCCGTTGCAACAACTCGTGAGCAGTTTGGGTCGTCGAAGCGGCGAGGCTGATCTCGCGCATCGCGCGCAATTCGGAAATTTGTCGTTCACGCTCTTCAGTTAAACGGCTGTGTTCGATCAGAATGGCGATTTGATTCGCGACTGCCTGCGCCAGCACCAATTCGTGAGGGGCTAATTCACGTGGGCTAAAACCAAACAGGCTTAATGTACCCAATACTCGCCGGCCAACGACCAACGGTAAGTTAATCGTCGACTCGAAGCGTGGGAAGAGGTGTAATGGAAATTGTGCCGGATCGTAGCGCGCATACCACTCGCGCTCGATAATCCGGGGTTGGACGTTGGTAATCACCTCACGGAGCGGACTTATCTCGATTGGCACCTGGTACGTTTGCTCAACATACTCCTCAGTAAAACCCTGTTGGGCGCGCAATACTAAAAGAGTACCGGTTTCATCGAGTAATCGCACATTACCGGCATCAAAGTGCAGCGTTGTCAGCGCAATTGATAACGACTCATTGAGCACCTCATCGAGTGGACGGGGATCAACCAACGTTGCAGCCAATCGGCTAAGCGAGGCCAACTCCTCACTCCGAGCGGCCAGTTGCTCGGCCAATTCACGGCTGAGCCGATCCTGCTCGGCGTTGAGAACGACATTTTCAAGCGCCAACGCAATGACATTAGCCACCCGCTGTAACAGATCGACAGTCTCTTGATTGTAGCGATAAGGTTCGTAGCTCTGGAGGGAAATCACCCCGATAACCGCCTCACTGATCATCAGCGGCACTCCAACCCACGAACGCGAGAGTTTCGTAACATTGCCAAAGGGGACTGTCGGCAATGTTGTATCACGCTCGACAACCAGATCGCCGAAGAGGATCGGCTCGCGCCGACGCACAATGAGACCGGTCAGATAGCCATATTCACGGTTTTCAAGAAATTCGACAAGCCCCTCATCATACAAGAGCGCCGCCCTAAACCGTTCGGGCTGTTCATCACACAGGGCGAGGTAACAGGAATCAAACTCAAACACGTTGTGTAACTCATGCACAATGGTCTCGAACATGACGCGCAGCGACGGATGGTCACGTGCAACCAAGCCGATTGCATACAACGTGGTCAAAATCCGCTGATCACGCTCTTGTTGGCGGCGCAACAGATCGCGTTGGCGTTCGAGTTCGTTGATCAATTGGCGGCCAGGCTCATTACGGCTCATGTGGTCAATTTCCTACCTACTCAGCGGTAAAGGGCAACCGGCACACTTTTGCTACCTGATCGGCAACCAGCACCGTCGTACCGGCATCAGCGTAACCACTACGCACATACGCCAACCCGATCACGCCATATCGCGGCGAGTGGGCAGCACTGGTGAGCACACCAACCTCTTTACCGTCAGCCATGAGCGGAGCAGGTACGATTGGCGGCAGTGCCATCAATCGCAACCCGCGCAACTGCTTAGCAATCCGACCTCGGCTTTCCATACGTGCAATAATCTCTTGGCCGACGTAGCAACCCTTCTGAAAACTCACCGCATGCCACAGATCGGCCTCGAGCGGAATGTAGTCGAGGGTGATTTCATGCCCAAAGCGCGGATACCCATGTTCGATACGCACTAACTCAGCGGTCTCAGCATTAAGTGGCATAGCACCAGCAGCAACTAGCGCAGCCAGCAACGCCTCGGTTTGGGCTACCGGCGGATAAAGGGTATAGCCATCACCACCGAGCGGCTCACAACGGGCGATCAATACCGGCGTCTCTTCCCACTGCGCAGCAACGATTCCATAGCGTTCCGCGACCATCGGTAAACCAAGAGCTTGCACAGCCTCACCGGCCTGCGGCCCATAGATACCGATCTGACCCAATTCACTACCGGCATCTGCAACGGTGACCTGGTCGTTAAAAAAGATATTTTTACGCAAATGGCGCAAGATTGGCCCGCCATGACGCAGTCCCGTTTCCAGCAAGAGTGCGTCGGGAAGGGCGTACACCCGCAGTAGGTCGATCATGCGACCGATTGGCGTGGTGAGTACCGTCAATGTTCCCTGCCCGGGTTGCAGTCGCTCAATATGGTTCGTCGAGAGGCGATGTAACAGCGACGCCCGATCACGACCTCGCATCCAGAGTCGCCCCCGGTCAGACTCATCAATAGTAGCAGCGGTGGTATACACCGCTTCATAGTCATGTGCGACAACACTATTCATAGGTTAGTAATCAGCTATCCAGGAATCGCATAACGACAAGTACGTTCAATATTACATTGTAGCACGGTCATTACACGATGATAACCGCAAACGAATCCCATAACGCGGACGAAGAGTTATCCCCGTCTGCAAAACGACCGGATGCTCAGGCACAAGATCAAACCGCCAGCGTCGAGCCAGTGTTGCCAGGACCAACACCCCTTCCATCCATGCAAACGGTTCACCGATGCAATTCCGCGGACCACCACCAAAGGGAAAGAAGGCGAATTTTGGTCGTGCCGCTTGGGCTTCAGGCGTGTGACGTAACGGATCACAGCGATAGGGATCGGGGAAGAAGCGCGGGTCATGATGCATCAACCACGGACTCATCAGCACAATGGTCTGAGGCTGCACCCGCATATCGCCAATCGTCACCGGTGCGATAGCGCGCCGTCCGATCAACCACGCCGGTGGATAGAGACGCAGCGCCTCGGCAAACAGCCATTCGGTATAGCGGAGGGCCGGCAGATCGGCAACCGTGGGATCGCGATTACCGAGCACAGTCGTCAACTCGGCCTTCAGCCGTGCTGCAATCGGTGGATGGAGGGCAAGCAGATACAAAGCCCACGTTAAGGCATTGGCGGTCGTCTCATGACCGGCTAAAAAGAGGGTAAGCACCTCATCACGTAGTTGTGTATCGGTCATTCGATACCCACCACGTTCATGATCGACGGCCAACAGTAACATCGAGAGGAGATCGCCGTGATCAACCGGATTGGCTCGACGTTGGGCGATAATCCGGTAGATGATGGTATCAAGCCGAGTTTTTGCCGTTTGAAAGCGACGCACCGGCGGTAACGGCAGAGCCAGCAGCCAATCGGCAAACGGCAAGACGGCTAGATCGAACATCGCCACCAGATCATGCATTGCGGCAAAGACCTCATCGGCATCGGATTCCGTCTCTACGGCGAAGAGAGTAGCACCGACAACACGCAACGTAATCGCCATGAGTTCGCGATTCACATCAAGCACGGCGCCGTCGGTCCAGCGTGCGCTCCGATCGGCGGCAGATGCCACCATTGTCTCGCCATAAGCGGCAATCCGTTGCCGATGGAAGGCCGGTTGAATCAACCGGCGGTGGCGCAAATGCACCTCCCCTTCGCTCGTGAGCAAACCCTCGCCCAGTAACCGTTTTGCCCGTTCCAGCACACGGCCTTTCACAAAGGCACGATTGTGGGTCACCAATACGTCACGGATAAATGACGGATGGTTGACTAACAGCATCTCTTGCGGGCCGGCACGAAACGGAACCAGATCACCACGATCCGCCAATTCGGCCAGTAGCGTCAGAGGATCGCGGCGCAATCGTTGCAAATTGCGAAGCGCAGCCGACGAAAACAGACGCTGCATCATAACCTCCCTGGTAAGCCTGGAGACTTATGCATCATACCACGCTTGACCGTGCAAAGGTTAGGCAGAACGAAGGAACAGTGTGTGAAATTTAGAACAAGAGCATGGTATACTATAACTATCGTAACGTAACAGGCGTAATGTTAAGACAGCGCCAACCACTGGCGATGGGGGAGCGCATGAGCGTAACAGGGCGATTAGCAGGAAAGATTGCGCTAATTACCGGCGGTGCAGGGAACATCGGAAGTGAAATGACCCGTCGCTTTCTCGCCGAGGGTGCCACCGTGATCATCAGCGGACGGAACAGCGCCAAACTGGCGACGTTGGCCGAACGGCTACGGAGCGAAGCGGGTGTACCGGCAAAACGGATCGATCTTGAAGTGATGGATGGGAGTGATCCGGCGGCAGTGCGCGCCGGCGTTGAAGCGATCATTGGTCGGCATGGGCACATTGACATTCTGGTTAATAATGCAGGGAGTACCGGCGCCCAACGACGATTGGCCGAGATACCTCTAAACGAAACCGACTGTGACCTCGATGATGAAGAGGCGTTGAGTACAAGTGTCGCGAATCTCCTGGGCATGGCGTGGCATCTGATGCGAATTCTCTCCCCTCATATGCCGCCCGGTAGCGCGATTATTAACATTTCGACTATCTTTTCGCGGGCTGAATATTATGGTCGTATTCCGTATGTTGTCCCGAAAGCAGCCCTCAATACGCTTACCCAACTTGCAGCGCGTGAGCTTGGTACTCGGGGCATCCGCGTCAATACGATCTTCCCCGGCCCAATCGAGAGTGAACGGATTCAGACCGTCTTTCAACGCATGGACCAGCTCAAAGGCCGGCCAGAAGGTGATACGGCTACCCAGTTCCTCGCCACGATGCGGTTGTATCGCGCCAACGATCAAGGCCAGCTCGAACGCCGCTTCCCTACCATCTGTGACGTAGCCGATGCAGCAGTCTTTCTGGCCAGTGATGAAACAGCGGCCCTGACCGGTGAGACGATAGAGGTGACACACGGCATGGAATTGCCGGCCAGCAGTGAAACGAGTCTGCTCGCCCGCACCGACCTTCGCACCATCGACGCAAATGGCCGCACGACGCTAATCTGTGCCGGCGATCAGATCGAAGAAGTGATGGCCCTCACCGGTATGCTCCGCACATGTGGGAGTGAAGTGATTATCGGCTTTCGTTCGGAAGCGGCACTCGCCCAATTCGAGCAGGCGATCGGTGAGAGTCGGCGCCTGGCCGGCGAGTCGTTTATACCGCCAATTGCCCTTCCAATCGACCCACGTAATCCGAGCACGATCGATGCCCTCTTCGACTGGGCCGGCGAGAATACCGGAGGTATCCACGCTGCGGTTATCCTTCCGGCGTCGGGGCACGAACCGGCCACGCAGGTTATCGATATTGACGACGCCCATGTGCAAGCGTTTTTGAACGATGAGATCGTTGGTTCGATTATCATTGCAAGCCGACTGGCACGGTATTGGCAAGCCCAGCGGATCGCACCGGGAGCGCGGGCACGCGAGCCGCGTGTCATCTTTCTCTCGAATGGCGCCGGCACCGCTGGCAACCCTTACGGACGGATTCAGAGTGCCGCTATCGAACAGTTGATCCGTGTCTGGCGCCATGAGGCTGCCCTTGACTATGAGCGTGCAACAGCAGCCGGTGAACGGGTGTTGCCTGCGGTATGGGCCAGCCAGATTGTGCGTTTTACGAACCGTAGCCTCGAAGGGTTGGAGTTTGCCTGTGCGTGGACAGCACAGCTCTTGCATAGCCAGCGTCGGATCAACGAGATTACCCTGACCATACCGGCCGACATTAGTGCAACGACCGGTGCCCGCAGTGCCTCGGTCGGTTGGGCCGAAAGCCTCATCGGCTTGCATTTAGGCAAAGTGGCGCTGATCACCGGCGGTAGTGCCGGCATTGGCGGGCAAATCGGTCGCTTGCTCGCCCTTAGCGGGGCGCGTGTGATGCTTGCTGCACGCGACCGACACAAGCTCGAACAGATGCAAGCGATGATTCGGGCCGAATTGGCCGAGGTCGGCTACACCGACGTGGAGGAGCGGGTACAGATTGCGCCAGGCTGTGATGTCAGCAGTGAAGCACAGCTCATTGATCTGGTAGAACGAACACTCGCTGCGTTCGGCACGGTCGATTACCTGATCAACAACGCTGGTATCGCTGGGGTCGAAGAGATGGTGATCGACATGCCAGTTGAGGGCTGGCGGAATACTCTCTACGCCAATCTGATCAGCAACTACTCGCTGATGCGCAAACTGGCGCCACTCATGAAGAAGCAGGGGAGTGGCTATGTTCTCAACGTCTCGTCGTATTTTGGCGGCGAGAAAGATGCAGCAATTCCCTACCCGAACCGCGCCGACTACGCTGTCTCCAAGGCCGGTCAGCGAGCGATGGCTGAGGTATTTGCCCGCTTCCTTGGCCCCGAGATTCAGATCAACGCTATTGCGCCGGGTCCGGTTGAGGGTGATCGGTTACGCGGTACCGGCGAGCGACCTGGGCTATTCGCACGACGGGCACGGCTGATCTTGGAGAACAAGCGACTCAATGAGCTGCACGCTGCCCTGATTACGGCAGCCCGCACCGACAGCCGTCCAATGCGTGAGCTGGTTGAATTGCTCTTATCCAATGATGTTACCACGCTTGCCCAACATCCGACAGCCCCTGACGTATTGCGAACATTGGCAAAGCGATTCCACAGTGAGGGCGACCCAGCAGCTTCTTCGAGCAGCTTCTTGCTCAACCGCTCAATCGCGGCTAAGCTACTGGCTCGGCTGATCAACGGTGGGTACGATCTACCGGCTGACATCTTTGCGAACCTGCCAGTACCACCCGATCCCTTTTTCACCCGTGCGCAAATCGACCGTGAGGCGCGGAAGGTCCGCGACGGCATTATGGGGATGCTGTACCTACAGCGTATGCCGACCGAGTTTGACGTGGCGATGGCGACCGTCTACTACCTCGCCGACCGCAACGTCAGCGGTGAAACCTTCC
Source organism: Chloroflexus sp. (assembly GCF_049970315.1). Lineage (GTDB taxonomy): Bacteria > Chloroflexota > Chloroflexia > Chloroflexales > Chloroflexaceae > Chloroflexus. Next base: position 235,947 of record NZ_JBMFNE010000003.1, read on the forward strand.
ACCCATCGGGCGGCCTGCGCTACGAACGCACTCCTACCGGTGGCGAACTGTTCGGATTACCGGCGCCAGAACGGCTGGCCGAACTGGTGGGGAGCACCGTCTATCTGATCGGTGAACATCTCACCGAGCATCTCAACTTATTGGCGCGTGCCTATCTGGAGCGGTACGGTGCGCGACAGGTTGTGATGATCGTCGAAACGGAAGCCGGCGCCGAGAAGATGCGTCATCTTTTGCACGATCACGTTGAGGCCGGTCGTTTACCGATCATCGTTGCCGGTGACCAGATCGAAGCAGCCATTGACCAAGCCATTGCCAACTATGGCCGACCAGGTCCGGTGGTTTGCACTCCCTTCCGGCCACTACCAAGCGCACCGTTGGTTGGACGTAAGGACAGCGACTGGAGTACGGTGCTTAGTGAAGCAGAGTTTGCCGAATTGTGCGAACATCAACTAACGCACCATTTCCGTGTCGCCCGCAAGATTGCACTGAGCGACGGAGCGAGCTTGGTGTTGGTCACACCCGAAACGACGGCGACATCGAGCACCGAACAATTTGCCCTGGCCAATTTCGTGAAGACAACGCTCCATGCATTTACGGCTACGATTGGAGTGGAAAGTGAACGTACCGCGCAGCGGATTCTGATCAATCAGGTTGATTTGACCCGGCGTGCCCGCGCCGAAGAACCACGTGATCCGCGTGAGCGCCAGCAAGAGTTGGAACGCTTTATCGAGGCTGTCTTGTTGGTCACTGCCCCGTTGCCGCCAGAAGCTGATACGCGCTACGCCGGACGGATCCATCGTGGGCGGGCAATTACGGTCTAGATCATTCATTGTGTGAGCTTGGCCTTAGAGAGTCGCACGTTGTGCGACTCTCTGAGTTTCAGTTATGAGATTTGAAAAAAACTATTTGCACTTTTGCAAGTCATGGGTAGTATCTAGCGCGTATGAGTGCGTCAGATCCTGTGAAAAGTGTTGACCATTACAAATATCCATGCTAGAATAGGCGCGATTACCGCACAATTCTGATTGCTGCCTTCAGGCGGGAATAAAAGGAAGGACAGGTCATGGCGGATCCCGAAAGCATCTTGCAGCTTGGCGTTGAAGCCGCACGAAAAGGGGAGAGGGACGAAGCACGCAAGCTCTTCCGCCTGCTGACCCGCGAGCATCCCGATCATGTTCAAGGATGGCTCTGGCTGGCCGGTGTTGCAGAAGATCGTGAAGAGCGGCAGGCCGCGCTTGAGCAGGTGTTGCGTCTTGATCCGAACAACGAGATGGCAAAGAAAGGATTACAGGCCCTCGGAGTGCCACTCCCTCAAACAGCGCCAACACCGCCACCAACGTCTCCTCCGGTTACACGACCGCCGGCACCCGAAATTGATGAGGATGATCCATTTGCCGCCCTCGATGAGTTATCAGAGGTTATGGCTGCCGATTCAGGCCCGGTGCGGCGCGATCCCACCGTTCCCCGTCCAGAAGCAACCCTTGGCAGTGAACCGACGAGCAAGCAACCAGCAGGCGAGCGAGCACCAACAGCATCTGCATCACGTCCTTCACGTTCGAGTGAGCCACCATCACGACCAAGCAGCCGCCCCAGCACTAGTTGGGCGCGTGGCAGTGGTAAGCCGGCGGCCAATCCGCCCCGCCGTAGTGGTGGCTTTAGCCTGGGCAATCTTTTCCGGCGATCTGGCCCACCCAAGCCGAACAATACCGATCTTGAGGCAGAGACAGTACCGGCGAAGAAGGGTGTAACGCCGCTCACGGTGATTTTGCTCGCTGTTTTGCTGGTAGCATGTGTAGGACTAGGCTTTTTGTTCCTGGCACAGCGCAACCGTACCGCCAGTACACCATCTACCCAGGCGACCAGCCAAGCGGCAACGAGCGCTGCCGCCACCGCCGAGTCTGCACTGGCACCGACAACCCCTCCGGTTACGGAACCGACGGCCGTACCGAGTGAGGAGCCTACGCCTGAGGCAACTGTCGAACCAACGCCAGAACCGGCGCCGCCACCACCGCCGACAATTGATCCGGCCTTAGCAAACCCGACGTTGGTTAACCCCGGTACTGAATTGACCAGCAATGGTTGGGCATACGACTTCAATCAGCCTACCTATGCTGCACCGATTATTGGTCCACTCAATGGCATTACTCCGAACAATGGCCGATTCGTGGTTGTGTTGGCGTTTGTACGGAATACAACCGGGCAAGATCAGCCGGTTCCGCTTGACTTCTTCGTGCTGAAAGATGCGCAGGGTCGAGTGTGGACACCGCGTCTGGATGCGTCAGACGCCTATGTGATCCGGGGGATCAATGCCGACCTGAGCCATAGTGATCCGGTACCCGCCGATGGCTTTGTGCGTAGTGTAGCTATTCTGTTCGATGTCGCCCCCGATGCGACCGATCTGGTCTTCTTTGCCCGTAGCAATCCCAATCAAGGTTGGCTTGTGCTACGGCGAGTTTAAGTGTAAGCTCGCGTTGGCAAGTACGGGAAGTAGGGTGGACAACGAGCAGGTTATCGATATCGAGCAGTGGCTAAGCCGCGGTGCGTTGGCTGCGCACCGCGGTGATCTATTCACCGCACGACGAATTTTTCGTGCGCTTGCCCGCATCGCCCCCTACGACCAACGGGTGTGGATTGGGCTGGCGCGAGTCGCTGCAACCGCTGCTGAGCGCGCTGAAGCGCTGAGTCGGATCGGCCCGTCACCCCGCTCCCCACTCCCTCCAAGCGGAGAGCGAGTGATTGAACCCTCGCATCTCTCACCGATCCTGCTCCGTGGGGAACCAAATAATCAGACGACGGCAATGCCCCTTATCGGTGGGACGGAGAGGAGAGACTCCTCACCGCTGAACCAACTTCTCAATAAGGCGCCGGTGGCGACCTCCGCCGGTGGAGAGATGGCACTACCGCCACCGCTGACTTCAACGCGACGGCACGACCAAACCCAACCACGCCAACGTCGATTGGGATGGAAATTGCCGGCGATGCTCTTACTGATTGCCGGTGGGTTACTGGCAGTTGTGATGTGGCAGCGGCAAAAGCTACCCTTACCACCAGCTCATCAACTCTCTACCACCAATCTGCCACCAACACTGGCGACGATCGGTCCGTTACCGACACCGTTGGCCGGTGGAACGATGGTAACGCCGAACGTGCCAACCCCCTCGCCCCTACCACCGACCTCTACCCCACAACCAACTTCATCGCCAGAACCGGCAATGCAGCCCATTGGTCGCCTAGTGACGTATGATGACTGGCAGTTCGGGTTGCTCCGGCGCGAGGATGTAGTCGCGATTGAGCAGGGAATTGGTGACATTAAACCTACCGGAACGTTGTGGGTAGCACTGATCGCAGTGAGTAATAATACCCTGCTGGAACGAACATTACCCGCCACCGTTTTTATGCTCGAAGATGATGCGGGCCAGCGCTACCGACCAATTGCCGGAGCTTCGAGCCGCTACCTCGATCTGCTTGGGCGAAGCGTATACGGTGATTTGGCGCTTGAAGACCGTTTTGCTCCTTACAGCGGGCTGCGGAGCGTACCGTTACTCTTCGACCTGCCACCCGAACGTGTTCCGATCCGGCTATGGGTGGGTGATGAGGGATGGTCACTCCGTTAATGGGAATAACCGGTCGAGCACCGTCGCACCGAACGCGAGTGCGACGTGATCGGCTAGACGATCGAACGGATCGACCGATCCTGAGACGGCTGTTGTCGGTTGCCAGCCTAACTGTCGGAGCCAGCCGTGCCGGAACTCGTCATTGGTGAAGAGGCCATGGAGATAACATCCCCACACACGACCATCATGGCTCACACAACCATCTTCTTCGAGCACGGTCTGCGCACCACGTTGGATAATGGTCAACAGCGCGGGTGCTGCTCCGATCCGGTGCGTGCGGCCCATATGGATTTCGTAACCGTGCAGTGGTGCTTGCCCTCCCCACGGTACCCGTGCGCGCGCTACCGTTTGCGTTGTCTGCTTTGCCATAACGAAGATGGTTTCGACCGGTAATAAACTCAAACCGACTTCATCACCGCCATTACCTTCTACCGCTAAGGGATCACTAATTCGCTCGCCGAGCAGTTGGTAGCCGCCACAGATACCAACAATGACACCGGGAAAACGACGTAACGCTTCATCAAATCCACGTTCACGCAACCAGCGCCGGGCAGCGAGGGTGTGTTTGGTACCGGGCAGAATTACCGCCGCCGCGCCGGCCAATTGCGCTGGGTGATCAATGTAGCGCACCGTCACCCCCGGCTCGCGGGCCAGCGGGTCGAAGTCGTCGAAATTGGCGATGGCCGGTAAGCGAATGACAGTTATCGTGAGACCTTGCGCCGGGGTCGGTTGGGCTTGCTCGAGTGCCACCGCATCTTCGGCGGGTAGATCAAGATCCTCAATCCATGGCACCACTCCCAGCACCGGCACACCGCCGCGCTCTTCCAATATGCGCACACCATCGACGAACAAGGCCGGATCGCCGCGGAAGCGGTTGACGATCAGACCCTCGATCAAACGGCGTTCAGCCGGTTCGAGCAGCATCAAGGTGCCGAGCAGTTGGGCAAAGATCCCACCGCGATCGATGTCGCCGACCAGCAAGGTGCGGGCTTGGGCATAGACAGCTACCCGCATATTGACCAGATCGCCGGCCTTCAGATTTAGCTCAACCGGACTGCCGGCGCCTTCAGCGATGACCAGATCATACTCGGCACGCAGCGCATCAAGGTTGCGGGTGATCACCGGCCACAGCAGCGCCTTGCGTTGCCAAAAATCGGCGGCAGCAAGGGTTTGCCACGGCTTGCCCTCAACCACGATCTGACTGCGACGCTGGCCTTCAGGCTTGATCAAGATTGGATTCATAGCAACCGTAGGAGCAATACCGGCAGCCGCGGCTTGCACCGCCGTGCTGCGCGCGATCTCGCCGCCATCAGCCGTCACAGCGGCGTTGTTACTCATGTTTTGGGCTTTGAACGGGGCAACACGCAAGCCGCGTCGAGCAGCTAACCGGCAGAGTGCAGCGACTAGCGTGCTCTTGCCAACCGATGAAGCGGTACCGATGACCATTACGACAGGGGCAGGCATGATGGTTCCTCGTGAAACGTTTAACAAACAAGCAGCTTAACCATCACCGGTATGAGCATACTTCGGTATCAGCACCTGCCATGCCGTCAGCAAACGTGCATTTTCTGCCGGACGACGTGGCGCGACCCGTACCCAATCCGGCAAACCAAACGACGTGCAATCACGTACTACACAGCCGTGGGTCAACAATTGTCGGCGGGTGAAGGTTGCATCGGTGCTTTGCACCAGCATGAAGGGCATCTGGGAACGCCACACGTGCAAGCCAAGCCGATGCAAACCGGCGACCAGTTCATCACTCGCGGCCCATAGTTGTGGTAGTGTTGTCGATAAAAATGCGGTATCGGCCATCATCGCCAACGCTGCCGCCTGTGCCGCACTATTGACACTCCACGCAGGTTGAAAGCGGGCAATCGTACTGACTACGTCGGGAGTGGTAATCAGATAGCCGATCCGCAACCCGGCTACGGCATAACTTTTGGTGAGCGAATAGATACGGATCAGACGGGGCACGGCGATGGAGTCAAGCGGATCGCAACCGGTGTAGTCACGGGTCAGCGAGAGATAGGCACGGTCGAGTATCAGCCAACCATCGTAGCGCGCACAGACGTGGGCACATTCGCGGATGGTCGCCGTATCTAATGCCACACCGGTTGGGTTATTGGGCGAGCAGAGCCAGAGCAGACGCGGACGGAAGTGTTCAATAGCCGCGATAAGAACGGTGCGATCAAATTGGAACTGATCGGCGGCAGTACTGCGCACTTCAGCGATTGTCATGCCAACAAGGTGGGCAGCATAGGCGTATTCACCGTAGGTCGGAGCCACCACGAGCGCAGTCGTGCCGGGCTGCCCTATCGCTCGCGCCACGAGATGGATCAGCTCATTAGCACCATTCCCGACCAACACTGCAGCCGGATCACAATGATGCAGGTGCGCCAACTGTTGGCGCAGACGGAGACAGCTCCGGTCGGGATAGGGAGCCGGATTGAGCGCACGCAAGGCGGCCAAGACAGTTGCAGGCGGGCCAAAGGGATTGATATTACTACTGAAATCGATAAGTTGTTCGGCATGCAACCCCAACGTTGCCAGCTCAGCTTCATCGAGCGCACCGTGGACTACAGTTTCGTGCGGTTCCATGCAGCCTCCAATGCGCGCAGCTCGACCGGAATACCGCAGATAACTAGATATACTGCGGTGGCAACAGCGGCGACGCGCTGATTCACCAACCCAAGTAGATCACGGTAACGCCGACCAAGGGGATAGGCCGGCACAATGCCCATCCCAACTTCGTTTGTTACGGCGATTAGTGTCAGATCACGCTGAGGAACGACTGCCAGCAGATCGGTGATCTCCCGTTCAATAGCCGGTTCAGGATGTGATTCGTTCGCCAGCAACAGATTACTCACCAGTAACGATAAGCAATCGAGCAGCACGACCGTTCCCACCGGTAGTTCGGCAATCACGGTCGCGAGATGAGTGGTGGCTTCAATTGTGCGCCACGTCGATGGTCGGCGCTGACGATGGTGTTCAATCCGTAACCGCATTTCATCATCGTCGGCGGTAGCCGTGGCAAGGTACACAACACGTTCGCTGAGCCGAGCGGCGTATTGTTCGGCACAACGGCTTTTGCCACTGCGGGCACCGCCGGTAAAAAGGATAACTGTACTCATCATCCACCTCAATCATGAAGGCACAAAGAGAGCAAAGACACAGAGTTTTGAACGCAAAGACGCGAAGACGCGAAGGCGCGAAGACGCGAAGGCGCGAAGACGCAAAGACGCGAAGACGCGAAGGCGCGAAGACGCGAAGACGCGAAGGGCGCAAAGGGCGCAAAGGGTGCAGAGGGTGCAGAGGGTGTTGTAAGGGTTGGCATAGCATGGTTTTCACATACTCTATATTCAAAGATGGTATTTGAGCGTTAGGTACTACACAGAAATATCTGAATAAGCTAAGTAATTTAGAGGTTTAGATGTAGCATCACTTCTATCATACCTTACAATCCTTTGCGCCCTCTGCGTTCCCTGCGCCTTTGCATTTACCTCTTTGCGCCCTCTGCGGAGCCGGACAGTCGTCCGGATCTACTGTGTCTTTGCGTCAACAAATGTGCTGGCAGCGGCGACAAACCGCTCGGCGATAGCCGGGCAGGCCAGAAAATGCACATGAATGTACGACGCCAGCGTCTGACCGATCGCCACCCCCTCGCTGGCTGGTTGCGGACGCATCGCATCAGGCAGGCAAGCGTAGAGCGGCGGCAGATCGGTGGGCTGCGCTTCCCAGACCGAATAGTGAAACTCGTGACCACGCACCGTTTCACCGACACGCCACAGCCACGAATCGGTTTGGGCAGTGACCGTGCGGTAGCCAAGAGTGAGGCGCGGGGTCATACGCGAATGGCCGGGCAACACACCAACCATAGCGAACGATTGACCCTGCAAATCGATGAGGGTCTCGGTCAGATACATCAAACCACCACATTCGGCATAGATCGGCATACCGGCCGCCGCTGCCATCCGAATGGCTGCTAGCATCGCTTGATTGGCGCTTAGTTGGGCGGCGTAGAGTTCGGGGAAGCCACCACACAGGTAGATCGCTGCCGTTCGTGCCGGCAATGCGGTATCGCGAAGTGGGCTGAAGAAGGCCAGCTCTGCTCCGGCGGCCTGGAGAAGTTCGAGATTATCGGGGTAGATAAAGTTGAACGCCTCATCGCGGGCTACGGCAATCAGTGGAGGTGGGCCGGTGTCGGGCGACACGAGCGGCTCCACCGGCGGCGCGTTCAACGGAGGTGCAGTCGCTGCTACCGCTAGCAAACGGTCGAGATCGATGGTTGTTGCCACACGCTGTGCTGCTTCATCAAGCCACTCTTGCCAACGACCCGGTTCGGCCACCGGTACCAAGCCGAGATGACGTTCAGGCAGAGTGAGCGTCTCGTTACGCAACAGATAGCCCAACACCGGTACCCCGACCGTCTGTTCAATGGCTTGCTGCACGAGGACAGCGTGGCGCAGACTACCAACTCGATTGAGGATCACACCGCCTATCTTCACTCGTCGATCAAAATCACGCAAGCCAGCGATAATGGCAGCGGCAGTGCGCGCCATTGCCCGCGCGTCAAGCACAATTATCACCGGTGTAGCCGTCAGGCGGGCGATATGGGCACTACTCCCGGTATCGTCATTACCGGCGTAACCATCGAATAAGCCCATCACCCCTTCGATCAGGGCAAGATCGGCATCGGCACTTCGACGCGCTAGCACACCGGCGATCTGGTCAGGCGGAATCAGCCACGAGTCGAGGTTGTGACACGGCCTGCCGGCGGCGAGAGCATGATAGCCAGGATCAATGTAGTCAGGGCCACACTTAAACGGCGCGATGCGCAGACCGCGCTGACGCAAGGCAGCGATCAGACCAGCGGTGATCGTTGTTTTGCCACTGCCGCTCATCGGCGCGGCGAACAATAGGCGGGGCAGGTGGATCATAGGTCGTCCCACAACATCGGATTGGTAGGAAATTGGGCCGGATCGTACCATGCTAACGAATTGGCCAATGCCGCCACTTCACCCACGACCAGCACGGCAGGTGACGGTAATTGCGCCGTTTGTTGCCTGGCCGGCAAACTATCCAACGTCGCCAGCAGCACGCGCTGATCGGCGCTGGCTCCGCGGCTGATCAGGGCTGCCGGTGTATCACGATTGCGTCCGGCAGCGATTAGAGCAGCACAGACTTGCTCTAGGCGACCCAGTGCCATCAGGACCACCAGGGTGGGTGAGGCAGCTAACAAAGCCCAACTAACTCCACTGCAACCGTGAGGGGTAACTTCGTGCCCAGAGACGACGGTGAAGGCCGATGCGATCCCGCGCCACGTGAGGGGAATGCCGGCGTGCAACGGGATGGCTAACACCGACGAGACGCCGGGAACAATCTCGAACGGTAAGCCGGCAGCCGCTAACGCACTCGCCTCTTCGGCGAGATGGGCAAAGACGCCGGGATCACCACCTTTCAGCCGTACTACTTGCAGACCATTGCGCACCAGGCGCACCAATGTCTCGGTGATACCGTCTTGGCGGAAGGTGTGATGACCGGGTTGTTTGCCGACAAAGATCCGCTCGGCATATGGCGGTGCTTCATCGAGCAAACTTGCCGCGATTAACCGATCGTAGAGCACGACGTCGGCTTGGCGCAAGACGGTCAAACCACGTACTGTTATCAAATCGGCGCGACCGGGGCCGGCACCGACGAGATAGGCTTTTCCGGTCATAAGCTACTCCGGGTTGGACATGGATACGGAGGCATACGGATGAACACAGGTTGAAAATAGAACACGGATGCACACGGATTTGGACGGATAAACACGGATCGGATGGCGATTTGGAACCATACAGCGTCTCTTATCTGCACCTCACATTTGTGGCGTGCGGCAGTTACACTGCCGCACAGCACACGCTCGCGTAGAACAGCATTCATGGTGCAGGCAAACTGCCGCACTCCATGCTCTCGCGTAGAATGTCATCGCAATGCATAGCAATGCACCTCATGCATCTCCGACAAGTCATCATCTGTGGTGGCTCGCGTAGAATGTCATCGCAATGCATAGCAATGCACCTCGCCACTTATGGCGTGCGACAGGCAAACTGCCACACGCCATACAGCTACATCACGCTTCCGCCAACCATTCGGCAATCGCGTCGCGGATCGCGGCGGCGCGGGCCGGCGCGGTGCCATTGCTGCTCACGGCAATGGTGATGCCGCCGCTACGATGTACTGCCGGCACATGGAAATCGCCGTCGCTGGAATCATCGGCGACGTTGCAGAGTGCGCCGGCGGCGCTGGCGGCCGCGGCAATGCGGGCATTGACGGTGCGATCATCGGTGGCAGCGAAGACGAACTGCGCGCCGGTGAGGTCGCCGGCTTGATAGCTGCGCTGTTCCCAGATTAGCTTTCCTGTCGCAGCCCATTCCGCCAGTTGCGGCGTGACAGTGGGGCTGATCAGCCGCACCGGAAAGCCGGCGGCGAGCAGACTGCGTACTTTACGCTCGCCGACAGCGCCGCCGCCAATGACGACCGCCGGCATGTGCGATGGTTTGGTCAAGACAATCGGGTAATCCGGCGCTGGCGGCGCAGCAGTGGTTGGGGTTGGCGCAGCGGTGCGAGTGGTGTAGCCGCGCGGCGTCACCATGTGGCCGGCCAGCGCAAAGCTCTGGCTATTGCCGATCAACACCACCGTCAACATATCGGCTTGCTCTGGATCAACTTCAGCGAGGGTGGTCAGCATGATCTGCTCATCGGCGCGAGTGACTTGACGGCCAAAGGCGACCGGCGTCTGCGGCGGACGATGGTCGCGCACGATGGCGAGAGCAGCCGCCAATTGCCAGTTGCGCCCATGCGAACGCGGATTGTAGAGTGCAATGACGAAATCAGCTTGTGCTGCCGCCCGCAACCGTCGTTCAATCACCGACCACGGCGTGAGCAGATCGCTAAGGCTGATTAGACAGAGATCGTGATTCACCGGCGCACCGAGACGCGCAGCCAGGGCCTGAAAAGCACTGACGCCTGGTAGTACGGTGACGGCCGGATTCTGCCCATCCCACCCCAACGACTGTAACGTCTCGAACACCGGCGCTGCCATGGCATAGATGCCAATATCGCCACTGCTGATCAGCACGACCCGCTTGCCGGCTTGCGCCAATTCAATCGCGACGCGCGCCCGCCCCATCTCATCACCCATTGCCGGAGTGGCGATAACCTCTTGGTTAGCGCGGAGCAGAGGGCGGATCAGTTCGATATATCGTCCGTAGCCAGTAACCACATCGGCGTTAGCAAGCGCCTGCCGTGCTGCTTCGGTCAGATGGATGAGGTCGCCCGGCCCAATACTTACCAGTGTGAGATGACCGCACGATGCGGTATCCGTTAGCGGTGCAGATAGCACATCACGTAGGGCCACTGCAACCGTACAACGGGCAAACGCACGCTTAGGCACCAATAACGGCCCCTGGGCTGCTATCAATGCACATGGTTCGGCCACTCCCGGCAATGCAAAGCGGGTAGCGGCGCTAGGGCTAAGTGCGGTTGGGTCAAAACTACGTAACTGTTCGTGAGCAACGATTGTCAGAGGGACACCCATCTGTTCGGCCAATGCTCGCAAGCCCGGTTCACCCGCTTTAAGATCGGCAGTTGCAATGGCTATTACGCTTTCAGGCGCGAGATCGGCATCGGTGAGGGTGATGGCAACGGCCTCAGCCAGTTCGGAGGCCGGTGTATCACGACGACAACCAATCCCGACTACCAGCACGGGGGGGAGATAGCGCAACCCCTTACTCCGCACCTGCTCCCACCAACCGTTCATCCGACGATGCGAGACTACGATGATCGCCGCGAAGCGCTCGGTAGCCAACTCGTTCAGATCGGACAGCCACGTGACGGCAGGGGCAACGACTAATGCCTCGGCCAACAAAGTACGCGCCGTTGATAAGGCTGGATCAACCCATACTCCAATCGGGTCGCCATTGACCAGACAGGCCATAACGTGGGTGACAGCCGAATCGGGGGCAATCCGCCATCCTGCTTCACGCCCGATGAGATCAAGCGCGGGTAATCCCTGAGTATCGCTAGCGGTGGTGATTGCGGCTTGTCCGCCGGTGATCGCAGCGATCTGGCGAGCCAGTTGGTTCGCGCCGGCACGATGACCACCTACCAGCGGTACGGCAAAGCGGCCATCTTCATCGAGACAAACCACTGCTGGATCATCGGTTTTATGAGACAACATTGGCGCTATAAGGCGCACGATGATACCGGCGGCGCCAATGAAGACGACAGCACGTGCCTCTGACCATGCCGTCTGTACCGCTTCAGCAACGGTCGTGTATGTTCGGGCAGTCGGCCAATCGGTGGCAAAACGGGCCGGCACCCATACCGTCGCCGGCATCGCACGCGCAAGACGCCGAGCAAGTTCGACACCGGTTCGGGTGATCGCGATAATGGCAACTTCGGTCATAGGTTCCTCAGTCTGATGACACACTGCTACCGCGTCGAGCAGTCGCAAATACTACTCAACCACACGACGCCGGAGCCGATGACTGTAGGTAGGATCGTACAGTCGACTGGTTGGCCGATCGGTCCGCTTGTGGATCGGGTTAAGAGCCTCACTCACCAGAATCAGAGCTTGCCGCGTAAAACCGGCAGCCTTAACCTTGGGCACAATATCGCCGAGGGTACCGGAGAGAATCACCTCGTCGGGCCACGTTACTCGATACGCCACAACAACCGGCGTGTCCGACGTATACGCACCTGACGCCAGCAGCGTCTCAATCACCTGTGGCAAGCGCGTAATACCGAGATAGATGGCGAGTGACGCGCCATGGGCAGCCAAACCCGCCAATTGCTCGCGTTCGGGCAACGGAGTACGTCCGGCAGGCCGCGTGAGAATAATCGTCTGCACCAATTCCGGCACGGTCAGCTCAACACCGAGGCGGGCCGCGAGCGCGAACGCAGCCGTCACACCCGGCACCACTTCGTAAGGAATACCGGCTTCATCGAGTGCTGCCATCTGCTCGTGGATCGCGCCGTACAGCGCCGGATCACCGCTGTGCAGGCGTACAACGACTTGACCGGCTTGGGCTGCTTGACACATCAGATCGACAATCTGGGCTAAATGTAGCTCAACCGAACCGACGATCTGCGCATCGGGACGAGCATACGCCGCCGGTAAGGCAGCATCAACCAGACTATCGGCATAGAGAATAAGATCGGCTTGTGCCAGCAGATCGCGCCCACGCACGGTTATCAGATCCGGCGCACCGGGCCCGGCACCAACGAAGTACACTGTTCCGGGGACGGCAGGGTAGGTCATAGACATTCTCCACGACGCACAATGACAAGCGATAAGTAGGGACGAGGTTGCGGTGTCAACTGACGCAGATCGCGAGTAATAAACTCGCCCTCCAGTCCGACTCTCTCGGCATAGAGAGCATGGTCAAGTAACCCGGCTTGGGTAAGCGCAGTAAGAATGGACGGCAAGACCGAACCGGCTTTCATCAACACTACCGTAGCAAACTCGGTGAGCAGACGCTGCAGGGTAGCGGCATCGGTCTCATAGCTGGCCGGCAACACGATCAACCGCTCATCGGCCATTGTCAACGGCAAGCCGCCGGCAGCCGCAGCAGCGGCAAAGGAAGTGATACCTGGAATGATGCGCACGCTGAGATTGGGTGAGCGTTCACGCAACTCACGCCAAAGGTAGACAAAAGTACCGTACAGCAATGGATCGCCGAGCAAAAGGTAAACACCACGCTGTCGTGTTTGTAGTTCGGTGAGCATCACATCGGCGGCCGCTTGCCATGCCGGACGTAACTGACCCGAGTCGCGGGTCATCGGCAACGGGAGGGTAACGACGCGCTGACGTTCAGGATCGATCCACGGCGCGGCAATCCGCAACGCGATGCTGGCATCGCCATCACGGCTCTGCGGCGCGAAGATAACATCAGCCGCTTGCACGGCACGCAAGCCTTTGAGCGTAATCAGTTCGGGGTCGCCGGGGCCAATCCCGACTGCGGCGAGTTCAGCATTCATACCAACACCTAACTTTCAGGCGCAGAGCAAGCAAAGGTGCAGAGGATGTGAACGCAAAGGCGCGAAGGGCGCGAAGATAAGCAACGTTTTTTGAGGCACCCCATACCCACCCCATACCACGCTACACTTGCCGCACGAAGGGCGCGAAGATAAGCAACGTTTTTTGAGGCACCCCATACCCACCTCATACCACGCTACACCTTGCCGCACGAAGGGCGCGAAGATAAGCAACGTTTTTTGAGAATTTGGCATAAGCATCGCTACCCCCATAAAACCTTAGCGATCTTAGCGTCTTTGCGTTAATCCTTAGCGTTCTTAGCGTCTTCAGACTCGCCACGTCACGATGAAGATCGGATTGAGTGCAGCGAAGCGTAGATCGGATTGGATCGGCGCGCCGCGGTTGATCTGTACCTGCGCCACCCGCGCCGCTGGCAAAAGGGCCAGCGCCGTAGCGAGATGGCCGGCAGTCACGAGGTTGAGCACCAGCCGGCCTCCGATGCGCAGCCGTTGCTGAGCCAGCGCGATGATCGCCTCCAACCTCCCGCCGCTCCCTCCAACAAAGATCGCATCGGGATCGGGCCAATCGGCGCACGCCTCCGGCGCTTCGCCGTGAGCCGCGTACAGGTTGGGCGCAGGAAAACGGCGCAGATTAGCGTGAATATGCTCGACAAACACCGCGCGCCGCTCGACCGCATAGACCCGCGCGGTTGGGCAGGCGCGAGCCGCCTCGATCGCCACCGCGCCACTGCCGGCCCCGATGTCCCACAGCACTTCGCCGGGTTGCAAGGCCAGCTCGGCCAGGCTGATCAAACGTACTTCACGCTTGGTAATTTGGCCGGCTTCGGTGCTGAAGGCCTCGTCGGGTAGGCCGGGTGGAATGGGACGCACGGGCCGGTCGTTCCAAACCACCAGCACATTAAGCGGATCAAACGCGGCGGTGACGAGATCGGCGAGCGTAGCGGAGACGACGCGCTGACGCGGCCCACCAAGCTGCTCGCAGACAGCGCAGCGGCTGGCGGGTTCCATCCCGGCAGCGATCAGGGCTTGCGCAATCACTGCCGGCGTCTGCCGACGATCGGTCAGAATCGCCGCTTTGGGCGCGGCCAGCACCGCCGGAATGATCGCGTCCAAGGGTCGGCCATGGGCACTGAGCAACACCGCATCGTGCCAGGGTTCGGCCAGCGCAGCAAAGGCAAGCTGGGCCGAAGTCGGGGCCGGCACAATGTCGAGCACCTCCGGTGGAAACACTCGCCGTAAACTGGCGCCAATGCCGTACCAAAGCGGATCACCCGACGCCAGCACCACCGCTGTTTGACCGGCTTCCCACGCCTGCTGCAACCGGGCCAGCGCCGGCTCCACACTCGCTTCGACCACCAGCCGCTCGGCGGCCACCTCAGGAAACGCAGCCAGATGGCGCTTCCCGCCGACCAGCAGATCGGCGCGAGCAATGCGCAGAAGAAGCCTAGCCGGCAAACCATCAGCGCCGGCATCGGTCAGACCGACCACCAAAATCGGCACACGCCGGCTCATGGCTCACCCTCCACGACCGTGTCATCTTCGGGCAACGGATCGGTTAGCAACCGCTCGATCAACGGGGGCGGCAGAGTCGCAGGATCCGCGTGATCGGCAGCGACTGCCGCAGCGCGGGCCAGCACCGTACCATCAAAATCGACCAGAATGGTCTCGAAATCCATCGCGCCGCCGTGGGCGGCAATGAAGCGCAGGCACTGTTCGAGGGCCAAATCCACGATCCGCTGCAACGGTGCTTGCTGACCATATTGCTGGCACAACTCAAGAAAATGGCGTCCGGTATTCGCCTGCGCCACCGCCTGCACTAGCTCGTCCGGCGCACCCACCTCGCGGCAGACCTGCGCCAGAAAGGCGAAATCGACCTGATTACCGGCGACGTGGGTTTGCATATAGCCTTGCGCGGTCTTGATCATCTTACCGATCATGCCCACAAACACGGCTGACGGCACCCCGTGGGCAATGCAGGTCTTGAGCGCATCGCCGGTAAAGACGCTCAATTCGACAAATGCCATTTCCGGCAACTCAGGAAAGATACGCATCGCAAACTTCTCGGAACGAGCGCCGGTGCAGAGGATCATCTTCTGCACACCATTGCGAGCCGCCATTTCGACCGCTTGGATCACGCTGGCCCGCCACGCGGCGGTGCTATAGGGAAAGACCTTGCCGGTGGTGCCAAGAATGCTAATCCCGCCGATAATGCCGAGGCGCGGGTTGAGCGTCTTTTGCGCGATCTGCTCACCGCCGGGCACGCTGATGATCACCTCTAGCCCAGCCTGCTCCAGAAACGCTTCGCCGCCGGGAGCACATTCGCGCACAGCATCGAGGACGTTCGCGGTAATTTGCTGGCGCGGCACCGGGTTGATCGCCGGTCCACCGACCGGCAAACCCAAACCGGGCAACGTCACCCGTCCCACCCCCTCGCCGCCTTCCAGATGGATGCCCGGCGTGGTCACAAGCCGCACCTGCGCGCAGATCAATGCGCCGTGAGTGACATCGGGATCGTCACCGGCATCTTTGCGCATACAGCAATAGGCTTCCGTCTCATCGAGCCGGGTGACGGCGGGTGTCATCGTAGCGGTTTCGCCGATCGGCAAGGTGATCGTCACTTGCGCCGGCCACTGCCCGCTGAAGAGGGCAATCGTAGCCGCTTTGGCGGCGGCTGAGGCGTTGCTGCCGGTGGTGTAGCCGGTGCGCGAACCGCGTTTGTTGCGGGGTGGAACCATATCGGCCATCACGTGTCTCCGTATGTACATGTTTCACCGCAGAGGGCGCGAGTGGTTCTTGCCGCAGAGGCCGCAGAGGATGGAGTACTAGTTGCATACTCCGAAACCCTTTGCGCACCTTTGCGCCCTTCGCGCCTTTGCGCCCTTTGCGCCTTGATGTCACACATCGCGGTTGTCTTCACCGAGCGCCAACCGCAGCAGCGCATTGACAATCGCCGTCGCCACCGGTGAACCACCTTTTCGACCGACGGTGACGATCCAGGGCACATCGGTACGGGCTATGAGCGCCGATTTGCTCTCGGCAGTATTGACAAAGCCGACCGGCACACCAATAATTAACGCCGGTTGAACCCCACGGTCAAGGAGATCCAGCAATGCAAACAACGCTGTTGGTGCATTGCCAATCGCTACGATTGATCCGGCGATCAGACCTCGGTCGGCAGCCCAGTGCAGAGCAGCAGCGCTGCGGGTAAGACCGGTCGCCGCAGCGAGTTGGATAACGTCCGGCAGGTCGTTGAAGCAGTGCGCTGCGCCACCGAAGCGGTGCAGCCGCCGCTGGTCAATGCCAACCCGTGCCATCTGCACATCGGTGATCACCGCGCAGCCGCGTTGCAACGCAGCGACACCGACTTCGATTGCGCCGGGGCTGGCTTGGGTAATCGTGGCGAACTCAAAATCGGCAGTGGTGTGAATGATCCGCTCGACGACCGTCGCCAGCGGTTGCGGCAAAGTGATCCCGCATTCGGCCAGCTCGGCACGGATAATCGCGAACGAGCGAGCGGCGATCTCGGCGCCGGTCACAGGAACGTGCTCGGTCATAGGTTCGCTCCCCGACGCAACTGCACAGCAATCTGCGCCACCCGCCGGCCTAAGGCTTGCGCCTGCAATAGATCAGCTTCGGTAATATCACCAACCGACGTCGCACCGTAATAGGAACCGGCCTGCTCCATCAGCGGCGTCCACGGCAAGCCAACGATGATCATGCCGCCGCCGAGCATCCAGTGCAACACTGAGAGTAAGGTAAACTCAGTGCCGGAATGGCGTCCGGCGCTGCTAGTAAAGGCCGCACCTACTTTGCCGGCTAAGCTTCCCTCTTCCCACAGGTCGCCAGTAGTGTCGAGCCACCGCTTCAACGTGCCCTTAATACCTGTCCAGTTCGGTGTGCCGATAATGATTCCGTCAGCTTCGAGCAGATCGGCTTTGGTGGCGTGGTTGGGCAAGCGCACCTTCACCTCGGCGCCGGGAACGGTCGCGACACCGGCGGCGATGGCTTGAGCTAATTGGGCCACGTGATCGCCAACATCGTGCAAAATAAAGATGCGGCACGTCACATCAGTCATTGGCGGATATGCTCCTTCCAGTAATGGTAGGTCTTGGCAACAGCGGTCACGACATTCTTGATCTCGGCTTCGAGCCGGAACTGCGGCCCCGCCGGCAACAGCAAGACCCGATCTTCACGCCGCACACTAACATTTTCCACGATAATCGCCCGCAACAGCCAGATCGCCATCTCTTCGCTCTCACAGACGAGGCCAATCCAGCCGGGAGCGACATCGGTCTTCACCGGCAGATCAGTCACCATCGCCAGCGCACGGGCCAATTCGGCGATCACTCGATCATACCCTTCAGGATCGGCATGCACCGTCGCTGGATCGACCGGTTCGAGTAAGGTACCGCGGTGCGGCGGACCACCGGCCAATGCGAGTTCGCAGAAAGGATTGTTGGGATCGTCACCACCCCACACCCGATCCCACGCTACTTGTCCGGTTTCATCATAGACAAGCGGTGCAGCCGTCATCGGCGCCGCACTCACCGCCCGCCCACCACGGTAGCGCGGCGGCAAGATCGTCTCCAGTCGATTGGTCGGTGTTTCACCACGCAGCCCATGCTCGTGGTCACTGGTTTGGGGTCGGCCAAAATCGGCGGTGAAGCCGGGGAAGAGCCGCCGATACTTGCACACATCGCAATTGACGGTGACTTGTCCCTGCACCGCTTCGCGAAACCGCTGTTCGATTGCTGCAATCACCCCTTCGTGTAACCCAAGATGGCCGGTAAACACGAGATCGTGATCGGGATAGCGTTGGCGGGCAGCAATGACCTGCTGCTCAATCCCCTGCAAAATCCGCCCGGTAAAGAGCAGGTACGGAATGATCATCACCCGCCGTGCGCCGAGTGCGATACACGCATCGATGGTTTCGGGGACACGCGGCGTTGTGATGCTATAAAAACCATACATGACCCGCGCATAACCACGCCCTTCCCAGAGCAAGCGAGCCATCCTCGCGACATCGGCATTACTATCGGGATCACTGCTGCCGCGGCCAATCAAAGCTAGCGCCGTCTCGGCCCGCAGAACCGGCGGCACTGCTGCTTCAGCTTCAGCCAAGCGGTCGCCGAGAGCTTTGAGCAGCGAATATTGCACCCCCAGTGGCGCGCCATAGTGGATGGTGAGTTCGGGCCAGCGTGCGCGCGCCTCGCGCAACGCGACCGGAATATCGTTCTTTTGGTGGCCAGCCGCGCCGAGCAAGAGCGGCAATGCGACGATGCGCTGATAACCGGCACGAGCGCAAGCATCTATCGCTTGCCCGATCGGCGGATCGGCCAATTCAAGAAAACATGGCTGCACAAACAGACCGAAGCGTTCTTGTACCAACGCCGCCAACCGATGGTATTCGGCGATACCGGCAGCATCGTCGGTGCCGTGACCGATGAGTAACAGAGCCGTGTCATTCATAGCGTAGACCTCTGCTTGACGAAGCGCATCACCGATAAGCCGAGCAGGAAGCCGGTCACGAGAAACATTACCATTCGCCCGATCCGTCGAGCGTCTCGGATGAGTGCAGCATCGGCCATACGTGTACCGGTACCGAGCGTGTAGTGCTCACGCTTGGTCAATACCGTATCAAGCGCACCGGCCATTGCAGCCATCGGCCAACCTGCATTGGGCGAAGCCGTGCGTCGGGCGTCCCGGATTGCTCCAATGAGTGCCTGCCGACCACGGCGGTTGACGATCTGAGCAGCCAGCGCGATAAGGAGCGCGGTGAGGCGAGCGGGGAGCCAATTGAATAGATCATCGCTCCGTGCTGCCACTTTACCCAAATATTCAAACCGTTCGGTGCGATAGCCCCACATCGCGTCGGCAGTGTTGGTGAAGCGGTATATCAACATCGCCGGTAAACCACCAACTAAGAGCGCCGATACCGGTGCAATAACGCTATCGCTGAGATTTTCTGCCAGAGACTCAATGGCGGCACCGGCCACTTCAGCGGCACTCAAATCGTTTGTTTGCCGGCTTACTAAATGCCAACCGAGTAAACGCCGCGCCTCGACCAGATCACCGGCGACTAACGCCGTCTCGACTGCGGCAACCGCACGATCAAGACCGCGATAGGCAAGCAGCAATGAGGCGAGTGCTGCTTGCACGATGGTTTGACGTGGCAAAGACACACCGATCCCGCCACCCAGCAACCACCCGACGACGATCCAGCCTATTCCCCACACCAACCGAGCAACCGGCGGTGTGGCCGGAGCTAACCGCTCACCAAGATGCAGCCAGTGGCCCATCGCACCAACTGGATGCAGATAGTTAGGTGGATCACCGAACCCGGCGTCAATGACTAAGGCGAGCAACGCAACCGCAGCGCGCTCAGTCAGTAGGGATAACGCTCGATGCAGGAATCCGAGTAGCATTACTCATCTCCGTACCAAAACTCAGACGGTGCAATCAGCATCCGCAGCTCTGGATCGGCCCACACCTGTGCCGGCGGTGCTACCGTCATGACCCGCCCCTCGTGCAACACGACAACCAGATCGGCCCACCGGCGTGCCAATGCCAGATCGTGCGTTGCCAGCACGACGGTGCCTCCCTGCGCAACCAGCCGGTCGAACACCTGCATGACCTGCTGACGCGCCCATGCATCGAGACCCGAGGTCGTTTCATCGACTAAGATGCAGCGTGGGCGCATCGCCAGCACACCGGCCAACGCTACCCGCGCCTTCTGCCCACTGCTCAGTGCGTGCGTTGGTCGGTCGAGCAGATCGGTCACATCACACATGGCGGCTGCTTCCGTGACCGCCTGACGCGCTTCGGCGTCGCTCAAGCCAAGATTGAGTGGGCCAAAACTGATGTCTTGCCAGACGCTTGCGCTAAAGAGTTGCTCGTCGGGTGATTGCATCACCAACCCGACCGTTTGGCGCAAACGACGCAACCCCTGCCGCGAATACGCAACCGGTGTCGCACCAAGGTACAGCCGCCCTCGTTGTGGGCGAAGCAGACCGGCCATGATCAACAGCAAGGTACTTTTCCCGGCGCCGTTTCGGCCAAGCACGACGATCCGCCGACCGGCGTCAATCCGCAACGAGACGTCCGCCAATGCCGGCTGCGAACTGGTCGGAAAGCAATAGGATACATCTTCTAACGCAACCACTGCCGTCATGCACCCCACCTTGCCCACAGCAGACTCACGATCATCACCCCTCCGATCACCCACAACCGGCGCTCGTGGCGATACGTCAGCGGCAACACTCGGAGTTCGCCATCGAACCCCCGCGCCAGCAGTGCGATGTCGAGAGCTTTGCTCCGATGGTATGTTTCGACAAACAGGCGGCTTCCGATCAGGGCTGAACTGCGCAAGGCAGACCACCACGAAGCGTACCCCAGCCGTCCCGACTGAGCCGTAACCATCCGCTCAAGCGTATCGAGCAAGACAAAAATGGCCCGGTAGCTCAGCATCATCAGCTCGACAAGTAGCGGTGGCACCCACAACCGACGCACCACTTCAAGCAGATCGACCAACGGAGTTGTCAGAATAAGAAAGTTGAGCGCTGCTATCGAACCAAGCGCCCGGCTGAGGAGACGCGCTGCGGTATCCAACGATTCGCTACTCATACTCAGCCAGAACGGTCCCACCGACCATACCCCTGAAGATGCCGTCGGCGGCGTCAGACTCACACTCACCGCAACGGAGATGACCGAGATGACCAGAAAGGTCAGCTCGGAGCCGACGACCGCCACGACAACGCGCCACGGGAGTCGGGCGTACCACACGGCTAATCCCACCATCCACGCGACGACCAGCCATCCGACACGTGGATGATCCAGCAGCAGACACAGCAGGATCGTCACCATCACGATACTGCTCTTCTGCGCCGGATCAACGTCACGCAGCCGATTGGTGAAGGCGTAGCGGTCAATCACACGCAGCATATCAGTGATCCCGCCGTTGGCGGCGACCATGGCACCGGCCAAAGAAATATCCGATCACACCGGCGCCTGCCCCGGCCTGGATGGCGAACAACAGGCTTTCGGTCTCGCTCCCCGGTGGCGCGAAGAATGGTTGAAACCATGGCTCGTAATCAGGGGCGATCTGAACAATCGCGTCTGTGGCAGCAGCGTCCGCGCCACCAAACTCGGTGTCACGGATGAGCAGCATGGGCGCAATCGTCAGAACCACGACCATAAGAGCAAGCACAACGATCATCGGCCACGACAACGGTTGTACGTTCATGAGCGGCCCCCTTTGAACATCAACGCTTGCATCTCAGAGGCAGCGCTCGTCTGCAACGCATTCATTATCAGAACCGTGAGGATCCCTTCACTGATCGCCAAAGGAATCTGGGTCACCGCAAAGATCGTACCAAACTTCGCGAACGAGGCCACGAACCCACCAACGGGATCGGGATAGACGACGGCCAGTTGCAACGAGGTAACGACATATGTCGCCAGATCGGCCAGTACAGCCGCCAGAAACACCGTGAGCCAAAACGGCGCACGCTCGACAAGTCCACGCCAGATCAACCACGCCACGAACGGTCCCACCACTGCCATACTAAAGGCGTTTGCTCCGAGCGTCGTCAGGCCTCCGTGGGCAATAAGTAACGCCTGAAAGAGCAACACGATGGTTCCCAACACGCTCATCACCCACGGCCCAAATAAGATCGCCCCGAGACCAGTACCGGTCGGGTGACTACTCGAACCGGTCACACTTGGCAACTTGAGAGCACTGAGGACGAAGGTAAATGCAGCCGCAAAACCGAGCAGCAACCGCAACTCTGGCTGTGAACGAACGATCCGCTGGATGCGGCGAAAGCCAATCACCCAGAAAGGGATCATAACCACAAACCAAAACAACGCCCACAACGGTGGCAAGAAACCTTCCATGATGTGCATGGCATATGCCGGACGTGCTTCCAGCGCGATCAGGAGCGCCGCACCAAGCACCCCAATGAACCAACGATGTTTCATCACCAGCCTCCTCTTCGGTATTCAGCAAAAGCGACCGAAAGTGAGATGACGAAAAGATGTTTGCCGGTAGTATCGCCGCGTGCGGTAGACCAAAATGCCTCGACACCTTTTCCGCAACCGCAAGAGCAAGCGTGTGAGCGGGAACAGTCATCACAATTCCCGCTCGTCACCGACGACGCACTACGACTCCTTCTTCTCCGACACACCGGCTTCGGCGAAGGTTGCCATCTCATCAAGCACCTTGCAGGCCGCTTGGCAGAGCGACATTGCCAGCACAGCACCGGTGCCTTCACCGAGTCGCATATCGAGATCAAGCAACGGTTTCAAATCGAGACGGTCGAATACCGCAGCATGGCCACGCTCGACCGAGCGGTGGCCGGCGATCAGATAGTTGGTAACCGCCGGCGCAATGGTAGCGGCGATCAATGCGGCAGCCCCGGCGATAAAACCATCAATCACGACCGGTACCCGCCGCGCTGCCGCACCAAGGATAACGCCGGCTAAACCGCCGATCTCTAGCCCACCTACCTTTGCCAGCACATCCAATCCGTCGTGCGGGTTAGGCCAATGCAACGCCAATGCCTGCTCAATGACAGTAATTTTACGTGCTAGCCCGGTATCATCGATACCGGTACCACGCCCGGTCACTTCTGCTACCGGACGTCCGGTAATCGCCGCCACCACCGCACTCGCCGCCGTCGTGTTGGCGATACCCATTTCACCGGTGGCTAATAGGTCTACTCCACTATCAATCGCCTCGTTGGCACAAGTAATCCCCACCTCGATGGACTGCTGGGCGAGTTCACGACTCATCGCCGGCTCCCGGCTAAAATCAGCCGTGCCATAGGCGAGTTTGCGGCTGACCAATTCAGGATGCGGGGGTAGATCGGTCGCTACGCCAATATCAACGACAATCACTTGGGCGCCAACGTGACGCGCCAGCACGTTAATCGCCGCACCACCACGCAAAAAGTTGCGTACCATCTGTGGCGTCACCTCGGCGGGAAAGGCGCTCACGCCTTGGCGGGCTACCCCGTGATCGGCAGCCATCACGATTACGGCCGGCTTGGTCAGACGTGGTCGTTCCTGACCGGTGATCCCGGCAATGCGGATCGAGAGTTCCTCTAACCGGCCCAGCGAGCCGGCCGGCTTGGTGAGCATGTCTTGCCGGCGGTGAGCCGCCGTTGCCGCCTGATCATCCAATGGGCCAATGTGATTGATAGTTTGCGTGAGCAGCGACATACAACCTCCTTCATAAACGTATATCCCCGCACAACCGTAGAGCCGCACCCGTAGAGCCGCGCCCGTAGAGCCGCACAACCGTAGAGCCGCGCCCGTAGAGCCGCACGACCGTAGAGCCGCGCCCGTAGAGCCGCACGCCCGTAGAGCCGCACGACCGTGCGGCTTTACTGTTGTTCACGGAGGGCTTCACCCTGCGCCAGTACAGCATCGATCGCAGCCTGCGCTTCAGCGGATGGGTTGCGCCACATCCCGCGCCCGATCGCCTCGTTCAGGCGCTCGGTGATCGCTTGCAACGCCCACGGATTGACCTCTTGCAACCATTGCTGTACCTCTTGATCACGCACATACCGTTCGGTGATTTGTTCGTACATCCAATCGGCTAATACCTGCGCAGTGGCGTCGTAGCCGAAGAGATAATCAACCGTCGCCGCCAGTTCGAGGCCGCCTTTATAGCCGTGCCGGCGCATACTAGCGATCCACTTCGGGTTAACCACCCGCGCCCGGAAGACGCGCCGCGCTTCTTCGCGCAGGTCGCGGGTGCGGGGCCGGGCCGGGTCGCTGCTGTCGCCGAAGTAGCGGGCCGGATTGCGCCCGCTTAGCGCCCGGATGGCCGCAATCATGCCGCCGTGGAACTGGAAGTAGTCGTCACTATCAAAGATGTCATGTTCGCGGGTGTCTTGATTTTTGGTAGCGACCTGCACCGTGCTGAGCGCAGCGGCAAAGGCGGTCTCCGCCGGCACGCCTTGCTCAGTTGCGGTGTAGGCATAGCCGCCCCACTTCAGGTACACCCGCGCCAGATCAGCGTCGTTGCTCCAGTTTTGGCCGTCGATCAGTTGCAGCATCCCGGCCCCGTAACTACCCGGCGGACTGCCAAAGATGCGGTAACGCGCTTCGCGTTGGACCTCCTCGACGGCGGCACCTCTCGCCATCAGCGTCTGCTCAGTCTGAAAGGCATGCTTGCGCGGGAAGTTCAGCTCCGGCGGTTCGTCTAACTCAATCACCGCTTGCACCGCCTGATCGATCAACTCGATCAAGTGGGGAAAGGCGTCGCGGAAGAAGCCACTGATCCGGCAGACGACATCGATCCGCGGACGACCCAGCTCGGCGAGGGGGATTATCTCAAACCCAGTGACACGCCGGTTTTCGCGTTGCCAGCGCGGGCGCACGCCGAGCAGCGCCAAAACTTGCGCCACATCATCGCCGGCAGTGCGGATGAGGCTAGTGCCCCAGATACTGATGCCGACACTTTCAGGGATAGCGCCATACTCGCGCTGGTAACGCTGGATTAGGTCACGGGCTAACCCTTGGCCGGTCTCCCACGCGGCGAGACTTGGTACGCTGCGCGGATCAAGACTGTAGAAGTTGCGTCCGGTCGGCAAAACGTGAGCCATGCCGCGCGTCGGCGCGCCGCTCGGCCCCGGCGGCACAAACCGGCCCGCGAGCGCTGCCAGCAGATGCTCGATTTCGTCAGTTGCGCTCTGGCGCAAACGCGGCACGATCCATTCGCAGGCGTAGCACAGCACCGCCGCGACCGGCTCGTGATTACTGTTTGCCGGCAAAGCATCTACCAACACGCCGGCAACGGCCTCTGTCTCCCAATTAGCATCGTTAAGCTGGCTAAGTATTTGTCGGCAAAGGTTCTCAATAGCCGCGATACCATCAGCGTTGGTGAACCACTGCTCGTCACCGGCCCGCCGCCGGCCCGGCTGCTCCTGCAAGACGCGCCAATCCTCCCCCAGCGCCGCCGCAACGCTGGCCGGCAGGCTCGGTGCATGCAGGTTGGGCACGCGCAGCAGGTGGTAGACCAGATCGACCAACTGCACGCCGGCGGGCACCGTACCAAGGATATGCAGGCCATCCCGGATCTGCGCGCCGGTCAACTCGCACAAGTAGCCTTCGATGTCTTCGAGCAGGTGCGCGACTTCACGCCCCTCCAATTCGGCCAACACGGTCGGCGTGCCATCTTCAAGCACACTGCCATCCCACTCGTGCCGGTGATCGCCGTGATCGGCTTGCAAGATGTAGCGCAGATCGTCAGCTAACTGGCTGCGTTGCAGCACCTCCCAAATCTGGCGCTGCAAGAGCGGTAGCTTGCTCGGATCGAGCCGCTCCATGCGATAATATTCATCGACCAGTTGCGCTAATTCGGCCAAATCACCATACGCGCCGGCGTTAGTCATCGGCGGGGTGAGGTGATCGATAATCACCGCGTGGGCGCGCCGCTTGGCCTGCGTACCTTCGCCGGGATCGTTGATGATGAAGGGGTAGATCAGCGGCAGATCGGCGAGGAACGGATCAGGGAAACAGGTCGCGCCAAGGCCGACGCCTTTGCCGGGCAGCCACTCGAGCGTGCCGTGCTTACCGAGATGGATGATCGCATCGGCGCGCCACTCATCGCGCAACCAGCGGTAGAGCGCGTAGTAGTTGTGCGGCGGCGGCAGGTCAGGCCGGTGGTAGATGGCGTCCGGATCCATATCGTAGCCGCGCGGCGGTTGCAGCGCCACAAAGATATTGCCGAATGCGAGGCCGGCCAGCGCCAACGCGCCGCCATGCACATACGCCTTGCCCGGCGGCGGCCCCCATTGGCGAATCATCGCCGTTTGTAACTCCGATGGCAATTCATCAAACCAACGCCGGTAGGTCTCAGCAGGTACTCGGTACGCACGGGCAAGTTGCTCGGTCGTGAGCCACGTCTCATCATACGAGCAACGCTCGATGAGATCGGCGATGAGTTGATCGCCGGTCGCCGGCAGATCGGCTACCGTATACCCTTCAGCTTGCAACGCCGCGAACAGACGCATCAATGATGCCGGTGCATCAAGACCAACCGCGTTCCCAATCCGCTGTGCCTTGACGCTGCTGTTGGTTAAGATGACCGCAATCCGCTTTTGCGCATTCGGTTTGCGCCGCAACTGCGCCAAACGCCACACCAAGCCGGCCAGCCGCTCGATCCGCTCTGGGTCAGGCACCGAGCGCGCCGCCGCTTCGCCAGCTTGGGTCTTAAACGCGATTGGCACGCCGATGATCCGGCCATCCAGTTCAGGCAAAGCCACATTCATGGCCGTATCAAGCGGCCCCAACCCGCGACCATCGCGTTGCCACGCCGCCCGACTGCTACTGCTGACCAGCGCCTGCACCACCGGCGCATCCAGTTGGGCAAAGGGGTGCGGCTCGCTATCGCCGAGCGCAAAACTGAGGGTCGAGACGATTACATCGACCGGCTCGGCTTGGCGTAGCAGCTCGAGCGCCACCGGCATCCCCGCCGCATTTAGCTCTTTGAGCGATTGAGTGTAGACCGCGCACACACACAAGCCGCACGCCTGCAAGCCGGCAATCAGCGCATCGACGAAAGCGGTATTGCCGCTGAGCAGATGAGCGCGGTAGAAGAGCAATCCGGCCACCGGCGCATCAGCCGCCGGCAACGCTGGTTGGGCCGCCTTGCTGCGCCGGCGCGGTTGGGGTGGGGTGTAAATACCGTGGAGCGGCAATTCAACCGGCGGATCGTAGCCCCACCCGCTCGCCAGTAGGTGATCGCTCAGACACTGCAAGCCGTTGGCGAGATTGGCCGCACCGCCAGCGTGAAAATAGGCGCTGACCAGCATTGCCAACGGCACCCCAACCGTCGAACGCGCCATCAGATCAGGATCAACCTGCTCGACTGCCGGCAGACAGAGCAGGAAGCCGCCGGTTGACGCCGCCCACTGTTGTAGCCGTTCGAGACCGTAGGCAAACGCCGCCGGACTGTGCAAGCGCGCCACCACAATTGCCGCCGCGGGCAGATGCTGTTCGAGCAAACGGTCAATCGCCGCCGGGTCGGCCAACCGGCCCACGTGCGCCATTCGCACCGGCGCAAAACCATCGGACAACAGGTCGAGCGCCTGCTCTAACGTGAGCAGGTCGGTATCGGCTTGGCTCAGCACGAGGATGCCATCGCCAGCCACTGCCGGCAGGCGCTCGGCGCTCGCTGCCGGCGCGCTCACCCCATCCCAGCTAAAGCCGTTGAACAGGTGAGGCGCTAATGCTGGCGGCGGCGGCAACGGCTGATCAGCCGCCAACAGATCTTCGATAAAATCGTACAAGATCGGAATGAGCGCTGGATCGTTCAGCGAATGGAACCAGTAGGGCCTGCCATCCATCAACAAGAGGGCCACATTCGCCAACGGGCACGGCCCCAAGCAACCGCCCTGACTGAGATGAACCCGGTTGCGTAACCGTCGCCGTTCCCATTCCGTGTGGTAGCGATCGGTCGGCACCGGGGCAAAACCGCGTTCGGTGTGGCCGCAGCAGCAGCCAGTCGCACAGACAATCAGCATCCCGCGCCGCGCGCCAGCATTGACCATCCGCCCGTCGAGGCGCTGCACCATGTTACGTTTGAGCGATTCAGCCATGGTTCCTCGCTGCTCGTGTTAGGTTTACCGCAGAGGGCGCGGAGGACGCAGAGGGTTGTCTTATCTATCACGCTCGAAACCGAGCTTGCCGACCCACCACTCTCATCCTCTGCGCTCTCTGCGTCCCCTGCGGTAAAAAATCCCCTGCCGCGATCCCTCAATACTCAATCCCCGGCTGGGCGCGAATGCCCTGATCGCGGAATGGATGCTTCACCTCGTGCATCTCCGTCACCAAATCGGCATACTCGATCAACTCCGGCGGCGCATACCGACCGGTAATAATCAGATGCAACATCGGCGGCTTATGCGCTTTCAGCCACTCCACCACCTCAGAGGCCGGCACCCAGCCGTAGTGCATCACATACGTAAACTCGTCGAGCAAAAAGACATCGTAATCGCCGCCGGCAATCTGCTGCTTCGCTACTTCCCAGCCGTGCAGGGCCCGTGCTTGGGTCTCATCGAGATTCCGACTCGTCCATGTGAAGCCATCACCCATCGGCGTCAGCGTAATACCCATACGTTTCAGCGCACGCAACTCGCCAAAGTTTGCCTGTTCGTGCTTGATAAACTGTACGCCGCCTACCCGCATATCACGGCCCCAAGCGCGCAACAAGATGCCGAGGGCCGCCGTCGTTTTGCCTTTACCGTTACCGGTATTGACAATTACCAAGCCCTTCGGCGTATGGCTAGCCCGCACTGCCTTACGTCGCGCTTCCGCTTCCGGTGATGAACCCGGCCCCAAAGGAGTTGTCGTCTCGCCCGACACAGCATGCTCCTTCCGTTGACATATAAACAAAAACCCCAACCGTTCTCGTCGGCTGGGGTTATGAAACGATAACGCAAAAACGCGCTTCGTTCATCCTCCTTGGCGCGAGAAGGGCAGAACGAGAATACATCGCGGCAGGCGTCCTGGCTTCCGGCATATCACATCCGGTTACAGTTGCGGCACAGCGCTGGACTTGCACCAGCTTCCACCTTTACGCCCTAGCATCCGGGCTAACGGGTCACCGCGATGAGTATGCAATTGCTTACGTGCAAACCTACTGTGATTATAACACAACTCTATCCAGGAACCTGCTACGCCTCGCGCAAAGGCACCTACTTCAGAAAGAGATGATACGCCGGATTATCACTCTGCTCGCGATAGGGATAGCCGAGGCGCGACAATGAAGCGTAAAACCGATCAAGGTCGGCATCGGGCACCTGAATACCGGCCAACACCCGGCCATGCGCACTCCCGTGATTACGATAATGGAACAGGCTAATATTCCACGAGGCATCGAGCGATTCGAGGAACTGCAACAGCGCCCCTGGCCGTTCGGGAAACTCGAACGAGAAGAGACGCTCATCGGTTGCTTCCGGTGCGCGTCCCCCAACCATATGGCGCAGATGGATAATCGCCAACTCATCGTTGGTCAAGTCAACGACGGTATAGCCAGCCTGACGCAACCGATCGGCCAGTTCATGGCGCTGACGCGCGTCGGTCAATTGGATACCAACAAAGACGTTGGCATCGGGACGCGGTGCATAGCGATAGTTGAACTCGGTGATATTGTGCGGCCCGATCACCCGGCAAAACTGTTTAAACGAACCGGGTCGTTCGGGGATGGTCACGGCAAACAGCGCCTCGCGTCGTTCACCGATCTCGGCCCGTTCGGCGACGTGGCGCAGGCGGTCAAAATTCATATTCGCACCGCACGTCAGTGCAACCGCCGGCAGATCGGCACCGTGTTCGGCAATATACCGCTTCAAACCGGCGACTGCTAACGCACCCGCCGGCTCCATAATGGCACGCGAATCCTCAAACACATCTTTGATCGCTGCACAAACCTCATCGGTAGTAACACGAACAAAATCATCGACGTAGCGTTGCACAATCGCAAACGTATGTTCACCTACACGCCGCACCGCCACACCATCAACGAAAATACCCACCTGATCGAGCGTCACCCGATAGCCGGCACGCACACTCTGATACATCGCGTCGGAATCGTCTGGCTCAACGGCGATAATCTCGATATTGGGGTTGATGCTCTTGAGAAAGATGGCAATTCCGGCGATCAAACCGCCGCCACCAACCGGCACAAAAACCCGATAGCGCTCAGCCCGCATCTGCTGCGAAATCTCTAGCCCAATCGTCCCTTGACCGGCAATCACCAACGGATCGTCGTAGGGATGGATAAACGTCAGCCCCAACTCTTGCTGTACGCGGTACGCGTGGGCTTCGGCGTCACTATAGCTATCGCCATAGAGCACGACCTCGGCATTACGACGACGGCAGGCGGCAACTTTAATCTCCGGCGTCGTTACCGGCATCACGATCAATGTACGAATCCCCAACTGTTGGCCGGAGAAGGCTACCCCCTGCGCGTGGTTACCGGCCGAAGCAGTAATCACACCCCGCTCCTTCTCGGCAGGGCTAAGATGGGCCATACGGTTGTAGGCACCACGCAGCTTAAACGAGAAGATCGGGAGGAGATCCTCGCGCTTAAAAAAAATCTTTGTGCCAAGCCGCTCACTCAATAACGGTGCAAATTGTAATGGGGTCTCTTCCACCACATCGTAGACTCGACTGGTGAGAATACGTTGCACGTAGGCAAAATCAGGATTCGGCATAACGAGACAACTCCTTTGTGCCGCAGACACAATTGCGCCCACGTTGTTTGGCCAGGTAAAGCGCCCGGTCGGCATCAACGACTAATGAAGATGGATCAGGATGAATATCGGCCTGAAAACTGGCAACCCCGATACTCAAGGTCATCGGGATGAGATAACCATCAACGGTGAAAGGTTCTGACATAACCTGCTGACGTAACCGCTCGGCCACTAACAAAGCCGATTCGTATTGCGTCTCCGTCAAGATCAAGCCAAATTCCTCGCCACCATAGCGGGCCAAAATATCAACATCACGCACATGCCGACAGCAACGCATGGCCACCTCGCGTAACAGTGTATCACCAACGACGTGACCGTATGTGTCGTTTACCTGCTTAAAATGGTCGAGATCAATCATTGCAATGCTCACCGGCGTGCGGTAACGGCGCGACCGCTCGATTTCGTGGTGGAGGATTTGAAAAAAATGCCGGCGATTGACCAGTTCGGTCAACACATCAGTAATCGTCAACGACAGGATGTGGGCAAAGCGCATAGCGTTGTGTAATGCTACTGCGACGGTTGCCGCCAGTAATTCGAGTGCACTCAGATCGGACATCGCATACACATCGCCCTGTTCGCTACCGACAACCAATGCACCGATGATACGATCATCGACGATCAATGGTGTCGCCATAAATGATCCCTCTGCCAGATCGCCTTCAAGCTCGGGCAATGGCTCGGCGCCCGGCGCGGGCAACATCTGCGCACTTGATAAGCGCAACGATACCCCAAACCGTAAAACATAACCGGCTAAGCCGTGCGTCACCGGCCAGCGTTGCACCGGTTGTCGACCGTCTGGGGTATACACATAGACATATTCGGCCGTCCGTTGATCGACGAGTGTTGCGATCATCAATCGGCTATGACGAACCAGATGCGACACGGCACGATGAATAGCTTGATACAATTGTTCGAGATCGAGGGTAGCCCCCATCTCCAAACTAGCTTGGTACAGCGCATACCGCTCGTCGGCATCGCGCACAGCACGCTGATACATACGGGCACTATGTAGAGCAATTGCCGTCTGCAGAGCAATAGCCTTTAAGATGTCGCGATCCGATTCCTGGAACGGCTCATCACGCATACGATAGAGGGCGAGAATCCCCAACGGCGTATTGCCGTAGATAATCGGTGTTGCTAGCAATGAGCGTACCCCAAGACGAACCAGTTCGGGTAGCGCTACCGGATGTTGGGGATAATCGGCAATAAGGATCGACGTTCGTTGCTTGATGAGCTGCCACATCAAACCGCGCCGCTGTGCCACAAGCGGAGTAAGGGTATTAACCGGCAGATTGACCAGATGGCCTATGATTAAACGTTCACGTTCGGGATCGTAGAGCGGCAACGAACCAGCATCGGCGTCGAGGAGCTCCATCGCAAAGCGCATCACCTGCTCCAACACGTGTTCGATATCGAGCTTGTTCGAGAGCACAAGCGCCATCTCACTCAACCGATGCTCGGCACGTCGAACAGACACGGCTTGAAAAGCGATTAGGAAGGCAAATGTCGCACCCGCTTCATTCAACAACGGTTGGCAGGTAACGGTATAACGACGGCCTTGCAGCAATACTTCGTTCTCCGATTCAGTATGCACCAGATCAGGTAAGAGAGGAGTAACGTCAGGTAGTAATGGACGTAGGGCTTCGCTGCAAGCTACTACCTCACCTGATAATGAAAGCAGTACCGCAAGCTGACAAGAAGCATCCATACTTCACCTTGTTGCATGACCAAGGCTGAACACTTTACCTGCTCTCCCCATCTCTTGGCCCGACGAACATCCAAGCGAAGAGCCAACCTACGCCAACAACTCAGCAGCCACCGCGATCACATGCTCAATATGCGACCGCTCGATCCCATAATGGGTCACTGCGCGAATACTGGTTGAACCCATACTTCCCATCAAGATACCCTGTGTCCGCAGTGCGGCTAGCAACTCACTCACACTAAGCCGGGGATGAACAAAGGTAAAGCGGACAATGTTGGTCTGCACCCTACTCAGATCAATCTGAACCCCAGGCAATTTGGCCAAACCGGCGGCCAGCAAACGAGCATTGGCGTGATCGACGGCCAGACGGTCAATCATCTCGGTCAGAGCGACGATACCCGCAGCGGCGATCACACCTGCTTGCCGCATTCCGCCACCCAGCATCTTTCGCACCCGCCGTACCCGTTTGATCACCGACGCTGGACCGGCCACCAGTGAACCAACCGGCGCCGCCAATCCCTTCGAGAGACAGAACATCACCGTATCGACGTGATCAGTCAAGGCCGTAACCGGCACCTCCAACGCGATTGCCGCATTAAAAATGCGCGCACCGTCAAGATGCACTGGCAGATCGTGGGCACGGGCCAAGGCGTGTACCTGTGCCAGATACTCAGGAGTTATTACCACGCCCCCGCACCGGTTATGGGTGTTCTCGAGACAAATCACACCGGGCGGTGCAAAATGGGCGTCGTCCACCTTTGTGACTGCAACTGCCAACAGATCAAGATCGATCCGACCATCAGCAGTGTTGGGCAACGGATGGTACACCAACCCGCCCAAAGCACTCGCACCACCGGCTTCGTAATGATAGATATGACTTTCGTTGCCGAGAATCACCCGTTGCCCGCGCTGACAATGAGCGAGCAGCGCCGCCAGATTCCCCATTGTCCCGCTCGGAACCAATACTGCCGCCTCTTTACCGACCATCTCGGCGGCCAAACGCTCGAGCGCATTGACCGTCGGATCCTCACCGTACACATCATCGCCGAGCACCGCATCGGCCATTGCCGCTCGCATCGTCGGGCTAGGCAGGGTTACCGTATCGCTCCGCAGATCGATCCGATCTGCCATCGATTCGGTGCCGGCCACAATATAGCCTTCCATCAGCCCCTCCGGTGGACGAAACTATTTGCTAATGAACCATTATAGCACGGCACGAAGCCTTGTTTGCTTTACCCTTATGCAATAATACTGACCATAGTTGGCCGACCAATGACGATATTTTGAGCAATTTTCATGGCATTAGTGTGCGATATTCACTCAATTTAACCAAACGCAAAGATTTTGCACAATGATTGTCTATATTCCATGAGATTGACTCTCATGCTACAATTTGTTTGAACGTTCGTAGTTTTGATTCAGCACTACATTACCCTTAAGCCGGTCTATCAGTGTAAGCACGGTTTCATACTTTGTGAACGTAGTACCAAGTTTGGACTACATACATAGCTAGAGGAGAACAACGTGCTTGAGGTCTCGCAGCACAAAGCTCAATTGCGCGACTATTTCAACGGTTTGGGCTTTGAACGCTGGTCGGCAATTTACGGCAACGCCCCCCTATCCCTTGTCCGCCAAAGTATTCGGGAAGGCCACAACCGGATGCTGGCTGTGGCTGACACCTGGTTGGCCGATCAACCGCCCCCAACCACTGCCCTTGATGTGGGCTGTGGCGTAGGCTTATTTAGTCTCATGTTGGCCCGTCGCGGCTATCGGGTTCGTGCGGTCGATATTGCGCCACAAATGGTTGCTGCTACCCAACGCGCTGCACTCGAAGCCGGTTTCGCCGATCGGATTGAGTGCTGTGAAGCCGATATCGAGTCATTGCAGGAGCCGGCACAGGTGGTTGCCTGCTTTGATGTGTTGATCCACTATCCGCAACCCCTCTTCGGCCAGCTCTGCACCCATCTTGCCCAGCTCACCGAGCATACCCTGCTGCTGACCTACGCACCGTACAACTCATTGCTCGCCGCGTTGCATTGGATCGGCGGTTGGTTTCCCCATAGCCAGCGCCGTACTGAGATCCAAATGATCCGTGACCGTGAAGTGATGGCGATTCTCACCCGCGCCGGTCTGCGCGTCCATCGCCTCCATCCGATTCGTAGTCGGTTTTATCACGTTACCTTGATCGAGGCTCGCCGCATATGAGATACCTGGCACGGCAACTTTTACCTTACGGTATCACCGGTCACATAGACCGCGTTTTATAAGGTTGTAGTTCAGAAACACAACTACAGGAGCAAGCCATGCGACGATTGCTGGTAGTGATGGCCTTTGGTGCAGCCGCATTTATCCTGCACAAGTGGTACAACCGCGAGGTGCTGCTGGAGGGTGAGGGTTTCGTCCGCTTACAGAGCGAGCATGAACACTTCCACTTCCACGTCGATCTACCGCCAGGGATGGAGATTCAGCCTGGTGATACGCTCGAAATTATGCATCTGCCACCAACCGAAGACGGACGTACCAACGGTGAGATTTGCTACCGCAGCCCCATCCGGCTGTATAAGGCGAGCTGGTTGCGACGTTTCCTGACCAAGAAGAGTAGCCTCGTCGAGATCAACGAGCTGGTCGAACACCCGTAAGGTTAGTATCGGGTACGAAGCCCGTGTCACGATTGGTACGAACAGGAGCGCAAAGGAGCAGAGCATGTTTTGGATCAACCCCTTGATGATAGAAATGCCCGGTGAGTTCAGTCGCACGACCCGCCATGCCCTCAAAGAGGCCATTCTCTCACCTCGGTTCTACACCACCGATTTCAAAGCCATCGACAAACTTGAAATCGATCGCAACGGTCTGCGCGACGAATTCGACTGGATCCGCGACGAGTTTGCCTACGATTACAACCGCACGCACTTCCGCCGCACTGACGAGTTTCTGCAAAACTTTGATGATATGCCTGAACGCGATGCGTTCATCGATTTTCTCGAGCGCTCATGCACGGCTGAGTTTAGCGGTTGTCTGCTCTATGCCGAGATGGTCAAGCATTTACACGATCCAACCTTACGGGCCATCTTTAAGTATATGAGCCGAGATGAAGGCCGCCATGCCGGTTTTCTGAACCGCACAATGGCCGATCTGAATGTCGCCCTCGATCTCACCGTCTTGCAGAAACGCAAGAAATACACCTACTTCCAACCCAAGTTTATCTTCTACTCGGTGTATCTCTCGGAAAAGATAGGTTATTCGCGCTACATTAACATTTACCGTCACCTGGAACAGAACCCGCAATACTGCATCCACCCGATCTTTAAATGGTTCGAGCAGTGGTGCAACGATGAGTATCGTCACGGCGAGTTCTTTGCCCTCCTGATGCGCTCGCAACCGGAAATGCTCGAAGGAGCCAACCGACGCTGGATCCGCTTCTTCTTACTCGCCGTCTATGCAACGATGTATCTGAATGATGCCCGCCGAGCCAATTTCTACGCCGCTCTCGGCCTTAACTGGCGCGATTACGACCAGAAGGTCATTCGGCTGTGCAACGATATTGCCACACAAGTCTATCCAGAAACGATGAACCTCGACGATCCGCGGTTCTTCGGTTATATGGACAAGCTGGTTGAATACGACCGCAAACTGCGTGAACTGGAGGGACGCAAAGACCCGGTAGCGCTGGCGCAATCAACCCGGCTCAAGGCAGCGATTGCGCTCCGCTTGCTGGCGATCTACCGGCTGCCTACCCGTAAGACAACCGAGGCGATTCGCTGGAAGGGGTTACCCGGCTTCCCCAACTACCCCGGTCCCAATCGGCCACAGCGCGTCGCAGCAGCAGATTGAAGCTGTCCGCGCGGTAGAGGCGTAACGACACAAGAGCGTGTCCTGACACGCAGGTTATCGCCTACCGGCCTTGGCGGCAGGACTAGCTCCTGCTGCTAGAGGTACCTTTTGCCTAAACACCGGTTCTGCCTGTACGACTGGTGAGGAAGACCCATGCACTTTGTGGTTCTAACTATCGACGGTAATCATCGTCCGGCGCTGCTGGCAGCCGCCGACCGTCTGCGGCGCGAACACAAGGTTACGCTGAGCCTGGCGGTGTACGATGCGTCGACTCTGCGTGATGCAGCAGGATGGGCACAGCTCGATCGTGATTTAGCGATTGCCGATTTTGTCTTTGGCGCACGACTATTTAGTGAAGAGTTGGTGCGTCCGCTGGCCGAACGGCTGGCCCACTACGAAAAGCCAACCCTGATTATTACCTCCAACCCGGCCCTGATCCGCTGTACCCGTATCGGAGGCTTCTCCCTGCGCCGCGAGAGCGATACCGAGCCGGGACCACTACGGCGGTGGGTACAAAAACTCCGTCCTCAAGGCGGGGCCGGTGAAGCGCGGCGCCAGTTGGCAATTTTGCGCAACCTGAGCAAGGTCTTGAAGGTTATTCCCGGCACGTCACGTGATCTCTATACCTATATCACCAGCCACCAGTATTGGCTGAACGCTTCGCCGGAAAACCTCTACCGTTTGCTCTGTATTCTGATTGCACGCTACGGCCCGCAGCCGCGCCCAAAGCTCCCTCAGCTCGATCCGCTGAGTTACCCTGAAACCGCACTGTACCATCCTGACGCACCAGAGTTATTTACCTCACTGAACGATTACCGCCGTTGGCGCGGTAAGCGTATTCCCAAGGGTGGCAGCGTTGGCATCTTGACCCTGCGCACGGTTGTCCTGAGTGGTAATACACCCCACATTGATGCGCTGGCAAGGGCCATCGAGGCCCGTGGGCTAGAGGCCCGCATTGCCTACGCCGCCGGTCTCGATCTACGACCGCTGCTCGATAAAGAGCTGGCCGATGTTGATGTATTGGTCAATGCAACCGGCTTTGCCTTGGTTGGTGGTCCTGCCGAGAGCCAACCGCAGCAAGCTGCCGAGGCCCTCACCCGCTTTGACCGACCGTATCTGGGGTTGGTGCCCCTCGCCTTTCAACGTATCGATGACTGGCGCGCCGATGATAACGGTCTCACGCCGGTGCAGCAGGCCTTAAGTGTGGCGATTCCCGAACTCGAAGGTGCTGCCGAACCGTTGATTTTCGGGGGGCCGGCAGCCGACGGGCAGCGCTTCGCACCGGCTCAAGCCGAAATCGAGCAAATTGCCGACCGGATTGTCCGTCGGGTTGCGTTGCGACGCATGCCCAATGCGCAGAAGCGGCTGGCAATTGTCATCTATAACTTCCCCCCGGCTCTTGGTACCGTCGGTACAGCGGCCTATCTCGATGTGTTTGCCAGCCTGTATCACCTGCTCAAAGCCCTCGCTGCCGATGGTTATCACGTTGAGGTGCCACACAGTGTCGATGAACTGCGCCATCTGTTGTTGGCCGATGGCCCGGCCCACGGGGCCGATGCCCACATCGCCGATTGGCTGAGCGCCGATGAGTATCGCCGCCTCTTCCCGGCCTATACCGAGATCGAACCGTATTGGGGTCCGGCACCGGGTGAATTGTGGCGGGATCAACGCGGTATTCGGATTCTTGGCCGCCAGTTTGGCAATGTCTTTATCGGTGTGCAGCCCAGCTTCGGTTACGAACGCGACCCGATGCGGTTGCTCCTCGCCAAAGATGCTGCGCCGAACCATGCGTTCGCCGCTTTCTATACATGGATCACGCACAAGTTCCGCGCCGATGCGGTCATTCACCTCGGCACCCACGGCGCGATGGAGTTTATGCCGGGCAAGCAGGTCGGTCTCAGCGCGCGTTGCTGGCCGCTGCGTCTGATCGGGCCGCTGCCCAATTTCTACGTCTATAGCGTCAACAATCCGAGCGAGGCGGCCATCGCTAAACGACGCGGCGCGGCCACGCTAGTCAGCTACCTTGTGCCGCCGGTGCAGCAGGCCGGTCTCTATAAAGGGTTGCGCGCGCTGCGCGACGCGATCGAGCAGTACGAGTGCAATCCCGATCCGGCACTGGTGGCCGATCTGCGCGACCGGGCGGCGCAACTGGGTATTCCTATGGAAAGCAGTGGCGACGATCATGCCGACGTCGCCGGCTTGGCCCACGAGCTGCTACGCATCGAGCAGCGTATGATCCCGCTCGGCTTGCACGTCCTCGGCCAACCGCCCGCCCCCACCGAATTGGCCGATTTCTTGCTGCTGTACGCTAGTTTGCAGCCCAATGGCGGCCTGCCGGCCCTGATTGCGCGCGGGATGGGGATCGACTACCAGCAGCTCTGCGCCCGCCTGAGCAGCGATTTGGCGGCCCAAAACCAGATGCGCGAGATCGAGGCCCGTGGCCGCGCGGCGATGCTGGCCTATGCCGAGGCTCACGATGCCGAGGCTGGCGCGCGAGCCGTCGCCGCCAAGCTGGCTGATCTCGTCTCCGCCACTGCGCTGCGTCCCCTCTGGCCCAAACTGGCCGAGCTGCGCAACGGCCTGCTCGCCAACGACGAGCTGCGCAACCTGTTGCATGGTCTGCGCGGCGGTTTCATCCCGCCCTCGCCGAGCAACGACGCCGTACGTAACCCGGCCGTTCTCCCAACCGGTCGGAACCTCTTTGCCCTCGATCCGTATCGCGTACCCACCCCGGTATCGATGCA
Organism: Chloroflexus sp.; assembly: GCF_049970315.1. Classification (GTDB taxonomy): domain Bacteria; phylum Chloroflexota; class Chloroflexia; order Chloroflexales; family Chloroflexaceae; genus Chloroflexus. The sequence goes on from NZ_JBMFNE010000003.1 coordinate 275,146, forward strand.
GCGTGGCGAAGCATTGGCAAACGAACTACTTGCCCGTCTCCGCGCTGAGCAAGGAGCTTGGCCGCAGAGCATCGCAATTGTGCTGTGGGGTACCGATAACCTTAAGAGTGATTGCGAAGGGGTCGCACAGATCTTGGCCCTGATCGGCGCCCGTCCGGTGATCGACGAACTCGGTAACGTGGCAGATGTTGCGCTGCGTCCGCTGGCCGAACTCGGTCGCCCGCGTATTGACGTGGTTGTGACGGTGAGCGGTATCTTCCGCGACCTGCTCGGCAACCAGATGCGCTTGATCGACCGCGCCGCGTATCTGGCCGCTACCGCCGACGAACCGGCAGAGTGGAACTTCATCCGCGCCCACGCGCTGGCCCAAGTAGCCGAGACGGGCATCTCACTGGAAGAAGCAGCTATCCGCGTGTTCGCCAATGCGCCCGGTAGCTACGGCGCAAATGTCAACTTTCTCGTTGAGAGTGGGACGTGGGAAAGTGAAGATCAGCTCAGCGATGCCTTCTTGTCGCGTAAGAGCTTCGTTCGCACTGCCAATGGCCAATGGCGCGAAGCACGTGGTCTCCTTGAAGGAGCATTGCGGCACGTCCAAGCCACGTTCCAAAACATTGATAGTTTTGAAGTTGGTCTAACCGACATCGACAACTACTACGAGAATCTCGGTGGGATCGCCAAGAGTGTAGAACGGATTCGCGGTAATGCACCACCGGTATTGGTTGCCGATGCGATCAGTTCACCCGGTGCTAGCCGCATCGCCTCGATTGAGACGATGCTACGGCTTGAAACACGGGCCAAGCTACTCAACCCCAAGTGGCACGAAGCAATGCTAGCCCACGGCTTTGCCGGTGTCCGTGAAATCGAGGCGCGTGTCGGTCATACCTATGGCTGGAGTGCCACGGCTAACGCCGTCGAAGGGTGGATCTACGATGAGATTGCCGCTACCTATGCCCTCGACGATGCAATGCGTGAGCGGATGGCCGCCCTCAACCCATCTGCCACCGCCGGCGTTGTTCGTCGTCTCCTCGAAGCTGCCGGACGCGGCTTTTGGGCTGCTGATGAAGCAACGCTCAATCGCCTGCAAGAGATTTATCAAGATCTCGAAGATCGTCTAGAAGGTATTACCGAAGAGAGGAGTGTAGGATGAACTGGTTGAAAATGATCCGTTTAGGCATGATCCACATGGCTACCGCCGTTAGTTTAGTACCGATTACCGGCGTGCTCAACCGGATCATGATCCACGAACTCGGCATTATGGCCAGCGTTGTGGCAGCGCTGATCATCCTGCCGCACCTCTTCTCGCCCATTCAAGTCTTCATCGGTCAGTTCTCTGACCGGCATCCACTGTGGGGGTATCGGCGTACACCCTACATCGTACTGGGGATTATCCTCTGCGTCGTTGGCTCGGCGCTCACGCCGTTTGCCGCCTTTGCAATGGACGCCAACTTCTGGCCGGGATTAATGTTGGCACTGCTCATCTTTGGCATGTGGGGTATCGGTTTCAACGTTGCGGTTGTGTCGTACCTTTCCCTTGCCAGCGATCTGTCGCCATCGCATCTACGCTCGCGTACCATTGCGGTCATGTGGTTTATGATGATCACCGCCGTGATCGGAACGGCAATCGGGGCCGGCCGCGCACTAGAGGATTACTCTCCCACTCGCCTCATCGAGGTCTTTGCGATTTGTGCCGGTGCTGCCCTGTTGATTAGTACGCTTGGTCTCATCGGGCTTGAGCCGCGTAACGCCGTCCCGTTCAGCCATGAAGAACGACATAGCGTCGCCGACTCGGTACGTACCGTCGTGAGTGACCCCCAGGCACGACGCTTCTTCGTCTATCTGATGTTGATGTTGTCGGCTATTCTCGGTCAAGACGTATTACTCGAACCGTATGGCGCCCAGGCATTTGGAATGAACGTGCGCGACACCACCCAATTAACGGCGACGTGGGGTGGAGCGACACTCCTGGCACTCTTGCTGCACGGTATCTTCTTTAGCCGATGGCTGAGCAATAAGCAAGGGGCAACGCTCGGTGGTATCATTGCTGCCGGTGGGCTAACCCTGATCGCGCTCAGTGGTATCTTGCACCTGCAACCGCTCTTTGTACCCTCAGTAGCTTTGCTCGGTTTTGGTACCGGCATCGCCACTGCCACCAACCTCGCACTGATGCTCGATATGACTACACCGCAACAGGTTGGACTGTTCATCGGTGCGTGGGGTGTCGCCGATGCCGCGGCCCGTGGGTTGGGGAACCTGCTCGCCGGTATCATCCGTGACATCACCGCGCTGGTCGTCGGTCCAACCGGTGCTTACGTGACCGTCTTTCTGATCGAGGCGCTGATTCTCTGCACTGCACTCATCCTCTTACGAACGATTGATGTCAGCGCCTTCCGCAGCCAGCGCCGTGAGTTGGGCCAGTTAGTGGCCGTGATTGGCGATGCATAGAAAAGTATAGATATACGTAAATTTTAAAACTAAGATGGGGTATAATGAGACAGCCCGTGCCGTGGCAACAGCGCACCGGCACGGGTCGATTGGGCCATTGTGTTCAACGACCCGACTGGAAGAGGGATTCCGTCGTTTACCGTATACACATTGCAGAGCAAAGGATCAAGGGCTATGAATCTGTTCCTTGCCGGTCTCGATCACACTACCGCGCCGGTCGAGATTCGCGAACAACTGGCCTTTAGCCAAACCGATTTACCGTCCGCACTGTTACAACTGACGCAAGCCGGTAACGGTTCGCCACCACTGTTCAGCGAAGCGGTCATTCTCTCAACATGCAACCGTGTCGAGATTTATGGCGTTGCGAACCCGGGCACGACAGCGCAGCACGTGGTCGATTTCTTGGCCAACTTTCACCGTCGCCCCGCCGGTAGCTTCGTTTATACTCTCTATTTTTACCAGGGTGAGTCCGTTGCCCGCCATCTGTGCGCAACTGCCGCCGGGTTACGCTCGCTCGTTCTTGGCGAGGCACAGATCCAAGGTCAGGTACGGAGCGCCTACGAAGCTGCCCAACGGATCGGCAGCGTCAGCTCAGTGTTGCACCGCCTGTTCCAAATCGCACTGGTTGCCGGTAAACGGGTACGCCACGAGACCACTATCGGCAAAGGTGCAGCCAGTGTCTCGCAAGCCGGAGTTGAACTTGCCCGCCGCCGGCTCGGTGATCTGCGCGGACGCGAAGTATTGCTGATCGGTGGTGGTGAAGTGAGTGAATTGGCGGCCCAGAATCTGATCGCCAACGGCGCCAACCGGTTGACCATTGTCAATCGCACATCGGCCCGTGCCGCTGCATTGGCCGAACGCTACGGTGCCGAGATGCTCGATTTCGGTGCGCTACCAGAAGCTCTTGCCCGCGCCGATATTGTGATTAGCTCGACTGCCGCGCCGGTTCCGATCATTTACCGTCACCACGTTGCCGAAGCACTTGCCCATAAACAACGGATGCGAGCCTGCGGCGATTGTGACCCGCCGGCAATGTTGCTGATCGATCTGGCCGTCCCTCGTGATATTGCCGCCGATGTCGCCGAGTTGCCCGGTGTTCACCTCTTCACCGTCGATGATCTGCGCGAAGTGGTGAGCCACACGATTGAGTTACGTAGTGCCATGATAGATATTGCTAATCGGATTGTTGAAGAGCAAGTTCGTGAGTTTAGTGATTGGTTGCGAACACAAGAGGCACTACCGGTGTTGACAATGCTTCGTCAGCGGGCTGAAGAAGTGCGAAACGAAGAACTTACCCGCGCTTTGCGCCGTCTCCACGATCTCTCTCCCGAACAACGGGCCGTGATCGAGGGTTTGTCCCGCAGTATTGTCAATAAGCTGCTCCATCCACCGATCCGCTGCCTGCGTGAAGCCGCTGCTCACGGTCAGGGTAAACGTTATGCGACCGTGCTTGCCGAGCTGTTTAATCTGGAACATGCGCTTGAGCACAAGGCCGGTAGCACGGGAAATACCGATCGATCGCGTAAGGTAAGCGACGTAACCCTGTAGCACGTCCACCAGACGCTCGGTTGCAGGAAGACATCGGCATAACGGTTTGAAGAGACGAGAGGAACTATGGCGCGCTTACTACTCGGTACCCGCGGCTCGGCACTGGCCCGTACTCAATCAGAATGGGTCGCTAACGTCTTACGCAACACGTTTGCCGATCTGTCGGTCGAATTACGGATCATTACCACGACCGGCGATCGGGTGCTCGATGTAGCCCTATCGGCGGTCGGCGACAAAGGTCTCTTTGTGAAAGAGCTGGAGCAAGCCTTGCTCGCCGGTGATGTTGATCTATGTGTGCATAGCGCTAAAGATATGCCGACAGCCACTCCATCTGGGCTGATGCTAAGCGCTTTTCCGATGCGCGAGGATCCGCGTGATGTCTTAGTCGTGCGTCACGCCGACGTAGGCGCTGATCTTGCAACGCTCCCTACCGGAGCGCGTATCGGTACTTCAAGCTTGCGCCGTGCCAGTCAGTTACGCTACTATCGTCCCGATCTGCACCTGACCGATGTGCGTGGTAATGTTGACACACGCCTACGGAAGCTTGCGGCAGGACAGTACGATGCCCTTATTTTGGCGGCAGCCGGATTACGCCGGTTAGGGTTGTGGGATGGCACGCCCGGTGCGAGCATCGGCGAAGCGCTGGTCTATCCCCTCGATCCATCGGTGATGCTACCGGCGGTTGCACAGGGTATCTTGGCCGTCGAGACACGCACCGACGATGAGACGACCAACCGCCTCGTCGCTGCCCTCGATGACTCGGCAGCGCGCACAGCCGCCCTGGCCGAGCGAGCATTCCTGCGCCGGCTCGAAGGCGGTTGTCAGATACCGGTTGCCGCTCATGCCGTTTTGACTGAATCCGGCTTACACTTCCGTGGTATGGTTGGCGCACTCGACGGGAGCACACTGGTCTTTGCCGAGCAAGTCGGTGATCCGGCTCAACCCGAAGCCGTCGGTATCACGGTGGCCGAAGCTGTCCTGGCCCAAGGTGGCGAAGCAATTCTGGCCGCGATTCAAAGTCAGCAGGAGGCGCAACGATGAGTATGCTTTTAGGTCGTCGGATAGCCATCACCCGTCCGGCAGGCCGCGGCGATACACTCGCTGCACGATTACGCGCACTCGGCGCCATTCCGTTACTCACGCCGCTCATCGCGTATGCACCACCTGCCGATCCGGCCCCACTGCAACACGCGCTGGCCCAACTCGCCGCCGGCACGTATGATTGGCTCGTGGTCACAAGCCGGCAAGCGGTCCACGTGTTAGCCGAGGCCACAGTGCCGGCGACCACAGCCATCGCTGCTGTCGGGAAGGCAACCGCTGCCGATTGCCGCCGCACGTGGGGGCGCGAACCGGCCGGTGTACCCGATGAGGAGCTCGGAGCCGCGCTACCGAACGTTATGGGCACACTCACCGGGAAGCGAGTATTGCTACCGTGCGCCGATATTGCCCCATCAACACTGACCGCAGCGCTCCAAGCAGCCGGTGCAATTGTTGATCGGGTGACTGCCTACCGCACGATCAGCAGTCCGGCTGCCGCCGAACTCGCCGCTGCGCTACGGAGCGGTACGATTGATGCAATTGTACTGGCCAGCGGATCGGCCGCTCGCCAAATACCGGCCCTCTTGCCGCCACAAACTCAGTGCCCACCATTAGTCTGCATTGGGCCGAGTACTGCTGCCGTCTGCACAGAATTGGGCCTACCGGTTGCCGCCATCGCTACAAGCCCCAACGACGATGCACTGCTGGCGGCGTTGGAACGGGTTTTTCTCGGTCAGGATGTGCAACCTGTGAGCGGGTTTTGATTGTATGGATAGTTGGAGACAGCTTACAGAACCGGACGTATAACTTCCCATTAGTCAGTCTGACAATGCTTTTTACCCTGGAGTATGAGTATGAAAACGCTGTCATCACGTTCCCAGGCTACGAACAGTATTGGTCAACAATTACCGGTGCCAGTCCAGCGTCCCCGTCGCCTGCGCCTTAGCCCGGCTCTCCGCGATCTGGTGCGTGAAACGCGGCTCACACCGGCGCAACTGATCGCCCCTATCTTTGTCCGTCATGGTCACAATCTACGTGTTGCGATTCGCTCCATGCCCGGCCAATATCAACTGTCGCCTGATCAGGCAGCGCAAGAAGCCAAACAATTAGCGGAGTGCGGCATTCGTGCGGTCCTGCTCTTCGGCATCCCCGCCCGCAAGGATGCCTGCGGTAGCGAGAACGCCGATCCCGATGGGATCGTACCGCAGGCGATACAGGCTATCAAAGCAGCAGTACCGGGTATGGTCGTGATCAGCGATATGTGTTTCTGCGAGTATACCGATCACGGTCATTGCGGTGTTCTCAATACTCCCGATCACAGCGACTTCCAACCGCAGCTCGGTGAGGGCTATCTGCTCAACGATGCCACCCTCAGCCTCCTCGCCGAAGCATCGGTCGTGCATGCCCGTGCCGGAGCCGATATTATCGCGCCCTCCGGTATGATCGACGGTATGGTCGCTACGATCCGGGCTGCCCTCGACGCTGCCGGTTTTACCCACACCTCGATCATGAGTTATGCTGCGAAATACGCCAGTGCCTTCTACGGCCCCTTCCGCGACGCCGCCGAAAGCCCACCCAAATTCGGCGACCGCAGCCAATATCAGATGGATCCGGCCAACGCACGCGAAGCAATCCGCGAAGTCGATCTCGATGTAGCCGAAGGCGCCGACATCTTGATGGTCAAACCGGCACTCGCCTATCTCGACATCATTCGGCAGGTTCGCGACCGCCATACGCTACCATTAGCCGCTTACCAAGTCAGCGGTGAATACAGCATGGTTAAGGCTGCTGCATTACAGGGCTGGCTCGATGAGCAGCGCATCGCTCTCGAAACCCTGACTGCAATCCGTCGCGCCGGCGCCGATATGATCATTACTTACTGGGCGAAGGAAGCCGCCGAATGGCTGGACTAAGGTTGCTTTGCACGTGTTTCATCGAATAATGTACTATCACACCAGCGAGGAGATCAATGCGTGATCGTTTTCTACGAGCATGCCGCCGCCAACCGGTCGACCGTACACCGATCTGGCTGATGCGACAGGCCGGGCGCTATATGCCTGAATACCGCGCCGTCCGTGAACGTTATGGCTTTTTGCAGATGGTGAAAACGCCTGAAGTCGCTGCCGAAGTAACCTTGCAACCGATAGCAGCGTTCGGGGTCGATGCAGCGATTATTTTTGCCGATATTTTGCCACCGCTCGAAGGACTAGGCTTGCGGCTTACCTACGAGAAGGGTGAAGGACCGGTTATCCATAACCCGATCCGGCATCCGCACGATGTTGCTACCCTACACGCCTGTGACCCACGTGAGACGGTTACCTATACCCTCGACGCAGTGCGTTTGGTGAAGCGAGAGCTGAACGGTCTCCCGCTGATCGGCTTCAGTGGTGCACCCTTTACGTTAGCCAGCTATGCCATCGAAGGCGGTAGTTCGAAAGAGTACCGCCTCACCAAACGGTTTATGTATGAACAGCCGGCTGCATGGCACGACCTGATGGAACGGCTGAGTACGTTGGTCGCCGAATACCTGATAGCCCAAGTCGAGGCCGGCGCCGATGCCGTCCAAATCTTCGATAGCTGGGCCGGCACACTCGCACCGGCTGACTACCGCGCTTACGTCTTGCGCCATGTCCAAAACGTGGTGGCAACCGTCCGTGCCCGCCTTGGTGCAGCCGCCCCGCCGATCATCTATTTCGGCACCGATATGGCCGGATTAGCGAGCGAATTACGTCAACTTGGCGCCGATGTGCTTGGCGTCGATTGGCGGATCGACCTCGACGTGGCGTGGGCGCAGTACGGCTACGAACACGCTGTACAGGGTAATCTCGATCCAATGACCCTCTTCGCTCCACGCGAACTCATCGCCAGCCGGGCACGTGAAATCTTACAGCGCGCCGGTGGCCGCCCCGGCCACATCTTCAACCTTGGTCACGGTATTCTTACCGAAACACCGGTCGAACACGTGCGCTATCTCGTTGAATTTGTCCAATCGCACCCCCTTCCAGCGACCACGCCCGCCTTGCAGGAGGTTATGCAATGACCATTGCTACCGAGCGTTACAGCCGTTCACAGACCAACTTTGTCGTAGCTCAAGCTGTTATTCCCGGTGGTGTCAATTCCCCGGTACGCGCTTTTCGCGGAGTTGGCGGTAGCCCCATCTTCTTCGAGCGCGGCCAAGGCGCCCACATCTGGGACGTTGATGGTAACCGGTATATCGATTACGTGCTCTCGTGGGGACCACTCTTGCTCGGTCATGCCCACCCGGCGGTTGTCAGCGCGATTGCCACGCAAGCCCAACGCGGAACCAGCTTTGGTGCGCCAACCGAACTCGAAACTGAATTAGCACGGCTTGTGATTGAGCTGGTGCCGTCGATCGAACAGATTCGCTTTGTCAATAGCGGCACCGAAGCCACGATGAGTGCGCTTCGGCTTGCCCGTGCCGCCACCGGACGCCGCCTCATCGTCAAGTTCAACGGCTGCTACCACGGTCATGCCGATATGCTGCTTGTGCAGGCCGGCAGCGGCGTTGCTACCCTTGGCCTACCCGATAGTCCCGGCGTACCGCCGACCGTTGCCGCCGATACTATCACTATTGAATACAACGATCTCGACGCCGCGGCCGATCTCTTTGCCAAACGTGGCAGCGAGATTGCAGCCGTGATCGTCGAGCCGATTGCCGCCAATATGGGATTCGTCCTCCCCAAACCCGGTTTCCTCGGCGGTCTCCGTGAACTCACCAAACAGCATGGTGCCATCTTCATTCTCGATGAGGTCATGACCGGTTTTCGGGTTGCCCCTGGCGGCGCCCAAGCCCTCTGGAACCTCGACCCCGATCTCACCTGTTTGGGAAAAGTGATCGGTGGCGGCCTACCGGTCGGCGCATATGCCGGAAAGCGCCATTTGATGCAGTTGGTCGCACCGGCCGGCCCGATGTATCAGGCCGGTACCCTGAGTGGCAACCCGCTGGCAATGATCGCCGGCCTCACCACACTCCGCACCGCATTCACTGACGACAACACCGCTTTTCAGCGGGCCGTCACGCTCACCACCCGACTTGCGAACGGTTTGCGCGAATTGGGTGAACGCTATCGCATTCCATTACAAGTCGGCAATGTGGGTACGATGTTCGGTTGCTACTTCCTGCGTCACGCCGATGCGCAAATCACCAACTACATCGAAGCGAAAGCTAATGCCGACACCCAACGGTATGCTCGCTTCTTCTGGGCGATGGCCGACCGCGGTATCTACCTTGCTCCATCACAGTTTGAGGCCGGCTTTGTCAGCACTGCTCACACCGACGCCGACATTGACCAGACGCTGGCCGCCGTGGAGGAATCGTTCGCCCAACTGTAACCAACGCCGAGGCGCAAAGGGTTTGGGTACGCCACCAGCGCGTTCCGCCGCGCCGCAAGCCGGAAACACGACCAAGGACCATCCCAACCCATTGCGTCCCTCGCGTTCTTTGCGCCTTTGCGTTTATCCCTTTACACCTTTGCTTGCTTTGCGTCCTTACCTCAAAGGAGACGACCTATGACCATTACCGACACTCGTTCGCTTGTGCATGAGCTGATGCGCACCGGTCAGCAAAACCTCTGCGCTGCCTTTGAAGAGATCGACGGACACCAACGTTTTGTTGCCGAGACGTGGGAACGACCGGGAGGAGGTGGCGGTACGGCGCGCGTCATGACCGACGGTGCCGTCTTCGAGCGCGCCGGGGTCAATGTGTCGGCAGTGTACGGTGAAGAGGTGCCACCGAGTATCTGGCAACATCGCCCCTCAACCCGCGGCCAACCCTACTTCGCTACCGGTATCTCAATGGTTCTTCACCCACGCAACCCTTACGTTCCCGCCTTTCACGCCAACTTTCGCTACTTCGAGACCGGTGACGATTGGTGGTTCGGTGGTGGGATGGATCTCACTCCCAACTACGGATTTGTCGAAGATGCACGCCATTTTCACGTCACGCTTCGCGACTACTGCGGACGCCACCCCATCGCCGATTATCGCACAATGAAAGAGACCTGTGATCGCTATTTTTTTCTCAAGCACCGTAATGAAATGCGCGGCATCGGCGGCATCTTCTTCGATGACTTCCATCCCACCGGGCCAGACGGCTTTGAGCAGGCCTTTGCCTTCGTTAGCGACGGTATCACCACCATCCTCGACGCCTATTTACCGATCGTCAAACGTCGTATGCACACCCCTTACAGCGAACGCGAACGTTCGTGGCAACTCTACCGACGGGGTCGGTATGTTGAATTCAACCTCATCTACGACCGGGGAACGCTCTTTGGCCTACAGACCGGCGGCAACATTGAAGCCATCTTGATGTCATTACCGCCACTAGCGCGCTGGCAATTCAAATATCAGCCCGAACCAGGATCACCGGAAGCGGCGATGGCCGAGTTTCTCAAACCGCGTGATTGGGCAGAGGAATGAGACGAACCGGCTAAACGTAACGCAACAAAAAGTATTGCCGCCGACCGGGTATTGCAAGACAACATCCAAATCGGCGGCAGTATTTTTCCGCAGCTGGTGAGCCGGGTGGGGATCGAACCCACGACCCTCTGATTAAAAGTCAGGTGCTCTACCACTGAGCTACCGGCCCACCGTTGGGTAGTATATCCGAGTCTGGCCTCGGAGTCAACTGCAACAAACAACTTATCACATTATCTCGCTATACAGCACCACCACCCATTGTGCCGGCAGCACGGCGGTAGGTTCACTGCTACAGTCTCATCCATCAACCTGCAACAGTTCTGCCTCCATTCACTCTCACCATCGTAGTGAATACCTAATTTTCCACTCGATGGAATACTTCGGCGAACGCCAAACCAAACTCTTTGCCCCGCTCAGCAGCCCATTGCCGCACCATCTGCGCTAACTCAGTCTGATCCGTCCCTAACTGCGAGACGTGGCAGCGCAATGCAGCCAGTTTCCGCTCGATGGTAGCACTAATATCTACGGCATAATTCAACACCGGCGCACCGGTGATGTAAAGTTCGCGCACCTTGCACGGTCGATAGCCTTCGGCTAAGAGTTCTGGAAAATCCCATCCGTTCTGTGCCGCCGGATACACCGCTGCAAGGGTGGCATTGGCAGCAGCGAGATGATCGGGATGAAACCGCGGGATGGAGTACTGCGGTGTCCAGACCCGGTCAGGTGATTGGCAAACAATCCGCTGTGCGCGTACACGGCGAATCTGGCGGACAATATCTCGGCGCAGTTCGAGAGTTGGTTGCAGCATCCCATCCGGGTAGTCGAGAAACACAACCTCTTTGAGACCGAGTACCTCCGCCGCTGCCCGTTGCTCTGCCTTGCGAATGTCACTGATACGGCGACGAGCTGTCGGGCCAACATCGGTGGTATCATCAGGCCCGCCACCGCCACCGTCGGTGCAGATCACTAAGGTAATCTCCCACCCTTCAGCGGCCCATGCGGCTAAGGTACCACCACAACCAAATTCAGCATCGTCAGGATGCGCGACAACGACAAGTGCAGTACGAGGTTCGTTCGTCATGGTAGCTCCTCGGCAAGGTATTTGCTGATAGGTAGCATACCATGACTTTACAGGTATGCTGCAATGAGCATGGTTTGCGAGAAGAGTTGGGGAAAGAAACGATAGCGATGACAGGAGATGCTCCCCCTCTCCCCGCCTCCTCCGCGCACGAGGGAGGCTAAGGTAGAGGGAAAACTACCACAGCGAGGAGATAATCCGCCGTTGTCCCATTACCTAGCTGGCCTCGCTAGCTCGCCGAACCTCAGCAGCCGCCGCACGCACCTGATCGAGCGGATCACGAGGTGGAGGCGGTACCGGTGCATTCAGTGTCGTTTCCACCACCTTACCAAAATCAGCAATCCACCGACTAAACTGTTCGACCGATTGCCACGGATTCAGCAAACGACCTAATCCTATCCGAGATACTGCGTTGAGTAAATTAAACGGATATCCGGTAATCTGATCGATACTTTGCTGCCCAATATTAGCCAGTAAAGCGGCCACATTGGACAACGTATCGGTACCAGCGGGTGGATTGACCACCGCAAAGGTCTGCCGACGCAACAGTTCAGCATTGGTCAAAACGGTGATCGGCCCTCTCCCCCGCACAGCAGCTTGGCATCCCAAACGCCACCCTTCTTGCAGCCGCTGCTCGGGAATCCAGTTTTTCTCTAGCTTAGTTGGCGGATTGAGTGATTCACTGCCGGCAAGTACCTTGACTTTACACGTTTGACAAAAACCGGTACCGTTACAGACAAAACCCATATGCGCGCCATGGCGTCGGCCAATATCGAGGAGTCGTTCACCGGGACGGGCCTCCATCTCGACATCGTTAATGGTGACCGTAGGCATAATCTGTTCTCCTGTTTCGGAAAAGACCTATATTTATTATTATTGTACCGTGATTCTCGGGCAAGCAGTGGTATGATAGCAATACAGGGTTAATTGATAACAACAGCATGTGAACGTTGCACGTATTCTTCCTGTGCTTATCAATCACTACCAGAATTATCGTCTCGCCGCCAAACCACATTACCGGTCGTCTGCTTTGGCCGATCTGATGTGGTGCAATATTCACGATATGTTGCGTGGATTTGGGATAACGCAACCATCGTGGATCTACGGAATTGCTGCGCTCGTTGCTCGTCTACCGGCCCAACGGTTCGCCGAACAACTCCTCGTGTTCGACGAATTAGTCGGCAAAGCCGGATTACCGACAGGGAGCCGGTGGATCTGTAGCCAATTTGCCCCAGGTTTGCGGATCGACGGCCCACAACCACCACGCACCGGCCCATTACTCGTGGTCGCCAATCATCCTGGTCTGCTCGATGCGGCAGCTCTCATCGCAGCTCTCGGTCGTACCGATCTGAAGATTATTGCGATTGCTCGTCCGCTCCTACGGGCTTTGTCGAATACGGCAGCGGCGATTATTCCGGTGGGGACAACCCCAACCGGACGCATGACCACGCTTCGTATGGCGATACGCCATCTACAGCAAGGTGGTGCAGTCTTAACGTTCCCTGCCGGTCGGATCGAGCCTGACCCGGCACGTGATCCAACGGCGATAATGGGCTTGGCCGAGTGGTCAACCAGCCTCGATCTGTTTGGCCGGTTATCACCTGACATCCCTGTGGTAACGGCCATCGTTAGCGATGTCCAGGCTCCGGCAGCACTGCACCATCCGTTGACGCACCTTCGCCGCGAACCATTGGAACGACGGTGGTTAGCGGCAATTTTGCAAGTGTTGTGGCCGCATCTCGCGACAAATCCGGTGCGCATCCGGTGGGGGCCACCGCTCGTCGCCAACACCAGCTTGCGTTCGACGGTGCAAGTAGTGGCAGAGCAGTTGATACGGCAAGTAACACCCATTGAATATCGTGAGACAAGACCATGGCATTAAACCATCATCGCTACATCGTCGCCAGTTCGGTCCTGGTTGATATGCTGGGATACGGCTTGATTATGCCGTTACTCCCGTTTATAGTGCAGACGCGGGGAGGTAACGCGACGATCATTGGGTTGCTCGGCTCACTGTATACGCTGATACAGTTGCTGGCAGCACCGCTGTTCGGGGCACTTTCCGACCGCGTCGGGCGACGACCGGTTATTTTGGACTGCTTATTCGGATCGGCATTGGCATATAGCTGGCTAGCCCTCGCCGACTCACTCCCTTTACTGGCGGCTGCCATCGCTCTTGGCGGGGTAGCCGGTTCGAGCCTGCCGGTGGCACAGGCTTACATTGCCAATGTCACGTCACCGACCGAACGAACTCGCGGCTTCGGGTTGCTTGGTGCGGCATTTGGGCTTGGCCTGATCGGCGGAGCTGCTATCGGCGGCTTCCTCAGCCAGTTCGGATTAGCCCTGCCTCCACTCATCGCCGCTACCATTGCCTTGATTAACGCTATCTACGCCAGCATTGTCTTACCCGAGTCGTTATCACCAAAGCGGTGCACAGCGTCGTTGCCCTTCCGCAACCTGTTCGGATCGGCGCTCATTGCGTTACAAGCCTCATCGGTAGGACCGTTGTTGATCGCGGTGATGCTACTCAACATCACATTTGCCGGTTTACAAAGTAATATTGCACTCTACACGCTCACCCGTTTCGGCTGGGGACCAGATCAGAATGCGATCTTGTTTGTTTTTGTAGGGCTGTGTGCTGCCCTAACGCAAGGCGTGCTCATCGGCCAGTTACAATCACGGCTTAGCGATGCATGGTTAGCCAGCGGTGGTTTGGGGTTGATGGCCCTCGCCTTTGCCTTTGTCAGTGGTGTACATACGGGTTGGCTTCTCTTTCCGCTCACCGCGCTTCTCGCCATCGGGATGGGACTAGCCGTACCGGCCATCACAAGCTCGTCTCACGACAGGCCAGTGAAAACCGGCAAGGAATTGTGCTTGGCGGGATGCAGGCACTGATCAGTGTAGCTCTCCTGATCGGACCGGCCAGTTTCGGTTTCCTCTTCGACTGGTTTGGCAACACTACACCCTATCTCGCGGGAGGCATGCTGTTGATCGGCTCATGGGTTATGACAACAATAACCATTGCCAACCCGTCTATTCTTATTCGTTCTACTGAAGATCCAGAGGCTCAGGTATGACAACAGAATCTTCACCCGTTCTCATTACCCGTGCGGCGATGGCCGATTTACCAACCAAATTCGGTCATTTTCAGATTATCGTCTATCTCGATGCTGAACAGAAAGAACAGATCGCGCTGACGTGCGGTGTCCTAACCGGCTCAGAGCCGGTCCTCACCCGCCTCCATTCCGAATGCTTGACCGGAGATATCTTCGGCTCGCACCGTTGCGACTGCGGCGAACAACTTGCTGCCGCACTCAACGCAATTCAGCAGGCCGGGCGCGGCGTGTTGCTCTACCTGCGGCAAGAAGGTCGTGGGATCGGGCTGGTCAACAAGATTCGGGCGTATGCCCTCCAACAACAAGGGCTAGACACCATTGACGCAAATCGCGCGCTCGGACTACCCGTCGATACCCGCGACTACAGCGTTGCAGCGGCTATCCTGCGTGATCTTGGCGTTCACACCGTCCGTCTTCTCACCAACAACCCAGACAAAATCACCGGTCTCGAAGAGTACGGCATTAAGGTGTCAGAACGAGTTCCCCTTCAAATTCCGGCAAACGTGTATAACGCCCCGTATCTCTTGGCTAAACAACTCCGTATGGGACACCTGCTCGATAGCCGAATGCTTTTATAAACTCTTCCCACCAAAGGAGATATTGCATATCGAGCGCAGCGCGGTCCGCGCAAGCAAACCACTGTCAGTGCGAGCGCAACGCGGTCCGCGTAAGCAAACTACTGTTAGTGCGAGCACAGTGCTGTCCTATCGAGCAAACCGCTGTCAGTGCGAGCACAGCACCGTCCTCACCAGCAAACCGCTGTCATTTCGAGCGTAGCGAGCAATCTTTCCCATCGTTCGATGGATGGAAGATTTCTCGGGCGCTGGCGCGCCCTCGAAATGACAAAAGAGCTGGCGCGCCCTCGAAATCACAAGGGAGTGGGGCGACGGTCGTGTTGAGCGCAGCGCAGTCCTCACCAGCAAACCGCTGTCAGTGCGAGCACAGCACCGTCCTCACCAGCAAACCGCTGTCATTTCGAGCGTAGCGAGAAATCTTTCCCATCGTTCGATGGAAGATTTCTCGGGCGCTGGCGCGCCCAAGCGAGCGGTTCGACGATCGTTTTCAGCGTAGTGCAGTCTTAAGGAGACATCAACATCCCCTCTCTCACTACCTTGGGAGAGGGGCCAGGGGTAAAACTCTCTATGCTTTCTCGGCGGTGCTTGTGGTGTGCGGAACAGCGTTTTAAAGACGGTAGCGTAGCGGGGATCACGTTCGAGTTCGTTCACGTTAAACGAGTAGTTACAGGCGGTGATCAAGCGCCTATTGACACGGCTATTCCGTTGCGGCGAATCGTATTCAAAATAAAAAAACACCGACACGCACGTCGTGCTTCATGACCGTGCGCGCCAGTGGTGTCAGATCACCATCGCCGGTGACGAGGACAGCCACATCGATCTTTCCCTCTATCACGCGCTCCATCACATCAACCGCCAACGACACATCAACCCCTTTCTCATGCCCACTCGGTGCCATCGGCACATACTTCGGCTCGATCCCGGCGTGCATCAGATCGAGGTGGCGATTGCGCTCAACGAAAAACTGCTTTTCATTGGTCTGTGATGCAGGGAAAAGACCCTGATGCCAACTCGCATAGACAATGCGGTGCATCACATAACGCTGCTCTTTGCTGCTGATGAATTGCTCGATCAAGCGGTGAAACAGCGTAAACGACAGCCGGCCAACTTTCTTTTCAGCGTAGAAATATGCTTGCGAATATGAGAAGTACGAACCATCGTAGAAAACACTGATTCGACAAAAGTTGTTCATTGTATTCCTTATGCGAAAACGCCATCATAATTGGTGACGAATACATATGTAAAGATATTCATTCGGATCTCAGCTTTACTGCCCCATCATCCGCACTGCCCGCAAACTGGCCGCAGCATCAATCCGTGGCGCATATTCTAAACCAACATAGCCGCTATACGCATGTTCGCGCAAAATACCAAAAATATGCTCATAATTAATCTCGCCGGTACCGGGTTCGTGCCGTCCGGGCACATCGGCAACATGAATATGACCGATAAGATCAAGATTCGCCAAAATACGACGGGTCAGGTTACCTTCACTAATTTGCTGATGATAACAATCGAACAACAACTTCACGTGTGGTTGCCCAACCGCGCGCACAATCGCAAATCCTTCATCAGACGACCACAAGAAGCTCCCCGGATGATCAAGCGGATTACGCGGTTCGAGTAAAAGGTTCAAACCGGCATCAGAAGCTGTTTCTGCTGCTTCTTGTAATGCCTCGATGAGACACGCCCGTTGCGAGGCCAGATCGAGATCCGGACGGATAACCCCCCCATGCACAATCAGATTGTCGCACGCCAAATCGACCGCCAGTGCTGCACTTCGACTAATCTCATCGCGGAATTGAGTACGCTGATCGGGATCGTTTGGCGATGCCTCACTTCCCAAAATAGCTACACAATGCAAACGTAACGCTGTCTGTAGGGCAATGGTAATGTTCATATCCTTGCCCCGTCGCGTCCAGAACTCGTAGGCGCGAAAACCCAGATCGGCAATATGCTCCAGCCGTTGCTCAAACGGTCGATCGGTGAAGATCATATCGAGACAGACTGAGAAGCGGAGGGGTGCGAGGGTCGACATCTTCAACCTCACTTTTCTGCGCAACAACCGTTCTGACGCATACCAGACGGGACAATGCAAACCAACATGTAGTTTTCGTTCCTAATGTGTAGCCCAAGTACCCTATGATCCCTTGCCCTATTATACTCGCGATTAGCTTATTCTGTGGCATCGTAGCAGCGACCCGCCGCTATTTCGCCAAAGACAGCTCGTCGAATCCGCTGTTAAGCAACTGGATGCGGTGCATCACTGCTCTGGCAGTTAGTCGCTCTAACGACGTTCTCCGGCTGCAACGACAAACAACGTTCACTATTACCGGTAACGAGACCAATATCGGCTGCATCGAGATCATGCCAATCGCTCCGCAAGGCCGAATATCGCATGAGTACATCAAGGACGATTTACAACCATCATCAAGATCAGAACCAACCAGGTTGTAGATCGCTGCGAAGCGCGAACCAGGTGACCTTCTTTCACCACGAATTCGAGGTTACATTGTAGCACGCAAGAATGTACGTGGGTAGTCATATCTCGAACACCCAGCACACCACTCACGCTCATTCTTCCCAACGAAAGGCACGTGCTAATATTGCCTCGACCACACCCGGCGCCAAACGGCTCGCCATTAGCGCCAGGCGATCCATCCAGCTCACATACGCAAGACGCGGCTCGGTTCGGGCTGCCCGCAGAATAGCACGTGCCACCACTTCCGGCGCAACACCGGGCGGGGCAATCCGGCGCCGCTCACGACCACGCCCCAGCCGTCGTTGATTAAAATCGGTACGGGTCGTACCAGGGCGGACCACCGTCACCGCAATGCCGCTGCCGTGCAACTCGATGCGCAGTGCGTTGCTGATCTGTTCAAGCGCCGCTTTCGCAGCCGCGTAGCCGCCCAAGTACGGCAACGGTTGCACGGCCAACACCGATGAGACATTGATGATCTGACCACGTCCGGCGGCACGCATTACCGGTACGACAGCCTGCATAAGCCAGATCGGGCCAAGCAGATCAACCGCCAACACTCGCTCAAGGTCGTGGCGAGCGAGCGTACTTACCGGACCGGTCAGGCCAATTCCGGCGTTATTGATCAAGATGTCGACTCGACCGTATGTTGCTACTGCACGTTCCACCAATTGCGCACAAGCAATCGGATCGGACACATCGGTCGGTACCGAGAGGGCTTGCGGCAGTTCGGCTGCAATCTGAGCTAACGTATCCACCGAACGGGCGGCTAACACCAATCGCGCACCGGCAGCCGCGAAACAACGGGCAGTGGCAGCGCCAATCCCACTAGAGGCACCGGTAATAATGACAACGCGATCACGTGGGTCCATGGCGTGAACTCCTGATTGGGATGCACCGGGGGCCGCACTGCATCCGCGGGGCCGCACCGCATCCGCGGGGCCGCACTGCCGTGCGGCCCTACTGCATCCGCGGGGCCGCACCGCATCCGCGGGGCCGCACTGCCGTGCGGCCCTACTGCATCCGCGGGGCCGCACTGCATCCGCGGGGCCGCACTGCATCCGCGGGGCCGCACCGCATCCGCGGGGCCGCACTGCCGTGCGGCCCTACTGCATCCGCGGGG
>NZ_JBMFNE010000004.1:0-78534 GCF_049970315.1 Chloroflexus sp.
GCCACGCCGACGGCGACCCCGACGGCGACGGTCACGCCGACGGCGACCCCGACGGCGACGGTCACGCCGACGGCGACGGCGACGGTCACGCCGACGGCGACGGCGACGGCGACAGACACCCCGACCCCGACGGCGACGGCGGTGCTACCAACGGCGACGGCGACCCCGACGGTGACGGCGACCCCGACGGCGACAGACACCCCGACGGCGACGGCCACGCCGACGGCGACCCCGACGGCGACGGCGACGGCGACAGACACCCCGACGGCGACGACGACGGCGACGGCGACCCCGACGGCGACGGCCACGCCGACGGCGACGGCGACGGCCACGCCGACGGCGACCCCGACGGCGACAGACACCCCGACGGCGACGGCGACCCCGACGGTGACGGTAAACCCGACGGCGACAGACACCCCGACGGCGACGGCCACGCCGACGGCGACCCCGACGGCGACAGACACCCCGACGGCGACGGCGACCCCGACGGCGACGGTCACGCCGACGGCGACGGCACAACCGGCTCCATCGTATCGCCTTTACGTTCCGATAATCATGAGGCAGCCAACCGTGTTCGCAGCGCCCGTCCATCGAACCTATCTGCCGATGATGTTCCGCTGAAAGGAGGTTGATTACGGGTAAGATGCGGTTTTCAGCACGACGATAAGAGCGAAGGCATCGAGTAAAAGGTTGTTGCCACTTCCTGCCCTATACGACGAGAGCGCTGCCTACGAGGCAGCGCTCTCGCTACGAATGTAGCAGTGCTCGAGAACGTATGTTGATAGCTATGGTTGTCCTAATAGAAAATTGATCGTCTCGATTAAGACGGTTGCCTCGACCGGTTCAGGCACTATCGCAATCGTCCAATCGCTGGCGTAAGGTACCGATTGAAGCTCATTCATCGGCAAAGCGCTCGCAATCACGATAGGCACATTTGCAGTCGTTTCATCGGCACGGAGGCGCTCGATAACCTGTTCTTCCGGCGAAGACAGGGCCGGCATAGCAATGATAAACAGTGCCGGGAGTGTAGCCGGTAAGGCATCGGGTGTATAAGTAGTGACACGAAAGTCGTGACCGGTTATGAGAGCGGCCAGTCGTTGTGCGGTCGCGCTATCGGTTGATACAACTGCAACCTCTACCATGCTTTCCTCCGCAGTGCAGTGCGCATGTTGCTTCATTGTAGCACACTGCGGACAGAACGGCTACTCACGAAATAGAATATCTCTTGGTGGGTCTTCAGATTCACGGTATAGTTATAATTCGTCACTACTGCCTGGCACAACGACGTTGAATCCACCGTCAACATAATGAATCTCACCGGTGACACCGGCTGAGAGTGGTGAGCAGAGATACAGGGCTGCATTGCCGACATCCTCAATCGTGACATTGCGGCGTAACGGTGCGTACTCGGCAAAGTGCTTGTGTAAGCTGCGAAAATTGGCAATACCACTGGCGGCAAGCGTCCGAATCGGGCCGGCGCTAATCGCGTTCACTCGGATGCCACGTGGTCCGAGACCGGCAGCGAGGTAGCGCACGCTGGCTTCGAGCGCTGCTTTGGCTACTCCCATCACGTTATAACTTCCAATGACCTGACGTGAACCGTGGTAGGTCAGGGTGAGTACGCTGGCGTTAGGGGCAAAGAGCGGCTCGGCAGCTTTGACCAGTGCGATGAGTGAGTAGGCACTGATTTCGAGTGCAATGCGGAAGCCTTCGCGGGTCGTATTGAGGATTGTACCGCTGAGTTCCTCTTTGTTGGCAAAGGCGATCGCGTGAACGAGAAAGTCGATCTGCCCGAACGTCTCGCGGGTGCGTTCCATAAGTGCTGCGATGTCTTCATCTTTCGACACGTCACACGGCTCGATCAGCGGTGCATGCATGCTTTCGGCCAAGGGGCGTACCCGCCGTTCAAGCGCCTCACCAAGGTACGTAAAGCCAATCGTTGCTCCTTCACGATGCAACGCTTGGGCGATGCCCCATGCAATCGAGCGGTCGTTGGCAACACCGAGAATCAGGCCTTTTTTGCCTTCCATGAGGCCCATAGATTATTCCTCCAGTGCAACAAGGTATCAGACTATGGCTTGAGCGCCTCACTGATGTTCTGCTTCACTAGCGCGCCATCTTACCATACTTTGGCCGAGAAGTGGGTAGTACCGATTATGCTGTGGGTGGTAAGATATGGTACGATACCTATATTGTGGCATATTGTCTGTAATACGCCCGGTTTTGGTGTGAGAGGAGTTTTGTGTGAGCCTGGATCGTTTTTTTGTCTATGTAGTTAGTCTGGTGCTGGCGGCGAGTTTGGTCTTGACCGCCTGTGGAGCACCGTCTGGGCCGACGGTAGCCGATTCGGCGACGAACGTACCATCTGCGCCGACAACAAGTGCATCACCTGCGACAGTCTCGAATGCACCAGAAGGAGCTATTGCCCGTATCGGTGATGAATATATCCTGCGACAAGATTTTGATCGCTTCTATTTGCCAGGCGGAGATGTACAAACACTCGTTAATCAGATGATCGATGTCGAGCTGGTTGTCCAAGCGGCCCGTCAGGAAGGGGCGATGGTCGATGAGACCGTGGTTGATGCGCAGGTGGAGCAATTGCGCTTGGCGCAGGCTGGTGGTGATGACGCGAAATTTGCTGAGTTTTTGCAGAGTAACAACATCGCCGACGAAGCCGAATTACGGCGGTTGTTGCGGCGTGATCAGTTGATTGAGCAGATGCTACTCAAGCATACAACTGCTGAACAGGTGCGGGCGCGGCATATTTTGGTCGCGGCTACGCCGGAGGAAGCTGAGAGTCGCAAGGCCACTGCCGAAGCTATTCTGACCGAATTGCGGAATGGAGCCGATTTTGCTGCGCTAGCGCGAACGCGCTCGGATGATCCAGGATCGGCGGCGCAAGGAGGTGATCTCGGTTGGGCGCCACGTGGCGTCTATGTTGCTCCGTTTGAAGAGGCGATTTTTAGTATGCAACCGGGCGAATTACGCCTGGTCCAAACCGATTTCGGTTGGCATATCATTGAGGTGACTGGCGGGCCAGAGGTGCGCAGTTTCGAGGATCGGGCGTTGTTAGACACACCTGCTGGGCAAGAAGCATTTTCTGCCACGTTTTTGCCATGGGTGGCTGAGCTGCGAAGTGCAGCTGAAGCGGCAGGGAAAATTGAGATTTTAGTCGATCTGAATACGCTGGTTCAGCAGTAAAATTTGCTCACTACTTTTCACGTGCAAAGACACAAAAGTGGTTGGGTGACCAACATGAGGCATCTGCGGCGCGGGTTTTCTGTTATCTGCACACCTAACCGGTCTTTTTTGGGTCTTTGCACTTTCGTATTCAGAAACAAATCGCCGATCACGTTCGTCATGATGATATGCAGAATGATACCATACAGATGCATCGCTAAGGAGAACGTTATGCTGTATCGCCTGGGTCTACTCTGCTTATTGGTGCTGGTTGGATGCACAGTAGCGGGAACAACATCGCCGATAGCATCACCGGTATCGAATATTCCACCACCGACAATTGCGATTACTAATGTTGTGCCGACGGCGGTGCCAACGTTACAGCTACCGACAGTGGTGCCAACGCTTCTGTCAACATCGACTCCTCCTGCCCCGACGCCGACACCAATTCCGCCAACGCCACTGCCTCAACCGGTGGTTCTTGCGCCAACATACCCAGAGGAGATTCTATTTTTGCGTGGTGGATCGTTAGTGGCCATCGATCCGTCAAGTAACCAGGAACGGGTGTTGGCGAATAATGTACGTGACGTGGCGATTGATCTGACGGGTCGGCATCTTGCAGTGGCTTCCAATCAGACCATCAATCTGATCGACCGTAGTAGTGGTTCGGTGCAAACGTTGGTATCGGGCAAGATCGCATATGGGTTGAGTTGGGCACCTGATGGATTAACGCTGGCGTATGCAGCCGCTCCTCAACCACCTACGTTGCCGTTCGATTGGATGCAATGGAGTAATTGGTGTGCTACGGCGACTGTGTACCTGATTGACCTGCCGACGCTCAACGAGCTTACCATTGGGTCGGGCTGCGATCCGGTATTCGCCTCTGATGGTCGTCGTTTGGCTTTTGCAACGTCTCCATCGATTCAACCTGGTTCCTTGAACTTTCCCGGCCAAAACAATGCCATTCGATTAGTGAATCGGGCCGGTGCCAATGCGTGGAATCTGGCAACGGCCAATGGTTCTCCCGGATCGGGGTATCTGGTGTATCGGCCAGCGTGGCTACCGGATGCGAAGATGGTAGCCTATCAGCGTTTTCTTGGTTATCAGGCGTTAGTTGATCTTAATCTGACAATGATTACCGATAGTAGCGGAGGTACTGAAAATCCGACTCTGATCGGAACAGGCTGGCTCCGTCCACCGGCCTTTTCGCCTGATGGTCAGTATGTCGCTTCGGTAGAATATAACTTTAGTGATCCTCGTGGCTTCAGCGGCTACGACATTTGGGAATTTGCGTTAGTCCAACTGAAAGGACAACGGAGTGAGATTTTACCGAGCGGTAATCTCAATCTGTTTGGTACAGTGGTAGCGCAGTTGCCACGCATTACCTCAGCAGCTTGGTCACCACAAGGTGATAGTCTAGTGGTACTTACTCCCGAGAATTGGAATGCAACAGCCGATCCGAACGACCCCCTCCATAGTGTCACCACACCCGGTGAGCTTTGGCGTCTCTCGACGAAAGGTCTGCCCCAGAAGATGGTGACGAACAACGTTGATTATGCCAGTCCACTCATCTGGGCTCCTGAAGATCTCGTAACTGCGCAAATTGGGTTGGCGACAATACGCTACCCTGCTTATTGGCAATTTGCGCCGGTTACGAACAACGGTGAGTTGGTAGCAACTGGGAATGGGCGATTCATCGGGCGACGTACCGTCGCTAATTCGGCTTTGCTGAACGGATCAACGTGGATGCAAACCGTCTCCGATTGGATATCGGTGGCCCAAGCTGACCCGCCATACCAACTGCCCGATGGTAGCTATCTTGTCACCTTCTCCGGTCAAGCGGCTGGAAGTGCAATCAGTGGAGTTGCTCGCTTCAATGCAAATACGATCATCATTAGTTATGCACCGGTGTCAGCCTGGCCGAATGAGCAGGCATGGGGTATTGGGTTGGCGTTTGCCGCACAGTAAGTGAGACCGGTCATTTCCAACCGGGAAATTGTATACTATTATTGATGCCGGTCTTGGCTCAAAGCGCCGCCGGCATCTTGATGTGTCATCGTTGGTTATCGGCGCCTAACGAACACTGCTACCATTACGTGTTATAATCTTGCGGTAATAGGTTAAGTTAGATAATACAGTGTAAGTGAGGCAGCCAATGCAGAACCTATGGCACGATCTGGAGCCCGGTCCAGACGTTCCGAACGTTATTCATGTTGTCGTTGAGATTCCGAAAGGTTCACGTAACAAGTATGAATTTGACAAGCGGATCGGTGCCTTTCGTCTTGATCGTGTTCTCTATTCAGCCGTTCAATATCCTGGCGACTATGGCTTTATGCCGCAGACATACTATGATGACGGCGATCCGCTCGATGTATTGGTGATGACCAACTTACCAACCTTCCCCGGCTGCATTGTCGAGGCACGGCCATTAGGTTTGTTCCGAATGCTTGACAAGGGTGAGCCGGACGACAAAGTACTGGCGGTGTTGCAGTACGATCCCTTCTTCGCCGATTATCACAATTACACTGCTCTGCCGGCGCATTATTTGCGGGAGGTTGAGCACTTTTTTACCGTGTATAAAGACCTTGAAGGCTCACGGGTCGAGCCGGTCGGCTGGGAGTCGGCGGATGTCGCTCGCGAGCGGATCCAGTACTCGATTGACCGCTATTGGGATATGCGTGCCGGTCGGGTGCTCAAGCGTGCCTGAACGAACACCCATGACTTCACGCCGTTCATTGTCGCACCGTACAGCCTATTCGGCCGGCGGTGTTATTTACCGGATCGTTGCCCCGCAGATCGAAGTGGCGTTAATCGCCACCGATCGCGGGGAACGCTGGGGGTTGCCTAAGGGTCACGTCAATCGTGGTGAGACCGCTGAGGCCGCAGCCGTGCGTGAAGTTGCGGAAGAAACCGGTTTGTTTGGTGTGGTCGAGCGGCATTTGGCGACCATCGAGTATTGGTTCCGTTCGGGATCGGGCCGGGTGCATAAGTACGTCGATCTCTTTTTACTGCGCTACGAGCACGGTGAGATTCGTCCTCAGGCTGGCGAGGTTGACGATGCACGTTGGTTCACGCTCGATGAAGCTCTACAGCGGGTTTCATTTGAGCGGGAAAGGGATGTTCTGCTCCTGGCGCGGCAAATCCTGTGCAGTGTTTGAGACTCACCACTATGACATATACCGTTGAAGTATTGATTGATGACGGTTTGGCGGTTGATGCGGCGTTGGTTGAACGAGCAGCTCAGGCAGTGTTAATCGCTGAGCAAGTTCCTGCCGGTTGTGAGGTTTGCATTCGTATTACGACTGATGCCGAATTACACCGGCTCAACCGCGATTTTCGAGGGATTGATGCGCCAACCGATGTTCTCTCGTTTGCCGATGATGGTGATAGTAGCCAGTTTGTGACTGCACCAAACCTTCCGCGATACCTCGGTGATATTGCTATCTCCTATGAGCGAGTGTTGGCGCAAGCAGCGGAATACGGCCATAGCCCAGCCCGTGAGTTGGCTTACTTGACCGTACACGGGGTGTTACATCTGCTGGGGTATGACCACGAGCACGGTCTTGCCGATGAGGCCCTCATGCGTGCGCGGGAAGAGGCGGTGATGACTGCACTGGGTTTGCCACGCTGAGTACGTCGTTTGGTGTATAACCAGTGGAAGGAGGGGTGAGGGTACCTCCCTTCCACTTACCGTCTTCGCTGACCGAGCAACCTATCGACAGCGTATTCGATCACGAGATAGCTGCCCACTACCAGTAACAACAATCCCCACCATGGCGTCGGTACCCAGATCACGATATGGAGCCGTGACCAGATCAGCCACAAGACAAACACGACGATCAGTATCCTGATCAGGGAACGGAGTCGGCTTGGCATAACTTATTCCCAATCGTCATCTTCGGCAGGTATAGGTGGCGGTGGTGGTGCTGCCGTATCAGGAACCCGAATATGTTCGCAGATCGTTGCCCGATGACCGAGTACCAGCACACGGTGGCGAGCCGTGGCGCGTAAGACCGGTGCTGCCTGTGTTCTGGCCCGGTCGAGCAGTTGTTGATCGGCGACGAGGGTCACTAGCCGTCCACCTGGTTTGAGGACACGCGCGATCTGGCGCAACACGTCGCGGTATAGCTCTTCGAGGTCTTCACCTTCGCCGATCTGGGTGCCGAACGGCAAATTAACGGCAACCTTGGTCACGCTGGCGTCGGGCAACGGTAGCTTGGTCGCGTCCCAGCGGCGGATTGCGATCTGACCACGGATACCGCGGAGATTGGCTTGCATAGCCGTCACCGCAGCCGGGCTAATATCACCGCCGTAGAGTGCGGTAAATGGTCCGGCGGCAGCCCGTTCAAGCAAGATCGTGCCGACGCCGGCCATTGGGTCGAGAAAAATGTCGTCAGCCGCCGGCTGGGTCAGCATGACCATCGTCGCAGCAAGGGCCGGACGCAGTGAGGCCGGGAGGTGGGCAATTTTGCCACGGATGCGCAACGACGCATCGGAAAGCCGAATCGCTACGATCAGTTCTTGTTCGATCAGGGTGGCCCACACCTCCAAATCGGCTTCTTCATTTACCGGCTGCCAACGGCCTGGCCAGCCGTCGCGGATCGCGTCACTGACAGCCCGCCCTAGCTCATAGCGCTGGAAGCGGTGTTTGCCGACCATCCGCGCAACGACGCGAAAGCTGCCGTTCCGCTTTCCACCATGTAGCCGTTGCCACAACGTGAGTGCCGGTTTGACGACTTCCTCATTTCGGGTTGCGGCATGAATCTGGCGTAATCCGCGCTCATCAGGTGCGATTTTGAAGCCACGTGTCGCGACAACGAAGACATCTTCGATGGTACGCAGTTCCAGTAATCGGCGCGGTGAGCCTTGGTAATCAAGGAGGATAAGGTCGTTACGACTCGGTACGTTACGCACCCCAACTTGGCGTGGCGCAGTCCGTTCGTCGGTATGGATTTTTTGTTCAACTTCACGCCATGTGAGCGCGGCGAGGCCGGGTAAGGTTTGTAGAAGGTAGAGCATGGTATTATTTAGGACTGCTAAATACTGTTGACGTAGTCGTTAATGATGTGGTAGAGCGTGACCAGACTGGCAATCTCCACCCACTCTTCAGCCGAATGTAACCCGGCCCCCACCGGACCGAGACAGATGGCCGGAATGCCAATGTGTGAGTAGTAACGCGCATCGGTGGCGAAATGTTCGCGGTAGAAGCGTGGTGGTTGGCCGGTATGACGTTCGATCAGGTTGGCGATCCGTTCAACTTCATGATGTTCAGGATCGGTGTGTAGCCCGGCGCTAGCCATCACACTTACAAACTCACTATCGGGGAAGACAGCAGCGAGATCGGCCTGAATCGCTTCTGGGGTTGTATCCAGCGTCCAACGAATATCGAACGTAACGAACACCTCTGCTGGTACTTGGTTGCGTGAACCGGCACCGGCGTGAATTTCCGTTGGGGTTACCGACGTGCGCCATTCGTGGGGGCCGGTGGGTGGTGGGTAGCGTTCGGCCAGCGCATTGATCCCACGGGCCAGCCGATAAATTGGATTCTCACCTTCCCATGGTCGTGAACCGTGAGCAGCACGACCGGGTAAGCGCAGCTTGGCCCACATGCCACCTTTGTGCTCGAACAAAATACCGAGATCGGTTGGTTCGAGGCAGAGCATGAACTCGCAGCTCCAGCCTTCGTCGCGCAGCCGACCGGTACCGTGACGACCACCAATCTCCTCATCGGTCACAAACTGAAAACCGACATCGGGTGGGTTGGGTTGGGTTGCCAAATCCCGAATCAGGCGGAGCATGACCGCAATACTACCTTTCATATCCTGGCTACCGCGCCCGTAAATGCGGCCGTTGCGTATTTCTGGTGCAAATTGGTGTGGTTGCCCTACAACGACATCAAGGTGGCCGTTCAGCATGAGTCGTGGTGATCGCGTAGGTCGTAAGGTAATCACGAGGGCCGGTTTACCGCCTGCGCTACTCCGTTCAATGTGCAACGATGGTAGATCGGCGACGTATGCAGCAACATAATCGATAGCAGCCTGCAACTGATCAGGTCGGTCGGCAATCGTCTCAAATCGGATGAGATCACAGGTCAGACGGGTCAGTTCCGCGGCAAGTTCGCTCATATGTATATCCTACAGCATCAAAGCACGGAAGCGTAGAGCGCCGCTATAGGTAGCGACTGTACGGTTCTGCGTCGTGCTCGCTTAACGCTGTCTGTAGTGTACCACAGTCGGGGTGTGTCGCTACACATGAACGCAAGGATGCAACGGGCAATGTGTCAGTGGTACGTGCGTCGCCGGTGGGTGTGTCGCTACACCAACCGGCTAAACGGCGGTAGAAGATCAGGCGCAACCGCAGCGACAACTGCAAACAGTTTTGCTTTCCAACTAGGAAAGATATGTCGGCGACGGGCGGCGATACCGGCCAGACTCGCTCGTACTACCGGGCGCGGTTGATCGACCAACCAGTGCGGGACACGCCGTGGTGGGCCTTCCCCGTACTGTGGTGCATCAAGGATGTTGGTTTGGGTGAAAAAAGGATAAACCGTACTGACGCAATAGCCGTCGGCAGTGAGGCCACCGGCGAAGCCACGCAGGCCGAACTTAGCAGCGCTGTAGACACTAATGTTGGGTAGTGCGGCGCGACCAAGGATCGACGAGATGAAGACGATCTGCCCGTTAGGACGATGATGCAACATCGGTAAGAGTGCGGCAGTGAGTCGGATCGGAGCGTGGAGATTAATCTGTAAGAGTCGTTCGATGGCAGCCGGCGGGATAACATTGAGTGGGCCATACAGACCGACGCCGGCGTTGTGAATGATCAGATCGAGATCGGGGGCCACGTGCATCACCTGTTGGGCTAGCCGGTCACAACTAGCCGGATCACTCAAGTCTGCCGGTAGTAAAGCCCGAATGCAACCGGGATGCGGACTCGTCTGGTGGTGGGACGCAAACTCGGCAGCGGCAGTCAGTCGATGTGGATGGTGACTGCTTAGGATTAGGTCGGCGCCGGCAGCCAACAATTGGCGAGCAAACTCGCGTCCCAATCCGCCACCGGCACCGGTTAGTAAGACAACCCGTCGCAAGAACGTACTCATGCGGCTTCCTCATCATCGGTCGCCAGTCCTTCAATCTCGGCGAGGCTCTGCTGAGACGCCAGTTCCAGCCGATTGAGACGGCGTTGGAATTGGTTGAGGGCAAAGGTGCTGAAGGTCTCGATCTGCAAGCCAAACGGCATCGTATCATAACTGGTAAAAATCTCATCGATGACGCCTAAGGCGTGCATGACTAGCTCGTTCATCCGCTCAACGATATGATCCCAAATCTGCCGGTCGGTGGCGATCAGGCGTGATAGGAGGTAGATGCCATACGCAATATGACGCGACTCATCTTGTTTGAGCAGCCGAATCCCCTCACGTACACCGGGCATCAGATTGTGAGTGTCGAGAATAGTAAAGTAGCCGTGGTATCCGGTCTCGGCGAGTACCCCTTCAACGATCATATTGTATGTGAGCGACGCTTCGGCGAGATTGAGCGGTGACGGATCGTGCTCTAGACGTTGCATTGCACGCGGGAGTGCGTCGTAAATCAGTGCCCGATAACTAGGCGTATGGTAGCGACTGAGGTTGTGGTCGACTCGGGCTACTTCGCTGATGAAGCGGGCAAAGAAATCGGTATGCTTGGCTTCTTCAAACAAGAACGTGGTGAGAAAAAGCTCCTCCTCTAGCCGTCCATCGTGCGCAATGGCTTTGATCAGAGGTAACAAGTCGAGGGTAACAGCTTCTTCGCCGGCCTGAAAGAGGGCCGTCAGACGTAGTAATAAATCGCGTTCTTCGTCACTTAGCCGATTCCAGTCGTCAATGTCACGGCTGAAATCGAGCTGTGAGGGGTTCCAGATGCCAAACTGTTTTGCTTTCTCAAATAGACGCATTGGTGGACTGTTGCGACGTAAGCCGCGGCTTGTCGTGACGAAATTGGTGTGGGACATCCCTCGCTCCTTTCACTGAACTAGTGGCTGGAAAGCAGCTTGTTAGCGATTGCTTTCGGTTCACCGATCTCGATCGGTACCAGCCGGTCAAGCAGTACCGTGCCGGCCCACAGCGCTACTTCGGGAATCGGTGATGTGACAAGGGTAATCAGTGCGGTGAGCGCCGCCTCGTACCCGACTTCAGTCCATTGCCGGTCGAGGGCAGCGATTGCTGCATGTTTCACTGCCAGCGGTTGCGTAGCATCACCGGCAAGCCGAAGTAATACGCCAACGACGGTTGCATCGGCTTGCCGACCCAGTACGGCAATGGCATGGCAGCGTAATTGTTCAGGTGCCGTCGGATCATTTGCTACTTGGCGAATGAGCGGATCGTTCGGTTCGTATGTACTGAGATGGTGCAACGCTTGAAACCGAAGGACAACCGTCTGCTGTGGATCGGTTAGTGGTTGACGTAATGCTGCATGATACGGGGCGATGGCAGCGAGGAGCCGGAAGGCTTGGGTTTGGAGTGCCGGATACGGCGAGAGCAACGCTTCTACAAAGACCGGTATGGTCTCGTCGGCTGCCGACGCATCAAAGGCTGCCGCTGCTGCGAGGCGTACAGCCAGATCGGGATGGCTGCGGATCAAGCGGGCCAGGATCGGCGCATGGGTTTCGGGATGGGCGGCGAGCGCGCCTACCGCAGCGAGCGCACAGGTTCGGTCGGGGTCGAAGGCAAGGCGGTGTAAGATAGGGGCCGGACCCGGTTGCGGACTACGACTCAGCGCACGCAGGGCAGCACTACGGATCGGTTCTGGTTGTGAGGTGATCAACTCGGTGAGCGGCGCAACCGGTGCCTCAACTATCGCATCGAGGGCTGCGGCACGGATCGCAGGGGTCTCTTCGTTGTTCAGCGCAATCTCAAGGAGGGCGGGTACCGCAGTAGGGTCAGCATTGCGGCCCAGTGCCCGTAATCCGGCAAGTCGCACCGCTTCGTCGGTAGCAGTGTTGACTAATTGTAGCAGTTGCTCGTTGAGGGTTGGTGGCAATGGCGGTTGGAGCCGATCGAGTGCAGTACAGCCCAAACTGCTGTCTGCGTGTTTGGCAAGATGCAAGAGTACTTCTGCACCATTAGGCTGTTGCGCGAGCGTGTGCAAAGCGGCATAACGCAGCGGCGGGTCGTGTTCGGTATTACGGACAATTGCCACTAAATCGCACGATGGGTCGGCGTTTAGTAGTTCGCTGAGCGGTCGAAGTGAGCTGGTGTCATACAGCGCGACACCGATCAAGGCGCGAACTGCCGGCATCAATGTCGGTTGATGTTGACCAATGGTGCCAAGTGTACGGGCTGTGGCGCTACTCAATATCATGACGTGACCGGCAATTAATGCCGATGGCCGGTCAAGCGCGACTCCGATGAGGTTCGGATGGTTGGCAATTGCCACCATCAGATCGGCTAGTAGTGCCCGGACAGTTGGGTTGTCGGCTTGATCAATCCACTGTTCACTCGGCCCGATTAACGCCGGAAACGATGTAATCCATGTTTCGAGCAGTGTGACACCGTAGGTCGGTGCAAGGATGTGACCGAGTGCTGCTAATGCTTGCTTCCCCCCGTGCTTGCCGAGCGTTTCAATGATGGTTGTCGTCAGGGCTGCGTCTAGATCAGGTTGGTTCAGTACGGTGAGTAAGCTGGTTCGTGCAGTGAGTGCCGTCGATTGATGAAGACGGGCAATTGCACTGAGCACATGCACGGTGGTACGGCGAATGAGCGGTGGATGCCTGCGGTCGAGTAGTGGGTCGAGGTGGGTGATGACGTGGATGTTGTGGCAGAGACTGCGTACCGCAGCCGCGCGAATAATTTCGGGTTCGTGCTCGGCGTAAAGGAGACGTTTGAGCAGCTCGGTCCCATTTGGTAGTCGGCTGAGCAGTCGAATCGCCCGCAGCCGCAGATCGAGCGGGAGGCGATTGCTAATGGCAAAGGCCGCGATAAAGGTTTGGCCGTCGGCTGTCGTTGCAAGATCGGTCAACGCTTCATCACGGGCCGACCATGGTTTGTCGGTTTGGGTTACAAAGCGGGCGAGTTGATCAATATGACCGGTGCGGATCCATACCTTACGCGCTGCTTGCCGTACTTCGGGCATCGGATCGACAATCGCTTGCCCGACTTCGGCAGGCGGAAGGGCTGCCGGTGCGAGCGCGCGGACACTTGTCGGTAATGTGGTGTGGGCCAAGAGGTGATGGGCAATCAGGTATTGCCGGTTTGTACCGGCTGCACCGCTGAGCAGTAAACGTAGGCCAAGCTGTAAGGCTGGTTCGGCGAGATGATGGATTGTGTCGGGATGGGCCACTGCGAGGAGGCAACGACCTGCTTGACTGATCAGATCGGCGTAGGTCGGTAACGGCGGCGGCAAGATGCGTTGCCGGTACAGCAAATCAATTGCCTGCCAGCGTAATACAGGCGGAGCATCGCTGGTGTCGAGGATGGTAATCAGGAGGGTCGTGCTCGTCTCTGGCGGCAAAAGTTCGGTAATCCGTTCTAACAGCTCGTTGATCTGGCCTGATTGGGTACGGCCAATATCGGTCAAAATAACCGGTAATACCGGGACGAGGGTGGCAAGTGCTTCACCCCGCGAGCGACAAATTTCGTCAAGAATGGGCCGGCTAAGTGCCGGATCGAGTCGAGGACGTTCACGAAGCGAACGTGCCAGTAACGACAGGCGTTCGTGAGAGGGGAGCATAGCATCTGCAAGCGTATTGATCAACGGACGCGGGTCAGGAGCGGCGCCGAAGGCCAGCGGGATACACAACCCACGCCAGTGTGGAGTAGCTTGACGGATGGTTGCCGAATGAGGTGTCGCTTGCGCAGCCAATTCTACTGCTTGTCGATACAACCGGTATGCAGTTAATCCAATCCGCCAACCAGCCTGTTCATCTGTAGCAACGATAATCGGTGCAACGAAGGCAGCGGTACGTTCGTACAGCGCGGCGCGCGAAATCGGCCAGCCACTGAGTGGTTGGGTTAGAGCCAGCATCAAAATCTCTGCCGGGCGCTCGCGCAGGAGCACGAGTGGATCGCGCTCGAAGAGGGCCAATCCTTCTTGGCGATCGGTAAAGGTGAAGAGTCGCTGTGCCCATTCTGCCAGATGTTCGGCAGATAACGGTGCAATAGCGTGATGACGAAATCCCGGCCACAATTCTCCCGCCGGTAACGCGACGACCGTGCATGCCCGTGACCAGCGTTCGGGTAGACGGGTGAGAAAACGCTGCCAGATGGCTCGCCGGGCGAGTGGCAACTCCTCCCAGTCGTCGATCAACAGAAGGCAAGGGAGGTTATGTTCGAGTGGGTTCGGCGCGAGGTTTCGCCTCGCCAATGCACGAGCAACGATCGCGCGTGGGGTCAGACTCGGTGAGTCGAGTTCGCCGAGCAATAAGCGCACCAACGGCATTGCCGGTTGCTGATCGAGCCAACGGCGGGCGATTTGGGCAAGCGCGAGGCTACGACCACTGGCCGGCGGCCCGATGAGTGCGATGTGATGCGGCTCGCTCATCAGCTTCGCTAGATCGAGATTAAGACCCAACGGTAGCTCAAGCGCTACCGGTAGCAAACGAGTAATTGGTTCACTCTCGAGCCATTGTTCAACCGCAGTACGAACCTCGCGCGGTATACGGCGTGGCAAAAAGAGATCGCGGAGCGCGCGAGGTACGAAGGTCATCTCAGGACGATCGGCGCTCCGTTCTTGCATAGTGTGTTCCTACCGAAAGCGATGTGCTGGGAATGGTCGTTTGGTTCGGATCGATATGACATACATGAGTCGCAATCGGTACGGTTAATGGCGTTCGGGGGTAGGATGCTGGGGTGTGGGCGGGAGTATCGTAGGCCTCAGCGCCCTGTTTCACGAGCTGAATGGCCTACATTCGCGCACCTCTAACCGTTCCCGATGCTATGAGGCTCGTATTGCTTGTGCCAACACCCTGCCCACTACCTACGTTCCACCCGAAGACGCTCCGACCGCATCACCTACCTTAGAAGAAGCCACGGCCGGCACTCTTGGTCAGGCGCGGATCGAGCTTGCCGGCGAAGGTTTGCAAGCTCTCGACATCAAGCTTCTCGAGTGCCTCCAACTCCTCGTCGGTCAGATCATACCCTGCGCACGCAGTCCGGGCATCGGCGATAAGCTGTTCGCGAAACGCAGGATCAACGACGGCCCGGCCAATGATCTGCTCAACGGCTGCTTGTGACATGTTACACCTCTCCAAGTTGCGTAGCCAGTCGGTGGAGTTCACCGTTGGCGTCGATAAGGGCCAATTCTCTGTTGGCATATTCTAAATACGTAGTAGCTTCGGCCAAGTTTCGGTGATTCAGTGCCAGTCCAAAGCGGGCCGCAGTACACGCATGCTCAAAGCGAGAGTTTATCGCGCTCAAGATGTCAAGTGCGCGGTGGAAATAGTCGCTAAACGGTTCGTCGCGTTCAGCGGCGATTTCGCCGCGTAAGCGCAGTGCTACTGCCTGATCGAGCCGACTACCGATCTGTTCGGCAAGGGTTGCGGCGTGGTTGGCGTGATCGGCAGCTTGATGCAAGAGTGCCATGCGCATATCGCTGTCGTGGCGCCGGCGAGCTTGTGCTAACAGCGCTTCAGCCATCGCACAGTGCGCTTCGACAATGAGCTGCGGTACCTGAATCTGTTCGCCGATCTGGTAGGCTTCTCGCGCATACGCTAGTCCTTTATCCGGATCAGCGTTGGCAGTGGCGGCCACAGCCGCTAACGCGAGCGTGTTACCGTATTGATAGGTGCTTTGTTGCTCGGTATAGATCGTAAGGGCTTGCTGATACACGTGAAGCGCATGCTGATAGTTACCACGCGCATAACTGATAATGCCCAATGTATCATTGGCTTGTGCCACACCTAATCGGTCACCCATTTCTTCGCATAACGCGAGCGCATTCCGACAAGATTCTTCGGCCAAATCGAACTTAGCTAAACGGTAGTAAGCATATGCCTCATTCAGCAACACGCTGGAAAGGGCATATTTCGCGCTTATCTTCCGCGCCAACTCTTCTGCTCGCCGATAATGATTAACTGCTGCAACATAATCGCTCTGTAACTGCGCCAGATAGCCGAGGTTGTTGTGGGTACGCGCACAGCCGTAAAGGTCATCGATGGCCTCTTGTACGCTCAATGCATTCAAGAAATGGTAGCGCGCTAGATCGTAATGGCCGCGCATGCCGTGAATCATGCCTAATTGCTGTTGTAGTTCGGCAGTAATCCGTTCGTCTTCGATGCTCCGTTGATCGTTGCGGATACGCGCTAAGCCGGCCTCACACATCGCCAATGCTTCGTCGAACAGTGCAAGACGGGTAAGGGTTTGGGCGATGTCGGCTGCAATTGCTGCTAGGAGGAGGGGTGGCGTATGATTAATATCTGCACTCGCGATTACCTCAGCTTTACGTAGACGTTCGAGCGCTTCGTGATAGCGCCCCTGTTTCTCTAGCGCTGCTCCCCACGATCGCAAAACCTCGGCTTGGACAACAGGCGGTAAGTGCTCACCACCGATCGTGAACAGGCGTTGGTAAGTCTGTTGGGCCTCATCATAGTGACCAATCGCCGCTTGGATGTCACCGAGGGCTTCCATCGCTTCCCAGAGCCGTGCATCATCACCACGATCGCCCAGGATGTCGATGGCCCAACGGTAGTACGTCATTGCTTGTTCATTCGCATACTCATCGCGCGATAGATGACCGGCTATGAGTAAATACTGGACCGCACGGTCGGGGGTATCACTTAGTCGGTAGTGGTGAGCGAGGAGGAAAATCGGGCCAACAATCGCCCGTGCAGTACGTGACATAAACATTCCGTTACGGCCGATCTGAACATATCGATATTGGCGGGTGGCCGCAAATTCTTGGCGTAACCCACTCAGTTCACGGGCGTACCGTTTTTCGAGATACTCGCCAATCTGACGGTGCAATTCGCGTCGGCGCGAGAAGAGCATACTCTGGTACGTTACTTCGTGTAGCAGAGCGTGCCGGAAACTATGTACTCGCTCGGGTGTTTCATGCTCGAGTAGGGTCAGCTCTTGCGCATCAAGCTGATTGATACGCTCGATGAGTTGTCGAGTATCTTCGTCATATACCGATTGCACAACGGGTAAGGGAAAACGTTGACCAACGACTGCCGCTACGCGGAGCAAGGAGCGAGATCGTTCATCGAGCTGATCAAGACGGGCCATCAGCAGACCATTGAGGCTGTCGGGTAGTTGATCGAGATTAGCATTATCTTGGTACACGGTGCGTACCAGCTCTTCGATAAAGAGTGGATTGCCGGCAGCACGAGCGATAATCTGGGCTTGCAGTTCTGGATCGATGCACGTGCTTGCCGGAATTGCGGCAATCAACGCGGCACTATCGGCAGCCGGTAGCTCAGTTAGGGCAAGAACTTCCGCACCGTCTGCGAGTGGATCACCGTTCCATTCTAATGAGTCGCGATGTAAGCCAAGGAGCAAAATGGGGACCTGAGCAATCGAATTGGCCAGAAACCGCCAGAGATCAAGCGAAATTCGGTCGGCCCACTGTAAATTGTCGAAGACGAGAATCAGACCGTGTGGTGCAGCTCGTGCGTGGATGATAGCCCGGATCACTTCAAACCGTCGCTCTTGCCGTTGCTGCGGATCGAGCGCGCCCGTGATCACATTGTTGTCAACATCGAGCTTAACCAGATCGGCGACAAGTGGTGTCCAATCGTCGGCAATACCGGCAGTAGCCAATGCCTGACGCAATTGAGCGGCACGGGTTGCCTGATCGGCGTCTGCCGGAATCGTACACAACGCTTGCAGCGCATCACTCCACGGTGCATACGGTTTATTTTGCTGGTATGAGAGGCAGCGTACCGTCACTATCCGGGTTTCGCGAGGAACGCCGCTGACCAGCAGTTCAGCGGCTAGTCGGGTTTTACCGATGCCGGCATCGCCGCTGATGCGCACTACCCGGCCAAGACCGGTTAACGCCAACGCGAGCCGCTCGCGTAGCCATGCCAACTCGTGGCGCCGCCCCACCAGTGGTCGCTGGACTTCTGGGGTTTGGACATGCCGGACATCCTCGAGCCTGAGTAATTCAAGCGGTTCGCGTTTGCCACGTACACTCACCGTGCGCGCATCGGTGAAGACCATAACCGTGCCGGTGGCAACGGCGAACGGTGTTGTCACACGAATTTCGCCCCAGTCACTGTGAGCCATAACACGTGCCGCTACATTGACGGCATCTCCCATCACCGTATATTCCTTGCGATCGATATCGCCCACGTTGCCGGCAAACACAATCCCGCTGTTTAAGCCGATCCGTAAGCGTAGATGATCAAGCGAGATGCCGGCGGGATGCGCTTGGGTGAGGGCTGTAAATGCACGTCGAAGTTCGAGGGCAGACCGTGCTGCGCGCTCGCTATGATCTTCTTGGGCCACCGGCGCACCAAAGATGACGAGGAGCTTAATCCCTTCGGTCGAGACATCGATTTTATTGACATAGCCACCATACTGCTCCACAGCCGTGAATCCGACACGCCAGACCGTATCGATGACGTGCGCTGCGCTTTCTGCCGGGAGGGTTTCGATGAGTTCGGCTAGCCCATCAATTTGCGCAAACAGGATTGACACCGGCCTGAGATCGGCTTCGAGGTGGGGTTGACGAGGATGGGTAATGATCCGATCCACCAAAATCGGTGGTAGATATGGTCGTAGCCGTTCGATATTCCACAACAGGCGGAGCGCAGTGTCGTGGGAAGGTGGTGGCACATCGTAGTGCGGCAAAGCAACGGATACTGCAGTTCCGCTGATGGCTGTTAATTTGATGTAACCTTCGGTAATTGACTCACCTTGGGCGCGTCCAGTCAGCCGTTGCCACGCCTGCGGCCCGATGACGATTTCGCCACTGCTACTCAACTCCTCGGCGTGGGCCACTCGTTCGACACAGGTTCCCATCGCGCTATACCGCATGGTTTCGTCTCGACCGGCGTTGACCAGCGCCACCCGGCCACTCTCGATCCCAATGTGCATTGTCAGTGGGAAGACGCCAATGCCCGGAACTTCGCGGGTAAAGCCGGCTTGTGCGTGCAACATATCACGGGCAACAATAGTTGCGGTGTAAGCATGATCGTCGTCGGTAAAGAGCACCAATAAGGCATCTCCACCGAAGGTGATAAGATCACCGCCGGCTTGTTGGATACGGCGAATTAAGCCTCCAAAATAGGTGTTGAGCGTCTCGGTGACAATCTCAACACCTTCGCGGCCAAGGCTGCTGAGTCGTTCGGCTAATGCAGTGGAACCGCTAACGTCGACAAAGAGTAAGGTGCCTTCAACCCATTCGATCCAAGGTCGGTTGTCGGTCGTGGCGAGACGGTGTACTACTAACCGATGTGGTAGATAGGTACTAAGCGCGTATTGAATATTTGCGAGCCGCGCACAAACCGCATAGAGTTCGTGCGGTCGCATCGTACCACGCAACAAGGAATCGGCTTGGTCTGCCCCGAGATAGCTTCTAATCTGATCGGGATCGAGCTGAAAAGATGCTTGGTCAGACATCAAATTACCGCTCCTGTTGAATGACACCGATCATCAAAACCCATAGTATGAGTATGGTACTTATTCTCAATTATAACAGAGCGGTGTCTATCTAAAAGGTTGAGATTAGGTAAGATTGTGCGGTATCGTGCGGTTGCATGCCACGCTAATACACAAACTCTTCGATATGATAGAGCACTACCTTTGTGCCGGGGGCAACAACCGTGCGCAAGCTCTGTTTGAGCGTCTGTACCTGCTTCGTAATCTCCGCTGTATCAAGTGGTTGGCTACCAGATTCGCGTAACTGATCAAGATAAGGACTATCAGGAGTAACAATCAATGGTGAGAGGTAGACAATATCGTCTGGGCCGAGGTTCATCGCGGCAATAACATTGATGGAGTGTTGGACATGATCGGCAGCGAAGCGACTGCCACCGGCCCCGGCGAGGAGGATCACACCGACCGCAATCCCGGCGGCTTTGATCGTTTGCACAACCTCGATAGCTTCAGCCGGTGAGCCGGGCTTGTTGAGCTGATGGAATACGGTATCATCACCACTTTCAAGACCAAGATAGATCCGGCGCACACCAGTATCGGCCAACTCACGATAATCGGTCAGCGTCTTCCGTTCGGCCCCAAAAATATCGAGGAAGGCATAGATACCTTTCAAAGGGGCTGTTGGCCCAATCGCGAACTCTTCATGAACTACCTGTAGTAACGACCGTAGTCGCGGCTGAGGAGTAATCAGTGCATTAGCATCACCGAGAAAGATTGCCATCCGCAAGCCGAGACCGGCGCCGACAAATGCCTTCACCTGTCGGATATGCTCACGAAATGTGTCTGGCGTGTGGATTCGGAATGGTCGATCACGGTAGAACGTGCAAAAATGGCAGCGATTCCAACTACATCCTTCGGTAGCCTGCAAGACAAGCGCACGGTATTGATCGGGCGGCACAATGCTGATCCGTTTGTAGATGGTACGGAATCGTTTTCGTTCCGCTTCCAAGCTGGCTACATCCCACCGCCGGATGCGCATAAACCGGTCATGAGCTTCCGGTGGTGCTGTTGCCGCTATCTGATCGATCATCCGATTGGCATCGTGCAATAGCTCGGCCAAGATCGCTTGTCGCTCGTCTGCGGATAGCTTGCGTCGTTCCTTCTGACCGGGAGCAATCGTCCGTTTCAGCAGCACATCACCACTAAGCCCACGCACATAATTCGTACCGTTGCGAAACGCGACAATTGGCCGTCCCTCACCATCGAAGGCGATAATCGTGCGCATCGCCTCGGCGAGCGTGAGATGGTGTGGTTGAAGATTGATCGTAATATCGGTTGTCATAGAAGCCGGTGGTTACTGGATAGCCAGTGCAAAGATGTGAGGAAAGACAGCAGGATGGTATACGCACCCTGAGCATCTTTGCACCAGGCCATCGTCATCTACTATTCAGGCAAGAGGGTGTCCCACCATAACCTGCCCTGTCGGCGCTGCATCAGGTCAACATGAATATGCTTGACTTCAGTGTACTCATCGAGGCCGTAACGCCCCATCTCGCGGCCAAACCCGCTCTGACGGTACCCGCCAAACGGCGCCTGAGGGTTGAGGACGTGATGTTCGTTGATCCAGACCGTGCCGGCGCGAATGCGTTTGGCCACGGCCAGAGCTTGCTGGAGATCGCGTGACCACACTGAGGCGGCGAGACCGTAGATACTGTCGTTGGCGATCTTGATTGCTTCACTCACCTCTTCATACGCTATGACGGCCAACACCGGCCCAAAGATCTCTTCTCGCGCAATTCGCATCTCTGGCCGCACATTGGTGAAAATAGTCGGCTCGGCATAATAGCCGTTGGCATATGCTTCGCCCAGCGGCCTACCGCCACCGATGACCACCGTTGCTCCTTCTTCGCGACCGATGGCAATATAGCGCTCGACCTTCGCACGTTGTTGTTCACTGATCAGTGGGCCGATGTCAGTTTCAAGATTCATCGGATCACCGATCCGCATAGTGCGCACTCGTTCCACCAATCGGGAGACGAGCGTATCGTGGAGGGCGTGGGGAACGAGCAGACGCGAACCGGCTTCGCACAATTGACCACTGTGATAAAACGCACCCCACAGCACACCATCGACGACCAGATCAAGATCGGCATCGGGGAGAATGATCATTGCGTTCTTGCCACCTAATTCAAGCGTCACCCGCTTGATATGAGGAGCGGCAAGCGCCATAATTTTGCGCCCGACTTCAGTGCTACCGGTAAACGCGACTTTATCGACATCTGGGTGGGCGACCAGATACTCACCAACTTCGCCGCCGGGACCGAGGACGAGATTGACCACCCCTTTCGGCAGAAGGTTCAGCTCGTGGATCGCTTGAACGATAGCCAATGTACTTAACGGTGCGAGCGACGACGGCTTAAAGACAACCGTATTGCCGGTGGCCAGTGCCGGACCGAGTTTCCAAGCCGCCATACAGAAGGCATAATTCCACGGAATAATCTGGGCACAGACGCCGATCGGTTCCCGCCAGACAAAGTTCCACGAAACACTCGGCAAGTCGTTCCACGGTAACGGTTCGTAGGGATGCTTGCGAGCCATCTCGGCACAGCCACGCAAAATCTCGATACCAAGGGTAATATCGTTGTACGTCGTTTTGCGGAGTGGCACACCGGCGTCATGTGATTCAATCTCGGCTAATTCAAAATTACGCGCTTCGAGTGCGTCGGCCAGCGCATGCAAAATCTCGGCCCGACGCGCTGGGCTGGTATGCGGCCACGGGCCGTGGTCAAATGCCGATCGGGCAGCGGCGACGGCCCGATCAACATCGGTGGGGCTAGCACTGGCGCAGGTTGCTAATGGCTGGCCGTTGGCCGGATCGAAGACGGTAAAGGTCTGTCCACTGCTCGCCGGCTGCCATGCACCGTTGATGTACAGATCATAGTGAGGTAACCCTGCCGGGGAATGTTCGTGCCTCATCGCAAGACTCCTTACATTTGGTGGGGAGCGAGGTGCATGCCGCTATGCGTTATAGTGTAACACGCTGCGTTATAAAACTCAAGAGATGTAACATGATGTTTTGATCATATAGTTCGGCGCTAACGGAGTTATCGGTGAAGGCAACAGTCCTGACGATCTGCCAATCCGCGTCGGAGATATAATCTGCGCTGGAGCATGGATCGTGACGCTGTTTGCCGACCTCGATAATACACTGCCAAACAAGTGGGTCGTTTGGTAATTACGCGATGAACGTAGGCCGTTACCCATTGTTCTACGTTCGCCAAGCAGTTTTGTCATTCGTGGTGGGTCAGATCGATGCAGATGTCTCTTCCTCATGAGCGTAATCGCAACGCGCACGGCATTTCACCGTTCTTTTCGCAATCTGTGTCACGACATCTTCATCAACACAAATCGGCTTGGATAAGGCACGCGCCACCATCATCCCGTACATTTGTCCATCGTAGCCAGTAGGTACAGGCTTCATGAGAACAGTGATCGGCGGTGCGTTGCCGTTGAGGTGGTGATACAGACCGACCGGTGGCGCATCGCGG
Organism: Chloroflexus sp.; assembly: GCF_049970315.1. GTDB lineage: Bacteria > Chloroflexota > Chloroflexia > Chloroflexales > Chloroflexaceae > Chloroflexus. Next base: position 23,242 of record NZ_JBMFNE010000004.1, read on the forward strand.
ATAACTGAAACCAAGACGACAGTTTGCGCTATCACAGTTCTCGAGCTGTCGCAATAATATCGCTCAACACACCGGTTGCCGTCACTTCAACCCCTGCACCTGGCCCGCGGATCACCATTGGTCGGTCGTGGTAACGTCGGGTGGTGAAGCTGATCATATTGTCGGGGCCACGCAGACCGGCGAGCGGATGATCGGCGGGCAACTCGCGCAACCCCACCTCGATGTTGTCCGGCGTGATGCGCGTGATATACCGCAAGACGTTGCCAGCGGCGCGGGCCGCGGCAAAGCGTTCCATAACAGATTCCTCGGCTTCAGGCAAGCGTTGCAAGAACTCTGCCACACTGACCGTTGCGAGCTGGGGTGGGAAGAGCGATTCAGCACTCACCGCGTCAGCCGGTACGGGGATGCCACAAGTACGGGCCAAAATCAGCGCCTTACGTGCCACATCAGCCCCGCTTAGGTCATCCCGCGGATCCGGCTCGGTGTAGCCGAGTGCGTGCGCTTTCCGTACCGCTTCGGCAAAACTGCTACCCTCTTCTAACGCGCTCATCAGAAAGCCGAGGGTACCACTCAAGGCCGCTTCGATCCGCAGTACATCATCACCGGTGTCGAGCAAGCCCTGTAATACCCCAATAACCGGCAAACCGGCCCCAACCGTCGCTTCGTAGCGGGTTGCACCACGTTCGGTGAGCGCGGTAAACAGATCGTACTCATCACATAGTGGGCGTTTATTGGCCAATACAACGCGATGACCCGCCGAGACGGCTGCGGCCAATGGCGCGGTATGTTCACTCGTTGCCGTGACATCAACAACGATTGCTATTGTCGCAGGGAGTAACTCGATCCAGTGCCGATCGGTGATCGCATTAGTCATCCTATCAAGCCCATAACCGGCTTCTTTTACGGCGAGGATTTGATGTACTTGTTCTTCTCTCACCGTCGGATCACCGGCAATGATACCGCGACTATCAGCAATCGCTATGTAGCGTAGATCTATGCCATAGCGTCGGCGAATGGCAGGCGCGACGGCTACTATTTGTCGTGCTAAAGCTCGTCCGACGCCACCAATGCCAAGTTGGATAATGGGTGTCATGATGGCCCCCTACACAACTTTCCTAAATGCGGCTATTGTACCATAGTGCAGATGGCAACCCTACGGATGTGAAACGTAAGGCACGTTATTTCCTGAGTATGCGGTCGGATTTGACGGTCTGCTGGCTTGAACGTACAATAAAAGTCCTGCAAAATATGACACATCAGGTATTCCGAGGTTCTTATGGAATGTGAAGTTCAGAGCGGTGAATTGTTGGCTACCGAGACGGAGTTAGCCGTTTTGCTGTACGCCGAGGACGAAACATTACCTGCGGAAGTTACTGCGTTATGCGAACCTAACGATGCCAACGGACGCTGGAAGCAGCAAACGTTACTCTACCCACGCGGAGCGTTGCCGGCGCGGCGGTTGTTGCTGATCGGGATGGGGAAGCGTTCGGGTATTACTGCCGACACAGTGCGGCAAGCGGCAGCCATTGCGGCCCAACGGGCGCAAGAATTGAAGGTGTCGAGTTATCATCTGGGCTACAATGGTCATCTGCCATTGACACCACAACAGTTTGGTGTAGCTTTTGCCGAGGGTAGCATTCTGGGGTCGTACCGATATACACGCTATAAGAGTGACCGGGAGGAGACGCCGGAGATTACGGCTATCTTGCAAGCTGGTTCTGATGCGCCAGAAGCCGTCGAGGGGGTACGGCGTGGTCAGATATTGGCGCGGGCGACGACGTTTGCCCGCGATCTCGCGAACGGTCCCGGTAATGAGGTGACACCGGCATTTCTGGGTCAGACTGCTGTTGAGATGGGTGCTCGTCTTGGTTTGCAGGTCACTGTGCTGGATAGAGCACAGTTGATCGAACAAGGTTTTGGCGGTATTCTCGCCGTTGGGCAAGGATCGGCCAACGAACCACGCTTTATCGTGATGGAATATGGTACTGGCGGGCAAGGTCCAACCATTTGTCTCGTCGGTAAGGGTATAACCTTCGATACCGGTGGTATCAGCATCAAACCGGCCGAGAAGATGGACGATATGAAGATGGATATGAGTGGTGCGGCGGCAGTTTTCGGCGCCATGCAAGCGGTAGCCGAATTACAGTTACCGTTGCATGTGGTTGGTATTGTTTGTGCTGCCGAGAATATGCCGAGCGGTACCGCTTATCGTCCCGGTGATATTATTCGCACCCTCAGTGGTAAGACGGTTGAGGTGCTTAATACTGATGCTGAAGGTCGGATCGTGTTAGCAGACGGCCTCTTTTACGCACAACGCTATCAGCCGGCGGCGATTGTTGATCTGGCAACCCTGACCGGTGCGATCATGGTGGCCCTTGGCTCGCATGCGATTGGTTTGATGGGGAACAATCAAGAATTGGCAAATCGGCTCATTGCTGCCGGTGAAGCGACTGCCGAGCGCGTTTGGCAGTTGCCGCTCTGGGATGAGTACCGTGATGCGATGAAGAGTGACATTGCCGATCTCAAAAATACCGGTGGGCGTTACGGCGGCGCGATTACGGCTGCCGGTTTTCTGGCCGCTTTTGTCGGTGATTATCCGTGGGCGCACCTCGATATTGCCGGTACCGCGTGGGTTGAGAAGCCGTCGCGCGCTTATCAAGCACGTGGGGCGACTGGGGTTGGTGTACGGTTGTTGGTTGAGCTGTTACAGGGGTATGTGGGCTGAGCTGACGAAATGAGTCGCTCGCTGTGAGTGACATCTGTTGCGTACCGTGAGAGGCGGGTTGCAACCCGCCTCTCCGATTGTCACGAATGTACGCCGTTGAACGGTTTTCTGCAAGAAATCAGGATGCTATGTCTACGCTTAATGAAGCCCAACGTCCCTTCGATATTGCGATGGTAGTTATCGCTGCGTTATCGTGGGGGACCATCGGTGTGGCGGTTGGGTGGCTCTATCGCTTGACCGAAACCAATTCGCTTTCGATAGGTTTCCTTCGTTTGCTGCTGTCGGCGCCGGTGTTGTTGATCACTGCACGTATGCTTGCTGGGCCACAGGCCTTTCGCATCAAACCACGCCATCGTTGGGTACTGGCCCTAATCGGTGGTGCGTTCGCCGGTTATCAGGTGGCCTACTTTGCCGCAATTCCGTATCTCGGTGTGGCAGCAGCCGTCTTGATCAATATCTGTAGTGCACCGATCTTCACTGCGCTGCTTGCCCGGGCTTTTCTCGGCGAGCGGTTGCGACCGAGCACCGGGCTGGCGATTGGCGGTGCGGTGATTGGCGCAGGTCTGTTGGCCGGTGGTGTGCCACAAGTACACTCCACGAACGATTGGCTGGTAGGGGCTGCGTTGGCACTGACCGCCGGCTTTTCGTACAGTCTGGTGGTGTTGGGCGCACGACTGGTCGCTGCTGATTACCATCCGGTCGTGCCGGTTGCGTTGTCGTTTACCCTTGGAGCGTTGTTGTTACTGCCCGCTGCCCTATCTACCGGTTTGGCGATTGATTATCCGCCATTGGGCTGGTTGGTGTTAGGCTACCTGAGTGTAGTCCCGACCGCTTTAGCGTATGCACTCTATGTACGCGGTATGCGCACGGTGCGGGCGACGACGGCAGCCACTATTTCGCTGCTCGAGCCGCTCGGCTCGGCATTGTTGGCGATGCTCTTGCTCGGCGAGCGCTTTACCGCTACCGGTATTGTTGGTGCGGCGTTGCTTGTTGCGAGTATTGCAATCATCGCTCGGCGATAGCCGGTGTATGGTGTGGGGCAGATGACAACCTCTGCCCCACAACTACTGTACGACGCTCGTGCGGGCTACCATACCATGAGCATCGTGCTACCCACCCTAATCTGATGAGCGTACCACATCATTATTGACCGACTGCGGCGCCAAAAAGGTCTTGAGCAGCTCAATCGGGAGCGGGAAGATAATCGTGCTGTTCTTCTCGGTGGCGATTTCGGTCAAGGTTTGCAGATACCGTAGTTGCAACGTGACCGGCTCGCTGGCTAACACGCGCGCCGCTTCGGCCAGGGTACGCGACGCTTGCAATTCGCCATCAGCGTGGATCAACTTGGCACGCTTTTCACGTTCGGCTTCTGCTTGGCGTGCCATTGCCCGTTGCATGTTCTGCGGCAACTCGACGTCTTTTACTTCGACAATCGTTACCTTGATCCCCCAAGGTTCGGTCTGTTCGTCGATGATCTGCTGAAGTTTTTGGTTGATCTTCTCGCGTTGCGCCAGCAGTTCATCAAGCTCGACCTGACCAACAACGCTGCGCAAGGTTGTTTGGGCGATTTGCATCGTGGCGCGGATGTAGTCCATCACTTTCGTGACCGCCCAATTCGGATTGATCACTTGAAAATAGAGGACGGCATTGACCTTAATGGTCACGTTATCGAGCGTAATCACCTCTTGGACCGGCACGTCCATTGTAATAACGCGCATATCAACCCGCACCATACGCTCGAAGATCGGGATCACAAAAAAGATTCCCGGCCCGCGTGGCCCCATTAGCCGACCCAATCGAAAGATAACTCCACGCTCGTATTCGGGAACGATCTTGATCGCCGAGAGCAAGATCATTAACGCAATGAAGGCCAAAACTGCCAGACAAGCGAACAAGAAGAATGTGAAGCCGCTCATATCACTCCCTTTCCGTGATGCAACCAAAATATGTTGGATGCCGACTTCCAACCCGAACCGTTGTTTCTATGATGGCGACGATACTTCAGATGGTTCAATCCGCCGCACCGTTAAGCGCAAGGCATAGATTCCGGTCACACGTACCCATTCACCTGCTTCTGCGGTACCATTTTCGCATACCGCTCGCCACAATGCACCCTCAACAAATACCATCCCTTCTGGATCGAGGCGCTGTCGTACCTCAGCCAGTCGTCCGATTAATCCTTCCTGCCCGGTCGTAACCGGTCGGTTACGCGACCGCAGTGCCAGCCACACCCCGGTCACGGCGAAGATTGCAATGATCATCGCAACTAAGATGATCACCCACAGCGCCACGGCCACACCCGGGGCTTGGGTCGCGTCGAACAGCGTTAATGCGCTGGCGATCATAATGCCCACCCCAATGACGGTCAGCGTGCCATGCGATGGCACGAAGAGATCGGCTGCAATGAGGCCGAATGCGATGAGAATGCCTAACACGCTGAGCCATTGCACCGGCAATGCGATCATACCGATAATTGCGCCAATAAGCAATAGCACACCGAGACCGGCCAGGATACCGATAGTTGGGCTGAGAAACTCGGCGTAGAAGGCAAGCCCTGCCATGATCAATAATAAGAAGACAACGGTCGGGTTGGCGAGTATGAGCAGAAAGGCTTCGAGAAGATTGACTTCGACGACAAAGGGGCGGGCGCCGAGTGTTGCCAAGGTGATCTGCCGTCCATCGGCCAATGTCACTACCCGGCCTTCCAGGCGTTGCAACAATTCGGTACGGTCACGGGCCACCAGATCGATAATCGGCGGTTGTGCCTCGATGGCTTGGGCTGCTGTGGCAATAAAACCGCTCCGTAAGGCGGTATCGGCCCAATCAACATTTCGGTTGTGGGCCTGGCCCCATGCCTCGAATTGCTGTAACTGCTCGTTTAACAACAATTCTTGGGTGTCATTGCTCATACCCATTGTCGGTACGAAGAGGGGGGTGGCAAGGCCAAACCGACTATCCGGTGCCATCGCCGCGATGTGCGCTGCCGGCAATAACCACGAACCGGTAGCGCCGGCATCGTGGCCGGACGGACTGATGTACACCACCACCGGTACACGCGCATTGGCAATATCGTTTGCAAGTTTGCGCACCTCTTCGAGAACGGCGCCGTTTGGCGTCAGTTGCATCACGATGACCTGGGCATTCGCAGCCTCGGCTTCGTGCAAGGCACGCCGCAAATATCCGGCGGCATAGCTACTCAGGACACCCTCGTATTCGGTAACGTAGATTGGCTGAATTGACTGTGCTGTTATACCGGTGACGAATGCTGACCAGAGTAATCCGATGATGAAGTACCGCCACACCGACCACCATCGAGGGATTGGGTATGGAAATAACCGATGTTGAACCATGCGACCTTGCATACTATGAAGCTGACTAGTTCTATCAATGAGCAGGAAGGAAGTACTAATGGAATGTTGAGCGGCTATGATACTATCATAAGGACAATCTCTCTCGTCCCGCCAAAGGTGTCGTTATTCATCAACACCACGTGCTACAAAGCGTTTGATTCGCCGTTCGAGTTCGGCTCGCGGCAACAATACTCGCCGTCCGCATGTCTCGCAGCGCAGGCCGATGTCGGCTCCTAGCCGCACAATTCGCCACGTATCACCACCGCAAGCATGCGGTTTGCGTAACTGGACAATATCGTTACGATACAGCGGAATTGGTGGTGCCATCGGTGGGTTCGTTACTCATCATCTTTGCTGCCGTCCACCATGCGATCAGTTCATCGAGTGTGCAATCACGTAGGTTGCGGCCAGAACGCGCAGCCATCTGTTCAACCTGCTGAAACCGTTGTTTAAACCGCAAGTTTGCTTCGCGCAGGGCCGCTTCTGCATCGAGTTGGAGCCAATGGGCCAGTATGGTCAGCGCGAACAGCAGATCGCCGAGTTCCCTCTGCTGGGCCGCACTATCATCAGTTTCGCGTAACTCGGCTAGTTCTTCGACAATTTTGGCCCAGACTTGCTCAACCGTTGTCCACGTAAACCCAGCTCGGATTGCCTTACGCGCCAGCGTCTGTGCAGTGGCCAGTGCTGGTAATGCTGACGGAATACCATCGAGGACACTGCTATGTACTTGGCCTTTAGCAGCCAATTCTTGAGCCTTTAACGCATCCCAGTTCTGTAGAACTTCACCGGTATCGGTCACACCGGTTGTGCCGAAGACGTGCGGGTGGCGAAAGATCAGTTTATCGGTGACGTGCTGAACAACTGCTTCTAGGGTAAAATGGCCAGCTTGTCGGGCCATTTCACTATGTACGAATACCTGCATCAGTACATCACCAAGCTCTTCGCAGAGATGACGCATGTCGCCGCTGTCGATGGCTTCTAGCGCTTCATATACCTCTTCGAGGAGAGCGCTTCGTAGGCTCTGATGGGTCTGACGTACATCCCATGGGCACCCGTCCGGGCCGAGTAGACGACCGATCACCCACCGCAATCGGTCAATGCTTCGTCGGTCTTCGGCGAGGGACAATGCCGGAACGACCATCCCAAACGCTTCAGTCGGTGGTAATACTGCCGTGGCGAGTTCGGCTACGGTCAACGGTATTGTATTCCCCTCTGGCGCGGTCAACACGACCAACCGATGATTGGTCGGGTAACGTTCAGCCAAAAGGGTAGCCAGTGCGGTCAGATTGCGAGTGGCCGGTTCACCCCAGATCAGAGCCGGGATATGTGTTGCCAGGGGGTATGGCAAGTGTACCGGTTGATAGCTGCCCAAACCTTGCTGTTCTACCCATGGTAACACCTTGGTTGCTGTTGGCCGGGGTGGTGGTTGAAGCAACCACTCAACTGACCACACCTGTAATGCCGCTGGGTCGATCAGGCCCTGACTTACCGCAAGGTTAAGGACAGTATGTAGTGTGGTACTCATGGTGTCTCAGGGAACGGGATCGGTAAGGCGTTTGGATCAAAGCCATCGGCGATCTGTAGTTCCCCACTCAATTCAAACTCACGGCGCAACTCCTCGTACCACGGTACAAAGGTTTCCTGATAAAATTGGCCGGCATTCTGACGAACCCGCAATTGTTCAAACGTATCGAAGGGACGTTGGAGTTCGCGGTCCAATACCTCGACGACATGAAAACCGAAATCGGTCTGCACGATCTGTGGTGTATTGAGTGGTAGTGTAAAGATAGCTTCTTCAAACGCCGGTACAAAATCACCCCGCGTGGCCCAACCCAAATCACCACCGTTCGTTGCCGATGCTGTGTCGCGCGAACGAGTTGCCGCGAGTGTAGCAAAATCGGCGCCACTTTGCAGTTCGGCAAGGATCGCCTGCGCTGCAGCTTCATCATTGACCAGAATATGGCGCGCATGGGCCATATCGGCGCGGGTATTGCGAGCAATGATTTCCAACACGATCTGCTCACGGGCTAACACACTGCGTTGATCGAGCACTTCTGCCGGCGTGGCATTGTTCGCTATCCGATTAAATACCACCGCATCAAGAGCCACCGGATCAACACCAATCCCATGCTGGCGGGCGTAGTACAGCAGCAGCTCATTCTGGATCATCTGCTCAAAGATCTGTCGGCGCAGATCGTTCTCGACCACAATTTGCTCGATCTGCTCACGGGTCTGGCCGGAGGCCAATGCATTGGCTATTCCATCACCGATGGCACGTTTTATTTCATTATTGACATCGGCAACCGTATAAACCTGCGTTCCCAAACGAAACGCTACCGGCGAATCGGTCTCAATCCATTGACGGCCATTCACCACGCTCTGGCAACCGGCCAGGAGGAACAGGGTGAGTAGCCAGATCAAGTGACGCATACTGCCTCTCTCCACATTCCAATACGCTATCGTTCACGCTCATTCCCCGACTCGTTGAGCGATAGAATTGCCATAAATGCTTCTTGCGGAATCTCGACGCTACCGACCATCTTCATGCGCTTCTTACCCTCTTTCTGTTTTTCGAGCAGTTTACGCTTACGGGTTACGTCGCCGCCGTAGCACTTCGCCAACACATCTTTCCGCAACGCTCGAATCGTTTCGCGAGCAATGATTTTCGAGCCGATGGCTGCCTGAATCGGTACTTCAAACATTTGGCGTGGGATCAGTTGGCGTAGTCGTTCAACCAGGTCCCGCCCACGCTGGTAAGCAAAATCACGATGGACGATCAGCGACAACGCATCAACCGGCTGACCGTTGACCAAAATATCGAGCTTGACCAGATCGGCCGCTTGATAACCCGCCAGATGATAGTCGAGCGAGGCATAGCCCTGTGTGCGACTCTTGAGCTGATCGTAAAAATCGATCACAATTTCGGCCAACGGCATCCGATACTTCAGTAGCACGCGCGTCGGGTCGAGATAATCCATACTGACAAAGACACCACGCCGGTTCGTCACCAAATCCATAATAGTGCCGATATAGCGTACCGGCGTAATAACACTAATCTCGACCACCGGCTCTTCGATGGCTTCGATCCGTGACAGATCTGGCATTTCGGATGGGTTAGCGACCGTCACGATCTCACCATCTGACAGCAATACCTGATACTCCACCGAGGGTGCAGTGATCAACAGATCGAGTTTGTATTCGCGTTCAAGCCGTTCGCGTACAATCTCCATGTGGAGTAGTCCGAGGAAGCCACAGCGAAAACCAAACCCAAGTGCAGCCGAGCTTTCGGGTTGGAATGAAAGCGCAGCGTCGTTCAGCTTGAGCCGTTCGAGTGCCTCGCGCAGTTCGGGGTAAGCGTTCGAGTCGATCGGGTAGAGACCAGCGAAGACCATCGGTTTGGCCGGGCGATAGCCGGGTAGCGGTTCACCGGCTGGGGTGTCGGCCAGGGTAATGGTATCGCCAACCTGACAATCGGCGACACTCTTAAGACCGGTTGCGATATAACCCACCTCACCGGCAACCAGCTCGTTCAGGGGGGTCATCGCCGGGCGAAAGATGCCGAGTTCGAGCGTTTCGGCTTGGGCGCCGGTGCCCATAAACTGCACCCGATCGCGGGCAGTAAAGACACCATCAACCACCCGCACATAGGCGATCACTCCTTTGTACGGGTCATAATGCGAGTCGAAGATCAATGCACGTGCCGGTTGCTGGCGCTGGCCGCGCGGCGGCGGGATACGCTTGACAATCGCTTCGAGAATCTCCGGCACACCAATGCCCTCTTTGGCCGAGGCAAAGATGGCCTCTTCAGCAGGAATACCGATCACCGACTCGATCTCCTGCGCGACCTCTTCGGGGTGTGCGCCGGGCAGATCGATCTTGTTGATAACAGGAATGATCACCAGATCGTTTTCAAGCGCCAAATAGGTATTCGCCAGCGTTTGCGCCTCGATACCTTGCGAAGCATCGACAACCAAGAGCGCACCTTCACAGGCAGCCAGCGATCGGTTGACCTCATAGCTAAAATCGACATGGCCGGGAGTGTCGATTAGGTTAAGTTGGTAGAGCTGACCATCGGCCGCACGGTACTCCATCCGCACCGGTTTGAGCTTGATGGTAATGCCTTTTTCCCGCTCCAGATCAAGCGAATCGAGGAGTTGTTCACGCTGCTCGCGCTCAGTAATTGTGCGCGTCGCTTCGAGCAGCCGATCACTCAATGTCGTTTTTCCGTGATCGACGTGAGCAATAATGCTGAAATTGCGGATGTGTAGTTGATCTGACATGTATGATTCAGTCGGTGACAAGACCTTGTATTTGCTGTTGTCTCTGAAAGGAAGTATACCATAGCCCCAGTGGCGCCGGTATCGTTCGCCGTCGATCAACCGGGCTTTGGCTTTCACCGCTTCTACCGTTATATCTTCGATCTTACCTTACACACCCACAACGCAGTTACGCCCTTGCCGTTTGGCCGCGTAGAGGGCTTGATCGGCGCGGTCGATGATCCGTTCGATTATTGTATCGGCCGGTTGGCGCTCGGCCACGCCTAGACTGATCGTAGCTGTGATGGTGCCCTTCTCGGTATGTATCTCTAACGCGGCGACAGCGGCTCGTAGGCGCTCGGCGAGGTGTAGTCCAGACTCCATCCTCGTATTCGGTAACAGCAGGATAAACTCTTCACCGCCAAAACGACCGATACAGTCAGTAGTGCGAATCTGACGGGCAGCCGTTTGGGCAATGGTCCGCAGTACTTGATCGCCGATCAGGTGACCGTATTGGTCATTGATGTGTTTGAAGTGGTCGACATCGAACATGCAGATCGCCAGTGGTTGATCGTAACGGGTGGCAATCGCAAACTGGTGGGTTGCCAGCTCGTAAAAATGGCTACGATTGTAGACACCGGTCAACCAGTCAATTCGAGCGAGTTCCGCTTCACGTGCAAGTGCTCGTTGCAGTTCGCGGTTTGCCATCTCAAGTGCAATCCGGGCTTGGGCCAAGGCCAGATGGGTGCGCACACGCGCCAATACCTCGGCCGGTTGGAATGGTTTCGTAATGTAATCGACACCTCCACACTCAAAGGCGCGCACTTTGTCTTCAGTATCGTCGAGCGCACTGATGAAGATGATCGGTATATGGTTGGTTTCCGGATCGGCTTTTAAGTTTTGACATACTGTATAACCATCCATATCGGGCATGCGGATGTCAAGTAATATCAAATCAGGGTGAATTGTACGAACTGCCGTTATTGCTTGTCGGCCTTGGGTAACCGGGCGAACATCATATGATTGACCACTCAGTAGTTGGGTCAAGAGGAGGAGATTTGCCGGAGTATCGTCGACGATCAGGATGGTAGGTGTTCGATTATCTGGCATGAAGGTAACGTCTCAACTATACCTGTACATTCTATTCTAATGTCAGCTGCCATACGTGCTGAGCGCGCACGACACCAACACGTCTCAACTATACCTGTACATTCTATTCTAATGTCAGTCCTACTATCCAATAGGATTCACAGCTTGTGATGTCGTCACATTATCAATCCATGCTAATACTGACTGATAATCAAATGTTTCAATCCATTGTCGCAAAAGGGTAGCGTCGGCGGGTCGTTCGCGTTCAATGCACTGGACCAATTCTTGCAAGCGGCGAAAGTTGGCCTCTTGGGCCGCCTGTTGCAATGCTTTACACCATTCAGGATGATAGCCGTTATCGGTCACTATTGTGGTTGGTAATTGGTTAGAGATCGGTACGGCGTATTCGAACTCCACGTGTAGGAGTTGTTCAATCGTGTGCACAACGTCATCTTCGCGAAACGGTTTCGCGATAAAGTGGTCGCATCCGGCATCAGCAACGAGTTTCGCTGTATCCTCGAGTACATGGGCCGATAACGCCACGATAAAGGGACGCATCATACCCGGTTCGTGCGCGCACATTTCTCGAATCCGCCGGGTGACCGTAAAGCCATCAAGTTTCGGCATGCGGATATCGATCCAGATTATATGCGGTTGCCACGAGCGCCAAATCTCGATTGCCGCTTGACCATCGGCAACCGATTGGACGGCAAAACCGAGCCGGTGCAGGAGCGCGACGAGGAACAACGCATTCGTTGGTTGATCATCGGCGATCAACATGCGATACACCGGTTGGCCGTCGCGTAGGCGGATTACACGTCGCTGTTCTGGTTCAATGGGTGAGGTTGGCAGTGTTGTGATCGCTGTGTTTAATGGAATTGCTAGGGTAAAGCGGGTACCACAACCTCTTCCCTCGCTAAACACACTCAGATCACCGCCGATCAGTCGGGCGAGTTCGTAACTAATACTTAGACCAAGGCCGACGCCAACGTTTGTGTTAGATTCCCCCGTTTGCTGACCTTGGAAAAAGGGCTGGAAGAGCTTTTGCTGATCCAACGGTGGAATGCCGATCCCGGTATCTTCCACGGTAAAGAGTAAGCGTTGCTCCTCACAGATAACGTGCAAATGAACGGATCCGGCATCGGTAAACTTGATCGCGTTGTTCAGTAGGTTGATTAGAATCTGACGTAATTTTGCCTCATCGCTGATGATGAGCGTTGGTACATTACTGGCACATGTCACGTTTAAGTGTAATTGCTTGGCTTCGGCGCGGTTGCGAAAGAGAAGTTGGATATCTTCAATGAGTTGTCGCACATTCAGCGGTGCCGCATTGTAGGTGTAGCGTCCGGCTTCAATCTTAGCCAAGTCGAGGACTTCATTAATCAGGCGTAGTAAGTGCTCACCACTGCGATTGATAATCGCTAGATACTCATGTTGGGTGGTTGTTAAGTTGTTGTCGTTTGCCAGCAACTGGGCGAACCCTAATACGGCGTGCAATGGGGTTCGTAATTCGTGGCTAACATTCGCCAAAAAGGCGCTCTTGGCCCGATTGGCGGCTTCAGCCTGCTGGCGGGCGATTCGTAATGCTACTTCGGCTTGCTTGCGTGCAGTAATATCACGGGCCACACCGAGAACCATCAACCGCTGCTCTTCATCACGGACGAACGAGGTAATAATTTCGGCCTGCACCACATGGCCGTCGCGGTGGATCAGGTCAATCTCCGCAACCCACGGTGGAGCGGTTGTCAGATCACCTTCCCAATGATTGAGCATGTACTGTAAGGCCAAATGTATGTGCTTGGCTGACTCGGTCGTTAAGAAATCGGTGAACGACATCTCTTGAGCTTCTGCTGCCGAGTAGCCGATCAGTTTATGAATTGATGGGCTGAAGAACGTAAAGCGCATCGCTAACGGATCGAACAACCAAATGACATCGGTGGTGTTTTCGGCAATGAGCCGGTAACGGGCCTCACTACGCTGTAATGTTGCTTCGATCTGTTTGCGTTCGGTGATGTCGTGAACGATGCTAATCGCGTGCGGTACGCCTTGGATGAGTAATTTTTGAGAGGAGAGCAAACAGGTGCGCAACTCGCCGGTACGTCGGCGAAATTGGAACTCCATACTTCGGCATGCGCCGTCACGTTGGATTATTTCGGCCCACCGCCGCCGATCTTCTCGCGAATACCAAATGTTTAGCGTGAGTGCATCCTTACCGATGACTTCTTCAGCGGTGTAGCCGCTAATGACTGTAAACCCATGATTCACCTTGACAAAAACCCCATCGCTCAGACGTGACAACAGGACTGCATCGGGCTGTGCGTTGAAGATCTGTTCGAGTTGGTCGAGGGTCTCGCGTTGTTCAACGGCTAGGGTTTGATTGACCAATAAAATCAAGCCAAACGTCCACAAGGTGGTGGTGGCAATTGATACCAGATACGTTGCAGTCTGCCAAGCCGGTGAAATAAAGAGCCAATTCGGTTCACTAACAACCGCCAGCCCGCGCAGCACGAAAAAGATGGCGTTGACCCCAAAGACGGTGGCGAGGAACACAATGATGGTTCGCAAGTCAGGTCTTGGGGCTTGTAGCAAGCGAATAGCGATCAAGAGCGAACTAAGTGCAAGGAAGGTTGAGAAGAGGACGCGGCGCAGAGGTGGCGTATCATCGGTAAAGGCAAGGATCAGATTGGCGACAAAAAAGAGCACACCGATCATCAGTAAGTGGTACGGACGACCAGGTTCGCCGAAAAAGCGCTTGATGCCGTGATACAGCAAGAGCATGCAGGCGCCTACCATGCCATTACTGACCGCATTGATTACCAACGGTACATCGGCTACATCGCGGAAGCTGGTTATGGTTAGCCCGATGGCTAACAGACTCATCGCGGCTGCCCAGCATCTCAGACCGGGTCGTCCGCGGTTGGCAATAGCTAACCCGATCAGGGCAGATGCCTGTAGAAAGTTGGCGAGGTTAAGGGCAATCGAGAGGGTTAACAGGTCAACGACCATAGGACGCTCCGGGATCGAACATGCATGCAAATATTGTAACGGCTGGCGGCAAACTCTAGTTACTCTTTTTTGTGGTCACCTCGACTCCGAGCGAATATGATGTATCTTTCTGCCGAGTCGGGTTACGGTGTGGTATGTGTGGTATGTGATGACAATACTGCTATAACGGTAAGCACACCGTGTGTCATCGATTCGCAAGCGACTCAATCGGTGAACTTAGGATGAGGGTGAGAAGCGATCCGTTTTAGCTCACCTGCTCAGTCTGCTCATCCTCCAGTGCGAACGACCTGGCGGCTTGTCGCTCCTGTACGTGCTCATTACCTAATCAACAGAAATAGGCTGTGCGTCCCGATACACCCTGCGAATCAGATACGGCGCGCTCCATTGCGTGCTCATTACCTATCAACAGAAATAGGCTGTTCGTCCCAATCGTCAAACACCCGTATCAACGATACTGTGCCCAACGGTATTGTGCCTTGACGTGATACAGTTCCGTCCGCGCCGTGCCTGGTGATGGTATCCATCACCTCCGCCCGCCTGCCAGTCGTGCTGCGGAGCAAATGCCAGAACTGGCGCTAGCGGTTCTGGCAGTATCCATCACCTCCGCCCGCCTGCCAGTCGTGCTGCAGCCGGTGAACGTCGGAGCGTCATCATCGCCCACATCCCAATCACCGGCCCAATCGCCAAGATGGAAAACGCCCAGTGCCACCCTACCAGCGCCACCAGTGGTGGGATCAGCCAAATGGTAATCAGGGTGAGCAAAAAGCCTAAACTCGTCTGGAGGGCTAATGCAGTGCCGATGAGACCTGGCGGAGCAAGTTCACTGATGGCAGTTGAAAATTGAGCCGAGTCGGCGATGATGGTCAGGCCCCACAAAAGTGCTATCCCGGTCGTCAGCCACGGGTTACCACCGAACGTCATTCCGATCACGAGCGCGCATCCACTACTAATGGCCATAGACGCAATCGTAATGGTTGTGCGTCCCAGCCAATCAGCGAGTGCACCGGCGACGATACAGCCAATTCCACCAATACCAATTGCAGCGAAGGCAACCAAGCCGGCCCAATACGCTGCTATCCCGCGTGCTTCAAAACTAGCCAGTAAAAAGAGTGGTAACCATGTCCATGCGGCGTACAGTTCCCACATATGACCGAGGTAGCCGAGATTAGCCAAAAGAATCGGTCGTTCACGCAAGATAGCAGTTACGTGCCGCCAATGAAAGCGCGGTGCAGCGGTTTGTAGTGGGCCTTCACGTATCGCAACGGCCACGATAGCGCCGCCCACCGCTGCTATCCCGCCGGCCAAAAGCAGTGTACGTTGCCAGTCGCCAATCCCTCCTATCACGTTGAGTAAGTGTGGCGAGGCCGAACCTAACGTCAATGCTCCAACCAACATGCCGATTGCTAATCCCCGCTCACGGTTCGTCCACGTTGCCATTATCTTCATCCCCACAGGGTAAACACCGGCCAGTGCCATACCGGTGAGCACACGCAAGATCACTGCCGGTGCTGGTCCATTGGCAACGAGTCCGATCAGAATAGTACACAGCGCCGCTGCCCACGCCGAGCCGGCAAAGAGTCGGTGACTCGGCCAGCGGTCGGCTAACCCCAACACGGCTGAAACAAAGGCGCCACACGCAAAACCCAGTTGTACGGACATTGTGAGCCACGCTCGGCTTGTGTCGTCCAATCCCCATTCGGTAGTTAGGGCCGGCACTACTGCCGAAGCGGAAAACCACGTGCTTTTCACAAACAGGACGGCTAATGCGAGTATCGTGATCACCGGCCATGGTCGGGAGAGGAAGGAGGCGTTGGTGATGGTTGTCATTTGTTTACCTTTTCCTTAAAAGCGCAATCTGCGGTTGCCAAACAACGACTCTATCTTACCACTCGCAACTATTGCGCGTGCTATACTGGCTGCGAGCATCATCGACCTAATCCTACCATCATCCCTGCTACCAACGCTTTCACGTAGCAATGTGAACGCGTATGTCCATTCATCCACCAAGGAGGCATGTCGTTATGACCCAGCACGAACAGACGGCAGAACATACACCTATGACGATGCACGCCCGGCTCGCAGCCCTACGTCAATATCGCCACCGGCTTGAGCAGGGCGGTGGGCCTGAACGGATTGCTCGCCAGCATCAAGCCGGCAAATTGACTGCCCGCGAACGATTGCACATACTGATCGATCACGATACGTTTCAGGAGCTCTACCTCTTTGCCCGCCATCGCTGTACTGCCTTCGGCATGGCAGATAAAGAGATGCCCGGCGAGGGGGTGATTACCGGCTGTGGTAGTGTCGATGGCCGGCAAGTGTTTGTCGCCGCCCAAGATTTTACCGTCGCCGGTGGCTCGGTAGGTGAGATGCACGCCGATAAGATTTGTCAAACCATGGATCTTGCCCTTAAATGTGGTTCACCGTTTATCACCATTAACGATAGCGGTGGAGCGCGGATACAAGAGGGTATCGATGCACTGAGCGGCTATGGGCGCATCTTCTACCGCAATGTGCTGCTGTCTGGTGTCGTACCTCAGATCGCGATTATCGCCGGTCCTTGCGCCGGCGGTGCCGCTTACTCGCCGGCACTGATGGATTTCATCATTATGGTGCGTGGGAGCGAGATGTTTATCACCGGCCCCGAAGTGCTCAAGCAAGTTACCGGTGAGTATGTGACCGGTGAGGAGTTGGGTGGACCGGACGCCCAAGTTCGCAGCGGTGTCGCACACTTTATCGCCGAGAATGATTACGAGGCGATTGCTATCTGTAAGCGGTTGCTGAGCTTTTTGCCGTCAAATAATCTCGAAGATCCGCCTGATCGGGGTAATGGCGAGTTACGAATCTTTTCCGATCCGGTGCTTGATACGATCATCCCGGACGACCCACGTGAACCGTATGATGTGATCCCCATTATCAAGCGACTGGTCGACGATGGCGATTTTATGGAAGTGCAGCGTGGATTCGCCGACAACGCTGTGATCGGCTTTGCCCGCATCGATGGCAGTACGGTGGGAATTGTCGCTAACCAGCCGATGGTGATGGCCGGCGTGCTCGATATCGATGCCTCTGACAAAATTGCTCGCTTCGTGCGTTTCTGCAATGCGTTCAACATACCACTGATTACCTTCGTCGATGTTCCCGGTTTCTTGCCCGGTGTTGCTCAAGAACGTGGTGGCATTATTCGCCACGGTGCCAAGATGTTGTTTGCCTATTCGGCAGCAACAACACCCAAGATTACGGTGATTTTGCGTAAAGCTTACGGTGGCGCGTATCTGGCGATGTGTGGCAAAGACCTCGGAGCAGACCGCGTCGCGGCTTGGCCGAGTAGTGAGATTGCAGTGATGGGGCCGGAAGGCGCGGTCAATATTATCTATCGTGAACAGATTAAGCAGGCAGAAGACCCGGCAGCCGCCCATGCTGAGTTTGTTCGTCTCTATCGTGCCGAGTTCGCTTCACCTTACGTTGGTGCGGCACGTAACTTGATCGACAGTATTATCGCACCGAGTGAAACCCGTCGCTATCTGAGTCTTGCGTTGGCTTCGCTCCGCACCAAACGTGAATTTCGTCCCCAGAAGAAGCATGGCTTGGTGCCGTTGTGATAGTTGCTATGGGAGTGAGATCGTATGATTGACCTGACGGCCGACCCACTCATTGTCGGTGTGCAGATCGCTCTGACGGGGATAGGTGTTGTTTTCGTCGTACTGACGATTGTCGCATTTGCGCTGAGTGCTTTGCGCGCTAGCCAGCATCTGTTCCGCCGCCGGTCCGAGGTATTGCAGCCGGTTGTTTCCTCACCATCACCTACGCCTACACCTGCCGACCGGCTCGATCCCCAATTGGTGGCCGTCTTGGCGGCAGCAGCCTTTGCTACACTCGGTCAGCCGGTGCGGATAGTGCGGGTGCGTTATTATCGCCAAACGTTGGGGATGTGGGCACGTTTAGGCCGGGTAAGTGTGATGGCTGCTCGTCAACTGCGTCGTTAGGTTCGATTGAAGTGGCTACCGCTCGACGCGCGCTGACCGCTATCAGATACAGTGTGGGGTTCGTATGAAACGCTTACGGATTACCGTCAACGGAATTGTCTACGAGGTCGAAGTTGAGGTGTTGTCCGATGACGATGAGGCGGTTGTCGCTGCACCAACGAGCTTTGCAGCGCCGCCACCGGCCAAATCGGCTGCACCGGCTGCTGCATCATTGTCATCAACCACAACACCGAACACCCATCAGAGTGGGCCAGGGGTACTCGTGTCGCCGATTGCCGGCATTGTCGCCGAAATTAAGGTCAATGTCGGTGATCAGGTGAAGGAGAATGATCCCCTCGTTGTGATCGAAGCGATGAAGATGAACTCCAATGTGAGTTCGCCGGTTGCCGGAACGATTCGCGCTATCAATGTCAAGGTTGGTGATTCGGTGCGGCAAGGTTAACCATTACTGGAGTTTGCCTGATGGAATGGCTCATTGGCTTCTTTGAGGCAAGTGGGTTAGCCCATCTGGCATGGGGTAACCTACTGATGATCGTGGTTGGCTGTGTGTTTGTCTATCTGGCGATTGCCCGTGGTTTCGAGCCATTGTTGCTGGTACCAATCGGGTTTGGCATTATCCTTGGCAATATGCCGTTCGAGCCGGGAATGGGGCAGGGAGTCTACGATCAAGGGAGTGTGCTAAGCTATATCTACTTCGGCGTGATTACCGGTATCTTCCCGCCGCTGATCTTTCTCGGCATTGGTGCAATGACCGACTTTTCGGCCCTAATTGCGCAGCCTCGGCTCATCTTGCTCGGTGCTGCTGCGCAACTCGGCATCTTTTTCACCCTCCTGATGGCGATCTTCCTCGGTTCACGCCTCCCCTTCCTTGATCTCACCGGTGACGATCCACTGCGCCTCTTACGAGCTGCAGCAGCAATCGGGATTATTGGTGGCGCTGATGGCCCAACGGCGATCTTCATTGCGTCGCGACTTGCTCCCGATCTGCTCGGCGCAATTGCCGTCTCGGCCTATTCGTACATGGCATTGGTACCGGTCATTCAGCCACCGATTATGCGGCTGCTCACCACCCGCGAAGAACGCCTCATTCGTATGCCGCCACCGCCGGAAGTCAACCGTACCCAGCGCATCCTCTTCCCCATTATCGGGTTGATCGTCTGTGTCCTGATTGTCCCTGATACGCTACCGTTGCTAGGAATGCTCTTCTTCGGCAACTTACTTAAAGAGAGTGGCGTCACCGAGCGATTAGCCAAGACTGCGCGTAGCGCCTTGATCGACAGCGTAACGATTATGCTCGGTCTGACCGTTGGTGCCAGCACTCAGGCCAGTAATTTTCTATCCCCGCGCTCAATTGCTATTTTCGCACTCGGTGCGTGTGCCTTTGCCATCTCGACTGCCGGTGGCGTGTTGTTTGCCAAGTTCTACAATCTTTTCACGAAGAATAAGATCAACCCACTGATCGGTGCAGCTGGGGTGTCGGCAGTCCCAATGTCTGCTCGCGTCGCCCATAGTCTCGCTCAAGCAGAAGATCACCAGAATTACTTGATCTGGCAGGCGATGTGCCCGAATGTTGCCGGGGTGATCGGTTCTGCCGTGGCCGCGGGGGTGCTGTTGGTTATCTTGCGCTAACCGGTAGCAACAGGCGCTTTGCTAGTTTTGGCCATTCGGGTACATAGCGGAGAGCAGTACACAGCATGACCAAATCGACGCTGCCGTCTCGGATGGCAGCGTCGGCCAACCATGGATCGCTCAATTGCCCAGACCCGATCACGACTGCTTCACTGGCGATCCGGCGTATCCCGGCTACCAATGGCAGTGTCCAGCCTGGAAAACGGGCGACGTCGGCAGTATAGCGCGTCAATGTGACATCAAGCAGTTGCACTCCGGCAGCCACGGCCCGCCGGGCAATGAGCCGTGCATCTTGATGGCTGAGACCGTTGGGAATCAACTCAGCCGCCGGCATACGTAGCCCGATCCACAATCGACGACCGAAGAGGTGGCGCATCTGCTCCAGAATGGTCAATACCGGCAGAATCCGTTCGTTCATCACCGGTTCTACCCCATTGTCGGTGGCACGGCTTGGTGAGACGAGTCGTGCCAGCATACCATCATCGGCAATGGAGATGAAGACGCCGTCTGCCCCGGCGGCCAATGCACGCCACGTCGCCTGGACGTAATCATCAATCAGCGTGGTAGGTATTTGGGCGATGGCTGGCGCCTCGAGCAAGAAGGCAATTCGACTCCCAAATGCATGGGCTGCTGCTACTAATCGTCGGAGACCCGGCAGAAAGCAATCGTGCCATATCCCAAGATGTGCGACCAGAGTGGGTGGCGCATAGATAAACATTGGTTCGCCGATAATCAAACCAACACCGGCTTGTGCCCGTCGCTCGTAGAAACTGGTGAGCGCTCCATGGCAAAATCCGTCGGTCCCGGCGAGACCACTCGGCGCCGGCGCCATCACGATTCGATTAGCTATTTGCCGGCCTGCCACTTGGATCGGGGTAAACAGATCTGCCATATGACGCTCGCCGTACTTCCGTTACTTATCGTAGTATAGCTAAAGATTTCTCTTCTCTGCAACAAGCTGAAAGTAATACGGTTGATATGTTGATGTAGTAATGGAACTGCTATAATAATAGAATAAGGTATTTCCGTTGTTATCGTCCTACAATGTCATACACTATCCTACCGACAACCCATCATCGTCACATAACGACCACGCTGAGCATCCTTGCAATAAGCGTTCTCGGATGGTTGTACTGGTTTCATCCGGTTACTGCACATCCCACAGCCGCTCGCAGTCGTTTACCGGTTGTGCGTACCGTCTACTTCCCGGCAACCGGCCATCATCTTTCCAATCGGGTCGGTTTTCTCGATTTTTGGCGTGCCAATGGTCAGCTTCACACCTTTGGCATGCCGATTACTGAAGAATTAGTGGTTGATGGTCGTATTGTGCAATATTTCGAGCGAGCTAGGTTTGAGTACCATCCTGAATATGCCGGAACGCCACAGCAAGTGCAATTAGGCCTGCTCGGACGGGAATGGTTCGACCCGCAGGGACTGGTGATGCCGCCCGCATCTGCCGGTGACGGTGCATTCTTTGCCGAAACCGGGTATTGGGTGAGTGGCGAGTTTCTAGAATTCTGGGAGCGTCATGGTGGTTTACCGGTATTTGGCTTCCCGATTAGCGACGCTTTCTATGATAACGGTGTCCTGACCCAATACTTTGAGCGAGCCTGGTTGCGGTACCGGCCGGAAGCGCTCTCACCGTTTCTCCGTCAGCAGCAGCTTATCTACGGATTCGATCTCGATACCCTTGACGAAGTTCAGATCGATGATCTTGGTCGGCGTGTGGCGGCACAGCTTGGCCTCAGTACGGCGCCGGTTGCCCGCTTGCCCGGCGCACCCGATTGGAGCCCGGCGCTGTGGCACCGGTGGATCGAAGTTGATTTGACCCGTCAGCGTCTCTTTGCCTACGAGGATGACCTCCTCGTCTTTACCGCACCGGTCGCGACCGGTCGTGATGGCTTCAATACACCACGAGGTGAGTTTGCGATCTACTATCGCTTGCCCGAACAAACGATGGCCGATTGTCTCGGTGGTGAGTGTTGGTATGTGCCGAACATTCCGTGGGTGCAGTATGTGGTTGGTGGGGTCGCCCTCCACGGTACGTACTGGCACAATGCGCACGGAACCGGCGTGCGTATATCGCATGGCTGCATCAACTTACGGATCGATGATGCGCAGTGGTTGTATACGTGGGCCGATCTGGGAGTCCCGGTGCGGGTGTATTAACAGCTATCTGCAGGAAAATGCCGGTTATCTACTAGCACGTGCTATAATGGCACCAGTAACACAGCGTAAACGGATATCACTATGCTGTATGTACCAGATGGTGTGCCACCCCTTGTCACAAGCTCTGTCGCTCGCCTAGAACGTTGTCTGCCCCAACCCGGAGACATATTGGTTCGGCAAGGCGGTCGGGTCGAACCCGATGACGTTATTGCCCGCGGTCTAAGTCAGCCGCAACCATATCTTATTAATCTCGCTCGTGAACTCGGTTTGCCACCGGTGCAGGCAGCGCGTGCCGTCGTGGCCCCGATCGGGCAACCGATCAATGCCGGTGCGGTAATAGCCCGTCGGCGTGGTTTAACCGGTCGGCGTGTGCTTAGTCCTGTCAAAGGTACCTTAACGATGGTTGATGCAACTACCGGCTATGCGTTTGTTGTACCGGAACCTCGTCAGATCACTCTTACCGCCGGCATCCGTGGGATTGTCATGGAGATCGTCAATAATCAACAGGTTGTGATCGAAACTCCCGCTGCACAATTGTACGGCGTTGGTAGTTTTGGTCCCGATTGTAATGGAGTTACTCGCTTGCTCACTCTCGATCCCGCTGAGCCGATCACCGAAGCGATGATCGATGCGCAAAGCATGTATGCGGTGGTTATTGGTGGTAGTGGGATCAGTGCTGCTGCGTTACGCAAAGCAGTTGAGCATCAGGTGCGTGGTGTGATCGTCGGTAGCATTGCCGAGAGCGAGTTACGGGACTTTTTTCGATTGTCAAAACGGTTGCCGTGGACAATCGGTGTGCGCAATTGGCAGTGGTCTGGTTTGATCGAATCACCGCTGACTATCGTCATTACCGAAGGGATTGGCAATGCTCCGATGGCTGCGCCATTGTTTGAACTACTCGCTACGCATGATCGACGCGAAGTCTTCATCGAGAGTAGCACCGATTTGCGCCGGCCACATCGCCGACCACGTATGATCATCCCGCTGTCAAGGAGTAGCAGTACTGCACTCGATCCGCCGCGTCCACCACTGCGTGTTGGTGCGCGTGTGCGTCTCCTCAGCCACGACCACCTCGGTCATCTCGGTCAGATCCGTAGCTTGCCGGTGTTCCCTCAACGGCTACCTTCTGGTGTGCGTACTGCTGCCGTCGAAGTGCTCCTCGAAACTGGTGAGTCGATCTGGTTGCCGCGCAGTTGTGTCGAAGTGATTGCATAACTAAACCGGTGTGGATCAGAATCACTACTGCAAATCGTAGCGACTTCGAGTATACTAGTGAGCAGTAGTAAATGAGATCGTTTAAGCACAATTGCGAGAGAATCCAATGACATATCGCATTGTCGTGGTCGCCCGTGCTAATCCGATATTACGCAGTCTTCCTGAGGCGTTGGCCGGCGACGCTACTGTGCAAATCTTCGATTCGGCCAATGAAGCTCTCTGGTCAATTAGTACCGAACCACCCGATCTCGTGCTCAGCGAACTAGAACTCGACGAGATGAGTGGTCTCGATCTGGCCGAGATTGTGCCGAACTTCGATCCGAATACACGGGTGGTACTGTGGGGGTCCGGCATTACTGCTGCCGACCGTGCCCGTGCCAAGGCGGCCGGGGTTAGTACCGTGCTAAGTGGTGATGTCAGCCTCGATGCAGTGCGCGCCGCCGTGAGCACCGCGCTTCAGGCTATCCATCATGAGTCGACATCACCAACTCCGTCGCCTGCTCCCGTCGCGAGCGAGCCGATGCGCCGTGAACCACCTGCTCCGTCAACCAAATCGGACCTGCGCGAATCGACACTCCGTGAACCACCGGCTGCCAAAGAAACCTCTCACCGTGAACCATCACCGGTCGCCAAAGAAACTTCACCGGCGTCTGAGCCTACTGCTCGGCGTGGTTTTACGCCGGCGCGCATCGTCTTACCCTCACGTGCCGAGCGAGAAGCAGCGGAACGTGCTGCGCGGGAAGCCGCCGAACGGGAAGCTGCCGAGCGAGAGGTATCTACTGCCAGAAGCAGTTTGGCTGCTCGTTCACGGGCGGCAGCCGAGCGCCGTGCTGGGTCATCGTCATCGGCTACCGAACCGCCTATCGGTTGGCGGAGTGACGGTCGTAACCTTATCGTGACTGAGCAAAATATTGCGGCAATCCGCAGTATTATGGGTCAATTGGGCCAAGATCTCGGTACGCAGAGTATTATGCTGACCGACCGCGCCGGGATGATTTTGGTCGAAACTGGCGATAAAGGCAACTTGCCGTTAATGGTGGTTTTGCCTCTCCTGTCGACCGGTTTCTCAACGACCGGTGAGGTTGCGCGCCAGTTGCGTGAGGAAGACGCAACCAGTGTCTATATTCATGAAGGTGTGAATATCGATCTGTACTGCTTCGATGTTGCTCAGCGCTTCTTGCTGGTTTTGGTCTTCAATAAGCGGGTGGCAAGTTCGAAAATCGGTGCGGTGTGGGTGAATGCTAAACGCGCTATCCGTGAATTACGCGAGGTGTTAGCGAAGTCGTCGTAGGGGCATAGAGTCTTATGCCTCTACCCGATGTCGCTCGTGATATCCGAACCATTCCCTGTGCCTCCGCGATACCTCCTAACCTCCGATGCTACCACACTTCACTCTTCGTGTGCCCGTTGATTCCTGACGACAACCGTCGCTACCACTGTTTGCCCATCCTGCGCAGCTATGGTATACTCGCGGCGGCTTTGCAAAACCTATCTACACGCAACCTCAGCCGAGCGGTTGGTTGCGAAATGTTGCGAAGTGCGTTATACTGATTGTGAAAGACTGAACAAAAAAGTGATCGTTCGTGTTTAGGGCGGCAGCGTACACGATGGCAAGACGCTGAGTGATGCCCGACGTTGTCGAGTAGGAGGTAGGCGTTGTCAACGCGGACTCGAACTATTCTGATTATCGCAGGGGCACTTGTTATCTCTATTGTCAGTCGCTTTTTCCTCTACACCGGTCCACCTCACGTCGAAGTTGCCGCCGAAGTTATTTTCGATGGCATTCCTGGTTTCCCCATTACCAACTCGTTCGTTGTTACCATTATCGTTGACATTCTGCTGATTGCTTTAGCCTTTGCGGCAACGCGCAACCTGCAGATGGTGCCACGTGGTTTGCAGAACGTGATGGAGTTTGCCCTTGATGCACTCTACAACCTGTTCCGCAACATGAACGCGAAGTACGTGGCAACCGCTTTTCCGCTGGTTGCAACGATCTTCCTGTTTGTGCTGCTAGGTAACTGGTTTGGTCTCTTGCCAGGGGTTGGTTCAATCGGTGTCTGCCATGAAAAGAAAGATATGCATGGCGTAGTCGAACAGCGATTGGCGTTGATCGGCCCGGCAAATGTGCTTGCCGCTGAAAGTGAAGAGGTGCATGACACCTGCGCTGCACAGGGTAAGAAGCTGGTACCGCTCTTCCGCGCGCCGGCTGCCGATCTGAACTTTACCTTCGCGATTGCGGCCATTTCGTTCGTCTTTATCGAGTATTGGGGTTTCCGAGCACTTGGTCCAGGCTATCTGAAGAAGTTCTTCAATCTCAACGGTATCATGTCGTTTGTCGGCATCATCGAGTTCATCTCCGAACTGGTGAAGCCCTTCGCGCTGGCCTTCCGTCTTTTTGGTAACATCTTTGCCGGCGAAGTGTTGTTGGTAGTCATGGCGTTCCTCTTGCCGTTACTGTTACCGTTGCCGTTCTACGGCTTTGAGGTGTTTGTCGGGTTTATCCAGGCGGTTATCTTTGCGCTACTGACCTACGCCTTCCTTAATATTGCCGTGACCGGCCACGACGAGGAGCACGCACATTAAGTTTGGGTTCATGCGGTTTGTACCGTGTTGTTGTAATAAGGGATCGTTGCAGAGTCTGCTTTTAAGGAGGCATTTCAATCATGGAGGGTTTGAATCTCGTCGCAACCGCGCTCGCTGTTGGTTTGGGCGCCATTGGGCCGGGTGTCGGCATTGGGATCATTGTTTCGGGTGCGGTGCAGGCGATCGGCCGCAATCCTGAAATTGAAAATCGTGTGGTGACCTACATGTTTATCGGTATTGCCTTTACCGAAGCGCTTGCCATCTTCGGTCTGGTGATTGCATTCTTGATCGGTTTCGGCGTGTTGCAGTAGAATCATGACACGTTACGGGAGGCGAAAAGGGTGGAAGCATTAGGCATTAACCTAAACCTATTTCTCGCGCAACTGGTCAACTTTCTACTGCTTATCTTCATTCTGCGCGCGCTGCTGTATCGACCGGTGATGAATTTGCTCAACGAGCGTACCAAGCGCATTGAAGAGAGTGTACGAGATGCAGAAAAGGTGCGCGAGCAGTTGGCAAACGCCAAGCGCGATTACGAGGCTGAACTGGCTAAAGCGCGTCAGGAGGCAGCCAAGATCGTGGCGCAAGCACAAGAGCGGGCGAAGCAGCAGGAAGCTGAGATCATTGCGCAGGCGCGTCGTGAGGCCGAACGCTTGAAAGAGGAGGCTCGCATGCAAGCTGAGCAAGAACGTGCTCGCTTGCTAAGCGAGGCTAAGAGCCAGATTGCCGATCTGGTAACGTTGACGGCGAGTCGCGTGCTCGGCGCCGAGTTGCAGGCCCGCGGCCATGATGCGTTGATTGCCGAGTCGCTGGCGGCGCTCGACCGCCGGAACTAGCGTTGCACGACTGGCGCCCCCAGTCTGCGTGAGGAACGGAGAGTATGGCAACAACCATTGACGCACGGGCGCTGGCCGCTCCATTGGTGGAAGCTCTGCTAAGTACGGCTGCTGAGCAGATTCGAGCCGCTGCGCCGCGGATCGCCGGTCTTCCGGCAAGCGATGCAGCGGCAGTGCTCCCCGCCGATCTCTTGCCACAGGTGCGCAATTTCCTGCTGACCATGGCAAAAGAGGGATTAAGCGGCGAGTTGAATGCAGTGGCCGAAGCGCTCCAGACCTATCTGGAAACCGGTGGTCGTGTGATCGACGCCAGTGTAACCAGTGCGATTGAACTGAGCAGCGAACAGCAGGAACGGATTACGAGTGAGTTGCGTCGGCGCTACGGCGATGTCCATGTCACCTACCATGTTGATCCAACACTGATCGGCGGTTTGATTATTCGGGTTGGCGATCAGGTGCTCGATAATAGCCTGCGTGCCCGCCTGAGCGCTATTCAGCGTGCATTACAGGCAAGTTGATTTTTCAGCCTTCAACTCGCTGGCCCGGTGTTGCCGGCAACCAGCGCGACGGAGTAGAGCATGACGACGATTACTGAAGAATTGATCGCCCGGCTGAAGCAGGGCATCATCAGCGGCGTCGACCTTCAGCCGCGTCAGGTCAATGTCGGAACGGTGATTGCCGTCGGTGACGGCGTCGCGCGGCTGTCCGGCCTTGATCAGGTCGTTGCCTCTGAGATCGTTGAGTTCCCGCCTAAGGCCGGCCGGAATGAATCGATTTATGGTATTGCCCTGAACCTCGAGCAGGATAGCGTCGCTGCTATTATTCTCGGTGACGATGAAACCATTGAGGAAGGGGATCTGGTAACCTCGACTGGCCGCGTAATCTCAGTGCCCGTTGGTCAAGGTCTGCTGGGCCGGGTGGTTAATCCGCTCGGTCAGCCGATCGATGGCAAGGGGCCGATCCAGTATGAAAAGATGCGCCCAATTGAGCGTATCGCTCCCGGTGTGATTACCCGTAAGTCGGTCGATACACCGGTGCAGACCGGGATCATCGCGATTGACGCCTTGATCCCGATCGGTCGTGGTCAGCGTGAGTTGATCATCGGTGACCGCCAAACCGGTAAGACGGCAGTGGCGATTGATACCATCATCAACCAGAAAGGTCAAGGCATGGTGTGTATCTATGTCGCCATCGGCCAGCGCCGGGCGCAGGTGGCGCAGGTGGTCGGTACGCTCGAGAAGTACGGGGCAATGGAGTACACCATCGTAGTTTCGGCTACCGCATCGGAAAGTGCTGCACTCCAGTATATTGCGCCTTATGCCGGTTGTGCGATGGGCGAAGAGATCATGGAAAACGGCGTGATGCTCAACGGAAAATTGGTCAAGGACGCTTTGATCGTCTACGATGACCTGAGCAAGCACGCAGTCGCTTATCGCCAAGTATCACTGTTGTTGCGCCGCCCGCCGGGTCGTGAGGCGTACCCCGGTGATGTCTTCTATCTGCATTCACGTTTGCTCGAACGTGCTGCCCGTCTTAACGAGGAATACGGTGGTGGTTCGCTGACAGCTTTGCCCGTGATCGAGACGCAAGCTAACGATGTTTCGGCCTATATTCCGACAAACGTTATTTCGATTACCGATGGTCAGATCTATCTGGAGGCTGACTTGTTTAACGCCGGTCAGCGTCCGGCGCTCAATGTCGGTATTTCGGTGTCGCGCGTCGGTAGTGCAGCGCAAACGCGAGCGATGCGGGCTGTCGCCGGTAAGCTGAAGGGTGAGCTGGCCCAGTTCCGCGATCTCGCCGCTTTTGCCCAATTTGCCAGTGATCTCGATGCCACAACGAAGGCTCAGATCGAGCGCGGTCAACGGCTGCAAGAGCTGCTCAAACAGCCGCAGTTCCAACCGTTGGCCGTCGAAGATCAAGTGGCCGTGTTGTACGCGGCTACCAACAACTACCTCGACGATGTGCCGGTGGCAATGATCACGAAGTGGCGCGATGATTTTCTGGCCTTCCTGCGCACCGCCCATCCAGAAGTGCGGAAGCTGATCTACGACAATCGCCTTGATCGCAAGTTCCCCACGCCTGAGGTTAAGGAGGCGTTGGAGGCGGCGATTAAGGAGTTTAAGGCGACCAGTAACTATAGCTAGCAGATCTCCGGTGGGCGGGCCGTGCGCCCGCTCGCCGGTCTCTTGACTGCAAAGGGTTCGTTATGGCGAGTAGTCGTGAGATTAAGCGCCGCATCCGCTCTGTCAAGAACGTCGCTCAGATTACCCGGGCGATGGAGATGGTATCGGCCTCGAAGATGCGGCGCGCACAACGGAATGTGTTGGCAACCCGGCCATATGCCGACCGGATGCGAGAGGTGATGGCCAATCTGACTGCGCGTGTGGTCGGTGCGGCGCGCCGTGGTACGTTGCTCGAAAAACGCGAGACGGTGAAGAGCGTGGCGCTGTTGGTGGTGACGCCTGATCGTGGTCTCTGCGGTAGCCTCGTCGCGAATGTACTACGCCGTGCCGGGCGTTTTATTACCGAGCAACGGGCGATGGGGCGCACCGTTGATGTGTACACGTTTGGTCGGAAGGGACGTGACTTCTTCTTGCGCACCGGCTTCGCGCCAGCGGGCGAGGCTATTCGCCTCGGTGATGCACCGAAGCTTGAGGCGATTCTCGGGGTGGCGATCAGCGCGATCAGTGGCTTCCAGTCGGGTAAGTACGATGAACTGTACATTATCTACAGCGAGTTCATCAATACGCTCGTGCAGCGACCGGCGATAAAGCAGTTGTTGCCGGTGGAAAGCCCTGATATTTCTACCACCATTAATGTCGATTATACCTATGAGCCGAGCGAAGAAGATGTACTGAACAGCATTCTGCCACGTTACGTCGAAACGCAGATCTATCAGGCGGTGCTCGAAAGTATCGCCAGTGAACATAGTGCACGAATGGTCGCAATGCGCAATGCAACCAATAATGCCAAAGATCTCGTGCGTGATCTGACACTCTCGTTCAATAAGGCGCGGCAGGCCGCGATTACGAAAGAGGTCAGCGAAATCGCTTCAGGTGCCGCTGCTCTCGTCAGTTAATGCTTAGAGGAGGAGCCGATGCCGGCAAAGGGGGTTATTCAAGAAATTATCGGCGTGGTCATCCGGGCCAAGTTCCCGGAAGATCAGGTGCCGGAGATTTATAACGCTATCGAAATTCCGCTCGAACAGGGTGGCCGCCTGGTCTGCGAGGTACAGCAGCAGCTCGGTAATGGCGTAGTGAAGGCGGTTGCGATGGGTTCGACCGACGGCTTGCGTCGTGGGCTTGAGGTGATCGATACCGGTCGCCCGATTGCCGTGCCGGTTGGGCCGGCAACGCTGGGACGGGTGTTTAATGTGTTGGGTGACCCGATTGATGGTGGCCCACCCCTTGGCCCAGAGGTTGAACGACGCCCCATCCACCGAGATCCACCGAGTTTTGAAGAGCAGTCAACCCAAGCCCAGATCTTTGAAACCGGAATTAAGGTGATCGATCTAATCGCACCGTTTACCCGTGGTGGGAAGACGGCTATCTTCGGTGGCGCTGGCGTCGGGAAGACGGTGGTGATCCAGGAGCTGATTGCGAATATCGCGAAAGAGCAGTCAGGCTTTTCGGTCTTTGCCGGTGTCGGTGAACGCTCGCGCGAAGGGAATGACTTGATCCACGAAATGCGCGAGGCGCGCATTGACGAGAATACTACCGTCTTTGACAAGACGATTATGGTCTTCGGTCAGATGAACGAGCCGCCCGGTGCTCGTCTGCGCGTCGGTCTGACGGCGCTGACCATGGCCGAGTATTTCCGCGATCAAGGACGCGACATCCTGCTCTTTATTGATAACATCTTCCGTTTTGTGCAGGCCGGTTCTGAGGTGTCTTCGCTGCTGGGCCGTATGCCGTCGCAGGTGGGGTATCAGCCGACCCTCGGTACCGAGATGGGTGAGTTGCAAGAGCGGATTACCTCGACCAAACGCGGTTCGATTACATCAATGCAGGCCGTGTACGTGCCGGCTGATGACTATACTGACCCTGCTCCGGCAACGGTGTTTAGCCACCTCGACGCAACCATCTCGCTCGAACGCAGCATTGCCGAGCGTGCAATCTTCCCGGCGGTTGATCCACTCGCTTCCACATCGCGTATTCTCGACCCGAATATCGTCGGTGAGGAGCATTATCGGGTGGCGCAAGAGGTAAAGCGCGTCTTGCAGCGCTACAAAGACCTCAAGGATATTATTGCCATTCTCGGTATGGAAGAGCTGAGCGATGAAGATAAGCTGACGGTGCAGCGCGCACGTAAGATCGAGCTGTTCTTCTCGCAGCCGTTTACCGTGGCGCAGCAGTTTACCGGTCGCCCCGGTAAGTATGTGCCGGTGAAGAAGACGGTTGAGAGTTTTGCCCGTTTGCTGAACGGCGAAGGTGACCATATTCCCGAGTCGTTCTTCTACATGCAAGGTGATTTCGACGATGTCCTGGCCGCGTATGAGGCGAGCCAGAAGTAAGCTTGAGCCGGTAATAGCCGTTGGGTTACACTACCGGCGATAGTCTGTGGCAGGCAGAAGGAGCAATCCATGCCCATCCATCTAGAGATTGTCACCGCTGAGCGGGTTATTTTGTCGGACGATGTTGATATGATCAGCGTGCCGACGAAAGATGGTCGTGTTGGTATTCTCCCGCGCCACGCTCCGCTGATGACGATCCTCGAACCGGGTGAACTCGATATTATAAAAAATGGTGAGCGCACGCCGTTTGCCGTGTCGGGCGGGTTTATGGAGGTGCTACCGCACCGCGTCACGATTCTGGCCGATACGGTTGAGCGGGCCGATGAGATCGATGAAGCACGGGCCGAACAAGCGCGGGCTGAGGCTGAAGCCCGGCGACGTGAGGCCCAGAGTGAGCGCGATATGGCGCTAGCCGAAGCGAAGCTGCGGAAGGAGATGGTGCGGTTGCGTGTCGCGCAGTTGCACAAGCTCAAGCGGCGTCAGTCGTAGCACCGTGTGTATCATGATCATCAGGAGGAGAGGCGGGTTTATGACCCGCCTCTCTGTATGGGTTTGGAAGTGTTTTCATGGAGTGCCGGTAGTCGTCCGTTACTCTCTGCCAAGCGCTACCGCTCGTTACCGATCCTCATCCGAACCATGCAGCCTGGCTGTTCGTCGTAACCTACTCGCTCATTGCCATTTTGTCTCATCATTTGCTATAATACGCCGCGATTATGTAAGATGCAGCTCATTGCTGCTCAGATACGCTACGCAAGTAACAGGAACGACTATGGCCCGCAAAATCGGGATTGATTTGGGAACTGCCAATGTCTTAGTCTACGTCAAAGGTAAAGGTATCGTGCTCTCTGAGCCGTCGGCAGTGGCGCTCAGTACGCGCGACGGGCGAGTGCGTGCGGTTGGCGCCGAGGCGATGGCGATGTTGGGCCGTGAACCGGAAAGTATCGAAGTGGTGCGGCCAATGCGGAATGGCGTGATCGCCGATTATGTCGTCACCGAAGAGATGCTGCGCCACTTTATCGGGCGCGCTGCTGGGTGGTTTCGCTTTTCGCGCCCCGAAGTGATGATCTGTATTCCCGCCGGTGTAACGAGTGTTGAGATGCGCGCTGTGCGTTATGCGGCGCTGGAGGCCGGCGCCGGAAAGGCTTATCTCATCCGCGAGCCGTTGGCAGCAGCGATTGGGGCGAATATCCCGATTGCCCAGCCATCGGGTAATCTGGTGATTGATATTGGCGGTGGTACCACTGAGGTGGCTGTCATCTCACTCAACGACATTGTAGTGAGTACATCGGTGCGGGTTGGCGGGAATCGGTTTGATGAAGCGATTGCTGCGTATATCAAGCGCAAATACAACGTGTTGATTGGTGAGCGAACGGCCGAAGCGGTGAAGATTGAGATCGGCTCAGCGTTGCCACTCGATAAGCCACTGGTAACGCAAGTTCGTGGACGCGATCAGGTGACCGGTCTACCGCGCACGATTCAGGTGGATAGCAACGAGATTACCGAAGCCATTCAAGAGCCGTTGGAAGCGATTATTAACGCGGTCCGGGCGGTCTTGGTCGAGACGCCACCTGAGTTGAGTTCAGATATTATCGATAAGGGTATGGTTATGACCGGTGGTGGGTCAATGTTGCGTCGGATCAATGATCTCCTGACCCAAGTGACCGGCGTGCCCTGCTATGTTGCCGATCAGCCGGCTTCGTGTGTGGCAATTGGGACCGGTTTAGCGCTTGAAAATCTCGATGTCCTGTACGATAGCTTGAGCGGCTTGGATTTGCCGTAATTCGTCTACTAATTGTTTGTGCGGTGGGAACAGTGATTGACCGATCCTACCGCACAATTTCTTTGCACTTGCCCGGCTGAGCAGATTTGTTAGGATTGTCTCACCGTGCGCCCCCAATTACGGATGCAATAGCTCCTGCACAATATCAAGGGCGTGGTTTTTGCCATACAAGATATTGTGTCGCATTTGCGCCAATTCGATCAGATGCCCCTGTTCGTGCGATACCACCCAGTTTCCTTGGTGTAGAAGGGGGACCGGCCCGTAAATTTCGTGGTGACCAATGCGCTGCCATGCCGCTTGGGTTAGGCCGCGTAACAGGTTTAGTGTTTGCTGACGGCTAGTAGTGTACCGCTCGAGTAGTTCGTCGATGGGGACGGTACGATACTTGACCGCATGACGCAAGGTTGGGGGGTGGGCCGTCGACAATTTAGGTTGATCGGTCTCGAGAATCAGCCATGCGCGCTCGCGAAAGACAATATCCATATCGGTGAGATGACCGATCAGATCTTTGAAAGCTGGAAACCCATTAACAGGCATTGCTAACTGATCTTCACTCAATCCTTCAACCAATGCCGGTACCGTTTTCAGCCCCTGCTCTAGCCGGCGAACGATGGTGTACGAGCTAAACGTTCCCATCCCATCAACAATCCGAAAATCGAGAAAGCCCTCGCGCACCGTTCCACATTGTGGGCAAAACTGTGGTGCTTCACCTTCAACGAGGTAACCACAGGTACTGCACACAAACAGATCACCCAGCTCACGGTAGGTGAGATCACGACCGGCGGCAAGAGCTTTGGCTGCACGTTCGAGCAGTGCGCGTTGAAAAGCACTTGTTCCGGTAACCGGCCCGGTCGCAACCGCTTCTGGTTCGAGACCGGCAAGTGCGTGATTGATGTTGGTTTGCGTCTGCGACACTTCTCCCAAGCGACGCATTGCTTGTTCGGCGCGCACTCGCTTGACTGCGGCTGAAGCTTCGAGTAAGCGCGCAATGTTGAAGAAGCGCTCACGCCGTGCCTGTTTGGCCCAAACGGCATACGCTGTTTGTCCGACACTCATACTTACCAACAGGCGTCTATCTTCTGCGTCGTTGGTTGTCATACCTTCTGCTCCCGTTATCATAGTGTCGTTATAGGTTCGTTAAATTGGTGTAAAGGAAGGTTAGCATGGGCGGTGACGAGCACCGCCCTCCGCACACCAAACGATCAGGCGTGATGTGGTGTGCGGTGTTGTACAAGTTCGATAAGCACTCCCTGCCCGCCGGCTTTGGGATGAACAAATGCGACAAGTGTATCGTGAATGCCGGGGCGAGGCTCATGATCGATGAGGGGGAGGCCGCGCTCTTGCAGCGTGGCGAGTGCGGCATGAATATCATCAACACGGTAAGCGATATGGTGCATGCCCGGCCCCTTTTCGCGCAGGAAGCGAGCGAAACTTGCCTGATCACTGGTTGGGGCGATCAGTTCGATCAGGGTATCGCCAAACCGAGCGACACCGATCGCAGCGTGACGCTCTGGCAGCTCGATGCGCTCCCATTCGGTGACCTCAAAGGCGGTGCGATAAAAGTCGATGGCCGCTTCCAGATCGGCTACCACCAGTCCAATATGATCGACCGCAGTAAACATTGCTCACTCCTTTACTTCCATCGGTAAATCGATGGATATAGCATATCATAACATAGAGCTGTAACGAGATAATTGACAGCTATTATAGGTTGACTACAATGAACGGCAAATGACGCACAACGATGATCCCACAACTAATTTGTTAAGTCTGTTGGCGGCTGTTTCGCGGGTATTACATGAGGAACGGCCGTTTGTGCAGCGTCTTCATCGTCTCTTTGGTCTACTCCGGCTGGCAATCCGCTACCGCGATGGTCGCATTACGTGCTGGCTGCAATCGGCACGACCGGGAGCAACCCGTCAGCAGGTCTATTCACCCGAATCGAGCCCCTACCCGTGGGATGATCGGCTCACTCGGTCGGTGGCGTTGGGAGGGCAATTGATTATCAAAACAATTGCGCTCGGTGATCCACACCAACCGGGTGATGGATTACCGTTAATTTCGGCCAGCTATCTGGGCATGCCGATCTTTTGGGGAGGGCGACTGTGGGGCGTGTTTGAACTGCGTAGCGATGATCAGAGTCCCTTTACGCATCGCACAACCGAGTTGGTTGAGTCGTTAAAACCGTTGCTGGCGGCTGCAATTGCGCAAGAGGGAGTACAGTCATCGCGGCTACCGGCACCGCGATTTGCCGGCGAAACACCACTGGGTATTACCCTTACCCCTTCCTTGCGTCAAAAGATCATTGCACTGAATGACCAGCTCGAACAGACACTCGACCTCCACGAGTTGTTAGGGATCGTGTTGCGACGAGCGTTGGAGGGTAGCGGCGCGGAGGCCGGTGCGATTGCGTTGGTTGATCACGAACGGCGCGAACTGGTGTTACACCTGTACGAGGGCTATGCGAGCGAGCAAGCCGGTGCAGCGTTACCGAAAATGCCACGCCAACGTTGGGGCTGGGACATCGGTTTGGCCGGGCAAGCGGTACAGGTACGTCGGCCGCTGTTAGTGCGTGATGCCGGCCGTGAACCGGGCCTTCCCAACGGAATGCCGTTTCTTGCCGAGCTGGCTGCGCCGATTAGTACTGATGAGCGAGTGCTGGCCGTGCTCATCCTGCACAGTCGGCGGGCCAATACCTTCACCGAAGAGGTGTTGGCATTTATCGATGCCCTTCGTGAGCGCGCCGGATTGCCATTGGCCCGGGCAATGGCGTACCAGGTTGCCTATGAAACCTCGTACCATTTGGGGCAGGTATTTAGTAGCTTGCCGATCGGATTAGCCCTGCTTGATCTGAATGGGCGAGTGATCCGAGCCAATCCGGCGTGGTATCAGGTATGGCGTGTACCCGAACAACCGCAACGATCGTCGTTTTACGTTGGGATCGATCTGGTCGAGCATCTCCTGACCCGACTCAGCGATCCATTTCGGCTCAGCGAATTTTGCGATCTCGGTCAGCGTTCACCCGACCAAGTCTTTGAAATCAATTTGCAACTGCGCCAACCCTACCAAGAATTGCACGTGCTCTCGGTACCAACGCGCGATAGTCATCACCAACTGACGGGGCGGCTGTGGGTGGTGAGTGATCGCACCCGTGAGCGTGAGTCTGACCGCCTGAAAGACGAGTTTATCGGGATTGTTTCGCACGAATTACGTACACCGCTCACCTCTATTCTCGGTTATACCGAGATTCTGATCAATCGGCAAGATTTGGATAGCGAGAGTCAGCGCGAATTTCTTCTGACAGTCTCGAACGAGGCCGATCGCTTGCATAAAATGGTCAAAGATCTGCTTGATGTCTCGCGATTGGAGGCCGGTGTTGTCAAACTCAACCGCTGGGCGATGGGGTTGTGGCAGGTCATCGAAGAGCTAACCCTTCAGCTCCATACGCAACTCGTACAGCATAAGCTCCTGATCGATATGCGCACACCGTTGCCACCGGTCTTCGCCGATCGCGACAAAGTCAAGCAGATTATTGTCAATCTATTGAGTAACGCGATAAAGTACAGTCCCGAAGGGACCGAGATTCAGTTAACCGTTCGCCAGGCCGAAGCGAGCGATCTGCCAGCCGGTCATCCGCCTGGTCAATGGATGTTGATTACGGTGCAAGACCAAGGTATTGGGATCGGGCCGGAAGATCAGGCGCGTCTGTTTGAGCGGTTTCACCGCGTGGACAACAGCAATACTCGCCAAAAGAGTGGGGTTGGGCTAGGGTTATACATCACCCGTTTATTGGTGGAATTGCACGGAGGTCGAATTTGGGTGCAGAGTACGGTTGGAGTTGGGAGTAGTTTTTCGTTTACGTTACCAATCTGGACGGTACAGCGGGTTGAGGGGGTGCTTGAAGAGTAGGGGCGGGTTCGTATCCCGCCCCTGGTAACGGATGTAGCAGCTAATCGAGATAACCGCGCAGCTTCTTCCCCAAATGGGGATGACGCAGCTTCCGCAGCGCGACTGCTTCGATTTGGCGAATCCGTTCGCGAGTAATCCCAAACTCAATCCCCACCTCTTCGAGGGTGCGGTAGCGGCCATCCTTCAAGCCATAGCGCAATTGAATAATCTTCCGTTCGCGCTCAGGCAATTTCATCAACACCTCTTCGAGTTGTTCGCGCAGCAATGAAGCTGCTGCGGCCTCTGCCGGGGTCGAGATGCGATCATCCTCGATGAAATCACCCATGCGCCCTTCGCCCTCTTGACCGACCGGCATCTCAAGTGAGAGCGGGTGCATGCTTGCCTCGAGCGTGCGGCGTACTTTACCCGCCGAAATGCCCATTGCATCGGCGATCTCTTCAGGTGTTGGTTCACGCTGCATCGTCTGCTGGAGGCGATGGGAAGTACGTTTCACCTGGCTGATCGCTTCACCCATATGAACCGGCAAGCGGATCGTGCGGCTCTGGTCGGCAATGGCACGGGTAATGGCCTGTCGGATCCACCACGTTGCGTAAGTACTGAACTTATGGCCCTTCTTATAATCAAACTTTTCAACTGCTCGCATCAGGCCAATATTACCTTCCTGCACCAAATCCATCATGGTCAGGCCATAAGAGGTATATTTCTTCGCAATACTCACAACCAATCGCAAATTAGCCTGAATCAGATGGTGGCGGGCATCTTGACCTTGCTGGACGGCGCGCTCCAACTCAAACCGTTCACGTGCCGATGCGTACTCCTCACGGTCAAGACGTTGACGGGCAATAGCGCCGGACTCCATTGCTTTAGCTAATTCAACCTCTTGCTCGGCAGTCAATAGAGGAACTTGCCCTATCTCTTGCAAATACATACGCACCGGATCATCAAACGCAATTTCTCCCAGATCGGGCAAATCGACAGTCAAATCGTGATCGGTTTCTGGTTCAAAATCAGTCGGACCGTCTAGTTCATCACTCGACTCGACAACCCTAATGCCTTCAGCTTGCAGCATGGCGTACAACTGATCGATCTCGGCAATGTCGTGCTCAGGATTAGGGAAGGTAGCAAGAATGTCGGCGTGGGTAATGTACCCGCGCACCCGTGCTGCGGCGAGCAGTTGCTCGATCATCGCCTCTGACTCCGGTGTAGCTTTGCTCAACATCGTTCAACCAATACTCTGTTGATGGCGTCAGACCGGGTGACAACCATCACTGGGCCATCGTAGCGACGGCGGGCTGCTGCACTTGATGCTTTCTTTCGTCCGCTAGGAATGTTGAAAGGCCGCAGCGACTACTCTAAAACGCCGGGCCTTTCACGTCGCGTTCTCCGAATTGCTTTGGCAAAGAGATGGGGTTGAGAGAAAGCCCTCAAACCCCAAGCTGTCATTGCGATGGAGGGACGCAGACGTGGCACCCCATTAGACGTAACTAAAGCTACTATACACGTTTTAGATACCGGAGTCAACCCCCTCTTTCGGCTGATTCGTCAGGAAAATCGGGAAGGTAGGCACTGATTTTGGCAAGGAGGAAATTGCGAATATCGTTACGCAGATAGCAAAAGGCCCGCACGCTGAGGCCATTTGGCTCGATCACCAATTCGATGGGGCGAATCCGGCGTTCAACTGGCTGTGGGTTACTATTTGAGGTGTAGATAATGCGTAATGTCGTACCACTTGCCAATGCGGCAGCAAGTGGTGGGGGTGCTTCTGGTTCGGGTTGACCGGGGAGTAAGCCACGACTGAAACGTAGCGCATCATAGAGTGTCGTGACACCGTAATCGGCCAATTTCACCACCAACCGGTCGAAAAGGGCATGCAACGTCAGCACATCATTCATTGCACGGTGGGTAGGTATCGGGAGACCGAACGAGGTTGCGAGAGCGCCAAGGCTGAGTGATCCACGGCGTACACCGAGGCGGCGGGCCAATTCGAGGGTGTCGAGTGCGGGTCCGGTCAGCGGTGGATAACCGGCCCGAGCTAGTTCCATATTGAGAAAGCTTTCATCAAATGGTAAATTATGAGCGATCCGTACTGCCTGTTGACTTAGTTGCACGACCTGTACGGCCAACTCGACGAAGCGCGGCGCGCTTTGCAGATCTTCAGCTCGAATCCCGTTAACTTGGCTTGCTTGTGGATCAAGCTCACGTTCGGGATTGATCAACGTATTGATCTGATCGGTGATCTGCCGGTGTTCACGCCGTAGCATGGCTAGCTCGCAGATACGATGGCCGTTTTGTACGTCAAGACCGGTGGTTTCGACATCGAAAAACACCAGCGGCAGGTCGATCAGCGGTTGAGTATCGTCGATAGTTGTCATCGTGCTACCGGTACTTGGGCTGCTACATCATCGGGAATACCGAGCAGGTTGGCCTGGACCCAGCCCCCGCGCTCACGCACGTTTAGCACTTTATACCACATACCGTCGGCTGTGCGTTCCAGCAATTCGACCACTTCATTCCGTTCAACACGATCGATTTGCGCACTCGCCGGGTCAGCCGCTAGATAGACGGGTCCGCTGACAAACACCGTCACTATGTTGGCAACCGGT
This sequence comes from Chloroflexus sp., assembly GCF_049970315.1. Taxonomy (GTDB): domain Bacteria; phylum Chloroflexota; class Chloroflexia; order Chloroflexales; family Chloroflexaceae; genus Chloroflexus. The sequence continues at coordinate 62,894 of NZ_JBMFNE010000004.1, forward strand.
GTCTCAGCAGCGATCAGATCGGTCACTGCGAGCAAAGAGGCACTTACCCAGCCTACTTCATCGCGCACCGTGCGCACGTAGTACCAGAGCGCGTTGGGTGTGCGAGCAATGATTTGCACCTGTTCACCGGCGTTGACGCCACCGATCACATTATAGACACCGGTGAAGGGTAATTTACGCACGTTGCCGCCATTGGTAACAGCGACTTGCTGGACGGCGACTAAAGTGGGTGTTGGTGCGATGGTCGGAGTGGGAGTAGGCGCAGGAGTAGCCTGAGCTACCGGCGTATTCGTCGCTGTCGGTTGCGGTGTCGGATTTGCGGGCACGGTTCCGTAGAACGCAGCCGCGAAACGTGGCGGAATCTGCAATTCGGCTTTGGCGCTGAGTGAGTCGTCAGGAAGGCTAACGACAACAGTGTAGCGCGGTCCTTCCGGGGTGGGATCGCCGTCGGCGAGCTTGGGGGCGCGTACTTCGCCACGATTGTTACGAATACGAATAGTCTTTTCTGGATCGATCCATTTGATCGGTTGATTATCGGCGTACAATGTCACGACGAGTTCGGTACCATCGGGTAGGCCGGTAGTGCGTACACGCACGAAGATAGTTGGCGGTTCGGCACTGGCAACGGTTGCATTTTCTATCGTCAAGCTAATCGGGATTGGTGATGGTGTGGGCGTAGGAGGTGGTGCTGCCGTGCTCCTGTTGGTTAGGCTTAAAACCAATACCCCAATGCTCATACAGAGCAAAATAGGCACAAGGATAAACAGGATCTTGGCGGCTAGTGATAGGTTGCGCAGACGATCTTGCCAACTCTGCGGTTCTTCAAGGGGGACGGCTGTGTAGTCAATCGGTGTCGCCGGTGGAGCTTCGGGGAGCTGTATAGTCGGTTGCGCAGCCCGCCGTCGACGAATGAGGATCACAACCAACAAAATGATGATCAGGCCAACAATGATGAGACCGATTGCTATTGGTGGTGAGATCTGATTGAGTATCGTTTGCATGAACAACCCCGATTCACAACAGCTTCAGATGCTTATGATATGCGAATCCGTCATTGTGCGCAACTAGACGGCTTATATTTGCGTATTCACGTGAAGTCTGGGTCTGTGTTATACTAAATGAGCACTATCGTATGTGCGGAGCAAGCATGAAACCCAGTTCGGCCAATGTGATTACGTATCTCTTTTTACCTGCCCACTGGCGTGGCCTTCGGCTAACGGCACGCGGTTTTATGGCGGTCTAACCGCCATCATGTATGTCCCCATCTACTTCATATAGTGTGCAATTGGAGGTGCACGGTGCAGACGGTGCTGCATTCGGCAGAGTGTCTCCGTAGGAGTAGAACATCATTGATGAAGTAATAATTGAGGGATTGATATGCCTGAACATATTCTGGTTGCTGTTGCATGGCCGTATGCGAACGGTCCACGCCACATTGGTCATGTGGCCGGTTTTGGAGTACCGGCGGATATTTTTGCCCGTTATCATCGCTTGCGGGGGAATCGCGTGCTGATGGTATCCGGTACTGATGAGCACGGGACACCGATCACGTTGGTTGCCGACAAAGAGGGGACAACGCCGCAAGCGATTGCCGACCGCTACAATAAGATTATCGGCGATGATCTGTATAACCTTGGCCTTAGCTACGATACCTTTACCCGCACGACAACGGCTAATCATTATGCGGTGACACAAGACATCTTCCGCACTCTGTACGAACGCGGCTATATTCTGCGTAAAGAGACGCTGGGCGCGTTTTCGGCTACGACCGGGCGCACCTTGCCTGATCGCTACATCGAGGGAACATGTCCAATCTGTGGGTATGATGAAGCGCGTGGCGATCAATGTGACAATTGCGGCAGCCAACTTGATCCCACCGACTTGATCAATCCACGCTCTAAAGTTGACGGTCAGCCACCGGTCTTCAAGCCGACCGAGCACTTCTTCCTTGATCTACCGGCGTTTGCCAAACAGTTGCATGACTGGATCAACCGGCAAGACCATTGGCGGCCCAACGTGCGCAACTTTTCGCTCAACTTTCTCAAAGATCTCAAACCACGTGCGATTACCCGTGATCTAGAGTGGGGTGTGCCAATTCCGTTGCCGGAATACACCAACCGCGACGACAAAAAAATCTACGTCTGGTTTGATGCGGTCATCGGTTATCTCTCGGCTAGTATCGAGTGGGCGCAGAATAGTGGTCAGCCTGATGCATGGCGTGAATGGTGGCAGAATCCTGATGCGCGTCACTTTTACTTCATGGGCAAAGACAACATTGTTTTCCATACCGTCATCTGGCCGGCGATGTTGCTCGGCTATGGAGCCGGTGGCCAGTTTGGAGCTGACCCTGGTGGTAAGTACGATGGCATCCCACTGCAATTACCGTACAACGTCGTCTCGAGTGAGTTTTTGACGATGGAGGGAAAGAAGTTTTCGAGTTCGCGCGGGATTGTGATCTATGTCAACGATTTTCTTAGCCGCTACGATGCCGATGCACTGCGCTACTTTCTCACTATTGCCGGTCCAGAAAATCAAGATACCGATTTTACATGGGCTGAGTTTGTGCGGCGAAATAACGACGAACTGGTCGCAACATGGGGCAATTTAGTCAATCGCACATTGAGTAATGTCTACAAGAACTTTGGTCGGGTGCCGCAGCCTGGCCCGCTCATTCCGGTCGATGAGCAGGTGTTGGCTGAAGTGACCGGTGGTATCGAGACGGTAGGGGAATTGTTGGCAGGAGCGCGGTTCAAGGCTGCCTTGGCTGAGGCAATGCGATTGGCAGCGCAAGTCAATATCTATCTGAGCGAGCAAGAGCCGTGGAAGGTGATCAAAAGTAATCATGAGCGGGCGGCAACGATCTGGTACGTCGCGCTGCGATGTGTTGATACGCTCAAGATCATCTTTACGCCGTTCTTGCCGTTCTCGAGCCAGCGCTTGCACGAGTATCTCGGTTATGATGGCTATATCGCCGGGCCACTCACCTTCCGCGAGGTGACCGAAGCAAACGGGCGTACCCATCGTGTCTTGACCGGTGACTACGATCGGTGGGTTGGTCGGTGGGAGCCATCGGCGTTACCGGTTGGGCAGGTACTACGTCAGCCGCAGCCAATGTTTAAGAAGCTCGATGACAAAGTGGTCGAAGAGGAGTTGGCGCGGATGCAAAGTCGGCTGGGGTAGACGGTGAGTGGTGAGACGGCGGATCGAGCGTGCTCGGGTTATGGCAGAGGGGCAGTGTAGTACACTGCCCCTCCGATTTTCTACAATCTACGATTATTACCATCTTGTGTTAGACGGCTGCTGGTGCCGGCTGTGTCGGTTTGTTGCGTCCCCACGGTGTGTCGAGGAGCGGCAGTAGGTAGTAATCAAGCCCATAGTAGCCGGCTACCTTCCATCCCAGCATCAGAATGATGGTGAGGGTGAACATAATCGGGTTGGTGCTTGCAGTACCAGCCAACATAAAGTTGAAGTTCATTAGTGCTCCGAAGAAGGCCGCAAATCCGACCAGACCACCAACGATAAGACCGATGCCGACGAGAGTTTCGCCGTAAACGATCAGTTTAGCAAACCACGTATGCGATTCGGTGTCGATCAGGAATTAAAGGGGGAATTGAACTTCACCGCGTTCGTTGACAGGGGGTTTCGGTAGCATCGTTTGCTTCCTTGCCTATTGCTTGTGAACGATTTCTTGTGATCGTTGTAGCGAGGATTGGTAACTTTTGACTAGATAAATTGTGGTTAAGAAATTGGTGATCGAAAATGCCAATTATAACTAACGCAGAGACGCAAAGGGCGCTTACGCAACGAGCGCCACCCGTAGGAGCACGGTACGCCGTGCCCCCACAAAGGGCAAAAGGGTGCAAAGACCGTTAACGCAACGAGCGCCACCCGTAGGGGCACGGCATCGCCGTGCCCCCATAAAGGGCAAAAGGGCGCCGCGGTGCAAAGGTCGTGAACGCTAAGGCGCGAAGGGTTTTGGATAGAGTTCGTATGTGTGATCTTGTGATGATATTAAAGAATTAATCTCTTGATAGATTTACTTCGTGATGTGGCATGATTTAATAAATAATTAAAATAACTAATTTCACAAATAATCCAGTTAAATATTATTTACGTAAAATTTTTTAAATTAAATATTGCTTACTAACATCGTAATTTGTACAATTTTAATCATCTCTACTTTCTGTATTTAATCAGTGAATATTAAGGAGATTTCCTATGAAGTTACACCAGATGTACCGATGCACAATAGTCGTGGTGGTAGCGCTGTTGGTAACGCTTGTACCAGCAGAGTCGGCGCAAGCACAGAACCGGATCTGCTTCAATGAAGTGCCGGATTGCATCGAAGGCCGGTTTGCTGAATACTGGCGGCAGAACGGTGGTTTGCCGGTGTTTGGCTTCCCGATCACGCCTGCGTTTCAGCAAGAGGTGGAAGGCAAGGTGCGGCTAGTGCAAATCTTCGAGCGTAACCGCTTCGAGCTGCACCTAGAGAACGCGCGTCCCTACGATGTGCTGTTAGGTCGGTTGGGTGATGATTTGTTACAGCGACGCGGTACACCTTGGCAGAATGAGCCAAAGGCCCCCACGACCCAACAGGCTGGCTGCCGCTATTTTGCCCAAACCCGACATTTGGTCTGCGACGCTTTCTTACGTTACTGGCAGTCGCATGGGCTTGATTTTGACGGTAGACGTGGATTTAGTGAAGCTGAGAGCTTGGCGCTGTTCGGTTTACCCTTGACTGAAGCACGGGTCGAAACAAACTCTTCTGGAGATACAGTATTGACGCAGTGGTTCGAGCGGTCTCGCCTCGAGTTACATACCAACCTCGGGCCAGATGTTGTACTCCTTGGTCTGCTCGGTCGTGAAGCGTTTGGGTCCCAACCACTACCACAACCCCAACCAACGCCCAGACCTGCCGATCCGTGTAGCGGCATTCCGCCATCGGTGAATGGTAGTGTTGTACCAGACTGTGTTCGGGTTATCAATAACGAACCCTTTTTTCTCGAAGTTTTCGGGTTCGGCTTCACACCGGGCGAACGAGTCGGGCTGTACGCGACATATCTGGCAACCGGTGCGGTGATTCCGATCGAGAACACTGGTGACGATATTGCTGATGCAGAAGGTCGCTATCGCGTTGGCATCACGGGCAGTTCCTCGAACCCGTCGGGCTTGTACGCCATTACGATGGAGGGTGTGCAGTCAGGCAACAAAGCTATCGTGTATTTCAAAGTCATTAGGTGAGTATCGCTGTTACGCACGCTGTGAGGACGTTGGGGGCTTGGTTGTCGTTCCTACGTGTACCGTATACGAGCGCCTGTATTGCCGAGGGAAATGCGTGGTAAGGACGTTGAAATTAGCTTTGCCATCGTGGCACGCTTGCGAGGAGGAAATGGAGTAAGCGGATCGGGTGCGGTGTTGCTGGCAAGTGCGATCTGGGGAAACCACGATGTTGGTGCTGTTTGGCTTTCGATTGACCAACATGCGACCGGTTACGAACCGCAGCCATAAAAAGGGCGGGTTAACCAACCCCCGCCCTTTACCTTACTGCTCTACCGACATATAGCGGACTACCGGGCCCGCTCAATCGCCTTCAGCAGAGCGCGTTTGGCGTACACCTTACACATCGCTCGCCGGTACTCTTCGCTGGCGTGGATGTCGCCGAGCATATCCATGCCTTCGCCAGCATGGGCCGCGGCAGCGGCCACCGCATCGGCGCTGCCGTCAGTGCCGATCAGCGCTTGCTCGACCGCGGTCTGGCGTTCGGCTTTGGGACCGGCGCCCGTAATTGCGACTCGGCAGGCCGTAATTTGCCCGTTTTCCATTTTGACATACGCTGCTGCGCCCACAATCGCATAGCGGCTGGCGGGGTGAGGGAACTTGGCATACGCTGCGCCCTCACCAGGACCAAGACTGTTGAACGTGATCGAGGTGATGATCTCACCCGGCTCAAGCGCTGTACTCAGCATGTCGGTAAAGAAATCGGCAGCGGCGATCGCACGTGGGCCGTTCGGGCCTTCAACGTGGATGTGCGCATCAAGAGCCAATACGACTGCCGGCATATCGGCAGCAGGATCGGCGTGGGCGAGCGAACCACCGATGGTACCACGGTTACGCACCTGAATATCGCCGATCAGAGCTACGGCTTCGGCCATAACCGGGCAGGCCTTGGCCAATGCCGCATCGTGTTCGATTGCACTCCATGTCGTCATTGCGCCGATCTCAACCGTCCCGTTCACCTTGATCCCGCGCAGTTCCGTCACCCGGTTGATGTCGATCAACACACTCGGCGAAGCGAGCCGTAGCTTCATCGCCGGTAGAAGTGAATGACCACCGGCCAAAATCTTGGCGTCATCACCGTATTTTTGCAAGAGAGTGAGCGCCTCGGCAAGGCTTGCCGGTGCATGATAATCGAATGGGGCTGGAATCATAGCTGCTCCCTTATCCATTGTGGCAGGCGCCGGCCAAATCTAAACCCGCGCCTGCTCTCAAAACTCCGCTACTTCCCGTGAATCGCCTTCCAGATCCGCTCCGGCGTAGCCGGCATCTGTAAATGCTTGACACCGAATGGCGCGAGCGCGTCGATGATCGCGTTCATCACACATTGCGCCGAGGCAATCGTGCCCGCCTCGCCGGCTCCCTTCACGCCAAGCGGGTTCACTGGCGACGGCGTAATGGTATGGTCAGTCTCGATATGGGGCACCATCGCCGCCGTCGGTACCGCATAGTCCATCAACGTACCGGTCAACAGCTGACCATCTTCGTTATACACGGCGCCCTCATAGAGAGCCTGCGCCAATCCTTGGGCAATGCCGCCGTGGATCTGACCCTCGACGATCAGCGGGTTGATCTGGTTGCCGCAATCGTCAACGGCGATGTAGCGCAACAGTTTGACATGACCGGTTTCAGGATCGACCTCGACAATGCTAACGTGCGTGCCGAATGGGAAGGTGCAGTTCGGCGGATCGTAGTAGCTCGTCTCATCGAGGAAGGGTTCCATACCGGGCGGCAAGTTATACGCGACGGCAGCGGCGGCAGCCAATTCACCGATAGTCTTCGCTTTATCGGGCGAGCCTTTGACATACGCCCGGCCATTCTCAAAGACAATATCGGCTTCATTGGCCTCAAGCAGGTGGGCGGCCAGCTTGCGCGCCTTCTCTTTAATCTTGTCGACGCTCCGCTTGATGGCTACCCCACCGACGGCGAGCGAGCGTGAGCCGTAGGTGCCGTAACCGAATGGTGTACCCTGCGTATCACCCCACTGAATCTCGACATCTTCGTAGGGAACGCCCAGCTCGTCGGCCACAATCTGGGCAAAGGTCGTTTCGAGGCCTTGTCCGTGCGGTAGCGAACCGGTTGTCACTACCACTTTACCGGTGAGGTGAACGCGCACGTTTGCGCTTTCCCAGAGGCCGGCACCCCAGCCTTGACCACCCATCCACGCGCTTGGTGCGATGCCGCAAATCTCAACATACGACGAGATGCCGATGCCGAGATAACGGCCCTGCTGGCGCAGTTCGGCTTGCTGCTTGCGGAACTCGGCATAGCCGGCGATTTCGAGCGCCTTATTCAAGGCTGGCTCGTAGTTGCCGCTATCGTAAGGTAGCAGACCCAACCCGTTATCGTAGGGGAAGTCTTCCGGTTGGATGAAATTCTTGCGCCGCACCTCCGCCGGATCCATCCCGATCTCAGCGGCAAAGCGATCTACCATGCGCTCGATCAGATAGCTGGCTTCGGGGCGGCCAGCGCCGCGGTAGGCATCAACCATCGCGGTGTTGGTATAGGCGCCGGTAACATGGACATAAGCTGCCGGAATCTTGTAGACGCCGGTGATAATGCGCCCGTAGAGGGTCGTCGGGATGCCGGCTGCGACAGTCGAGAAATACGCGCCGATATTCGCCCACGTCTTCACGCGCAGACCGGTAATCTTCCCGTCGCGAGTACCAGCCAGTTCGGCCTCGGTAATATGGTCGCGCCCGTGGGTCGAGTACTTATAATTCTCGGAGCGGTCTTCGACAAACTTCACCGGTCGGCCCAGCTTGCGCGCGGCCCACATGGTGAAGGCCATATCGTTGTAGCAGAAGATCTTCTGGCCGAAACCGCCGCCGACATTGGGGGCGATACAGCGCAGCTTCGTTTCTGGCACACCGAAGACGAAAGCCGTCAAGAGCAGGCGATGCACGTGGGGCGCCTGCGAGGTCATCCAGACCGTCCATTCACCGGTCGTTGCATCATAGCGGGCAATGGAGCCGCGCGTCTCCATCGGCGTAGGAATCAGGCGCTGGTTAATAATCTCCTCTTTCACCACCACTTCGGCGCTGGCAATAGCAGCATCGGCTGCTGCTTTATTACCACATTCCCACTCAAACACGATATTGTTCGGAGCCGCCTCGTGGATTTGGGGTGCGCCGGGTTCGACGGCTTTACGGGCATCGACCACTGCCGGTAGCGGCTCGTACTCTACTTCAACCGCATCAGCCGCATCGCGAGCGATATAGCGATTCTCGGCCACGACCATCGCCACCGGATCGCCGACCATGGCCACTTTATCGACGGCCAGCGCGCGTGGGGGGACGGGATAATTCTTCACCCCGGCGGCCTGCCATGCTGCCGGCATCGGGTTAATATCGAGCATATCTTTGCCGGTAAAGACGGCGACCACGCCGGGCATCGCCAGGGCCTTGCTCGCATCAATCGAGACGATCTTGGCGTGGGCGTAGGGGCTACGCACCAAGGCGATATGGAGCATACCCGGCAACTTGATGTCATCGAGATAATTGCCGTGTCCGGTAATCAGCTTCGGATCTTCTCGGCGCTTTAGCGCCCGTCCAACTAGTCGCTCCTTCATCTCAGTAGCGGTCATCCTTGACTCCTCACTAGGTTCGGTGTGAACGGTTTTCGAACGGACTAATCAGCCGCCTGCGTTGCTGCCATTTTCTCGGCAGCATAGCGCACGGCGCGGACGATGTTCTCATAGCCGGTGCAACGGCAAAGATTGCCTTCGAGGCCGTGGCGAATTTCGTCTTCGGTCGGGTTGGGATTACGCTTGAGCAGATCGGCGGCGGCCATGATCATGCCGGGGGTGCAGAAACCACACTGAAGACCATGTTTCTCCCAGAAACCTTCTTGCAGCGGATGGAGCTGACCATCTGAGGCCAATCCTTCGATGGTGGTAATCTCGGCTCCATCACATTGGACGGCGAGCATCGTACACGACTTAACGCTGACGCCGTTGACGTGAACGACACATGCACCGCACTGACTGGTGTCACACCCGATATGGGTTCCTGTCAAGTTAAGATGCTCGCGCAGGTAGTGAACCAGCAGTAGGCGGGGCTCAACATCGCTGGTGTAGCGGACGCCGTTAACTGTGACCGTAATCGTTGTCACTCTCCAACCTCCTCGTTGATTGCGAAGCGAACTACTGATGGGCGATAGATGATGGACGTAAGCTGACCGAACCGAATATACGACAACCGGCGGCTGCGTCGGTTAGCGACGCTGGCCGAGAAGATACCCAAGCAAGAACGCAATAATGACCCAAGGCACCCACGGACGTTCCTTCAAGAAATCTTCAATCACGCCGAGTGCGACATCGACTTCACTTAACCCTTCGCCGGCAGGCACGTGGATCGTTCGTCGATATGCAGGTTGTTCTGTTGTGGAGTTGGACGTAGCGGATTGTGTCGGTTCTGTCGTTGGTGACGGGATAGCGGTGGTGTCAGAAGTCGTCGTAGTCGACGTTGGTTCGGCTGGAGCCGCCGATGTCGGCTCTCCCGCCGCTGATGGTGTTGCTTCTGGTGAGGGCGCGACGGTACCGCTGCGGCGTGCTTCAATCTGGGTGGCTAAAGCTTTGAGACTCTGTGAGATTAACGTCTTAGCGGCGCCATCGAGCAAACGCTGACCAACGCTTGCAATCGTGCCACCGACGTGTGCTTCACCACCATAGTCGAGGATCGTGTGACCGTTCTCTTCGCGGAGGTGGATACTACCCGATCCCTTGAGAAAGCCGTTATTTCCTTTGCCATCGACATGAATATCATACGATTCGGGCGGATTAATGTTATCGATCTTGACCCGCCCGCTGTACACACCGCGTACTGCTTGCAAGCCAATCTTTAGCGTACTTTCGTACTCATTTTCGCCAACTTGCTCAAGGCGCTGGCAACCGGGAATGGTGCGGGCCAAGACTTCTGGATCATTCAACGCCGCCCACACTTCCTCACGACTGGCAGCAAAGGTGTAATTGCCGGCGATCTTCACAAGAGCTCCTTGCTGTCTCGTTTAAAAATGAGGCAAACCAGACAGCCTCTTCACTAGCACATTGGGCATCGCCAACACACAATGCCTCTATCAGGCAACAGGTGTGTTGACAAGCTATTGGGCATGCACGAGATGAAATTATGCAGATTCAGATATGGGTTCCATATTCATCCTACCTAAGAGCGCGTGCTTTGTCAAGATATAGTGACCTGGGAAGACGTGGAACTCGTAGTGAGCAGTGTGGCTTGGTCTCAATTGACTGAGGTTCAGACATGAGGTTAGGACACCCAAATTAAAAAAGAGGGACCTCACAACATGTCAAGCTTGCGCGCTGTGCTCGCAATGACAGAGGGGGCTCGTTGGGATGGAACGTGGCGCGTGTCGTGCCCCGCCCCCGCTCTATGTCATGTCGAGCGCAGCGAGACATCTTCGATGCTGGTCAGAGCGCGCGCCGCACAACGGATGCCAAGATTTCTCGCTTCGCTCGAAATGACAAAGGGGGTTGCCTGCCCTGGATAGGGTGCGCGCACTCTGTGCCATGTCCGCTCCGTTGCTGCACCACCAACCTACTGGGCGACCGTCCCCTAAGGTGGGGCGTTTCGCTACCGACCAGGGGAGCGCTGCGCAACAAGGGTACACAATGGAGAGACTCTTCAGGTTTGGTGGTGTTGCTAATGGTGTATTTCACCTCACGCACGGCGGCAGATCACTAGCAATGCTCCGTCAGTTTTCGCTGCTTTGGTGCTTTCCTTAGCGAGTTCTTTGACACTCCCTGACGGCATTACCGTCCAATGCTCTGGTGAACTTCACAGTATTGGTGTTTCCCCCTGTCCCAACACAAGTCCGAATCTGAAAAGTGATACCCACTATAGACCACTCCCTACGGTTGCCAATAACGTCTCGGCAGCCGCCACGACAGATGCCGGGGTGAGTGCTACCATGCATTCGGGCGGATCGGTCGCACGTGGGCAGGCAGCAAAGACCCCGCATGGACTGCACGCGATCCCGGCGCTCAATACGTGATGCCGCGATCCATCACCCCACGGCCCGAAACGAAGTGGATCACTCGGCCCAAACAGGTGAATGGTGGGTACGCCTTGGCTAACAGCAATGTGCAGTGGGCCACTGTCGACACCGATCACCAACTCGGCATAGACAAACAGCGCAGCAAGGCGGTCAATAGTCATTTCAACACTGAGCATCAAGACATCAGGTAATTCGGTGGCAAGCGCGGCCAATGCGGCGTGCTCGGCAGGACTACCGGTGAGCAAAAAACGCCGCCGAGGCCGACGCAAGCTTTGAATAAGAGCGATCCAGTAGCTGTGCAACCAGTGCTTTGTTGGTCCACCGGTGCCGGGATGGATAATGATTAACTGTTCATTCGGCGCGACGTGCGTCTGATACCATATAGCAGCCCATTCACGCGCAGCAGGCGTCGGTGAGAAGCGCAACGGCGCTGGTGGTGGGCGATGACCGGTGAGCGCTGCTACGAGATCGAGCGCCTGCTGAGTAACGTGTTGCCGCGGATGATAGTCTAGTGCCTCGCTGAGCAGGGGCCGGCAGAGGGGATGGGCAAAGCCGATTCGACGAGGGATACCGGTCAATAAGGCCAGCGCAGCCCCCCACCAGTGATCGTCGCGCATGATAAGCGCAGCATCGAAGCGCTGTCGGCGTAAGCGTAACGCTTCGCGCAGCAAGAGCAGGTAAGGTGTGAGGCGTGATGGTTTGGCGACGGTGCGATCAAACCCCGGAAATGGCAACGTGACCAGTGCATCGAGTTCGGGCAAGCGTTGCCACATTGGCGCAGCCCATGGCCCAACGAGAGCAGTGAGGTGTGCCGTCGGTAAGGCAGTTCGGAGCGCTGCCAAGGCCGGTGTCGCGAGCAGCAGATCACCTAAGTGGTCGGGCTTGATGATCAGAATACGCTGTGGCGGATGCGCGTTTGCGCGCCGTACCAAAGGTTGAGCAACCGTGGCGAGGAGATGAAGAAACAATGCTCGCATAGTGCTTGGATGGGTGCGAAGACGCAAACCGGTGACGCGAGCCAACCGTTCGTCTCCGTACCCTAGGGGGACTAGAAGAGCAACGCACTGGCCTCACGAGCCAATTGGCGCAACCGCTCGGCAGCAGCCTGATTGGCACGCTTCTCTTCCTCGGCGGCCCGTTCGTTCAGACGGCGTGCAAGTTCAGGGGTAATTTTCGTCATGTTCTTGCGCAGCAAGCGGGTCGCATCGAGAGTCGTCTCCTGTGCCATCAATTCGTTGATAAAACGATCTTCAGGCGAGAGCCGCGACTCGATAATCTCTTGCGCTGTAGCAGCCAACTGTTCAAGCTGATCGACCAATTCCGGGCTACCAGCATGACGTGCGGCGGCGATACTGGCCGATATGACCGTCAGTAAGCCTTCGTCTACCTCAGCAGCCCGCTCCCATAGCGCAGCCACCGGATCGGACGTCGACAATACGTCATCGATCAAGGCACTGCCGCGCTCGAACAACTCTTGCGCCTCACGGTCAATCGCTTCGACCAGCTCAAGAATACGGCTACGACGTGCAGTTAACATCTGCGCAGTCGCAGTATCGCCGGAGGCCTCTGCTGCCTCGATCTGTTCTGTCCACAGCTCAAAAAAACCGTAATCAATCAAGGGGCGTAGCTCTTTCACGGCAGACGGCAACTCATCATCGCTCACCGTCCGCAACCGCTCGATTGCCGCATTTAACTCTTGTGTGGCGGCCAGTGCTGCCGCACGAGCGGTATAGGCCTGTAACTTCTCACGGACACGGATCAACAGCGAGCGCATCTGGGCCTGCGCTTTATTCGTTGCATTGATAAAGGCATCGAGGGTGGCAAAAAATTCAGGAGTTAGCTCCTTAGTATAGCCTTGGGCCTTCTCGGTAAACCGCTGATCATCATCTACTACATTGACCAAGTCGGTCAAAATCTCGACATAACGGTTTTGGCGGCGCAAATCTTCCGCCGAGACGCCATCAGCCTCGTAGATCGCCTCGATCAACGATTGCAACGTCAGGAAGCGACGTGGGGCCAACAAATAGCCACGTGGCGCCTCGTTTGGTACCGAGCGGAGCAGGAAAGCCGACGCATCACCGATAAATCGGTCGATCTCTTGCGGTTGGCTATTCAGCTCTTGCGGAACATACACCAAAAACAGTTGCTTACCGGCATCGTGATAGATAAGCGGCGCGCTGAGCATACTTGCCATGCCACACGCAGGGCAGACAGCGACATTCAGTTGACCGGTGAGGAGCGCAGCCTTTAGTTCGGGCTGCTCGCCACCATCGACGAGCGTATAGACGAGTGAACGGAAACGTGTTCCACAAGATGGACAAGCTAGTTGAACTGGTTGAGGAGGGGCCGACGGCATTGATCTTCTCCCAAGACTATGATCATTCACTAAGTGCTGATTATACCACTCGTCGACCGACTACAGCGTAGAGTGGGTCACTTAGCCAATGGTTTGGCGAGCGATCAAGACAGCGAATCTGGGTAAAACCGCCGGCCAGTTCAAAGTAGTAGCGCACCAGTTCCATATGTTGGCGATCATTCGTCGCCAACCAGATTCGCACCGCTTTACTAGGAAAGCAACGGTTTGAGAAGGTAACGATAAACGGTCCACCCGGCTTGAGGATACGGTTCACCTCGGCAAACACTTCTACCGGGTGCGTCATATATTGAATGGAGACGGTGCATACCACGCCGTCGAAACTCTGATCAGGAAAGGGCAACTGTGGGTTAGCGTTAAGATCGTGGATCACATACTCATGTAGTTGCGGATTCAGGCGCATCTCTTCTTCATTCAGGCCCAACCCAACTACCCGCGTCAGCGGAATATCATTGGGGAGATGGCTCACATAGCTACTCATGAGATCGAGGAGGCAACCACCATTTGGTAGTTCTTCGCGAATTAATTGGGTTACCGCCTGGCAGGCCAACTCATCGATATGGGCAGTTAGCCGGGGATACAGATAGAACAAGCGATCATCGGTTTCATCGTAACGCTCAAAATATTCAGGTGGTAGACCGCTTCGACGCACTATCGCCCCCACTGAAAGGTTCGGTCTTAATTGCGTATAGATTACACAGCAACGAAATGTCGCCAACCATCAACCGGCAACTGCCGGCGAGAGATGCACCTCGCTATCTCGATTAGGCGACATCACCGTAACAATGAGATAGCGGCACTATGTTATAGTATAGGTCAGTTTTCGATCGAAGCGCAAGAGTGGGCGGGAAACGAGGTACGATCATGCGGGCAATCCAGATCCATCAGACCGGTGGGCCAGAGCAGTTACAACTTGTCGATCTACCTGTACCAACACCGGGGCCGGGGCAGGTACGGATTAAAGTAGCGGCGGCTGGGGTAAACTTTATTGATATTTATCACCGTAGTGGCTTGTACCCGCAGCCGTTGCCGTTCACGCCAGGGCTTGAAGTTGCCGGGACGGTTGACGCCCTTGGTGAAGGAGTCAGTAACTGTGCTGTTGGTGATCGGGTGGGCTGTGTGACGGCCATCGGTGGCTATGCCGAATATGCGCTCGCGTTTGCCGACAAACTGGTGCATGTCCCCGACAATGTCGATCTCGAAACGGCTGCTGCCGTCCTCTTACAGGGGATGACGGCGCATTATCTGGCGTTGAGTACCTTCCCGCTGAAAGCCGGCGATGCGTGTTTGATCCACGCAGCAGCCGGTGGAGTGGGTCTATTGCTGATTCAAATTGCCAAGCGATTGGGCGCGCGGGTGATCGGGACAGTTTCGACCGAGGAGAAAGCGGCGTTGGCCCGTGCAGCCGGCGCCGACGAAGTGGTGATCTATACTCGCGAGTCATTCGTCGAGCGTGCGCGTGCGTTCACCAACGGGCGAGGCGTTGATGTTGTGTACGACTCGGTGGGGGCGAGCACGGTCGAAGGTAGCCTCGATAGCTTACGTCCGCGTGGGATGTTTGTCACGTTTGGTAACGCGAGTGGTCCGGTAGCGCCGATTTCACCTTTGACGCTCAGTAGCAAAGGGTCGCTGTTTATGACGCGGCCAACCCTCTTCCACTATATTGCGACCCCGGAAGAGTTGCGCTGGCGCGCCGAAGATCTTTTCACGTGGATTGGGGCCGGCGAGTTACAGGTGCGGATCGACCGTCGTTATCCGCTCGCGGAAGCTGCTGCGGCTCAGATCGCACTGGCGAGCCGGGCGACGAGTGGGAAACTGTTGCTCATCCCGTAACGCAAAGGCGCCGAGCGCGCAGAGGGTTTGATGGGTCCAGGATTGGACAACCATTACGCTCGAAGGGAACAACGCAAAGGCGCCGAGCGCGCAGAGGGTTTGATGGGTCCAGGATTGGACAACCATTACGCTCGAAGGGAACAACGCA
>NZ_JBMFNE010000004.1:78633-108200 GCF_049970315.1 Chloroflexus sp.
AAAGGCGTCGAGCGCGCAGAGGGTTTGATGGGAGGGGCGGGAGTGAGAAACTAGCCAGTACCGTAGACTCTTAGCGCCTTTGCGTTTAGAAACACTTAGCGCCTTTGCGGCCTTAGCGTCTTTGCGATATTTGGGTTAAGTTGTTCGTAGCGGAATCCACGTCGCGGTGATGCAAATTGCACGCCGCGGCGTGTTTTAATTATGGGCAAGGAGGAACTTGTTATGCGTCTCGTGATGAAATTCGGTGGTACGTCGGTTGGTAGTGCCGACGCGATCCGCCGGGTGGTGGAGATTGTCGGTACGCATGCTCGCGAACATGAAGTGGTCGTCGTCGTATCGGCGATGAATGCCCCCGATCTGCGCACCACCGACACCTTGATCGCAGCAGCAAAAGCGGCGGCTGCCGGTGATGGAAATGCTACGGCACAGATTGCATCACGCCTGCTCGAACTCCATATGCGGGCTGCTGCCGAGGTAGCGACCCCGGCAGAGTGCACGGCGCTCGAACCCCAGATTCGCTCGATGCTCGATTACATGAGCGATCTTTCGCGGAGTATTGCCGTACTCGGTGAGCTAACGCCGCGCGCCCTCGATCTGTTTAGCGGGCTAGGGGAACGTCTCAACGCCCGCTTGATCGCCGCTGCACTGCGTAGCGCCGGGATCGATGCCGAAGCCATTGATGCCACCGAGCTGATCGTTACTGACGACCGCTACGGTAATGCTTCACCGATCGAACCTGACACGCGCGAGCGCAGTTGCGCACGGTTGTTGCCGCTCCTTGCCGCAAAGCGCGTCCCCGTCGTCACCGGTTTTATCGGCGCTACCCGCAACGGTGTCCCAACCACCCTCGGTCGCGGTGGTTCCGATTATACATGTGCGATTCTCGGCGCCGATCTCGATGCCGACGAAGTTTGGTTCTGGAAAGAAGTGGACGGAGTGTTGTCGGCGAATCCTAAGGTCGTTCCCGAAGCACGAACCTTACCCCGACTCTCGTATGCCGAGATGGGCGAGATGGCCTATTACGGAGCCAACGTCTTACACCCCAAGACCGTTCAACCGCTCGTCCACCGTCGCATCCCTATCCGCATTCGTAACACCTTCAACCCCAGCCATCCGGGGACGTTAATTGATGCCGAAGGCGATGGTGAGAGCGTGCGGGCGATTACGGCAATCAAAGGGTTGAGTCTGATCACCGTTGGCGGGCCGGGCATGCTTGGTTTGACCGGCGTGGCAGCGCGCATCTTTGGTGCGGTGGCGCGGGCCGGCGCCAACATTTTGCTGATCTCACAAGCCAGCAGTGAGCAGAGTGTGTGTTTCGCCATACCGAGCAACGAAGCCGAGAAAGTGGTTAGCGAATTACGCTGTGAACTTGATCGGGAATTTGCCGCCCACGATGTTGAGCATATCGGCACAATTGCGCCGGTCGTGATCGTGGCTGTGGTCGGGTCGGGCATGCGAGGTACGCCGGGGATTGCCGGGCGGGTGTTTGGCGCGCTCGGCGCGGCGGGGGTCAACGTGATTGCAATTGCGCAAGGGAGCACCGAGAATAACATCTCGCTCGTTGTATCCGAGCACGATGCCGATGCAGCGGTACGGGCTGTCCATGCCGCGTTTGTAGGGTAATCCTGGTGGAGAGGTGGGCATCAACCCGCCTCTCGTCATTACCGCCTTAGCGCTTGCTCAGCGCCAGATGGGCCTCGTGTAACAAGCGTTCGGTTGTGTCCCACCCAACACAACCGTCGGTCAGTGAAACACCGTACTTCAGCAGGCTGCGGTCGGCGACAAGTGGTTGCTTCCCCTCGAACAAATTACTCTCCAGCATCATCCCGATGATCGGCAAATCTTCTTCGACCATATAGCCGAGTACCGTTTGCCAAACCGCTTCTTGACGGCGAAAATCGCCACCGGAGTTGGCGTGACTGCAATCGACCATTACTGCCGGAGTCCGTTCGGCTTCGCGCATCAACCGCGTCGCCTGCACGATGTACTCGAGATGATAATTGGGGCCGTAGCGGCCACCACGCAAAATGACGAAACCATCAGGATTACCGGTGGTACGTACCACTGCACTGCGCCCATCTTCATCGATACCGAGAAAGCTGTGTGGTACCGCTGCCGAAACACAGGCGTTGACAGCGATCTGAATACCGCCATCAGTACCATTCTTAAAACCAACCGGCATCGAAACCCCACTGGCTAACGCTCGGTGCGTTTGTGCTTCGCTGGTGCGGGCGCCGATCGTCGCGAGACTAATTTGGTCGTCGAGGTATTGCGGACTAATCGGATCAAGCATCTCGGTCGCGACCGGCACGCCAAGTTCGTTGATCGCCAGTAACAATTGGCGGGCAATGCGCAAGCCTGCGGCCATATCGAACGAGCCGTCAAGGTGTGGGTCATTGATCAAACCACGCCAACCGACGGTGGTGCGCGGTTTTTCGAGATACGCTCGCATCACGATCAGTAACTGGTCACCGAGCGGGCGTTGCAGCGCTTGCAGGCGACGGGCATAGTCAAGAGCAGCTTCGGGATCGTGGATCGAGCATGGCCCAACCACCATGATCCGACGGTGATCTTCACCACGTAAAATCCGGCGAATCGCGTCCCGGGTTTCGGCAACCGTGTGGGTCGCAGCCTGGCTGATCGGAAGTTCGGCTTTTAGTACACGTGGTGGTTGAAGCGGTAATAGTTCACGAACGTGCAGATTGGCTAATGGTGTCTGGTTCATAGGGCGTGTGCTGGTTGCGCAAAAACGCAAAGGCGCGATGCGGCCTTCGCGTCTTTGCGTTCGATATATCTAGTAGTAGTATACCGTAAATCGGATAGATGCTTACTGTTGTAAGGCGGAATGAGGCCAATAAGATAGGCGTAGCGGCTGGAACGCAGACGCTCCGCTCATCAATTGTGTAACTATGCTCCGGCCATAATCCGCTCGTAGGCGATGCGCAGTGCATTCACCTCCTCGTTGTCGAGTGGCATGAGCGGCAGGCGTAGCGCCGTCTCCGGCAAATGACTCGTCCACGTTAGCGCCGCCTTCAATGCCGGAGGTGTATTGATGGGATCGATCAGATCACGCACAGCGCTAAGCTTAGCCTGCGCTGCCGAGACATCACCACCTTGATAGAAGGCGTCGTACACGGCACGGGCGAGATGGGGAAACGCGCTTGAGAGAGCCGTAATCGCACCGGCAGCACCACCGGCCAACGCCCGGGCAATCAACCGGTCACTCCCGGTGAAGATACGAAGTTGCGGATAGCGGTCGATCAACATTCTTGAATGCTCCCAATCGCCGCTACTATCTTTGAGACCGTAGAATTGACTCGGATGGCTTTCGAGAAGGCCATCGATGATCGTAGTTGTAATCGGCACACCGGTCACCTGGGGAATGTGGTAGAGCATGACCCGCGCATCTGCCGGCAGAGCATCGCAGAGGGCGCGAAAATAGGTTAGTACACCGATCTCTTTTGGTTGCTTGATATAAAACGGCGGCATCACCAAGATAGCATCCACTCCCAGATCGAGAGCTGCCCGGCTCAGCGCTATCGTATCGGTAAGCGCTGCGCAGCCGGTACCGGCAATCACGCTCAGCTCACCGCGGTGTTGCATAATAATATCCAGGGTGCGGATCCGTTCGGCAACGCTCATTGACGGCCCCTCACCGGTGGTACCAAGTGCTAACACGCCATAAAGACCACCGTCGGCCAAAAAGTGTAGGTATTCCGGCAGCCACTCATAATCAACCGGACCCACATCACTGGTGAATGGAGTAAGCATCGCACTGATAATACCGCGAATCTCCGCCATACAAGACCCTCCCTCACTACAACTACCTATTTTGCTGACTCTACCATAAGTTGCTAGATCTGCCACATGGTGTAGAATCAACCGGTGATACCTAAACTCATATCAGCGAAGAAGGCGGCTATGAAAGGACTTGTGCTAAGCGGTGGGAAAGGCACCCGACTACGCCCGATTACGTATACCAGCGCCAAACAACTTGTACCGGTCGCTAACAAGCCGGTACTTTTCCGTGTGATTGAAGCGATCCGCGATGCCGGCATTACCGACATCGGTATTGTGATCGGTGATACCGGCGACGAAATTCGGTCGGCAGTCGGCAATGGCCGGCGGTGGGGAGTGAAAATTACCTATATCCCGCAAGAAGCGCCGCTGGGGTTGGCGCATGCGGTCAAGATTAGCCGCGATTTTCTGGGTACTGATCGGTTTGTGATGTTTCTGGGTGATAACTGCATTCAGGGTGGGATCAGTCCGTTGATCGAACAGTTTGGTAACAGCAACTACAACGCGCAAATCGTGTTGAAAAAGGTCAGCGACCCACGCTCGTTTGGTGTTGCCGAACTCGATGACGATGGGCGAATTATCCGGTTAGTCGAGAAACCGCGCGAACCGAAGTCGGATTTGGCACTGGTGGGCATTTACATGTTCGATCACCACGTCTTCGAGGCGGTTGAGGCAATTCGCCCCTCGGCGCGAGGCGAACTCGAGATTACCGACGCCATTCAGTGGTTGGTCAGCAACGGGTACAACGTGTACCCGTACATTCACGAGGGGTGGTGGATCGATACCGGCAAGAAAAATGACATGCTCGAAGCCAATCGGTTGGTGCTCGAAGAGATGGAGCCGGCGGTACACGGGTATGTGGATCGTGATTCGCAGTTGATCGGCAAAGTTATTATCGAACCGGGCGCCGAGATCATCAACAGTACGATTCGCGGTCCGGCCATCATCGGTGAACATACGCGGATCGTCAATGCGTATGTAGGGCCGTTTACTTCGATCTATCACCATTGCCACATCGAAGAGTGCGAGATTGAGCATAGCATTGTGTTAGAGTATTGCACAATTCGCAACCTTCCCCACCGGCTTGAAGACAGCTTGATCGGGCGGAACGTGGAGATCAGTCGTAGCCCGTTACGACCGAAAGCATACCGACTGATGTTGGGCGATAACAGTTCGGTGGGAGTACTGTAGCACGATCGATCTGATGGTTATGCGCCGTACCGTTCATAACCGCTTAGCACCATTCTGACCAAGGTACGGCGCGAGCAACCTCGATGGGCCGGCAAACGCCCCCATAGTGCAGTCTTCGTAATGGAACCGACAGAGCAAGCTCTGGGATGCACACAAGCGGCGCTTCGTTCCGTCGCTTAGTGCGGCGTACTCACCTCAGCCAACGGGAGAGTGTAGGCAAACGTTGCCGCCAACCATAAGTCACCGCTCAGACATCAATCACTTCCAATGGAACTTCAGGCAGCATCCAGAACCTGGTCATCCATCATTCGATTGTCTTCTACCCCCATTTCCTTATGGTAAACCTCAGGTATCGGAATGCCGAGTTCGCGAAACACCGCACAGCTTTCTGCATCAAATGGCTGCTCCGCCACGACTTGCAGAGCTTGGTTATAGTTGAGGAAGTTATAGTTGGAGAAGATAAACAGCATTTGAATCCTGACCTTGCGCCCATTGGCGGCATACATGGTGGTAACGTAGTGGGGTATCTGATCGCTGTAGGTGTATTCCAGATTGGTATAAATATCAATTTTATCCCAATACTCACTAAAGTTTGGCAATTCCCGAAAGTGCGCTAATCGCTTTTCAAACTCAGGGTCAGTTTCACAATACCTGGTTTGCAATTTAAAGCCAACAATATGTCGCTTGGCAGTCATCTCCCATTCGTCGTGATCGCAGTACAACGCGCGGTAGATCGGTGATTGCGGATCAAAGATGAGCTGGATAACATTACGCATCACGTTCAGTGACGCTCCAAGTTGCGCGCGCGTCATACCTAACAGCTTCGACAGATGATCGTTCGCATCGAGCACATCCCAATAATGGTTGAGAATATAGGCCGGGAGTGAGAGGAACGCGAGCGTCTTGCGGGCATCCGCCAGGAACGGCTCTGATTCCTCAGGCGACGGACTGACCAAGACGGAGTGATGTCCGGCAGCCGTGATGAGTCGTGCGGGTTCCTCTCCGTCACATTCCAGATAATCGGCAATATAGCGGACCATCGCGCAGTCCGGTGGCCTCTTGAGTTTTCCAGACCGAAGCGCTTTGTACGAGGGATAGACCAGATCGACAAACTGGTTGTACCTGAAAGTCTTGGGTTCACCGCGCCAGCGTACATGAGCTCTGCCCTTGATTGAGTTCCGTGCGGCGGGCTTTAAGCAGCTCTTCAACCACCTTGACAAACGCTTGGCAGGAGGGATGAACATTGTCGAGGTTGCTCATCGTTGTGTCTTTGTTGACGAATGGTAGGGCGGTGGACAAGGAACTATGCACTGTCGCGGCGCTACAATAATGATAGCGCCGCGGTGTAACCAAACCTCGCTTACGGTTTCTTTTCTGCTATATATTGTAGTCGTGCAATCGGTAAAAATGGAAGATAGTTTGGGATCATTTTGCAATCTTTGCTCCGTCGAAGCGTATATGAACCTCCACACCGAACTTCGCTCCTACCTTCGGACTGTGCTTGCATAGTCAGATGTGTCTAGATTCGGTGACCGGAATATCCTACATTGACACGTTGACAAGCAAGTGAGAATGTGCTACGCGTCGGAATATGTCTTGGATTGGTGACGGGAGTATCCTGCCAACAGAAACCAATTGCGTTGCCGGATGCTCTTGTTGATCGAGAAAGACCCTTGCCTCAACTGTCGCCCAACCCAAACCGCGCGACTTCGTGCCGCCCCAACGGGTACTGAGATGTGACGCCATCCAGAGGAGCGCGGCGTGAGACACGTCCGTAATTTGGCCGGTAATGGCGCGCGGCGAATGGAACGTCTCTTGCGCGGTTTCTTGAAACATCAGCAGCTTGTCAGCAGCCGTGCGGCGCGCGCGGTTGATCGTCACCGAAGGGCGAATCAGACTCTGATGTTGGATGCACTCAGTGCGCAGCGCATCCATCTGCGCCGGATCGCCGATAACGCCGGGCAGATCAGCGAAAAAGAGCGGTGAGCGTAATTTGGGCGTGCCAAATATTTGTTTAACTAGCGTATTTATCTCTTCGCGATCCGGCCCATCAAACGGGCTAGGAATATCTTGCTCTAACCCGCGCAGCACTTGCTCGACAGACCAGCGCAAACGGCCTTTCAATTGCGAGCCGGGGATGATCGGACGGCCCCAACCATCACGGATAATACTCTTATCAGCAATGGTCATCACGCTACCGCCGGCGCCAATGCTAAAGGCAGTGCGGCTGGCAATAGTTAATTCAATGCGTAACTGCATAGCATCTCCATCACTACTTGGCGGGCACAAACTCATAGGCTTCCAGCAGGTCTGGTCAAATCGTCTCGTAGCGTCGTTCTTTACCCGTGCCATCAAGTCGCGATGACCAAGGCGGCACATGCACCCGTTGCGGCATAGATGGCGATGGCCAGCACCACGCTTTCTCAACATGTTCGATCAGCGTCTCGCTAATGCCGCGCAGGCGCGAACGGGTGTAGAGATATTCCATTGCACTATCAAAGATGCCGGCGGTGCGGTTGCGCAACAACACCCGCTGGATGCGGTAGAGTTGCGAGCGTGGCACATTGGCCTGTTTCAGTGCTCGAATCGACGCCAGCAGACCGGCGAATTCGGCCTATGTGTAGGGGCGAGCAGTAAGACGGCGCTGGCTGTCTGAGAAATCTTGCAATGCCTCAGCGCGTAAGGCATCAATGCTATCGCTCACCATCCCGATAGACTTCAGCACCATAAAGTCAATCGCGCCGTCGAAGAAATTACCGGTTGCGTTCCGTTTGACCAGCTTCTTCGCATTTGTCAGCAGTTTTTCTACCAGATCGCGCAGGAAGAAGAAGGGGTGTTTTCTTGGGCAATCAGCACCCCAGCCGAGAGACCAACGGCGGGGGAACAGGTGCGGATTGCTTGTGCAACAGGATCGTTACCGTGATACCGGACAAGTTTCTCTTGACTATTTTCCGTTATTTTGCGCTGGATCAGCGATCCGAGCCGTACTGTCAACTCTCGCTCGAAATGCAGTGCAATCGTCAGCGCAATATCAAACGCCTTGTCTCCCGGCACGATAATGAAGAGATCATCGCCGCCGATGGCAAGAATCTCGAAGAGATGGATTTTATTCGCCGGTGTGAGATGCTCAGCTAAAGCAGTAAAAATAGCTTCTCTCGTCACCTCGCTCAACACATGCGAAACTTCGTAATAGCGCTGGGGGGTGGTCAGCGTTGCCATGAGGCGACCAATATTATTACCGTCGGCGTAGATCAGGCCGATGTAGCGCGATGGCAAGGAAGCCGCAGCGATATCTGCTATATCGGAGGCGGGCTTGATTGCAGCGTTATCAAGGTGACGAGCGTAGTTGCTTTGTGGATGGTTGTCGAGAAACTCGTGCCAGCGCGTTTCCCAAGTCTCTAAGTCCGGCGGTACGCGCCACGGTTTCAGTGTTTTCTCGAGATCGCCAATATCTACGCCTTTGACCGTGCGACCAACCGCTAGTTTGCGGGCCGATGCTTCGCTAAGCTGCCGGCGATCATCGCCGACTCGCGCTTCGATCACCGCTGAACGCACATCACTGCTGTGGCACTTCACGTCCCACGGCATTAACTCGTAATGCGGCAGATAGTGTGGCTCGCCATGGCTAGCCCGTTCATCGCGCCGGCGGTGAAACATCGTTGCCAGCACCGTTACGAGTTCGCCAAAGGTCTTGCGATTGAAGAAGCGCCATTTGAGGGCAGTTTCACTCTTGTCATTCGCAGCGAAACCTGAATCTTTATGGAGATAATAATACTGTTCCAGTTCCGCCCATTTGTTAGCATCTTGGCAGTCGTGAATAAAATCCTCAACCCAATAGAATGAATCTGTCGCTTTGTCGTGGAACAGTCTCCCATAGCGCAGTTCGAGCAGGTCGAAGCAAGCGGCGATGGCGACGCTGTTTGCGGTAAGGGTGTGTTCGGTGTAGGTGCGCTCTACTTGAGTGGCTAGTTCTTGTGCTTCGGAACAGGGAGTGAAGGCCAAAAACGAGCCGCCGCTCGCATAGATGACATACGGATGCGGTTTGGATGGATCGCCTTTCGGGAAGGCCTTGTGCCAAATCTGATGCACCTGCTGCTCGCCCACCCAATCGAGCAGCGCGCTGGCGCCGCGAATTTCAGGCAGTTTGGGGGCCTCAAAGACATAGCCCTTGATCTTGGTCGCGCCGCCGTAGACTAACACCAAGCGGCGTTGATTGGAATGTGCGTTAAGCTGTCGATTCAGCGCTTGCAGTCGCTCACGCGATGGTTTGTCTTCAGCCGTGAGCACGCGCTTGATGAGGGCAATCAGATCATCGGAAGGGGGGCGGGTGCGCAAGGCACTCGGCGATGACGCGGTTGTAGTCAGGTGTATCTGACATAAAAACCTCAAGTCTATGCTTAGGAAAATGTTGCTCTTTATCATACTATCTCCGCATGATGTGGTGCAACCTCAATCGTTGGCTTTATTGGCACTTTTAGAACATCCGTTCCAAAAACTCCTAACACCCATGTGGGTTTCGTGTGGGATAATGTGGGATAATGTGGGATAACGTGGGATTGCGAGTGTCAAGCGATTTGGTGCGCGGGTGAGATCGGGTTGTTCTCGGATATAATGATGAGCGGGAATAAGACACGGATTCACACAGGTTGGGAAGGGTGGAATAAGATACGGAATTGGCGCGAGTTGAGACGGATCGGGCATATAGGGCACGGATTCACCCGGATATGACGGATCGCTAAGGACAATGTTCGATCCCAATCCATTACATCCGTAGGTTTCTGTGTGACCTTATCGAGCAAATCGCATCCAGATCGGGTAGGTCTGCGGTAAAGAGATAGAACGTGACGTTACCATCAACCTCAACTGATGTGCGCGCGCTGGCCGAGTTTGCCGGGCGGGTGCGCGCGAATGTGGCGCGGGTGATCGTCGGCAAGGGCGAGGCGATTGACCTGTTGTTGATCGCGTTGTTGTGCGGCGGGCATGTGTTGATCGAGGATGTTCCCGGTGTGGGGAAGACGATGCTGGCCCGCGCGCTGGCGCTGTCGTTGGGGTTGAGTTTCCGGCGGGTGCAGTGTACGCCTGATCTGTTGCCGAACGATCTGACCGGGGTGAGTGTCTATCGTCCTCAGACCGGTCAGTTTGTCTTTCAACCCGGCCCGCTTTTTAGCCATGTGTTGCTGGTTGATGAGATTAACCGGGCGACGCCGCGCACGCAGAGCGCTTTGCTGGAGGCGATGGGTGAGGCGCAGGTGAGCATCGATGGCGTGACCCATCTGCTGCCGCAGCCGTTTTTGGTTTTGGCGACCCAGAACCCGATTGAGTTTGAAGGCACTTTTCCCTTGCCGGAGGCGCAGCTTGACCGATTTTTGGTGCAGGTGCGGCTGGGCTATCCGTCTCCGGCTGAAGAGGTGCAGATGTTAGCGGCGCTGGCTGGCGAGCATCCGATTACGCAGCTTGCGGCGGTGGTGGATGGGTCGCAGGTGCCGGCGTTGCAACGGGCGCTGTATGGGGTACGGGTGGCGCCGTCGTTGCGCGAGTATTTGGTGCGAGTGGCGCAGACGCTGCGCGCGCATCCCGATTTGGCGCTGGCGATGAGTCCGCGGGCGACGCTGGCCCTGTTTCGGGCCGGGCAGGCGCGGGCGGCATTGGCCGGGCGCGATTATGTGTTGCCCGATGATTACAAGGCGCTGGCGGGGCCGGTCATCAGCCATCGCTTGCTGGTGCGGCCTGCGGCGGCGTTACGTGGGCGCACGGCGGCGGATATTCTGGCTGAGGTGGTGGCGAGTGTTGAATTGCCGCTAGAGTGAGACGCAAAGGCGCAAAGATATCAAACGCAGAGGTGCAAAGGGCGCTAAGGTTTTTGGCGGTTTATCCTCAACCGTACTTGTGTCCCATCCCTACCATCCTTATTTGCGATCTTCGCGTTCTTGGCGGCTTTGCGTTAAACTCGTTGCGGCTCTGCGTTAAGCCAACCTTTTTTTCATTCACACAGGAGTATCGCTATGGCAGTGCTGACCCTGACCCGCAATGGGCCGGTGGCGACGCTGATCCTGCAACGTCCGGCGGTGCATAATGCGTTTAACCCGGAGGTGATCGCCGGCATCACCGAAGTTTGTCACGAGGTGCGGCATGACCCGGTGGTGCGGGTGCTGGTGGTGCAAGGTGATGGCCCTTCATTTTGCGCGGGGGCCGATCTGAATTGGATGCGAAATAGTTTGTCGTATTCGCATGAAGAGAATGTCGCCGATGCGACCCGGCTGGATGCGATGTTTACCGCGCTCGATACGCTGCCGCAGGCGGTGGTGGCGCGGGTGCATGGAGTAGCCTTGGGGGGCGGGGTGGGCTTGGTCTGTTGTGCCGATTATGCAGTGGCCGCCGAGGATGCGGTGTTTGGCTTGACCGAAGTGCGCTTGGGGTTGTTGCCGGCGGTGATTGCCCGCTTTGTCGCTACCCGAATCGGGTTTGGCCATGCCCGCGCGTTGTTCGTGACCGGGAGGCGGATCAAGGCGGCGCAGGCGCTGGCGATTGGCTTGGTGCATGAAGTGGTTCCGCCAGACCAGCTTGATGCGGCGGTCGATGGCGTCGTGGCCGATCTGCTGCGCGGTGGCCCGCAGGCGATTGCGGCTAGCAAGGAATTGCTACGCGCCGTGCGCAGCGAGCCGCTGGCCGAGGTGCGCCGGTTGGCGATCGAGGCGATCGCCGCAGCGCGTACCGGCCCGGAAGGGCAGGCTGGCCTGCGTGCCTTTCTCGAACGGCAATCGCCGCCGTGGTCGATGGGGTAAGCAAATAAACGCAAAGGCGCAGAGACGCAAAGAGGGATGAACGCAAAGGCGTAGAGAACGCAGGGGTTGCTAAGGTCTTTGGGTGTTTACCCCAAACCGTACTCGCGGCCCATCATTACAATCATCTTCGCGTGCTTCGCGCCTTTGCGTTAAACCCTTTGCGACCTTCGCGTGCTTTGCGCCTTTGCGTTAAACCCTTTGCGACCTTCGTGTGCTTTGCGCCTTTGCGTTAAACCCTTTGCGACCTTCGTGTGCTTCGCGCCTTTGCGTTAAACCCTTTGCAACCTTCGCGTGCTTTGCGCCTTTGCGTTAGCGTGTGATCGGTACTGGCATGCTGCAATTTCCCGGTGCGCCAGTGTTCGAGCGCGCGCCGCGCGGTACGCTCGCGGCGGCGCTGCGCGAGATCGGCCTGCTACCGACGTTGCAATTAGCGGCCACCGTCTCTCGTACCCTGTTCGGCGTCTACCGGCACGATGATGCGCAGAGCGCCTTGATCCACAGTGTCGTGGTGGCGGCGGCGGTGCGCGGTCGTGGTGCAGGGCAGGTATTGATAGCCGCGCTGGAAGATCGCATCCATGCTCGCGGCTTGGCCCGCGCCCGGTTGCAAGTGCTGGCGAGCAATACCGGTGCGCAGCGATTCTATCGCCGGTTGGGGTATCGCGAAGTGTGGCGGTTAGACGGCTGGTGCACCCGGTTGGGTTGGCCCAGCTTTGTTATGGAAAAAACCGTCGTCCCGCTGTCGTCGTAGTTTGCCTCGTGCCGGCCATCATCCATCCCGGGTCGTGCAGAAGGTGATGGTAAACGGTCGCCCAATCGCACCTTGCGGGCAATAGGTTTCGCAGAGTGGGCAGAAGGTGCACGCACCTGCATCAACAATCACCGCGTATCCATCGCGCACTGCGACCGCATGCGTCGGACAGAGCGCTTCACAGATACCACAACCGTTGCAGCGGTTGCGATCTATTTCGGGTAGGACGGTGGCGGCAGAGGATAGTGGTTGTGTGATCATACCCTCACCCCTTTTCAATCCTTCTGCTCGCCACTATAATGATGTTGTCGTCGGTATGCAGTGACAATCATCACACCGGTAAGTAGCAATTGAGTAACGAACGAATAGCCCAATTACGACGGGTGAGTTTCTGTTCGCACTTACCCGAATCTACGGTGCAAGCGTTGGCAACGATTGCCTACCCGTGTTCGTACTCGTCGGGTGCTGTGATTGTGTTAGCCGGCGAACCTCCGCAGGCGATGTACGCGATTGTTGCCGGGCGGGTGAAGTTGGTGCGAGTCGCCCTCAATGGCCGCGAGCAGATCGTCAATGTCATGGGCGCTGGTCAACATTTCAATACCGTGCCAATTTTTGACCACGGCCCTTGTCCGGTCAACGTTCAAGCAATTACCGACGTTGATCTGCTCGTACTGCCGATTGACGCTATGCGCCGGTTGGTCGCCGAGCATCCACCGTTGGCAATGGCGTTACTGCGCGAATTTGCCGGCCGCTTGCGCCACATGGTCAATCTGATCGATAATATTGCCCTGCACAGCGTGCAGGGCCGTTTGGCACAATTGTTGCTTAATCGAGCGATTGCTTCTGAACAGGGTGAGATTGTCGCACCGCTCACCCAAGCCGAAATGGCGGCGATGATCGGTACCGTGCGCGAGATGGTGAGCCGTACCCTTCATCAGTTTGAAGCGCAAGGCTTGATCCGTATCGAGCGCGGCGCAATTGTAATCTGTGATCGCGAGGGCTTGGTAGCATGTGCGGAATCGTAATGGTGTAGCTCTCCTGCTATGCCCGTACCGTTTGCAAAGCGGCAACAGCCCCTTTCATGATCAAATCCCCATCATTCACAATCGTGATGAAATTGAAGCCGAGTGCAGCCAAATCGGCAGCAAGATCGGGGTTGGCATAGATGCCGGTTGCAAGCCCACGTTGCCGGCAGACGGCGACGATCCGGCTGAGTGCAGCCCGGAAGGGAGGTGCGGAAAAATCGACCGGCACCGGTAAGCCGAGGCTCAAGCTCAGGTCAGCCGGTCCGACATAGAGGCCATCAATGCCAGGTACGTCGGCAATCGCCTCAAGCTGCTCCATCGCGTTTGCCGTCTCGATCATCGGCATTAGCACCGGCAGTTGCGCCACTGCCGCCGGTGCTGCGACCCCGTGAGCCACACCAACTCGTACCGGCCCATAACTACGTATCCCTTCTGGCGGGAAGCGGCAAGCGGCTACCAACGCTCGCGCATCGTCGGGGCCATTGATCAGTGGCGCGATAATCCCTGCTGCGCCACGGTCTAATGCTCGCATAATCGCCGCCGGTTCGTTCCACGCTAAACGTACAAATACCGGACAGCGGCGCTGATCGATGGTATGCAGAATCTGCAATGCGGTCGGGTCGTCAATGAGGCCGTGCTGTAAATCAATAGTGAGCGAGGGAAAACCGGCGGTAGCCAGCAACTCGGCGCTCCACGGGCTGGGAATGGTCAGCCATGCGTTATAGACAACGGAGCCGTTGGTCCACTGTTGGCGGATCGTGTCGATCATAGTAGGAGTCTCCATCTTGTCGGCGGGAATGTCTGCATGGTAGCACAGAATGGCCTGGCGCAGACAATAACCGGCAGTGTGATGAGATAGTGACTTTTGTCACATACTCTTGCGGCAGCGTCGGTTACGATGTGTACAGGATAAGCCTGAATAAACAAGGAGCCGTCTATGATCCGCCGAATCATAATTACTCTGGTCACAGCTCTTCTGACCGCTTGTACAGCAGTACCTTCCCCAACCGGTGTGCAGATGCCGGTCCTACCAACCGTCGCCCCGGCGATGGAAGTGACGCATGAGGTGATGCTGCCAGCCAATGCTGTACCGGCACCGGTCGGTGCGCGTCCGGCACAGACGGTGACGGTCGAATTAACAACGCGCGAGGTGGTGGGCTATCTCGGTGATGGAAGTACGTATACCTTCTGGACATTCAATGGTACGGTACCCGGTCCGATGATCCGTGTGCGGGTCGGTGATACAGTCGAGCTGGCGTTAACCAATGCCCCCGATAGCATGTTGCCGCACTCTATCGATCTGCACGCAGTGACCGGACCGGGCGGTGGTGCAGTCGCAACGCAAGTTGCTCCCGGCCAAACCAAGCGTTTTCGCTTCAAGGCTCTCAATCCCGGTGTGTTCGTCTACCACTGCGCGACGCCGCATATTCCATCGCATATCGCCAACGGTATGTACGGGCTGATCGTAGTCGAACCGGAAGGTGGCTTGCCACCGGTTGATCGCGAGTTCTACATCATGCAAGGTGATTTCTACACGCAACAAGCCCACGGTACACAAGGGCACCTTACCTTCAACCCGCTGGCGGTGAAGGATGAAAACCCGACCTACATTGTCTTCAACGGGCGGGCCGGTGGTTTGACCGGTGATCATGCGATGAAGGCCCGGGTTGGTGAGACGGTACGACTCTTCGTCGGGGTTGGTGGCCCGAATGTGAGTAGCAACTTCCACGTGATCGGCGAAATCTTTGATACGGTGTACGTTGAAGGTGGTAGCCTCCAGAACCACAACGTCCAGACGACGATAATCCCGGCGGGTGGTGCGGTGATTATCGAGTTCAACCTGGAAGTGCCCGGTACTTATATCTTAGTCGATCACGCGCTCAGTCGTTCGATTGACAAGGGGGCAATTGCCAAGATCGTGGTAGAAGGCGAGCCTAACCCCTCCGTATTCGACGCTGAAGAGATTAATACCGCCGGCCATTAGCGGCAAATGATCACATTACGGTCGCGTTGATGACTGTGAATCCTTAGCTATGGTCTCATCTTGCTCGTCGTTGATGGTCACTCCCAGCGCCCGCTCGATTCGGTCGAGTCGGGCGCTGATCGTGCGGCGCCACGCCTCTTGTTCAACTAAATTGACGCGCGTGCGATAGAGAATCTCTTCTTGCAGGCGGCGCACACCGCCGACGCGGTCGGCTAATAGCCCGATCAAAAAGATGATCAGCGCCATCAGCACCAATACGCTCCCGACCAGCAGCGATTGATCGTTCGTTGCCGACAGGATATTTAGCCGTCGTCCAATGAAGACAAAGGCCGCCCAAGCCAGCAGGATGAAACCGGGCGTCGCAAAGAAGAGGGCGATATAGCTGAAGACCTTTAGCGGTTCGTAAGTAGTGTAGGTGCGGGCGATGATCGCTGCCTGTCGCTTAATAAAGTTCCAGTTACCACGGTGTAACCGCGACGGTCGCTGCACCGGGTTGGTCGTGATCGGCACGGCGACAATCGTCAACCGTCGCTTACCGGCTTGGATCAGATTCTCAACGGTGTAGGAAAAATCGGAGGTGACGAAGGTGCGCAATGCAGCTTCGCGTGAGAGAGCGCGAAAGCCGGAAACCGTGTCGGGGACATTTGTTTCCGATGCCCAACGCACTACTGCGCTTCCCACGTGTTGTAGAACTTTTTTAAGTGGTGAAAAGTGCTCGATCTGATGCACTTGTCGATCACCGATCACAATATCGGCTTTGCCGGCGAGAATCGGTGCGATAAGACGCGGAATCTCGCTACCGGGATATTGGTTGTCGGCGTCGGTGTTCACGATGATGTCCGCCCCAAGGCGAAGCGCAGTATCAATACCGGTCTGGTAAGCGGTGGCTAAGCCTTTGTTGGCGGTATGACGCACAACATGATCGGCTCCGGCGGCTAAGGCCACTGTGGCCGTATCGTCGGTGCAACCATCATCGATCAGCAGTACCTCAACCTGATCCACCCCGGGTATCTGGCGGGGAATGGCACGAATTACGTCGGCAATGGTATCGCGTTCGTTGAGGGCCGGAATCTGGACAATCAGTTTCATGCCCATCCTGTTTGGATAGTGTTCACGCAAAGGCGCAGCGACACGAAGACGCGCAGGATAGAGTTACACGTTCACCTGGCTCAAACCCGCAACCCCTCAGCGTCTTTGCGCCTTTGCCTTCCTTACTTTGCTCCCTCCTCACCGCGAATAAAGCGTTCGGTGAGTTCCCGTGCCTCGTAGTCGGTAAACTGGCGCGGTGGAGTCTTCATAAAGTAGCTGCTCGGTCCATAGAGTGCACCACCGATCCCCCGGTCGAGGGCTAACTTAGCGCAGCGAATGGCGTCGATCACTACTCCCGCCGAGTTTGGCGAATCCCACACCTCCAACTTCAGTTCGAGGTTGAGCGGCACATCGCCGAAGGTAGTGCCTTCCATACGGATATAGCACCACTTGCGGTCGCCGAGCCATGGCACGTAGTCACTCGGCCCGACGTGAACGTTCTCTGCCGGCAACTCGTAGCCCAACTGTGACGTGACCGCATTCGTCTTGCTGATCTTCTTGCTCTCGAGCCGCTCGCGCTCAAGCATATTGAGAAAGTCGGTATTGCCACCGAAGTTCAGTTGGTAGGTGCGGTCGAGGCGCACACCGCGCTCTTTGAAGAGGGTGGTCAGCACACGATGGGTAATCGTTGCGCCGACTTGGCTCTTGATATCGTCGCCGATAATCGGTAGCCCCTTCTCTTCAAACCGCCGCCGCCAATACTCTTGGCTGGCGATAAACACCGGAATGCAGTTAATAAAGGCACAACCGGCATCGAGGACCTGCTCGACGTACCATTTCGTCGCCATCTCGCTACCGACAGGGAGAAAATTAACGACCACATCGGTGCCGGTGTCGCGCAAAATACGCACAATGTCATCGGTATCGCGCTTCGACTTACGGATCACCGTGCTCAGATACTTACCGATGCCGTCGTGCGTCATACCACGCGAGACGGGGACGCCCAGCTTCGGCACGTCGGCGAAGCGGTAGGTGTTGTTCGGTTCGGCGAAGATCGCCTCGGCCAGATCGCGATCGACCTTGGTATCGGCAATGTCAAACGCAGCCGAAAACTCGATGTCGCCTATGTGATAGCCGCCCAGATTGACGTGCATCAGACCGGGAATGTCATCGCCATCGCGGGCATTGCGGTAGTAATGAACTCCTTGCACCAATGAAGAGGCGCAATTACCAACACCAATAATCGCAACGCGGATCTTCTTACTCACAGCGTTTCGTTCCTTTCAACACGATTGCTTGCGACGACTGCCGCGCCATGGCGGCATGGATCGGCTTGCCATTGTACTCCGGTCGCGCCGCTTTGTAAAATGGGTGAGAGATGTGTGTATTGCGCGGGAGCGGAGGCCGCCGCGATGCGGCGGGCCTGCCGCCCGAAGCAAGCTCCTTATCTGAGGCATTGATAACGATGGTAAGAGCTAACCATTAGACAAACTATCCAATCCGATTATCGCAAGGATTGTACCCTCTCACCGTAGCGCGAGCGGCGGCAACTGATTAGACTACTGATAGGTGCAGATGTTGCACTCCGCCTGCGTAGGCGCAACAGCCAACACCGATGTGGCCCGGTTTGACGATGACCGTTTCGATGCTGCGATGTCGCGTTGCATTGAAGTGAATGCCTCGTCGGCTTTGACGCCTGCCTTGCGCGCTGCGCTCTATCTGCCCCCATGTGACGGAAGCCGACAGGAAGAATATGACGCCGCTGGTCGCCAATGTGCCGCGGCGTCGTTGCCTGTTTCAGGACCATATTCGTTCTGGCGGACCGCGTTCGTTCTTGTACTGTAAGGAGTAGGTTCTCATGGCAATGGATGCGAAGGGGGTCATTGAGCTGATTAAAGCCAAAGGAATTCAAATTGTTGACACGCGCTTTACCGACCTTTTTGGTGGGTGGCAGCACTACTCGCTGCCGGCCTCGCGGTTGACCGAGGATATGATCCGTGAAGGGTTAGGTTTTGATGGCTCGTCGATCAAGGGTTTTCAGGCGATCAACGAGAGTGATATGCTGATGGTACCCGACCCTTCGACGGCCTTTATCGATCCGACCCTCAGTATCCCGACGCTGGTACTGATCTGCGACATTATCGATCCGATCACCCGCCAGCCCTACAGCCGTGACCCGCGCACGGTGGCGAAGAAGGCGGAAGCGTATCTGAAGACAACCGGTATCGCCGATACAGCCTACTTTGGGCCGGAAGCGGAGTTTTTCCTCTTTAGTGATGTGCGCTTCGGTCAGAGTGCCAATCAGGGCTTCTACTATATTGATAGCCCCGAAGCGGTGTGGAACACGGGAGCTGAAGTGCCGGGGGGGAACAAAGGGTATCGCATCCGCCACAAAGAGGGCTACTTCCCGGTACCACCGACCGACACCTTACAGGACATCCGCTCGGAGATGATCCTGAAGATGATGGAGATCGGGATCGAGATCGAGCTACACCACCACGAGGTCGCTACTGCCGGCCAGTGCGAGATCGACATGCGCTTCGACTCATTGGTCAACATGGCCGATAAGGTGCAAAAATATAAATACATTGTGCGCAATGTGGCTCGCGCTCACGGGTACAGCGCCACGTTTATGCCTAAGCCGATCTTTGGCGACAACGGTTCGGGTATGCATACGCACCAGAGCTTATGGAGAGGCGGTGAGCCGCTCTTCTTCGATGAAACCCAGTACGCACTGCTGTCAAAGACGGCACAATACTATATTGGTGGCATCCTCAAACACGCCCCAGCATTATTGGCGATCTGTGCGCCGACCACCAATAGTTATCGGCGATTGGTGCCGGGCTTCGAGGCGCCGATCAATCTCGTCTACTCGATGCGCAACCGTTCGGCGGCTATCCGCATCCCGACGTACAGCTCGTCACCGAAGGCACGCCGCATCGAATTCCGTGCTCCTGATGCGATGTGTAACCCCTATCTGGCCTTTGCCGCGATGCTGCTGGCCGGTCTTGACGGTATCCAGAACAAGATTGAGCCACCACCACCGCTTGATGTGGATATCTACGAGTTGTCGCCTGAAGAGAAAGCCGACATTCGCGGTACCCCCGGTTCGCTCAACGAGGCGTTGGATGCACTGGAGCACGACTACCACTTCTTGTTGAAGGGAGGTGTCTTCACCCCCGATTTGCTCGAAACATATATCGAGGCAAAGCGCAAAGAGGCGGTCGGCTTGGCGTTACGCCCACACCCGTATGAGTTCATGATGTATTACGACGCCTAGGTATCACGAGCGTGTTTAGCCACACCGAATGCGAATGGGGAAACAGCCATTCGCATTTTGGTGTTGAATAGGGTGAGCGCACAATGGGTGTCGTTCAGCGGACACGCTTACGCCCACGAATACCGACCAAAAGCAGCCCGGCAAGCAGCATTGTCGAGATACCAACGTAGAGGGCAGCCGCGTCGATGGTCATTGCACCGCTCCGCACGAACGTACCGAAGCCAGGAATCATCCACACCAACCAGCTACACACAATCATGGCCCGTTGTTCGATGTCGGCCAATCGACGCGCTCCCAACGCCAGGATAGCGGTGGCCGCCCATCCGATCAACCCGATTAGCATCCCTTGAACTTCCATGGTCTCCCTCCGCGCTGCTATGCACTTGCCGGGCATTCCTCGTTGAGCTACCCAGTAGCCGTCGCTTGATCGGCGACGGAGAACTACCTGCATCATAGCAAAAGGATTGGATAAATTCAACAAGCAAACTGCCACATAATTTGTGCAAAATGTCTATATTTCACAACCGAAGGTAGCGAATAGCAATAGCAATGCCTGTGATGACGAGTACAAAGAGGAGAGAGAAGCGGCGGATGATCAAGAGGATTGGATCACTACGGACAATCGCTTCAGCGACGGGAAAGAATTGGGCGAGATGGAGGAGGCCGAGCACGATGATGATTAACGTTAGCGTTAGGCTGCCGGTCAGGAGCCACGCAAAGCACAGTAGAGCTGAAATGCCAACGATGCTCCAATACGTGAAGTGATTGCCCATGTCTGGATCATTGGTGGATTGGGGTTCGTCCATAATGATGCTCCTCTTTACCCAATAAAGACATTCTCCTATGTAGTATACCTAAGATATTAATAGACATAATATACACGCCACCCCTTATTGTCGACGATACTGCATCGCTCTGAGTAATCCCTATCAACGCGACATCGTTCTAACGAGCGATGTTTGGTAATGAAATCGGTATACAATACTAAATGTGGCCTGCATATCCGCTTTCTCAACCCAGCGAGCAGATTATGATCGAAGCTATTCAGCTCGGTAAGCAATTCGGTGATTTTGTCGCGGTACGTGATCTCACGCTCACCGTGCAGCCGGGAGAGTTGATAGCTTTGCTCGGCCCAAATGGGGCCGGTAAGACGACTACCGTGCGTATGTTGGCGGCGATCTTGCCGCCGAGCAGTGGTCAGGCGCGTATCTGTGGTCACGACGTGGTGCGTGATGCACAACGGGTGCGTGGTATGGTGGGACTCCTGACCGAATATCCCGGTTTGTACGGGCGAATGGCGGCACTCGAATATTTGGCCTTTTTCGGCGCGCTGCTTGGCCTCGATGCTGTGCAGTGCCGTCAGCGCAGTGAAGTCCTCTTGCGCCAGTTTGGCCTCTGGGAGGTACGTGACCGTAATCTGGAAAGCTTCTCGAAGGGTATGCGCCAGAAGATGGCGTTGATCCGGGCTATGATTCACGATCCGCCGGTACTGTTTCTTGATGAACCGACGACGGCGATGGATCCGCAGAGTGCACGCACGGTACGCGATGCTATCGGTGAGTTGCGTGGCGCGAAACGGAGTATCTTGCTCACAACGCATAATCTGAGTGAGGCCGAGGAATTGGCCGACCGGATCGCGATTATTCGCGGTGGTCAGATTATCGCAGTTGGCCCCTTCGCCGAACTGAGTCGCCAGTTGTTGGGAGAGCCGGCGTTTGAACTGATCGTAGCCCGGCCTACCGATCAAGTCCGCGCATTGACAGTGGTGCGCGAATTGGTGGGCGCGGAAGCAGTTGGGCATGACCGAATCGTGTGGCAAACTGCCGAACCACATCTGCTTAATCCGGCAATCGTGAATCGGCTGATTACGGCTGGAATCGCGGTCTATAGTCTATCTGAACAACCTCGCCGGCTAGAGGACCTCTATCTACGGATTGTGGCCGAAGATGAGGCAATTCCGGCTCCATCTGCACGGGAATGAATATGAAACGCTTTTGGCTCTCCCAAGCTCCGACATTGGCCCGATCAGATACGGTTGCACCGGCGTGGTGGGTGATTACCCGCCGTGAGTTGCGTGATACCTTGACCGATTGGCGATTGTTGACACCGCTGGCACTGTTGGCGTTGGCGCTGCCGACATTGATAGCCGGAGCACTGGTGTTGTTTGTCAATTTTGTGCAACAGGATGCGGTCGCCGTCCAAGTCATTCCCTTTTTGATCTTGCTGGTCGGTTTCTTACCGGCAGGTTTCTCGCTTATTCTGGCCCTCGAGTCGTTCGCTGGCGAACGTGAGCGTAATACGTTGGAGACGTTATTGGCAATGCCACTTGGTGATCGCGAGTTGTATCTTGCCAAGCTGATCGCGGCGCTGGCGTTGCCATTGCTGGGTGCGTTGCTGAGCCAACTGGTGTTGGTCACATGGTTGTTGGTTTTGGTGCCTAATGTGGTCTTGTCGGCGCTGCAACCGCTGCGATCGCTGCTGTTGCTGGTGTTGGTTATTACGATGGCGCTGGTGATGGTCGGCGGTGCAGTGATTATCTCGTCGCATGTGACAACGGTACGTGCAGCAAGTTTGTTGTCGAGTTTGGTACTCGTGCCGATGGCATTAGTAGTGCAACTGATCGCATTTTTGATCGTTAATGATCGTTGGGAGCTGGTAGTAGCGCTTTGGGTTGGTTTGGTGATATTGGCCGCTGGGTTGGTGCAGATTGGGATGCGGGCGTTTAGTCGGGAAGAGTTGTTAGCCCGCGAGCAGATTCGCCGATTGTGGTTTGGACAGCACAAACGACCACGTCGCCAGATTGCACGGTTTGGCGGTGGTTCGATCTGGATTGTGGCGCGTCGCGAGCTGATCGAGATTACTCGTGATTGGCGTTCGGTAGGGTTATTGATCTTTTTGCTGATCTTGATGCCGGTTGGGTTGGTGACGGGTATTCGAGCACTCTATCCTCGGCTCGATGATCCACTGGCACTCGCTCCACTGATCCCGTTTGGTGGAGTATTGGCCGGTTTTGTTCCGATCAGTTTTGCACTGGTCGCCGCGCTTGAGTCGTTTGTCGGCGAACGTGAACGGAATACGCTTGAAGCACTCTGTGCGTTGCCGGTGACCGACCAGCAGCTCTTTTTCGGAAAGTTGGTCGGTACGTTGCTAATCCCGCTGCTGACCGCACTGCTCACCCAGTACCTGTTTTACGGTTTAGTGGCACTGAACTTTCCCGATATGTATGCCGATGGCATGTCGTCGGAGCTGTTGCTCCAGATGGGGCTGCTGACCGTCGTGGTGGCAGTGGCTTTAGTGACCGGCGCTGTGAGTCTCTCGATCCACGCCGGTAGCGTGCGCGAGGCGTCGATGTTGGCGTCGGGTATTCTGTTGCCGACGACGGCACTCTTGCAAGCGCAAGCGCCGTATTTTATTGGCCGCCGGTTCGATGTGATCTGGCTTGGTATGCTGGCAATCTTCGTTGTCGGATTGGCCTTTTTACGCAGCGGCTTGCAAACTTTCCGGCGTGCAGCGATCTTTTCGCGTAACCGGGAAGAGATGGGCTTACGCCGGTTGTGGGCAGTCTTCCGTCGCTTTTTTTGTGAATACCACCCGGCCGGAGTACCACTGTACGAGTATGCCGGTTTGCCATTCTCACCGCTGCGATTTTATCGCTATGAGTTGCCGATGTTGTTACGTGAATTGCGCCTGCCCTTAGCCGTGAGCTTGTTGGCAGCGATCGGTGGGATTTGGTTTGGGATGTTGCAGGCTTCGGTGAGGGTCTTCCCATCGGTAGAACGGACGCTCGATCAGATTGCGTATGGCCCCGACCCATCGCTATGGTTGGCGCTGTTTGTCGTTTTCAATAACTTGCGTGTATCAATCCTCTCAAACCTCTTTGCTCCCTTCAGTTTGGGTGTGTTTCCCTTCCTTGTGCCGGCGACGGTCTTTGCCCAGATTGGCTATGTCTGCGGGCGGCTGATCGAGCGAGGTGGGGTGGGGACGGATAACCCCCTCACGTTTCTTTTCGCCTACCTGCTTCCCCACGGGAGCATTGAATTGCCGGTGTTTATGCTCAGTGCGGCGTTGGGGTTGCGGATGGGGGCAGCAGTGTTGACTGCTCCGGGTGAGTTTACCGTCGGCGAGAATCTGTTGTGGGCAGCTGCACAGACGGTAAAGGTGTGGTTGCTCCTGATTGCGCCGTTGGTGGTGGTTGCCGCGCTGATCGAGGGCTTGATTACGCCACTAGTGATTAGATGGGCATATTGAGTTCGAGTACCACTATCGGGATGGTGCGTCCGGCCCGGCGGGCGTAGACGGCAAAACCGGGATAGTAACGCACTGCCCGCTCCCACAGTTCCAGATACTCGATCCCACTCACTTCGCGCGCGCGACACTCGAAGAGGTGGCCGTACATATTCACCTGCGCCTGCGGATTGGCGCGAAGGTTGTAGTACCAGCCGGGATGACGGTCGCGGCCAAAATTTGACGCGACCAGTACGATCCGATTGCCGTCAGGGAGAAAGATCAACGGGGTCCGCCGTTTGGCGCCGCTGCGCGCACCGGTGGTAATGAGGATGAGAGTCGGGTAGAATAACGAGACGATTCCTATCCGTCCTCCTGTGAGCCACAGCAGCAGCCGGTCGAGCGGTTGGATACAGGTGCGCACAAACCATGCTCCGAACCGGGTAGCAGAGAATCGGGCGATAAGTAACTGGACACGGCGGAACATACGCATAAGGGTGAAAAATTATTTGATAAAACAACTATAATAGCTGCAAGAGCATCGTTTGCCATGGAGTGAATGTGATGAGTATACCAACCACCTTCGACTATGAAGTTGCTACGCGCCGGATCATCGGCGCCTTATTCGTTACGCAGAGTTTAGCATCAGCCGCAATTATTGCCAACATTGCCGTGAACGCGATCGCCGGTGCGCAACTGAGCGGCAATGACGCACTCGCCGGCTTACCGGCAACCCTTATGCTGGCCGGGGCGGCGCTGTCAGCCTATCCCGCAGGGCAAGCGATGCAGCGATTTGGTCGGCGGCCCGCTCTCCTAGTGGGGATGGTGTTGGGGCTGATGGGCATGCTGATTGACGGAGTAGCGGTACTTAGCCACTCGTTTCTTCTCTTCTTAGTCGGTCTGTTTGTGGTTGGGATGGCGCGTGGGATTATCGATCAGAGTCGATACGCTGCTGCCGATGTTGTCTCGCCGGAACGACGGGCCGGTGCGATCAGCACAGTGGTCTTTGCAAGTACTATCGGCGCAGTGGGAGGGCCGTTGTTGGTAGGGCCGTTGGGTCAGGTGGCGGCAGCCGGTGGCTTGCCTGAGTTGACCGGGCCAATGTTTGGTGGGGTAGCCCTCTTCGCCATCGCCACGTTGGTCATGTTTGTCTTTTTGCGACCCGATCCGCGCACGTTGGCGCTGCGCTTGAATGTTCAGACGACCACAGACGCTGCCACAACGGCGGTACCGGTGCGTTCCGTGGGTACGATTCTGCGGCTCCCGCTCGTTCGGGCCGGACTGGTGAATATGGTGCTTGGTCAGGTGGTGATGGTGTTGGTGATGAGTGTCACTTCGCTCCATATGAGCCATCACGCTCACGGTCTTGATAGCATCTCGTTGGTGATCGGTGCCCATACCTTCGGCATGTTTGGCCTATCAATGTTCACCGGTCGAATCGCCGACCGCCTAGGTCGGCCCTTGACGATGATGTTTGGCGCGCTGATGTTAATTGTCGGGGCATTGATTGCACCGGTATCGCTCTTGACTCCGTGGCTGGCTTTGGGATTGTTTCTTGTCGGGTTGGGGTGGAACTTTTGTTATATTGCCGGCTCAGCACTGGTGGCCGACGCCATTGTACCGTCGGAACGTGGTGCGGTGCAAGGCGCGAGCGATCTGCTCGTCAATCTAGGCTCGGCATTTGGGAGCCTGAGTAGCGGGTTTATTCTGGCTGGGTTAGGGTATCTACTACTCTGTTTGATCGGAGCGGCTCTCAGTCTTGCTCCGCTCAGTGCAGCGTTGTGGTGGGGGCATTCGGTGCACTACCGACCAACTTCTGTGGAGCGATAATGAAACAACAACTCTTTCCTACCATTTGGGCTGCCTTGCGGCGTCCACCGGCCCGGCGCTTCCTATGCCGGTTGCGACGGATACAGTACCATCCCGATAGCCGGCGGAGTCCGGTACTCTTCTTGCACGGGTTTCCCGACTCTGAACAGATGTACGATGCGTACATAACGGCGACGGAACGACAGCAGGACTGGTTGCGTGGACGCAATATTTATGCGATTGCCCTCCCCAACAGACGGACTAATCCGGTGTGGCCGTCGTTGCACGATTTATGGCACGGTCGGTTGGCACGAGAAGTAGCAGCCTTGCTTGACGTTGTGATTGCAGCCAGCCCGACCGGCAAGGTGGTCGTCATTGCTCATGATTGGGGAGCGACCTTTGTCTGGGCACGAGTACGTCAGCGCCCCGATATACCGATTGAGCGGATGGTAGCACTCTCGGTTGGGTCATCGTTTCGCTATGACTGGGGTGAACATAAGTGGCGAGCGTTATGGTGGCTGTACGGCATAGTGTTTGGCTTACCGTATTATCTGCCGCCGGTTAAACATCTAACAGCGGCATTATTAATGATCGGCGGTTATCGAGCGCCCGATGCCCATCGAGCCGCTTACGATAGTTTTCATTATTGGGATTGGCCATTGACAGTGCTGCGGTTGCCATGGCGTTTGGCCGGCTGTGGTCGGCAAGCACCTTTTACCGATATTCGGTTTCCAGTCTTATTTATCCGTTGTCCTCTTGACCGAATCGCTTCGACTGCCGGTTTTGAACAGGTATTGCTGCAGCGACCTGATTGTGTGGTGCAGCTTACGACGAATCCGCATTGGTTTCCTGAACAGCGCCCTGATGAAGTGTTAGCATTGCTCCGACGCTTTCTAGCCGATGAGCGTTAGGCTCCGTTAGCCGGTTAGCTAGGTGCTACAATACAGATGTGATCACTCGTCGGCGTAGTGCAGGGTAATGTGTATGTCATTATGGAACCGGTTGCTTACCATTCCCCATCCCGATCCTGAAGTTCAACGACGGGGACGTAATTTACTCATCATCGGGTTAACGTTGTCGGCGATGTCGATACTGGCGATTCCGCTGGTTATGATTCAACCCGATCCGTTGCCACAATTAGTCGCCAACCTCACCGGTTTGACCCTCGTATTGGTGCTATTGGTCATTGCCCGGTTAGTTGGGTCGACCAGGCAGCGCTTTGGTTAATTATCGTGCTTACCGTGAGTTTTGCCGTTATTCCGTTCGGGACGGGTCAAATCGGATTGGTACCGATTTTCGCCGTCGTTGTTGTGACTACAGCCGCAGTTATCGGGCGAGAGTGGCATGTGGTGGTAGCCGGCATAGTAGGGATTGCCGGTATGACCGGGCAATGGTTCGGCCTCGCGAGTCGACCGCAAGTCGCACCTTCCGCCGGTGAGATTGTGATTACCGGCATGCTGTTGACCGTCGTCTGCGGGGTGATTGCCGGTATCGGAACCCGCAGTGTGCTGCATGCAATTGAGCTGGCAATGCTGCCCAACGGCGGTCGGAGGCGTTGGCGAAGCAGTTGTCCCAAGCCAATAAAGCCTTAGAGGTGCGCGTGGCCGAACGCACTGCGGCCTTGCAAGCCGCGTTGGCTAAGAGTGAGCAGCGGCAAGCGGAGATGATGGCAGTGTTGGCCGAGAATGAGCGTCAGCGCCAAGAGATTCAGGCCTTGAGTGTGCCGATTTTGGCGGTGCGTGACGGTATGCTCGTGATGCTCCTGGTCGGTGCGCTCGATGGGGTTCGGCTGGCATTGGCCCAGCAGCGAGCGTTACAAGCGGTGAGTGATAGCCGCGCGCGTTGGTTGTTGGTTGATGTGACCGGCGTGCCATTTCTTGATCAAGCTGCAGCCGATGGGGTGATTGCTTTGGCCCGCAGTGTGCGTTTGTTGGGTGCTCGCCTTGTCTTGATTGGAGTTGGGCCTGAGGTGGCGCAGACGATGGTGGGACTAAAGATGGAATTGCACGCAATCGATGTAGTACGTGATTTGCGCGATGCTCTGCTGCGGTTCTCGTCATGAACGGAGTCGGTCCTGCGCCAGACTCGATCACCTTGTTTGATACAGCTCAAGATGCGCCTGCGCAATGGTGGACCATGCAAACCGACGGGCAACGGCACGGGCTGCTTCGCTGAGACGATCACGCATCACCGCCGATTGCAATACCATCTCAATCGCTGCGGCGAAGCTGTTGGGTTGTGCTGCGGCGAATTGCACTGCTCCGGTC
This sequence comes from Chloroflexus sp., assembly GCF_049970315.1. GTDB lineage: Bacteria > Chloroflexota > Chloroflexia > Chloroflexales > Chloroflexaceae > Chloroflexus. The sequence continues at coordinate 106,771 of NZ_JBMFNE010000004.1, forward strand.
AGGGCCGCAGCAGTGGCGGCTGAGGCCGGCGGTGTGGTGACAATGGCGCAGCCGTGGGCGAGTGCAGCGAGCAGGCTACCGCGTCGTAGCGAAGCACCATCACGGAAGGGCAGGGCTATTACATCGCAGGCGCTCAGGTAAGCCGAGACCTGTGCAGCCGGCAGGTGGCCGGTGATGATTACCCGATCGCGCAGACCATCCCTCGCGAGCCGTTGCTGTACCGCTTCGGCGTAAGCGCGATCGGTGGGGGTCGTAGCAGCGCCACCGATAATCAACAAGCGCCAGCGTGGGTGCTGTGCTACCAGATCGATTAACAAATCTACCCCCTTCCCCGGCGATAACAGACCAAAATAGCCGATCAATGCCTCATCGGCGGTTATGCTCAGCCTCGTTCGTTCAACCGCACGATCCCTAGCCGACGACTGTGTCGGCTCGATGTTGGCTCCAATCGGGATCAGACGCGGTTGGAGGCCGGCAGCGCGTAGGGTTGCTTCATCTTCAGGGTTGGTGACGACCACAGCAGAAGCTGTGCGGGCCGGTATAAGCGTTACCCAGGTGCGCAGTGGACCTGCTTTGGGAAAAAGGTACGGTGGTAGCAAGTCGTGATACGTGATCGCGGTGGCGATCTCGGTACGTTGTAAGAGAAGAGGTAGCACGTTCACGCCAATTTGTAACTGATACGCACCGGTTTGGTATTGAATGTGGCACCACTGGGGCCGGATCAGGCGCACAACCTGCGCCAGCCGTCCGGCAGCTACCAACCGCCAACTGGCCCGTCCCCGTGGCGCTGCCAATGCCTCATCGCCGCGACTCGTTGCCCGCCAGAGTTGCCAGTGCCCCTTCACCGACGTCAGGGTGATCACTTCGTGCCCGGCGATGGTGAGGTGCTGCGCCAACCGTTGTGTGTAATCGCCGACACCGCCCGGTTGTGGTGGGTATTCACCGGTGATGAACAGAATGCGCATGCCACTCTCTCCGTTGCTTACGAGTACCGGCATACAATACCACAAGATGGAGTTGGGTCGCGATGGCCTGGTTGTCAGTGCGAGGAGCGGCAGGAAAAGCCCCATCCGGGAGTTCAAGGGTAGACAGAACATCTGTCCAGAATCCGGTCCTCAAGGGCCGGGCTAGAGGTACGAAGCCTGCTGCGCGGGCTGCTGGCCCTCATCTCTCCCACTGGCGCGGGGGGGTGAGAGATGCCCAAAACGCTTTGCGTCCTTTGCGCCCTTCGCGCCTGGATGCTCGCCAAGCCAAGGGTGGTCTGAATTATGCCGATGCCCAAAACGCTTTGCGTCCTTTGCGCCCTTCGCGCCTGGATGCTCGCCAAGCCAAGGGTGGTCTGAATTATGCCGATGCCCAAAACGCTTTGCGTCCTTTGCGCCCTTCGCGCCTGGATGCTCGCCAAGCCAAGGGTGGTCTGAATTATGCCG